>NZ_JBBCUM010000001.1:0-675665 GCF_037147855.1 Allobosea sp. MMO-172 | reverse complement strand
GCCGCGATAGGCCGTCTCGACCCGGTTGGTCAGGTCGCCGCCAGCAATCGCCGACAGAGCCTCCGCGAACTCCGTCGTCGCCCCGTCCACGACCGCATTGATCTCGTTGATTCCCTCGACGAGCTCCTTGAGCGGGCCTTCCATGCCGCCGACCTGCGCCTTGCCGGAGAAATTACCCTCGCGGGCATCGGCGACGATCGTGGCGACCTCACCCAGCAGCTTCTGGACATGGGCGGCCTGCTCGGCATCGGCGAGCATGGCGAGTTCGCGGTCGCGCCGGTTCTGTTCGAGGGCGAGCGCGTTCTCGCGGTAGATTTCGAGCGCGCCGCTCAGCGCGCCGATCTCGTCCGGCGAGGGGGCAGCCGGGATGGCCTTGGCGAAATTGCCCTGCTGCATCTCGTCCAGCGCCGATTTCAGCGAGACCAGCGGCCGCGCGATCCGGCGCTGCACGCCGCGCAGGCTCATCACGCAGATAATGAGCAGGGAGGCCAGCAGCGCGGCGACGATGCCGAGCTTGACCCAGGCGGCGGTGAGCTTCTTGTCGGTACGCACGACCATGTCGTCGAGCGATTGGGTGACGGCCGAGACGATGGCCGTGAACGGGCCATTGCACTGCTTCGTCCACTCTTCCGCCGCGATGACGGGGCCGGATCCCTGGCCGAGCTTGCCGATCAATTCGTCCATCTTGCGGTTCGAGGCCTCGACCTCGGCCGACATGACGCCGACCTTGCGCGCGAGCTCGCTGCCGACGCCGGGGCGGGCGGCCAGCTGCTTCAGCGTCTCGCCGGAGGTGTTGGAGACACCGCGCAATTCGCCGAGCTTGCGGATCTGCGCGGTTTCCAGCGCCTTGCCCGAGCCGAAGGCCGGACGGAGCACAGAGCACTGCGTGCCGTAATTCGAGCGCACGTCCCAGCCGGCCGACTTGAAGCCCTGCAGGTCGGCAAGGATCGGGTCGGCGAGGCGGGCGGCGTTGGAGGTCTCGTCGGATGCCTTGACGATGGCGGCCTCGATCGCGCCGATGCCGTTATACCACGGCATGGTCGCGGCGAGGCTGCGCTGCGCCTTCGGCTTCGAGGCCTCGGCATAGAGATCGGCCATCCTGGCATCGGTCAGCTTCTGCTGCTGCAGGATGCCGGCGATCAGCTCCTTGCGGCCCGGCAGGCCGGTCTCGTCGAGCTGGGCAACCGCCTCGGCGATGCGGCCGCGATTGCTCTCCTCGATCTGCTTCAGCGTCGCGGCCGGATCGTCGGCGACCTGGATGCTGGTCTGGGCCTGTCCGCGTGCGGTGCGGATCGCGTTGCCGGCGAGCAGCAAGGCCTTGTCGGCCTCGACCAGCTCGGCCAGCTGCATGTTGCTGCGCACGTCCGAGATGGACTGGTACGCCATGAAGCCAAGGGCGCCGATGCCGGGCACGCACAGGCAGGCCATGGTGGCAACGAGATAGTTCTGGATCGACGAGGGGAAGAATTTCACGGCGGCACTCGGGCGTGACAGGCGGCGATAAGGCGGTGATGGAAGCCGGGAGGCAGGCGGCAGCCTGACCTCGTCCCGCCGTTTTATTGCCGATTTGATTAAGATTACGCTTAGCCTGTTCCGTGACTTGCCTTCCGGTTGCGTCACGGGCACGAAAGGGCATGCACCGCCGTCTCGTCTTCGAGGAACCGGTTTCGCGCGCGGCCATCTGGAGCCGGCGGCTGGCGTGGTTTTCCTGCGCGGTGTTGCTCCTGTCGCTGCTGCTCGTGCGCTTGCGGGAGCCGAGCATCGAAGGCCTCGCGCCGGTGGCCGGCGCCTATGTTCTGGTCCTCGCCGCGCTCGGCCTCGCCATCCTCGCCTTCATCCGCATCTGGCAGTCCGGCCACCGTGGCGTCGGCAAGGCGGCCGGCGCGATGCTGCTCTCGCTGATCCTGCTCGCGCCGGCCGGCTATGTCGCGGTCCGGCTGGTGACCCGGCCGGCCCTGGCCGATGTCTCGACCGATATCGACGATCCGCCCGCCTTCAGCCGGTCGCAGGCCGCGCTGACCGCGCGCGCCGGGCGGGTTCCGCCCGATGTTCCCGCGGAGCGCCGGCGCCTGCAGCGGCAGGCCTATTCCAAGGCCGTGCCGATCCTGCTCGAATTGCCGGCGGACACGGCCTTCGATCTCGCCCGGCGGGCGGCGCTCGGTCTCGGCTGGCAGGTGCTGGAATCGGCCCGGCCGGGCGGACGCAGCGGCGCCGGCCGGGTCGAAGCCGTCGCGCGCGGCCGCTTCCTGCGCTTTTCCGAGGACATCACCATCCGCGTCCGGCCGCGCGTCGACGGCAGCCGCATCGATATCCGCTCGGCCTCGCGTCTCGGCAGCCACGATCTCGGCGCGAATGCAGCCCGGATCGCGGCCTTCGCCGACGAGATCGAGCTCCTGACCGAGAGCCGCTGACGGGTTGTGTCAGGCCAGTTTGTAGCGGCTGGCGAGAGCCGGAATGGCGTCGCTGGACAGGACGGTGCCGCGCAGGACGAGGTCTTCCAGCTGGGCCAGCACCGAGAGGGCGGCCGCGCCGTGCAGGGCCGGGGCGAGGCCCTGATAGATCACCGGCACCATCGCGGCGATCGTCTCGTCGCCCGAGCCGAGACGGTTCAGGATCGCGGCCTCGCGCTGGCGCCGGTGCTGGACGAGTCCGCGCAGGAAACGCTGTGGTTCGGTGACAGGGCCGCCATGGCCCGGCCAGTAGCGGGCATGCTCCAGCCCGCGCAGCTTCTCGATCGAGGCCATATAGGCGGCCATCGAGCCGTCGGGCGGAGCGACGATCGAGGTCGACCAGGCCATGACATGGTCGCCGGAGAACAGCGTCGCTTCCTCGGCAAGCGTGAAGGCGAGATGGTTGGCCGTGTGGCCCGGCGTCGCGACGGCGGCCAGACTCCAGCCAGGCCCGGAGACCGCGTCGCCGTCGCGCATCTCCCAATCCGGCGCGAAGTCGGTATCGGCGGCCGCGTCGAGGATGCGGCCCTCGCCCGGTCCGAGCTCTCGCGACGGGCGATGCGGCCCGCAGCCCACCACCGCGGCGCCGGTCGCGGCCTTCAGCGCCGGCACGGCCGGAGAGTGGTCGCGATGGGTGTGGGTGACGACGATATGGCTGACCGTTTCGCCGCGAACCGCTGCCAGCAGGCGCTCGACATGGCCGGCATCGTCGGGGCCGGGATCGATGATCGCGACGGTGCCCTGGCCGACGATATAGGAGCAGGTGCCGGTGAAGGTCATCGGCCCGCTATTGCCGGCGATGATCCGGCGGACCAGCGGGGACAGGCTGGCAACCGTGCCGGCCTCCGTCGTCGCGCTACGGTCGAATGCGATCTCGTCGCTCATCGCTGGCGATGCGGCTTCAGTTGGTCGATTGGCCGCCGCAGGTCTTGGTATCATAGGGCCCGAACAGGGGGCCGAAATTGCCGCATTTGTCGCAGCCGGAGAGGAAAACGGCCAATCCGAGGATGCCGGCAAGGAGAGTGACGCGCTTCATGGCCCAACCATTCGATTCATCGCGGCCACAGTCTAGAGGCTGGCAGAGCCGGATGACAGGGCCAAATCGGCTGCTGCAATGCGCTCAAAGGCCGAGATCGGCAAGCCAGCCCAGGATGCAGATCGCGGAAATCGCGATCAGGGCGAGGGTGGCTTTCGCGTCGGTCGGGCAGTCACGCAGCATGTCGGTCTCCGTTTCGGAGCCGACGCAATAGTCATGCCGTTTGACGGATGGGTGACATTGGCCCGGGCCGTCGGCGTTTCCCCGCGCAGGGGCAGGAAGAGGGCTTTCCTCACGGCTGGTCTTAGCCGGGCATTAAGCAAATGCGCCCAACCATGGGGCTCGCCGGAGCCGTTGCTCCGGGTGTGCCTGGGGTGCCGCGATGCTGACCGCGATGACGATCATGCTTGGATGCCTCGGCATCTTCCTTGAGCTTGCCGATCGTGCCCCGACCCTCGATTGGCACGATTGAGCAGCGTTTCAGCCTATCCGAACACCAGATGCCAGGCGCCATAGCCGAGCAATCCGAGCCAGGCCGACTGCCCCACGACGATGGTTCCCACCAGAAGCGCGACCACGGCCCGCGAGGACAGGGCTCGTGGGCGATGATTCTGTGTCGATCCGAGTTCGATCTGTGCCATATGGGTCCGTTCTCTCGTCCTTGCGGGAGAATCTCGCATGGCGCGTGCCAGATACGGCCCTGTCAGGCATGTTGCGTTCGGTAACGTTGCGCCGCGCCGATAGAGCCAGCTCCGTGGCGGTCGGGAATATCCGAGCATTGGCCCGGAAACGAAAATGGCCCCGGAGGGGCCATGTTTCTCGATATCAGAAATATCTCGGGAAATTTTGGTCGGAGTGGCAGGATTTGAACCTGCGACCCCCTCGTCCCGAACGAGGTGCTCTACCAGGCTGAGCCACACTCCGATCCGCTGGTGGGCGGCTTATAGCCAGCACGCGGCCTCGGCGCAACAGCCTGTTTGCAGGTTGTGCAGGATTTCTTCCGAGGGCGGCAAACGAGGGCTGCTTGACTGTTGCGCGTTGCGCCGCCGCGTTCTAGAAGGCGCCCCACATTGGGGCGTCGCCAAGTGGTAAGGCAGCGGTTTTTGGTACCGCCATTCCCAGGTTCGAATCCTGGCGCCCCAGCCAAGCGCTGTTGATCGCAGCCCAAGCACCCGTCTTCAGATCTCTCGCGACGATCCGGAAGCGTTACGGCGCCGGTCCCTCCGGCCGTGGCAAGGCGCGCCGCATCCCTGCCGCAATCGAGCGGTCAAACGCCGCCCCCGCGAAATCAGGGCCGCGCGCCCGCCGGCAATCGCGCGGCAACCCGGCTTGATGAACAGGGGCCAACAACCCGGTTCATGAACCGTTCGCCCGCTCGCGCGTTTAATGCGGGACGTTCAAGGAGAAAGCTTATGCGGAAATTCCTCACCCTCGCCGCCCTGGGCGTCGGCATCGTGCTGGCCGCTCCGGCGATGGCATCGCAGGATCTGCCGGCCTCGACGGCGCAGCAGCTGGACAAGCAGGCTGCGGAATACACCTGGTCGGCCGCCGCCGAGCGGCGCCACATGATCATGCGCGAGACCATGCGCCAGCAGCGCTATGAGCAGCGCCGCCACGGTTACGGCCCCCGCCACGGCTATTATGGCCGGGGCTACGGCTATGGTCCGCGGCCCTACGGCCCGCCTCCGGGCTATTATCGCCGCCATCCCGGCTGGTAAGAGCAATCGCCGGCGAATGCCGATCCATCAGCGGCCCGGAAACGGGCCGCTTTTTCGTGTCAGGCGTATTGTGCGGGTTGCGATGAATGCGCGGCGCCGTCCTGCCGCCGCAGAATGGCGTGCTCTTCGCGAACGATCTCGCCGATCTCCTGGAAATGCCGGGCGAGCGGGTTCGTCCTGCGCCAGACCAGCCCGATGCGGCGCGCCGGCCGTGGTTCGGCCAGCCGCGCGATGCTGACCTCCACCGCGGAGGTTTCCGCCGCGACCGCCATTTCCGGAATCAGCGTCACGCCCATGCCGGCGCCGACCATGCGTACCAGCGTCGCCAGTGAGCTACCTTCCATCGGGTCCTGCGACAGGCCGGGCGCCATGTTGCAGAAGGCGAGAGCCTGGTCGCGGAAGCAGTGACCTTCCTCCAGCAGCAGCAGGCGCATCTCGCGCAGGCTGTCGATCCCGGGCGGCGGCTTGTGCCGGTCGACCAACGGCCGGACGAGGACGAATTCCTCGTCGAAGAGCGGGTGATCCTGCAGGGACGGTTCCGAGGCCGGCAGGGCCATGACGGCGATGTCGAGCCCGCCGGAGATCAGGTCCTCGGTCAGCTTGCCGGTGACCGCCTCGCGCGGGCGCAGGTCGACGGACGGAAAACGCTCGGTCAGTCGCCGGATCACCGCGGGCAGGAGATAGGGCGCGACCGTCGGGATCATGCCGATGCGCAGGCGGCCGCCCAGCGACGGATTCGAGGCCCGCGCCAGATCGGCCAGCTCGTCCACCGAGCGCAGGATCTGCTGGGCCCGGCCGGCGAAGGTCTCGCCGAGGCTGGTCAATCGGATTTGCCGGCGATCGCGCTCGACCAGTTGCGCGCCCAGCAGCTCCTCCAGGTCCTTGATCTGCAGCGAGAGCGCCGGCTGGCTGATGGCGCAGGCATCCGCCGCACGGCCGAAATGGCGATGCTGGGCCAGGGCCGCGAAATAGCGGAGGTGCTTGATCGATATCATTTGAAAAAATTATCGTAATGATTTGAAAATTCAAGTTCTCATTATGATAGCTTTTCCCTAGAACCATTCGAATAGAACGGCGCGGCATCGGCTTCGGGCGGGTGCGGGAGACGCCGCTTTCCGGCGCGAGGCGTCAGGCGCCTGCCGGAAAGACCCGATTCAGCAGGCTCCGAAGGGGGATATCATGGACGGCAGCGACGTGAAGAAGGCCGGCAAGTGCCCGGTCATGCATGGCGGGATGACCCAGACCGGCGGTTCCGTCACCAGCTGGTGGCCGAACGCCCTGAACCTGGACATCCTCCACCAGCAGGACAGCAAGACCAATCCGCTCGGCAAGGATTTCAACTACCGCGAGGAGCTGAAGAAGCTCGACATCGCGGCTCTGAAGAACGACCTGCGCGCGCTGATGACCGACAGCCAGGATTGGTGGCCGGCCGACTGGGGCAGCTATGTCGGCACCATGGCCCGCATGACCTGGCATGCCGCCGGCACCTATCGCATCTCGGACGGCCGCGGTGGCGCCGGCACCGGCAATCAGCGCTTCGCCCCGCTGAACTCCTGGCCGGACAACGCCAACACCGACAAGCCGCGCCGCTTGCTCTGGCCCATCAAGAAGAAATACGGCAACCGCGTCAGCTGGGCCGATCTGATCGCGCTTGCCGGTACGATCGCCTATGAGGTCGCCGGCCTGAAGACCTTCGGCTTCGCCTTCGGCCGCGAGGACATCTGGCACCCCGAGAAGGACATCTACTGGGGCGAGGAGAAGGAATGGCTGGCGCCGAGCGACAATCGCTATGGCGACGTCGCTGACGCCAAGACGCTGGCGAACCCGCTGGCCGCCGTCCAGATGGGCCTGATCTACGTCAACCCGGAAGGCGTGAACGGCAAGCCGGACCCGCTCAAGACCGCCGCGATGATGCGCGAAACCTTCGCCCGCATGGCGATGGACGACGAGGAGACGGTGGCGCTAACTGCTGGCGGCCACACCATCGGCAAGAGCCATGGCAATGGCGACGCGGCCAATCTCAGCCCGGCGCCGGAAGGCGGCTCGCTCGAGGATCAGGGCCTGGGCTGGATGAACCGGAAGGGCCGCGGCATCGGCCGCGATCAGGTCGTCTCCGGCATCGAGGGCGCCTGGACCACCCATCCGACGCGCTGGGACAACGGCTTCTTCGAGATGCTGTTCCGCCATGACTGGGAGCTGCGCAAATCGCCGGCCGGCGCCTGGCAGTACGAGCCGGTCTCGATCGCCGATGCGGACAAGCCCGTCGATGTGGAGGACGCCGCGATCCGCCACAACCCGATGATGACCGATGCCGACATGGCCCTGAAGGTCGATCCGGCCTACCGCGCGATCTCGGAGCGTTTCCTCAACGATTTCGATGCGTTCTCGGATGCCTTCGCCCGCGCCTGGTTCAAGCTGACCCATCGCGACCTCGGCCCGAAGTCGCGCTATTTCGGCCCGGATGTCCCGTCCGAGGAGCTGATCTGGCAGGACCCGGTCCCGGCCGGCCGCGTCGGCTACGATGTCGGCGCCGTCAAGGCGAAGATCGCCGCCAGCGGTCTCTCGGCCGCCGATCTGGTCTCGACCGCCTGGGACAGCGCCCGCACCTTCCGCGGCTCCGACAAGCGCGGCGGCAGCAACGGCGCCCGCATCCGCCTCGCTCCCCAGAAGGACTGGGCCGGCAACGAGCCGGCGCGCCTGGCGAAGGTTCTCGCTGTCCTGGAGCCGATCGCAGCGGCGACCGGCGCGAGCGTCGCCGACGTCATCGTGCTTGCCGGCAATGTCGGCGTCGAGCAGGCGGCCAAGGCTGCCGGCTTCGACGTGACCGTGCCCTTCGTGCCCGGCCGTGGCGATGCCTCCGCCGCGCAGACCGATGCGGATTCTTTCGCCCCGCTGGAGCCGCTCGCCGACGGTTTCCGCAACTGGCAGAAGGAAGCCTATGTCGTCACCGGTGAGGAGATGCTGCTCGACCGGGCCCAGCTGCTCGGCCTGACCGCGGCGGAGATGACGGTGCTGCTCGGCGGCATGCGCGTGCTCGGCACCAATCATGGCGGGACGAAGCATGGCGTGTTCACCGACCGTGTCGGTGCGTTGACCAGCGACTTCTTCGCCAACCTCACCGACATGCGTTACAGCTGGGTGCCGACGGCCAACGGCCTCTACGAGATCCGCGACCGCAAGACCGGTGCGGTGAAGTGGACCGCGACCCGCGTCGACCTCGTCTTCGGTTCGAACTCGGTGCTGCGCGCCTATGCCGAGGTCTATGCCCAGGACGACAATGCCCGGAAGTTCGTCGACGATTTCGTCGCGGCCTGGGCCAAGGTGATGAACGCCGACCGCGCCGACGCGGCCTGACCGGCATTTCACCATAGCTACCGACCACAGGCCCCGCCGGTTCAGCCGGCGGGGCTTTTCGTTGGAGCGCTGTGTTCGGCGAGGCTTGGAGCCTCCTGAAGGCTGCGCTAGACAGGGCGCATCCGCTGCGGAGGGCTTTGTCCTTGCGTATCATCGTCGAGCGCGCGCTGCGCCAGAACTGGGAGCGCCTGTTCTCCTATGCGCTGCGCCTGAGCGGAAGCCGCGACGGCGCGGCCGATCTCCTGCAATCCTGCGCGACCAAGGCGCTCGCCGCCGCGCCGCCCGAGGAGGGGGAGCGCGTCCGGGCCTGGCTCTTCGCGATCCTGCGCAATATCTGGATCGACGAGCATCGCCGCGGCGAGACCGGCGCGCTGGCTGCCGAAGAGGCGCTCGAAGACGAGCAATGGCGCCATGACGACCGGATGATCGCGGTCATCACCGTCCGGCAGGCGCTGGAGCGTCTCGAGCAGCCTTATCGCGAGGTCATCGAACTGGTCGATCTCGCCGGCTTCCGCTATGGCGAGGCGGCGGATATCCTGGCCGTGCCCGTGGGAACCGTGATGAGCCGCCTCAGTCGGGCGCGGCTTTTGCTTCTGAATGCGATCGAGGGCGGCACGGTTCGCCCCTTCGCCACGCGGCAGCGCAAACGAGCCAGCGATTAAGTGACCGACCGCGACATCCTCTCCTGGACCACGCTCAACGCCTATGTCGATGGCGAGCTGGAGCCCGATCAAGCCGCCAAGGTCGCGGCGGCGCTCGCTCATGATCGCGAGGCCGCGGCGCAGGTCGCGACGCTGACGAAGCTGCGCGCCACGGTCAAAGCCGCGGCGCCCGTGCCGGTTGCGCCGCCTTTCGTATTGCCGCAAGCCCGCTCGCGCGTTGCGCGCTGGCTGCCCTGGGCCGTCGCAGCCTGCCTCGCTCTGCTTGCCGGCGCTGCCTCGCTCGGTCTCGGTGACCGCCAGACCCCGGGCTCGTCGCTTTCCGCCGCCGTCGCCGCGCATCAGCTCTGGCTCGCGCAGGCCTCGCCCGGCGAGGCGCCCCGTCTTGGCGTCGAGTTGGCCGGCGCGGATGCCGGGGCCTTGCCGGATCTCACGCTCGCCGCGCTGCGCCTTGTCCATCTCTCGCTCGATCCGGCGGGGCGTCGCGGCGGTGGCATGCTCGCGGGCTATGTCGGCCCGAACGGCTGCCGTGTCGGCCTCTGGATCGCCCCGGTCGAGGCAGCGCTGCCGCTGCAGCCGGCGGTTCAGGACCGCGACGGTCTGTTGGTCCGTGCCTGGCGTGGCGAGCGGGCGAGCTATGCCCTGCTCGGGCGTGGCATCGATCCGGCCCGCCTCGACGGCATCGCCGCGCTCGTCGCCCGGATCACGCGTGACGAGCCCGGCATCCCGCGCGAGCAGGTGGCGGCGCTGGCCGAGGCGCGCAGCGTCGGCCCCGCCTGCCTCGGCTAAGAAAATTTTTTCTCTCGGCTTGGAATAAATCGAAGTCCTGAAGCGTCGTCTCCAGTGAGGAATATGTCCTCGGGAGAAACGCCATGCTCAACGAAGCAGACCTGCGCGAGGGCGCAGCCGATACCGATGCCGTGCCTGCTGCCGGCGCCACCGATACCCCCCGTACATCGCGACGTCTCATTCTCGGCGGCAGCCTCGCCGCTCTGAGCCTTGCTGCCGGCAGTCTCGCCCGCCCGTCTTCTGCCGTCGCGCAAGGCGCTCCGGCCGCTGCGCCGGCCAAGGGGCCGCAGCCTTTCGACTATCCCGGCAAGGACAAGGGCCTGACCCTGCTCGGCGACCGTCCGCTCGTCGCCGAGACGCCCGAGAGCCTGCTCGACGACGACACCACGCCGATCTCCAAGTTCTTCATCCGCAATAACGGCCAGGTGCCGGAGCCGATCAAGGATGTCGATGGCTGGCAGCTCAAGATCGAGGGCGAGGTCGAGAAGCCTCTCACCCTCACGGTCAAGGAGCTGAAATCCCGCTTCAAGCCGCAGACCTTCCGCATGGTGCTGGAATGCGGCGGCAACGGCCGCTCGTTCTATCAGCCGGCCGCGCGCGGCAACCAATGGACCAATGGCGGCGCCGGCTGCGCCGAATGGACCGGCGTGCGCCTCGCCGATGTGCTGAAGGCCGCGGGCCTCAAGGCCTCCGCCAAGTTCACCGGCCATTTCGGCGCCGACCCGCATCTCTCCGGCGACACCACCAAGGATGCGATCTCGCGCGGCATGCCGATCGAGAAGGCGCTGGAGCCGCATTGCCTGATCGTCTGGGCGATGAATGGCGAGCCGCTGCCGCATATCCATGGCGGCCCGCTGCGCCTCATCGTGCCGGGCTGGCCGGCTTCGCTCTCGTCGAAATGGCTGAACCGCATCCTCGTCCGTGCGACGCCGCATGACGGGCAGGGCATGGGCGGCACCTCCTATCGCGTGCCCACCATCCCGCTCGTTCCCGGCTCGAATGCCGACGGCAAGACCAATTTCGCCGACCTGACCTCGATGCCGGTCCGCTCGATCATCAGCGCGCCCGCCAACGGCACGCGCCTGCCGGCGGCGACGCGCGAGGTCACGCTGCGCGGCGCGGCCTGGGCCGGCGACCATAATGTCGCGAAGGTCGAGGTCTCCTTCGATGCCGGCCAGCGCTGGCACGCCATGACGCTCGCCAAGCCGAAGAACCGTTACGACTGGGTGCGCTGGACGGGCAAGGTCAAGCTGCCGAGCGAGGGCTATTTCGAGCTCTGGGCCCGCGCGACCGATTCTCGCGGCGTCGCCCAGCCGCATGTCGCGACGAACTGGAATCCGCAGGGCTACGGCTCCAACCCGCTCCATCGCATCGCCATCATGGTGGGCTGACGATGGTGTTCGTGCAATCGCTTCGGATGGCCGCTCTCGCGGCCATCCTCCTCGCCCCTTCCGCCGGTTTCGCGCAGGAGGAGACCGCCGAGACGCTGCCGGAGTTCCCCGGCCGCGAAGAGACGTTCGGCTACTGCATCGCCTGCCATTCGATGAAGGTCGTCGGCCGGCAGGGCATGGATCGCGCCCGCTGGGACGAGACCCTCAACTGGATGACCGAGAAGCACAGCATGCCGGAGCCTGATCCCGACATGCGCAAGACCCTGCTCGACTATCTCGCGCAGGCCTTCCCGCCGAAGGCGCCGGCGAAAAGCGGCGGCTGGGTCAGCCCCTTCGCTCCCAAGCAATAGGATTTCCCGAGATGAAATTCGCAGTTTTCGCCGGCGCCGCGCTGCTCGCGGCCGCCATCCAGCCCGCCCGTGCCCAGGACGCTGCTGCCGGCGAGAAGGTCTATGCCCAGTGCCGCGCCTGCCATCAGGTCGGCGAGACCGCCAAGAACCTAGTCGGCCCGATCCTCAACGGCGTCGTCGGCCAGAAGGCCGGCACGCGCGACGGCTACAGCTACAGCGCGGCGATGAAGGATTCCGGCCTCATCTGGAACGAAGCGACCTTCGCCGAATACATCCAGAACCCGCGCGCCAAGGTGGCCGGCACCAAGATGATCTATGCCGGCCTCAAGGACGAGAAGCGCATCGCCGACCTCTTGGCCTATCTCAAGCAGTTCGACGCTGCCGGTAAGAAAGCGCCGTAGCGGCGGTTGCTCAGGAGGCGTTTGACGATTGATGTCCTCGTCCTGAGGGACTGGCCGCAAAAGATGTCTGTGCTTCAAGGGTGGAACCTGGACCCAAATACGCGGTCATCCCGGACAAGCGACGAAGTCGCGCCGATCCGGGATCCATGCCTGAACCTTCTTCGGGGGCGCTCCGGAATGGATCCCGGGTCTCCCTGCGGTCGCCCGGGATGACCCGCACTTTGGCGTGGCAGGCAAGTACTCCGAAGTTCGGAACGGCCGTTCAGACCATCACCAGCCCGCCATCGACGTGGAGCACTTGGCCCGTGACGAAGCGGCTCCAGTCGCTGGCAAGGAAGAGCACCGGGCCGGCGACATCCTCGGGCGTCGCGATGCGGCGCAAGGGCGTCTGCACGATCAGCATCTCGCGGACCTCCTCGGGCGTCGTCGCGCTCGC
Organism: Allobosea sp. MMO-172; assembly: GCF_037147855.1. Lineage (NCBI taxonomy): Bacteria > Pseudomonadati > Pseudomonadota > Alphaproteobacteria > Hyphomicrobiales > Alloboseaceae > Allobosea > Allobosea sp. MMO-172. Next base: position 663,081 of record NZ_JBBCUM010000001.1, on the reverse strand, counting down.
CTGCGTCGGGTAGACCAGCCCCGGCGCGACGCAGTTGACGCGGATGCCGAGCGGGCCGAGCTCGGCCGCGAGATTGCGGCTGAAGCCGACGAGCGCCGCCTTGGCCGTCGTGTAGTCGTGATAGGGAATGCTCGGCCGCGTCACCAGATCGCTGGCGAGGTTGATGATGGCAGAGCCACCGCGGCGCTGGAGCAGCGGCAGCATCGCGCGGCTGACCGTGTAGGCCGCCTTCACCGCGCCTTCGAACTGCTGCTCGTAAGACTCCCAGGGTGTTTCCCAGAAGCGGGCGCGGTTATCCGGGTCGAAGCGATAGGGCGCGAAGGCGTTGTTGACGACGACATCGAGCCGGCCGACCTCCTCCGCGATGCGCGTCGCCATGGCTGCGACAGCGTCCGGGGACGTGACGTCGGCCGCGACGGCCAGCGCCTCGCCGCCGAGCGCGCGGCATTCCGAAGCCACAGCCTCGGCCTCCGCTTCGTTCGTCCGGTAGTTGACGATGACGATCCCACCCTCGGCCGCGAAGGCTTTCGCGATCGCTGCCCCGATGCCGCGGCTCGCGCCCGTGACGAGGATGGCCCGGTCGCGGAAGCTCACGGCGCGCCATCCTTCGCCGGGATCAGGTCGCTCTTCACGACGGAACCCATATCGATCTGGCGGGCGATCAGGCCGAGGCTGCGGAACGTGTCGGCGCCTTTCTGCAGGGCGTCGAGATCGAAGCGGCCGAGACCCTCGCGCTCCGTCGTCGGCGAGATGCTCGAGGCATTGCGCAGCTTGATGATCTCGAGATTGACGGCCTCGTCGCGGCCGTTGATCGCGCGGGTGACGGCAATGCGCGCGGCTTCTTCAGGTTTGGCGATCATCCAGGCGGCGGAATCGCGATAGGCGGCGAGGAAGCGCTTCAGCAGCGGCTTGTTCTGCTCGTAATAGGCTTCCTTCACGACGAAGATGTCGCTCGGCAGATTGAGCTGGTCGCGGACCTCGATGACGTTGGCCTCGCCTAGCCCCTTGGCGCGGGCGACGAGCAGGCCGGTATCGGTCGCGGCGGTGGCGTCGACCTGGCCCTGCATCAGCGGCGCGAAGTTGAGCAGGCCCGCCGGCTGGATGGTGACGTCCTTCTCGCCCAGGCCCACCTGATGCAGCAGCACGAGCAGGTTCTGGTAGGTGCCGCTGGCGAGGCTGTAGACGCCGATGCGCTTGCCCTTGAGGTCGGCCGCCGTGCGGATACCGCTGCTCTTCAGCGCGACCACGTTGAAGACGTTCTGCGGGTAGATGTTGTAGATCGCGACGAGCTTCTCGCCCTTGTCGAGCGCGAGATAGAGCGCGGCCGGATCGGTGAAGGCGATATCGGCCTGCCCCGCGAGCATGTTCTGCAAGGCGGCGCCGCCGCCATTGCCGGGCACATAGTCGAGCGCGATGCCTTTCGCCTTGAAGAAGCCCTTGTCCGGCTCCGCCAGCAGATTGGTGATCTCGCTGATCGGCTGGCTCCAGCCGGCGACGGTGACCTTGTCGAGCGGTTGGGCCTGAGCCGATGCGAAGGCGGACAGCAAGAGCGCCGCGGTGACCGCCACGCTCGCCGTCATCCCGGACAAGCTGCGAAGCAGCGCCGATCCGGGATCCATCGTAGAGCGCGGAGCCCGATGATGGATCCCGGCGCTCCGCTTCGCTGCGGCCGGGATGACGAGCCCTGTTCTCAAAAGGCGAGCGAGCGTGAAGAAGACGGACATGGGAATCTAGCCTTTCGAGAAGCGATGCAGGACGCGGCGCTCGATCAGGCGCACGGCCTCGTAGAGCAGCATTCCAAGGGCGGTGAGGACGATGAAGAGCGCGAAGATCAGGCTCGAATCCATCACGCTCTGCGCGGCGATGATCGAGGCGCCGAGCCCGATGCGCCCGCCGATGAACTCGCCAACGACGGCGCCGACCAATGCGAGCACGACCGCAACGCGCAGGCCCGCCATGATGACCGGTAGCGCCGCCGGCAGCTTGAGCCGGAGCAGGGTCTGGAGGCGGCCGGCGCCGAGCATGCGGAAGAGCTCGCGCCTGGAAGCATCGACCTCGCCGATCCCCGTCAGTGTGTTCTCCATCAGCGGGAAGAAGCAGATCAGCGCGGTGATGACGACGGTCGGCGTCATGCCGAAGCCGAACCAGATGATGAACAGCGGCCCGAGCGCGAGCTTCGGCACGAGCTGGCTTGCCAGCACATAGGGCCGCAGCAGCCGGCTGAGCGCCGGGAACTCCGCGAGCAGGATGCCGGTGCCGAGCCCGACGATGGCGCCGATGCCGAGGCCCAGCGCCATCTCGGCGGCAGTCGTCGCCAGATGCGGCCAGAGCCTGCCGGTCGCGATCTCGCTCCACAGCGTCGCGAGCACGGCAGAAGGTGGCGGCAGGACGAGAGGTGACAGGCCGCCGAGCCGGCACCAGGCTTCCCAGCCGGCGAGCAGGGCGAGGAGCAGCAGGAGCGAGGGCAGGCGGGCCATCATGCCGCCGGCCTCCGATTGACAGCGGCTGCTCCATCCATGGCGTCGCGCAACTCGCGGCAGGCGGCGATGAAGCCGGGCGCATAGCGCATGTCGCGATGGCGCGGGCGGGCCAGCTCGATCCGGCGCACATGCGTAACCCGGCCGGCCGCCATCACCGCCACCGTATCGGCGAGATAAACGGCCTCGCCGATATCATGGGTGACGAAGAGCGCGGTCGTGCCGTTGAGCGCGCAAAGCCGCAGCAGATCGTCCTGCAATTCCTCGCGTGTGAGGGCATCGAGCGCCGCAAAAGGCTCGTCGAGCAGCAACAGGTCGGGATTGCCGATCAATGCGCGGGCGACGGCGACACGGCTCTGCTGGCCGCCGGAAAGTTCGGCCGGGCGACGCATGGTGAAATCCGCGAGGCCGACACGCTCCAGCAGGTCGAACGCGGCATCCTTGTCCGCGACGGTCGGGCGTCGCTTCAGCGAGATCGGCAGCAGGACATTGTCGAGCGCGCTCAGCCAGTCGAGCAGGGTCGGTGCCTGGAAGACGAAGCCGGCGCGCGGGCTCGGGCCGATGAGCGCCTCGCCACCGATGCGGATCGTGCCTTCGCTCGGCATCAGCAGGCCGGCTGCGAGCTTGAGCAAGGTGGTCTTGCCGCAGCCGCTGCGGCCGAGCAGGCAGTGGATCTCGCCGCGCGGGATCGTCCAGTCGATGGCATCGACCACGGCCGGGCCTGCCGCATCATAGCGATAGCTGGCCCGCTCGATCGTGACGAAACCGGGCTTGGCGGGATCAGTCGACATAGGGCGCGAACCCCTCTGCCGCGGCCTCGGCCGATTGCTCGATCTCGCTGAAGGTGACGAGGTCGAGCAGGCTGAAGCGCCCGTCATGATGCCAGCCGGCTTCCGGCGCGGTCATCCGGCCGAGCGGAGCGATGCGGCTGACGCCGACCTCGGCGAGCCGCTCGGCCAGCCGGAACAGCCGTTCGGGGGAGGCGGCTAGGCCGGCCGTCTGCAGGAAACTGCGATAGGGCGCGACGAGAGCCGGGACCGCGTCCAGGCTCTCGACCGCGACGAGCTTGAGCGTGCGGTTCAGCCCAGTCGGGCTCAGGGCTTCCGCTGTCTCGACATGGGCGACGCTCCAGGGATCGGATGGCTCGCCGAGAAGCTCCGCGGTGCCGTCCATCGCGCGGGTTTCCTGAGTGCCACGCCATGCGGCGATCGAGGCCGCTTCGCCTTGCGAGAGAGCCCGGCGCGGATGGCGCGAGGCGAGGGCGCCGAGCTCCTGCGCAACATAGCGGGCGAACTCCGCAGGGCTCACTTTTCCGCCACGCTCGACGAAGAGCATCTGCGGCGAATAGCAACCCTGCTGCTCGTAGCGGATGACGTCGTGAGCCGCGAGCCGGGCCAGCGCAGGCGCCTTGCGGCTGTCGAGAGCTTCACGGGCGATCGCGCCGAAGCCGATCTTGTGGCCATGCGGCAGGAAGCGGGTGGTGATCGGTAGCTTCGCGCGCAGCGCCGTCAGTGTCTCGTTGCCGCCATAGGCCATGACGGTGTCGGCCTCGCGCAGGAAGATCGGTTCGGCTGCCGCCTCGCCGCCCTTCCACCAGGTGATGGCGAGGCATTCGCCGATCTCGGGATCGATCTCGGCAAGCAGGCTCGCGAACCAGCCCGCCGTCAGCGGCTCGGCCGAGGCGAGCTTGCCGATGCTGCCGGCCTTGACCAGCAATCCGCAGATCAGGCTCCAGAGCGAGAGCGCCGGGACATTACCCGCCCAGACATGCAGCAGCAGCTCCGGACCATGGGCGCGCAGATAGCCGCTCTTCGGTGTCGGCTGGAAGCCGTCGAGCACGCCGGGATTGGCGAAATCCTCGGCGAGGAAGCGCAGCAATTGCGGCTTGCGGAAGGTCTTGAGATAGCCGGTCAGGCCGAGCCTGACGGTCTCGCGGTCATAGCCCGTGACGATGGGCAGGAAATGTTCGGCCTTGCGCCGCAATGGGTGTTCACGGTCGAGCAGCCGCGCGACGGCGCCGTCGATCGCCGCGACGATGCGGGCGGTCTCCATCCGTTTCAGCCGGGCGCGGGCGTTGTCGCGCACATGCGTGCAGAGCGCCGCCGCCTGCGCCTCGTCCAGCTCCGGCAGCGCGATGGTGGCGCTCTCGCCCCAGGCGCTGTGACGGACCTCGCGCCAGCGCAAAGTCCTGGCGTTCAGGCCCGGCAGATGGCCCGCATGCTCGATCACCGGCTTCAGCCTCGTGCCGCTGCGAGGAATTCGGCGATCGCGACCGAGCAGCCCTTCGAGGCCTCGCCATCGACGCGGCCGAGCAGCTTGAAGCCGCCCGGCACGATCTCGCCGGCATCCTCGGTCAGGATCGCCGCGAGGCAGTTGAAATGGGCGAGGTCGTGATGGACGATCACACCGCGCTCGCCTTCGGGCAGGTCGGCGCCGGTCAGCGGATCGACGACGCGGCTGCGAATCCAGTGCGGCCCGGATTTCACCGACGGGCAGGTGGCGTTGCCGTCGTCATAGAGCTGCGAGCTCAGCTCGGTCATCCCGTACATGTTGATGCAAGTGGAGCGCGGCACGCCGAAGGCGGCGCTGAGCCCGTCATAGAATTCGTCGGGCCCCAGTTCGCGCGACTGGCCCTTGAAGCCGCCGGTATCGAGGATGCGGCTGCCTTCCGGCAGGGCGAAGCGCCGGCCGCTTGCCGTGAGCGCATCCAGCACGGGAACGAAGGAGTAGCTCGCGCCGAGCAGGGCGTAGGGTTCGCCGCTCGCTTCGGCTTCGGCGAGCGCCGACAGAAGGCCGTCGAGGTCGAGACCGGCAGCATCGATGAAGGTTTTGGAAGCCGGCGTGCCGCATTCGCGCTTGGCGAGCGAGAGATAGGTGGCGAGCGAAGAGTTCGGCAGCTCCGCCTCGTCGGGGAAGAGGATGCCCATGCGGATGCGTTCGCGGCCACGCATGAAGCGCGCCCGGAAATTCACCAGCATCGAGCGCCTCCAGACGTCGAGCGTCGGGTGATAGCTGCGGCCGCGGATGCCTTGTGTCGTGCCGCTGGTCATGAAGACGTGGCTGGCGGCTTCAGGCGGGCTGCAGCTCAGCGTCAGGTCCTTGAAGGCGGTGATCGGCACGGCCGGGATGTCGCGCCAGCGCTTCACCGAGAGCGGCGTGCGGCCGCGCTGCAGGCAGAAACGCTTATAGGGCTCGTTGTTGCGGAACTGATAGGCGAAGACCTTCAGCGCCATCGTCTCGAATTCGGCTTCCGATGCATCGGGAAGCGCGATGAACGCCAATAGCGCCGCGATGATCTCGGCTTGCGTCACTTGAAAGCCCACTCCGTTCCGGCGCCGACGGACAAGCCGGAAGCGTCGATCGCAACAGGATCATCGGCGCAAGCTGGAATCAGGGCCTTGGGTGGCCGCATGTCCCGCATCCCTACGCCGGTATGATCCGGATCAGGTTCGGAGGGTCACCGCGTTGCTTGAGGCTCGAAAGCCCGGCCGGCGGAATCTCAGCCTCCTAGCGAGGCCCCCCTGGGAACGGATGCAGATGACGAGCGGTGGGCCCTGCTGTCAAGCGATAACGGCCGCGATATCGCAGCCGGGGGCGGGGCCAGGGCAGGCCCGTCGAGAAGAAGCCAATTCCGATTTTCCGGTGATTGCGCTATGCCGCAGCTGCGAACAGCAATCCTCGGCTTGCCATGATGGGTCAGCCCCAGGGAGAAACCGATGAAGATCGTGATGGTTGGCTCGGGCTATGTAGGCCTGGTCTCCGGGGCCTGCTTTGCGGATTTCGGACATGACGTCGTGTGCGTCGACAAGGTCGAGAGCAAGGTCGCGGCGTTGAAGCGCGGCGAAATCCCGATCTTCGAGCCAGGCCTGTCCGAGCTCGTGCGCAGCAACGCGGCGGCGGGGCGCTTGTCCTTCACCACCGATCTCGCCGGGCCGGTGGCCGAGGCGGATGCGGTCTTCATCGCCGTCGGCACGCCCTCGCGCCGCGGCGACGGCTTCGCCGATCTGTCCTATGTCTATGCCGCCACCCGCGAGATCGCGCAGGCGCTGCGCGGCTACACCGTGATCGTGACCAAGTCGACGGTTCCGGTCGGCACCGGCGACGAGGTCGAGCGCATCATCCGGGAGCTCCGGCCCGATGCCGATTTCGCCGTGGTCTCCAATCCGGAATTCCTGCGCGAGGGCGCCGCGATCGAGGATTTCAAGCGGCCGGACCGCATCGTCGTCGGCACCGATGACGAGCGGGCGCGGGCCGCGATGGCCGATATCTACCGGCCGCTCTATCTCAACAACGCGCCGATCCTGAACACCGGCCGCCGCACGGCGGAGCTGACGAAATATGCCGCCAACGCCTTCCTGGCGACGAAGATCACCTTCATCAACGAGATCGCCGATCTCTGCGAGCAGGTCGGCGCCAATGTCCAGGACGTGGCGCGTGGCATGGGCCTCGACAACCGCATCGGTTCGAAGTTCCTGCATGCCGGCCCGGGCTATGGCGGCTCCTGCTTCCCGAAGGACACGCTCGCCCTGATCAAGACGGCGCAGGATTACGGCACGCCGTCGCGCATCGTCGAGACCGTCGCGGCGGTGAACGACCAGCGCAAGCGGGCGATGGGCCGCAAGGTGGTGGCGGCCTGCGGCGGCTCGGTGCGGGGCAAGACGATCGCGGTGCTGGGCCTGACCTTCAAGCCGAACACCGACGACATGCGCGACGCACCCTCGATCGCTGTGATCACGACCCTGCAGGATGGCGGCGCCACGATCAGAGCCTATGATCCGGAGGGGATGGAGCAGGCCAAGGCGGTGCTGCCGGCCGGCGTGACCTATTGCCGCGACGCCTATGAATGCGTGGCCGGCGCGGATGCGGCGGTGATCGTGACCGAGTGGAACATCTTCCGCGCGCTCGATCTCGACCGCGTCAAGGCGGCGATGGCGGCGCCCGTCCTCGTCGACCTGCGCAATGTCTATCGAGCCGAGCAGGTCCGCGCCAAGGGCTTCACCTATGCCGATGTCGGCCGTGGCATCGACGCCCCGGAGGGCAGGCACGCCGAGACCGCGGCCTGAACCGATGCCCCGGACGATCGATCGTCGTAGCGGCCGAGGCGGCAGCGCGGGCCTGCCCGTCTCCTTAAGGACTTCGCTACCAAACCCGTCGATCGGGCGCCGCATACACCTTCCCGTAAAGCGGTGCCGTTACGTTGCGATACTGGACATGCGCGCTGTTCGAATGAAGGCGTTGCGCAAGGCGGAGTGGCTTTGAGATGGCGCCGAAGATCATACCTGTCGTGATGTGCGGCGGCGCCGGGACGCGGTTGTGGCCGGTGTCGCGGGATACGATGCCGAAGCAGTTCATCCCGCTGCTGGGGCGGGATTCGACCTTTCAGCGGGTGATGAGGCTGCTCTCCGACCACTCGGTTTTCGCCGAGCCGATCGTCATCACCAATGTCGATTACCGTTTCACGGTGCTTGAGCAGCTTCAGGCGCTGGGTCTTTCGGCGGAGATCGTGCTGGAGCCGATGCGGCGCGATTCGGCCGCCGCCGTCGCCGTCGCGACCGAGATCGCCCTCAAGCGCGACAGCCAGGCGATCGTCGGCGTCTTTGCGGCCGACCATGTCATTCGCGATGCCGGGCTTTTCGTCGAGACCTGCCGGAAAGCCGGCGAGATCGCCGCACAGGGCCGCATCGTGACCATCGGCATCCCGCCCACCCATCCCGCGACCGGCTACGGCTATATCCAGCCGGGCGAGGCTCTCGGCGAGGAGGCGCGCGCCGTCGCGGCCTTCGTCGAGAAGCCGGATGCGCAGCGGGCGGCGCAGTATCTGCTCGACGGTTATTTCTGGAATTCCGGCAACTTCATCTTCGATGCCGCGACGATGCGCGCCGAGATCGAGGCCTTCGAGCCGGAGGTGCTGGCGCCGGTCGTCGAGGCGGTCGCCGGGACGAAGCCGGATCTCGATTTCCAGCTTCTCGAGCCCACGAGCTTCGGAGCGGCCAAGAAGACTTCGATCGACTATGCCGTGATGGAGCGCACGCGGAAGGCGGCCGTCATTGCCGGGCATTTCGGCTGGTCGGATGTCGGCGGCTGGTCGGCGGTCTGGGACCTCTCGGACAAGGATGCGAGCGGCAATGTCGTCGAGGGCCGGGGCTATGTCCTCGAAGGCTCGAACAACCTCGTGCGCGCCGACGAGGGGCTGGTCGCGGTGATCGGCCTCGACGATGTCGCGGTGATCGCGACGCGCGACGCCGTGCTGGTCGCCCCGAAGGCCAAGGCCGACAAGGTCAAGGAGCTGGTGGCGCTCGTCGCGGCCAATGGCGAGCCGGAGGCGAATGCACACCGCGAGATTCACCGGCCCTGGGGCAAGTATCTCTCCGTCGATGTGGGCGGACGCCATCAGGTCAAGCGCATCACGGTGAAACCGGGCGGCATCCTGTCCCTGCAGAAGCATCATCACCGCGCCGAGCATTGGGTCGTGGTGCGCGGTACGGCCGAAGTCACGCGCAACGACGAGACGATCATCGTCCACGAGACCGAGTCGATCTACCTGCCGATCGGCTGCATCCACCGCATGGCCAACCCCGGCAAGATACCCCTCGAGATCATCGAGGTGCAGGTCGGCTCCTATCTCGAGGAGGACGACATCGTGCGCATCGAGGACGTCTACAAGCGCGTGTAACCAGCGGCGAGAGGCGTTACCGGTCGAGATCGCCTGCGATGCGCAGGAGATACTGGCCGTAATCGCTCTTCGCGAGTCTCTCGCCGAGCAGCGTCAATTGCGCGGCGGGGATCCAGCCTTGCCGCGCGGCGATCTCCTCCGGGCAGGCGATGCGCAGGCCCTGCCGGCTTTCCAGCGTGCGGACGAACTCGCCGGCCTCCAGCAGGCTGTCGGGCGTACCGGTATCGAGCCAGGCGAAGCCGCGGCCCATCGATTCGACCGAGAGCATGCCGCGCTCCAGATAGGTTCGGTTGACGTCGGTGATCTCCAGCTCGCCGCGTGGTGACGGCCTGAGGCTTCGGGCGATCTCGACCACCTCGGCATCGTAGAAATAGAGGCCCGTCACGGCCCAGCTCGATTTCGGCGCCTTCGGCTTCTCCTCGATCGAGACCGCTTTGCCGGCCTTGTCGAACTGGACCACGCCGTAACGCTCGGGGTCGCGGACATGATAGGCGAAGACGGTCGCGCCGCTGCTGCGGGCGGTCGCGCGCGCCATCATTTCCGGCAGGCTGTGGCCGTAATAGAGGTTGTCGCCGAGGATCAGGGCCGACGGTTCGCCGGCAACGAAATCGGCGCCGATCAGATAGGCCTGCGCCAGCCCCCCGGGATGCGGCTGCTCGGCATAGGTCAGGCTCATACCCCAGTCCGAACCGTCGCCGAGCAGGCGCCTGAAGTTCGGCAGGTCGTGCGGCGTCGAGATGATCAGCACCTCGCGGATGCCGGCGAGCATCAGCGTCGAGAGCGGATAATAGATCATCGGCTTGTCATAGACGGGCAGGAGCTGCTTCGACGTCGCTAGCGTCATCGGATGCAGCCGCGTGCCGGAGCCGCCGGCGAGGATGATGCCCTTCATCGTTGCTGGTCCTTGCCCTGATCCTTGAGCAGCCGCGCGACGCATGGCCGGAGCGAGCTTTGCCACTCCGGCAGGCGCACCTCATGGGCAAGCGCGAGCTTGGCGCAATCGAGCCGGGAATTCGCCGGTCGGCGGGCCGGCGTCGGATAATCGTCTGTGGCGATGCGCTTGACCCGCACCGGCTTGCCGCCCTGCCGTTCCCGCTCGGCGAAGATCGCTTCGGCGACATCGGCCCAGACGGCCTCGCCCGTCGCGCTCATATGGAACACGCCGCGCAGGCGAGCCTCGTCCTTCCGGCTGGTCAGGTTGCGCGCGACCGTGAAGATGGCGTCGGCGATGTCGAGCGCGCTGGTCGGGCATCCCGCCTGGTCGGAGACGACGCCGATCTCGTCGCGCGTCTCGGCGAGCTGCAGCATCGTCTTGACGAAATTCTTGCCGAAGGGGCTGTAGATCCAGGCCGTGCGCAGGATGGCATGGTTTTCGGTCGCCGCGGCGACCGCCTGCTCGCCGGCGAGCTTGCTCGCGCCATAGGCCGAGATCGGGCCGGTCAGGTCATCCTCGCGATAGGGCCGGGCGAGTGCGCCGTCGAAAACATAGTCGGTCGAGAGCTGGATCACGGGAATGCCGAGCGCCGCGGCGGCGCGCGCTGCCTCGCCGGCGGCCTCGCCATTGACGCGCATGGCGAGCTCCGGCTCGCTCTCGGCCTGGTCCACGGCCGTATAGGCGGCCGTGTTGACGATCACATCGGGCCGGGCCGAACGCAGGGCGGGCGCGACCGTCTTCGGCACCGCGAGATCAAGGTCCGGGCGGCGCAGCGCGATGACCTCGACGCCGACGGGCACGCGCTCCAGCATGGCGCAGACGACTTGGCCGGTCCAACCGGTGACGGCGATACGAAGTGTCATCAGTCGAAATAACGCAGCATCTCGGCGAGGCGCGGATGCTTGCGGTCCTTGTCAGAGAGGGTGAGGCCGGAGAGCGGCAGGCGCCAGTCGATGCCGAGCGCCGGGTCGTCGAAGGCAAGGCCGTAGTCGTTCTCAGGCGCATATGGAGCGGTGACCTTGTAGAGCACCTCGGTATCCGGCTCCAGCGTGACGAAACCATGGGCGAACCCGACCGGAACCAGCAGCTGCTTCCAGTTCTCGGCGGAAAGCTCGACCGCGACATGCTTGCCGAAAGTGGGTGAGGAGGTCCGGATATCGACGGTGACGTCGAGGATGCGGCCACGCGTGACCCGCACCAGCTTGTCCTGTGCGAAGGGCGGCGACTGAAAATGCAGGCCGCGCAATGTCCCGACCGGGCCGGAGAGCGACTGGTTGTCCTGCACGAAATCCAGATCGAGCCCGGCCTCAGCAAAGCCCTTGCGGCTCCAGGTCTCGGAGAAGAAGCCGCGATGGTCGCCGAACTTCTTCGGCGTGACGATCTTGACGGCCGGGATCGCCGTTTCCTCGACGTTCAGCATCTCGTTCCCCGCTCAGGCCGCGCCGAGGCGCTCGCCGCGATAGACGCCGGACCGGATATCGCCCCACCAGCCGGGATTGGCGAGATACCATTCGACGGTGCGGCGAAGCCCGGTTTCGAAAGTCTCCTTCGGCGCCCAGCCGAGCTCGCGGCCGATCTTGCCGGCATCGATCGCATAACGCGCGTCATGGCCCGGCCGATCGGTGACATAGGTGATCAGGCGCTCGCGCGCACCTTTGGGATCGGGCCGGAGCTCGTCGAGAATGGCGCAGATGGCCTTCACCACCTCGACATTGGTCTTCTCGTTATGGCCGCCGATATTGTAGCTCTCCCCGGTCTTTCCGGCGGTCGCGACGGTGAGCAATGCGTCGGCATGATCGTCGACATAGAGCCAGTCGCGCACATTGAGCCCGTTGCCGTAGACCGGTAGCGGCTTGCCCTCCAGCGCATTGATGATCATCAGCGGGATCAGCTTTTCCGGGAAGTGATAGGGCCCGTAATTGTTCGAGCAATTGGTCATCACCACCGGCAGGCCGTAGGTGTGGTGCCAGGCGCGGACGAGATGGTCCGACGCGGCCTTGGAGGCGGAGTAGGGCGAGTTCGGCTGATAGGCCGTGTCCTCGCGGAAGAAGCCCTCGGTGCCGAGCGAGCCGAAGACCTCGTCGGTCGAGATATGGTGGAAGCGGAAGCGCGCCTTGCGCTCCTCCGGCAGCGCCCGGAAATGGCGCAGCGCCTCCTGCAGCAGCGCGAACGAGCCGACGATATTGGTCTCGATGAAGGCGGCCGGCCCGTCGATCGAGCGGTCGACATGGCTCTCGGCGGCGAGATGCATCACGATGTCGGGCTGGAAATCGGCGAAGAGCGCCTTCATGCGCGGGGCATCGCCGATATCGGCCTGCTCGAACCGGTAGCGGTTGCTGCCGGAGACCGGAGCCAGCGAGGCGAGATTGCCGGCATAGGTCAGCTTGTCGACGACGCAGACCTCGTGCTCGGTCTCGCCGATCAGCTTGCGCACCACCGCCGAGCCGATGAAGCCGGCGCCGCCGGTGACGAGAAACTTCAGGGGCATGAGGTGCAGTCCTGGCGGCAGCGGCCGCGAAGATGGAGGGATGGAGCGGATGAGGCGCGCATGCCCTGGATGCCGATCCTGACCGTCAGCCTCAATGCACGTCCCTCTTCACCGCACCGCAGGTATCACGAAGCGCTTTCGTGCGACAGCGGGACACCCGAACCGCGGCGAAACCAAGGCTCTCTCATTCCGGAGCCTGGTTCTGCGGTTCGGGAGACGCCATCGTGGCAGGGTTCACGCGCGTTCGAGCGCGACCGCGATGCCCTGGCCGACGCCGATGCACATGGTGGCGAGCGCGCGCTTCTTGCCGGTGAGCGACAGTTCCAGCGCAGCGGTGCCGCTGATGCGGGCGCCGGACATGCCGAGCGGATGGCCGAGCGCGATCGCGCCGCCATTCGGGTTCACATGCGCGCCGTCCTCGGCGATGCCGAGTTCGCGCAGGACGGCGATGCCCTGCGAGGCGAAGGCCTCGTTCAGCTCGACGACGTCGAAATCGGTGGGCTTGAGGCCGAGCCGTTTGCAGAGCTTGCGCGTCGCCGGGATCGGCCCGAGGCCCATGACGCGTGGCGCGATGCCGCCGGTCGCGCCGCCCAGGATGCGCGCGATCGGCGTCAGCCCGTATTTCGCAGCCGCCTTCTCCGAGGCGATGATCAGCGCCGCGGCGCCATCATTGACGCCGGATGCGTTGCCGGCGGTGACCGTGCCGCCTTCCTTGCGGAACGGCGTGCCGAGCTTGGCGAGCTTCTCCAGCGTGGTGTCCCCGCGCGGATGTTCGTCGATCTCGACACGGATCGGATCGCCCTTGCGCTGCGGGATCAGCACCGGGACGATCTCCTTGGCCAAACGGCCGTTCTGCTGGGCGGCGACGGCCTTGAGCTGCGAGCGCAAGGCGAAGGCGTCCTGGTCGGCGCGGCCGATATGGCAGTCGGCGGCGACGTTCTCGCCGGTCTCCGGCATGGAATCGATGCCGTATTGCGCCTTCATCAGCGGATTGACGAAACGCCACCCGATCGTGGTGTCGTGGATCTCGGCATGGCGGGAGAAAGCGCTGTCGGCCTTGGGCAGCACGAAGGGCGCGCGCGACATGCTCTCGACGCCGCCGGCGATCATCAGTTCGGCCTCGCCGGCCTTGATCGCGCGGGCGGCGGCGATGACCGCATCCATGCCCGAGCCGCAGAGCCGGTTGATCGTCGTCCCCGGCACCTCCTTGGGCAGGCCGGCGAGCAGGAGCGACATGCGCGCCACATTGCGGTTGTCCTCGCCCGCCTGGTTGGCGCAGCCGAAGATCACGTCGTCGACAGCGCCGAAATCCACGCCCGGATTGCGCTCGACCAGCGCCTTCAGCGGCACGGCGCCGAGATCGTCCGCCCGGACGGAGGAGAGCGAGCCGCCGAAGCGGCCGATGGGCGTACGGACATAGGCGCAGATGAAGGCTTCGGTCATGTCACGGGTCCTGCTGTCTCGAAGGCGGTGCGGATCGTTTCAGATGCGGTAGAATTCCCGATACCAGGCGACGAAGCGAGCGATTCCTGTCTCGATCGGCGTATCCGGCCGAAAATCGACGCTGGCCGCCAGGTCCGACACGTCGGCATAGGTTGCCGGCACATCCCCGGGCTGGGCGGGCAGGTGGCGCTTGATCGCCTTGCGGCCGCAGGCTTCCTCGATCGCGGCGATGAAACGGTCGAGCCGGACCGGCGTGTGATTGCCGATATTGTAGAGGCGCCAGGGCGCGGTGGACGTCGCGGGATCCGCCGCCAGGCGGGCTTCCGGGGCAGCCTGCGGAGGCTGGCCGGCCAGCCGCACGATCGCCTCGCGGATATCGTCGACATAGGTGAAGTCGCGACTCATCGCGGCCTCGTCATAGACGTCGATCGGCCGGCCTTCGAGGATCGCCTTGGTGAACTTGAAATAGGCCATGTCCGGCCGGCCCCACGGGCCGTAGACCGTGAAGAAGCGCAGGCCCGTCGTCGGAATGCCGTAGAGATGGGCATAGGAATGCGCCATCAGCTCGTTGGCGCGCTTGGTCGCGGCATAGAGCGAGACCGGATGGTCGGCCCCGTCATGCTCGCTGAACGGCACCTTGGCATTGGCGCCATAGACCGAGCTCGACGAGGCGTAGACGAGATGGTCGACCGGATTGTGCCGGCAGGCCTCGAGGATCGACAGGAAGCCGTCCAGATTCGACGAGGCGTAGGCGCGCGGGTTCTCCAGCGAGTAGCGCACCCCGGCCTGGGCCGCGAGATGGATCGCCACTTGCGGGCGGAAGGCAGCGAAGGCAGCCTGCACCGCATCGTAATCGGCGATGTCGAGCGGTTCGAAGGAGAAGCCGTTGCGGGCGGTGAGATGGTCGAGACGCGCCTGCTTCAGGGCGGGATCGTAATAGGGGGTCAGGTTGTCGATGCCGAGGACTTCCACGCCCCTGTCGAGCAGCGCCTGCGTCACATGGAAGCCGACGAAGCCGGCCGCGCCGGTCAGGAGTACACGGTCGAAGGACGTAGCTCGATCCACCTGGGTTCCTTACTGAAGGTCGGCCGCGAATCCACCGCGCCGCTCCGACATCGCGCCGGCTTGCCGGTTTGGCAAGCCGGATTCGGCCGCGGCTCAGCGTGTCTGAGCCGCTGCGAAGGCGAGATTCTCCGCAAGCAGCGCCTCCGCGGCTTGCGGCGTCGGCGCTTCGACATAGACGCGCAGCTCCGGGGCGTTGCCGGAGGCACGGAAATGCACCGTCGCGCCGATGCCGAGCGTCAGGCGCAATCCGTCCCGGCGGTCGCGCGATGCCACGCCGCCATGGGCGGCGAAGGCCGCGTCGCGGAAACCGGAATCCTCGCCGTCGAGCTTGGCGATCAGGGTCGCGGTTCTGTCCTGCGGCACCTCCTGCAGGCGGTTGGACAGGGCAATCGCAAAGCGGGCCTCCGCCGCGATCGCGCTCAATGGCCTGCCGGCGCCGCGGGCCAGCGCCAACGTCGCCAGGATCGGCAGGAGGGCGTCGCGCGTCGGCAGGGCGGCGAGCTTGCGCCCGTCGCGCGTGACGTCCGAGCCCAGCAGCACGCCGCCATTGGCCTCGAAGCCGATGATGGTCTCGGCGCCCCCGGCCTTGGCCTCGGCCATGCCGGCAATGACATAGGGCGAGCCGACGCGGGTGCGGACCACCGTCTCGAACAGGCCGGGGCGGTCGAGCGCGGAATTGGACGTCACCGGCGTGACGATCGCATCGGCCCCGAGGAACTGCGCGGTCAGCGCGCCGACCAGGTCTCCACGCAGGAAGCGGCCGGTCTCGTCGGCGACGAGCGGCCGATCCGCATCCCCATCGGTCGAGACGATGGCGTCGAGCTTGCGCTCCCCGGCCCAGCGCCGCGCCAGCTCCTCGTCCTCTGGGCGCAGCGCCTCCGTGTCGACGGGGATGAAGACGTCGCTCCGCCCGAGCGCGACCGGCGTTGCTCCGAGAGCCGCCAGTACGTCGCAGATGACGTCGCGCCCGACCGAGGAATGCTGGTAGACGCCGACCGTGAGCCCTTCCAGCGCGCGGCCGAAGAAGCCGGCATAGCGGGCGCGGTAGCTGGCCAGCACGTCGCGCGCAGGCGGCGCGATCGAGACCTCGGGAGCGGTCGTCAGGGCAAGCGCCTGATGCTGCGCGAGGATGCGGGCCTCGTCGGTTTTGTCGATCTCGCCCTGCGCACGGTAGAATTTCAACCCGTTCCGGTCGTCCGGGATATGGCTGCCCGTGACCATGATGGCCGGGCTGCCGGCGGCCATGGCAGCCTGTGCCAGCGCAGGTGTCGGCACGGCGCCGCAATCCACCGGCTTGAGCCCGGCATCGGCCACGGCTTGGGCGCATTGTGCGGCGATGAGCGGGCTCGACGAGCGCAGGTCCCGGCCGATCAGCACTTCGCCTTGGGGCCCAGCCGCCTTGTCCTCCTGCAGCACGGCGCAGAAGGCACGGACATGGGCGTAGGTCGGCAGGCCGACGAGCTCCGTGACGAGGCCACGCAGGCCGGAAGTTCCGAATTTCAGGCTGGTCATGACGGCAGGGCTCAAGCGATGCGAGTGACGGCAAGCTGATCTAGAGCATTTTCGAGCGAAGTGGACACCGGTTCGCGTGAAGAAAATGCGTTATAACAAAGGCCTGAAACAATTCCGCGTTTCGGAGAATAGCGGAATTGTTTCAGAGCATTTTCGAGAAGGCTCGAACCCGCATCATATGGCTCCGGGACCGCCGCGCCTCAACCACCAACGGCCCACAGGCGGGATCAGTCTATCCATATCCTGGAGGAGGTGGCGTTGATCCGCTGCCCGCTGCCCGCTGGCTGCCGGCCTTATCGGCCGTGCACCGCGTTGTATTCGCCATGGCGGGAGAAGACGGGCGCCGCTCGATTGGAAGAGAAAGGAGCGCGGCGCTTCGCGCTTCAAAGAACTCTCGAAGCATTGCTGCGCGCCGTTTTTTGAACGGCCGCGCATCACAACGCTCGGAGGAGCCTTGAGTTCTTGAGGTTGGTAGTCCTCAAGAAAATGGTGCCCAGGAGAGGACTCGAACCTCCACGCCCTTGCAGGCGCCAGCACCTGAAGCTGGTGCGTCTACCAATTCCGCCACCTGGGCAACGGCGGTTCGTTTACGGGGGCCGAGTCGTCCTGTCAACGGCCCTGTCGCGGCGAAATGAATTTGTTTTCGCAGCCCTGTGGAAAGCGCCTTTGCGGACCGGGCGGATTGCGGGCTGTTTTGGCCCGGAACCGGTGAGCCGGCGTCAAAAGGGGGGCGGAGCGACGTCGTGGATAGGGCGGAACGCCGCAGGGGGCGGGATATAGAGCGCCCCGGCCGCAAAAGGCATTTCCACTTTGGCGGAACATGATCTAGGAGGGCAGAAGCATTCTAAACGGAGCTTTCGCGATGGCTTCCCAGGCCCCGGCCCAGCAACTCGTCACGGTCTTCGGCGGCTCCGGTTTCGTCGGCCGCCATGTCGTGCGTGCGCTCGTCAAGCGCGGCTACCGGGTGCGTGTCGCCGTGCGTCGGCCGGATCTCGCCAATTTCCTCCAGCCGATCGGCATCGTCGGCCAGATCCACGCGGTTCAGGCCAATCTGCGCTATCCCGCCTCGGTCGCGGCCGCGGTGAAGGGTGCTGACGCCGTCGTCAATCTCGTCGGCATCATGCAGGAGCAGGGGCGCCAGAGCTTCGCGGCCGTGCAGGCGAACGGCGCGCGCGCCATCGCCCAGGCCTGCGCCGCTGCCGGCATCGCGCGGCTGGTTCATGTCTCGGCCCTCGGCGCCTCCGCCGAATCGGCTTCGACCTATGCCCGCACCAAGGCCGAGGGCGAGGCGGCGATGTTCGCCGCCGTTTCCGGCGCGGTCGTGCTGCGTCCGTCGGTGATGTTCGGTCCCGAGGATACGTTCTTCAACCGGTTCGCCTCTCTCGTCCGCATGCTGCCGGTGGTGCCGCTGGTCGGTGACGGCGCGACGAAGTTTCAGCCGGCCTTCGTCGGCGATGTCGCCGAGATCGTCGCCCGCGCCGTCGATGGCACCGTCCAGACCGGCCGCGTCTACGAACTCGGTGGGCCGGAGGTGCAGAGCCTGCGCGAGATCGTCGAGGAGGTCTGCAAGGTGACCGGCCGCAAGCGCCTGCTCGCGCCGCTGCCGTTCCCGCTGGCGCGGATCATGGGCAGCGTCCTGCAGGTCGTCGATTCCCTGACGCTTGGCCTGATCCCGGACGAGCTCGTCATGACGCGCGATCAGGTCACGCTGCTCGAGAGCGACAATGTCGTCTCTGCGGAAGCCAAGGCCGAGGGTCGCGACTTCGCCGGGCTCGGGTTGGCCCCGACCTCGTCCGAGGCGGTGATCTCGTCCTATCTCTGGCGCTTCCGCAAGACCGGCCAGTTCGACACGCTTCAGGCCCGCTGAGCGGCCGGCGGAGCAGGCCTGTGTCGTTCGACCTCGTCATCTACGATTGCGATGGCACGCTGATCGACACCGAGACGCTCTATGGCGAGGTCAGCCTCGCCATGTGCCATGAGGCCGGCCTCAGCCACTGGACGCTCGACCATTACGTCGATCAGCTCGTCGGAATCCCCTGGGCCGACGGCATGAGGATTATCGAGGCTGCGCTGGGTAAGCCTCTGCCGGCCGATTTCGAGACGCGTATCGAGGATGCGGTCGCCCTGCGGCTGGAAGCAGAGCTGCGCGCGCTTCCCGGCGTGCGCGAGGCGCTGACCGTGATGGCGGGGCGCCGCTGCGTCGCCTCCTCGACGGTTCTGGAGCCGCTCAGGCGCAACCTCGCGCTGGCGGGCCTGATCGACCTGTTCGATCCCCATGTCTTCTCGGCCTCGCAGGTCGCGCGCGGCAAGCCGTCGCCGGATGTCTTCCTGTTCGCGGCGTCGCAGATGGGGGCTGAGGCCGGGCGCTGCCTCGTTCTGGAGGATTCGGTGCCGGGCGTGCTGGCGGCGAAGGCGGCCGGCATGCAGGTCGCCGGCTTCACCGGCGTCGCCCATGATAAGGCGCGCATGCGCGAGCGCCTGCTGGCGGCCGGCGCCGCTGGCGTCATCGACGACTACAGGGAATGGCCGGCGGAAGCGGCGCGCCTCGCGGGATTGTGCGCGGCTTGAGCTGCGGACCTACGCGACGCCCCTGATCTAAACCACCCTTGTCATTCCGGGGCTTCGCGCAGCGAAGAGCCCGGAACCCACGACTGGGTGAGTCTTAAGTTCCGCGGCATGGACTGTCTCACCCGGTCGTGGGTTCCGGGTTCGCGCCTGCGGCGCGCCCCGGAATGACAACAGGCTGAAAGACTTGGCCCTTCAGAGCATGCTGGGCAGCACGCGATCCGGCGGCTTGTGGCCGTCCATGAAGGTCTTGATGTTGACGATGACCTTCTCGCCCATGTCGGCGCGCCCTTCATGCGTGGCCGAGCCCATATGCGGGAGCACCACGACCTTGTGCTGGCGGGCGAGCTTGAGCAGGCGCGGATTGACCGCCGGCTCGCTCTCGAACACGTCGAGGCCGGCACCGGCGAGCTCGCCGGCTTCCAGCATGCGGGCGAGCGCGGTCTCGTCGACGACCTCGCCGCGCGCCGTGTTCACCAGGATGGCGTCCGGCTTCATCAGCTTGAGGCGGCGCGCCGAGAGCAGGTGATAGGTCGCCGGCGTATGCGGGCAGTTGACCGAGACGATGTCCATCCGCGCCAGCATCTGGTCGAGCGAATCCCAATAGGTCGCGTCGAGCTGCTCCTCGATGCGCGGATCGACGCGGCGGCGGTTATGGTAGTGGATCGACAAGCCGAAGGCGGCGGCCCGCTTCGCCAGCGCCTGGCCGATGCGGCCCATGCCGACGATGCCGAGGCGCTTGCCGGTGATGCGGCGGCCGAGCATCCAGGTCGGCGACCAGCCGGCCCAGTCGTCATCGGGAATGACGCGGGCGCCCTCGGCGATCCGGCGTGCGACGGCGAGGATCAGCGCGATCGTCATGTCGGCGGTGTCGTCGGTCAGCACGCCCGGCGTGTTGGTGACGGTGATGCCGCGCTGCACGGCGCTGGCGACATCGATATTGTCGACGCCGTTGCCGAAATTGGCGATCAGGCGCAGCTGGTCGCCGGCCTGCGCGATGACGGCGGCGTCGATCTTGTCGGTGACGGTGGGCACGAGCACGTCGGCGGTCTTCACCGCCTCGACCAGCGCGGCCTGCGACATCGGCTTGTCGTCGATATTGAGCTGCGCGTCGAACAGTTCGCGCATGCGGGTTTCCACCACGGCGGGCAGCTTGCGCGTCACCACCACCACCGGCTTCTTCTTCGTCATGGCGGCACCCCTCCGTCATCGGCCGTATCGGCCTGATATCCTCAACCCGTCATTAACCCTGGTGGCCCAGGAATGGGAGTTGCTGCGCGGCAGCATGACTGTGTCTAGGCGGCAGCGCAGCGGATGACAACTTGCCCCTTCGCCGGGGGTAAGCGGATGCGAAGGAGAGTGGCGGCATGAAGGTCTCGTCGATGCGCTGCCTGGCCCTGGCGGCGCTGGCCCTCATCGGCCTGCCCGCGATCGCGTCCGCGCAGGACATGCAGGCGGGATCGGTCACCGGCTTGCCCGTGCCGCGCTATGTCAGCCTGAAGACGGACCGCGTGAACCTGCGCGAAGGCCCCTCGAAGGAGCACCGCACGCGCTGGGTCTATCAGCGCGCCGGCCTGCCGGTGGAGGTCACTGCCGAATTCGAGACCTGGCGCCGCGTCCGCGATGCCGATGGCACCGAGGGCTGGGTGCTGCACAGCCTGCTTTCCGGCCGCCGGACGGCGCTCGTCGCTCCCTGGTCGAAGAAGAAGGACGAGAATTTCCCGATGCGCAGCGCCGCGAACGAGGACGCCGCCGTCGTCGCCCGGCTGCAGCCCGGCGTTGTCGCCAGCGTCGCCTCCTGCGCCAACACCTGGTGCCGCGTCAGCGTCGGCACCATCAACGGCTTCATCCGGCAGGAGCGCCTCTGGGGCGTCTATCCCAACGAGAAGGTCGACTGAGGGGCGTCCCCGGCGCTACTGCGCCGCAAGCGCCATCAGCGGCCGGCCGCCGCGATCGAGCAGGACGAGCCGGCCCGTCTGGCGCTCGAAGCTCCAGCGATGCACGCGCTCCAGCGCTTTGAGGAAGCGCTGCTCCTGCGCCATCTTGTCGGGCTCGCAGGCCATCATCGTCGAGACCATGCGCGAGAACCGGATCACCCGGCCCTGAATGGTCGCAGTGCCGCCGAAGCCGTTGCAGCCGCCGCGGCCCGACACCTTGCCGTCCGCTGCGATGGTGAGCGTGGTCGCGATCGAGGCCGGGGTCTCGGCGCCGCCGAGGCGGGCGAGGCGCCAGTTGCCGACCGGCGAGGCGGCAGGCGCGGGCGGTTGTTCCTGCCCGGCCACGCGCTGGACCCAGATATCGGTATTGTCCGGGCCGCCCGTGAAGACGCTGTGCCGCTCCGTCGTGATGAAGAGCAGCTGCCCGCGATGCGTGATGCGCGCCTGCAGTGCGTAGCTATGACGGGGATCGATCCGCCTGCTATCGAAGCGCAGGGTCCACGGCGCCGGGATGCGGCGGCCGGAAACGCGCGTCTCGGCGATGGTGCGCGCCGGCGCGTCGGCCAGCGAGACGTCGAGCAGCTTCACCTCGACGATGGCGCCGGGCGGCAGGGCCATGCGCTCGCGAAAGGAGACCGTGCCGCGCAAGCTGCGCGGCGCCGCCAGCGCGGGCGTGGCGGGGAGGGCGGCCGCCAGCAGAAGCCCTGCCAGCGCGCGGCGCGAGATCGGCGAATCGGTGAAAGCCATGTTCGTGGTCTCCGGAGCGGACGGAGCTTATTTCAGCTGTCGATCTTGCGCAGCCGCACCACGACGTCGACTCGCGCGATTTCGTAACCTGCGGGCGGGACCGGGAGGCTCGCGACGTCGATCTCGTCGGCGGGGATGTCGATCACCCGGTTCTCGCCGTCGACGACGAAATGGTGGTGATCATGGTCGGCGGTGTCGAAATAGGCCTTGGCACCGTCGAGCGTGAGTTCGCGCAGGAGGCCTGCCTCGGTGAACTGGCGCAGCGTGTTGTAGATCGTCGCGAGCGAGACCGGGATGCGCTCCTTCATCGCCTCTTCGAACAGCATCTCGGCGCTGACATGGCGCTGGCCCTTGGCGAAGAGCACCCAGCCGAGCGAGACGCGCTGGCGGGTCGGCCGCAGACCGACGCGCCGGAGCTTCTGGCGAATGTCGTTGAAGGGGCAGCCCTGCCGCACCGGCGTTCCGTAACCCTGGTCCTGGGAGGTCAGGTCGCTCATGCCCTGTTCGCGTGCCTTCATGCGCAACGGATGTCCTGAAGGCTCCGTTTGTTGAAAGAATTCCAATCCGAAATGTAAGGCGTCGGAGTCCCCGTCGCAAGCGTTGAACCGGTCTATAGGCTCTGGAGGACCGCTCCTGCATTGATCTGGCGCAGTCTCGCTGTGGTTTTTGACGCTGCGACGCGCGTCTTGGGACGTGCTGCCCTTTCGTTTCCCGCTCCCGCCGTGTTAGGCACGGCAAACGAGACACCGGCCGAATCCGGCCGGTGCCAGGGAGCGGTACGGGAATGCAGCGTCAGTCGTCTTTCAGCTACGAGGAGATCCTCGCCTGCGGTCGTGGGGAACTGTTCGGGCCGGGCAATGCGCAGCTCCCGCTGCCGCCGATGCTGATGTTCGACCGGATCGTCGAGATCGCCGAAGAGGGTGGCGAGCACGGCAAGGGCCTCGTCCGCGCCGAATTCGACATCAAGCCCGATCTCTGGTTCTTCGATTGCCACTTCAAGGGCGATCCGGTGATGCCGGGCTGCCTCGGCCTCGATGCGCTCTGGCAGCTCACCGGCTTCTTCCTCGGCTGGCTCGGCCTGCCGGGCCGCGGCCGCGCGCTCGGTGTCGGCGAGGTCAAGTTCGCCGATCAGGTCCTGCCCTCGGTCAAGAAGGTCGTCTACGGCGTCGACTTCAAGCGCGTCTTCAAGTCGAAGCTCGTCCTCGGCATCGCCGATGGCTGGCTGGAGGCCGACGGCAAGCGCATCTACACGGTCAGCGACATGCGCGTCGGCCTGTTCAAGCCGGAAGCGGCCTGAGGAAAAACGTAAGCCGACCTTGCGTGCAGCTGCCGCTCGGTCCATTTGCGCGGTATGAATCCAGAAGCGGCCGGGCCTGTCCCGCCGCGTGCTGACAGCTGGAGTAGCGAGCATGAGACGCGTCGTCGTCACCGGGATGGGCATCGTCTCGTCCATCGGCAACAACACGCAGGAGGTCCTGGCCTCGCTGCATTCGGCCAAATCGGGCATCTCCTATGTGCCGGATTTCGCCGAACACGGCTTCCGCAGCCAGGTCGCGGGCGTGCCGACGCTTGACCCCGCGACGGTGCTCGACCGGCGCGCCATGCGTTTCCATGGCGGCGGCTCGGCCTGGAATCAGGTCGCGATGGAGCAGGCGATCGTCGATGCGGGCCTGGAGCCCGCCGAGATCAGCAACGAGCGCACCGGCATCATCATGGGCTCGGGCGGTCCCTCGACCCGCGCCCTGATCGACGCTTATGACAAGGCGCGCGAGAGCGGCTCCTCGAAGAAGGTCGGCCCCTTCGCCGTGCCCAAGGGCATGTCCTCGACCGCTTCGGCGACGCTGGCGACCTGGTTCAAGATCAAGGGCGTCAATTATTCGATCTCCTCGGCTTGCGCGACCTCGAACCACTGCATCGGCAATGCCTACGAGCTGATCCAGTGGGGCAAGCAGGACGTCATCTTCGCCGGCGGCTGCGAGGAGCTGGACTGGACGCTTTCCGTCCTCTTCGACGCCATGGGTGCGATGTCTTCCGACTTCAACGGCACGCCGGCCCGCGCCTCGCGCGCCTATGACGTTGCCCGCGACGGCTTCGTCATCGCCGGCGGCGCCGGTGTCGTCGTCCTTGAAGAGCTGGAGCATGCCAAGGCCCGCGGCGCCAAGATCTATGGCGAGATCGTCGGCTATGGCGCGACCTCGGACGGCTACGACATGGTCGCTCCGTCCGGCGAGGGCGCGGTTCGCTGCATGCGCATGGCGCTCGAAGGCGTGAAGAGCAAGGTCGACTACATCAACCCGCACGGCACCTCGACCCCGGTCGGCGACGGCAAGGAGATCGAGGCGATCCGGGAGGTCTTCGGTGCCGGCGACAAGGCGCCGCCGATCTCGGCGACGAAGTCGCTGACCGGCCATTCGCTCGGCGCCACCGGCGTGCAGGAGGCGATCTACTCGCTGCTGATGCTCAATAACGATTTCATCTGCGAGAGCGCCCATATCGACGAGCTCGACCCGGCCTTCGCCGACATGCCGATCGTGCGCAAGCGCATCGACAATGCGGGCCTCGGCACCGTGCTCTCGAACTCGTTCGGCTTCGGCGGCACCAACGCCACCATCGTGATGAAGCGCCTGGAGGTCTGAGAAGCGCCATGCTCTTCATGGTGATCGAGCATTTCGATCAGGCCCGCGTGAAGGATGTCTACGCCCGCTTCCAGCATAGCGGGCGGATGGCGCCGGCCGGCGTGCGCTATGTCGAAAGCTGGGTCTCGGCCGATCTCGGCCGCTGCTTCCAGATCATGGAATGCGACGATATCGCCCTGCTGCAGGAATGGGTCCTGCAATGGAACGACCTCGTGCGTTTCGAGATCGTGCCGGTCTCCACTTCGAAGGCCGCCGCTGCCGCGATCACCAAGACCGACTAGCCCAAGGGCTGCCGATGGCGGCGCCGGCAACGGTGCTGCAATGCTGATACGCCGTTCAGAGTTAGACCGACCCGCCGACTTTCCTTCGTTTCCCCCCGTCTTCGGACCCGTTCCCGAAGTCCCTTCCGAGTTTGCCATGCTCCCGCTGATGCACAACAAGCGCGGCCTCATCATGGGCGTCGCCAATCAGAATTCCATCGCCTGGGGCATTGCCCGCACCCTTCACGCCCATGGCGCCGAGATCGCCTTCACCTATCAGGGCGATGCGCTCGGCAAGCGCGTCCGGCCGCTGGCGGAGAGCATCGGCTCGAAGCTGGTCGTGCCCTGCGATGTCGAGGATACCGCGTCCGTCGATGCCGCCTTCGCGACGCTCGACGAGGCCTGGGGCGGCGATCCCGAGCGCAACACGCTCGATTTCATCGTCCATGCCATCGGCTTCTCCGACAAGAACGAGCTCAAGGGGCTCTATGCCGACACGACCCGCGAGAATTTCTCGCGCACGATGGTGATCTCCTGCTTCTCGTTCACCGAGGTCGCCAAGCGCGCGGCGGAGCGCATGCCCAAGGGCGGCAGCATGATCACGCTGACCTATGGCGGTTCGACCCGGATCATGCCGAACTACAACGTCATGGGCGTCGCCAAGGCGGCCCTGGAGGCGAGCGTGCGCTATCTCGCCGGCGATTACGGCCCGCGCGGCATCCGCGTGAACGCGCTCTCGCCCGGGCCGGTGCGGACGCTGGCCGGTGCCGGCATTTCCGACGCCCGCGCCATGCTGTCCTGGCAGCGCGCCAATTCGCCACTGCGCAAGTCGGTTTCGCTTGAAGAGATCGGCGGCTCGGCGCTCTATTACCTCTCGGATCTCTCCGGAGGTGTCACCGGCGACGTCCATCATGTCGATGCCGGCTATCACATCACCTCGATGCCGGCGCTGGATTCGCTGCGCGCGGCCGACAGCGGCAACGGCGACTAGCCGGAACCGCATGGCCGGGGCGCGGTTTCCTTTGATCGAAAGGAGGGTGCGCGATGGTCATGGTCAAATACGAGGTGGTCGAGCACGACGGCGGCTGGGCCTACAAGGTCGAGGGGGCTCTGTCCGAGACCTTCCGGACGCATGACGCGGCGCTGAAGGCGGCGACCCGCGCTGCCGCGCGCCAGACCGTGGCCGGCAGCACCGACGGCATCGTCTATCAGGACCAGAGCGGCCGCTGGCACGAGGAGCTGGCGGATGGCCATGACCGGCCTGCGACCCGGGTCGTCGACGGCAGCTGAAGGCGCTTTCGCCCCGATGATCGGCTATGGGGCCGCCATGCGGCCCTTTCGCTTGCTCTTGGGCGTCAGCGCGCCGTGAAGAAGGTCAGCAGCACCTTGTTCTTCTCGCCGAGCAGGCAGAGGAAGCGGCGCGGTTTGTCCGAGCGATCGGTCCGCAGATAGGCCTCGGCCATGACGATGCGCGTGACCGCGATGTCCTCGATCTTCGATTCCGACACCGCGACCGTGGCGCCATCCTCGTCGATATAGATGTCCTTGATCTCCGGCTCCTTGGCGTGGAGCGCCTGCAGCGCGGCGGCCTTGCAGGTCGCGACCTCCGGCGTCGCCGGCTTCTCGCTTTTCGGTGGGACTTCTTGGGCAAGCGCCGCGACGGGGACATAGAGGACGGCGGAGATCAGGGCAGGGGCGAGGAAGCGAAGCATGCGGAGAGCACTCAGGTTGATCGGTGAGTGCTGAACGCGCGAACGCGCCGGCGGTTCACGAAGCGGCGCTTTTGAAGGGTGTCATTCCGTGCGCGCTGCGGCGCGAAGTGCCGCTGCGCAGACACGGGACCGCACGCAGGATAGGGGGCCGTTTCGCTCTGCCGCGAGGTCCGAATGACCGCCCGCATCTATGCCGTCTACATCCTCGCCACGCGCAAGGACGGGCCGCTCTATATCGGCATCACCAGCGACCTCGAACGCCGGATCGCGGAGCACAAGGCCCACGCGGTCAAAGGTCACGCGGCGAAGTACAACATCGACCGGCTGGTCTATGTCGAGACCTTCGACGAGCCGAACCAGGCGATCGAGCGCGAGAAGGTTCTGAAGAAGTGGCGCCGCGCCTGGAAGATCGCGCTGATCGAAAAGAAAAACCCGGCGTGGTCTGACCTCGCCGGGTGAATTCAGCATTATTCGTCACGCGGTCCCGTGTCTGCGCAGCGGCATTCGTATGCCGCAGCGCGCACGGGATGACACTCTTCAGCAGCCGCGAAACCGGGCTCTCAGAGCCCCAGCTTCTTCTTGCGCTTGCCGAGCGTGCGCAGGCGCAGCGCGTTGAGCTTGATGAAGCCGGCCGCGTCGCGGTGGTCGTAGGCGACCGCGCCTTCCTCGAAGGTGACGAGGTCCTGGTCGTAGAGCGAGTAGTCGCTCGACCGGCCGATGACATGGACGCCGCCCTTGTAGAGCTTGAGGCGCACGTCGCCGGTGACGAATTCCTGGCTCTTGTCGATCAGCGCCTGCAGCATCTCGCGCTCCGGCGAGAACCAGAAGCCGTTATAGATCAGCTCCGCATATTGCGGCATGATCTGGTCCTTGAGATGCGCCGCGCCGCGGTCGAGCGTGATCGACTCGATGGCGCGATGGGCCGCATGCAGGATCGTGCCGCCGGGCGTCTCGTACATGCCGCGCGACTTCATGCCGACGAAGCGGTTCTCGACGAGGTCGAGACGGCCGATGCCGTTGTCGCGGCCGAGATCGTTGAGCTTGGCGAGCAGCGTCGCGGGCGAGAGCTTCTCACCGTCGATCGCGACCGCGTCGCCCTTCTCGAACGAAACCGTGACGATCGTCGGCTTGTCCGGCGCGTCTTCCGGCGAGATCGTGCGCGAATAGACGTAGTCGGGCACCTCGACTGCCGGATCCTCCAGCACGCGGCCTTCCGAGGAGGCGTGCAGCAGGTTGGCGTCGACCGAGAACGGCGCTTCGCCGCGCTTGTTCTTGGCGATCGGGATCTGGTGCTGCTCGGCGAAGGCGATCAGCTGCTCGCGCGAGCGCAGGTCCCATTCGCGCCAGGGCGCGATCACCACGACATCGGGCTTCAGCGCGTAGGCGGTCAGCTCGAAGCGGACCTGGTCGTTGCCCTTGCCGGTCGCGCCGTGGGAGACGGCGTCGGCACCGGTCTTCTCGGCGATCTCGATCAGCTTCTTGGCGATCAGCGGGCGGGCGATCGAGGTGCCCAGCAGATAGACGCCCTCATAGGCGGCGTTCGCGCGGAACATCGGGAAGACGTAGTCGCGCACGAACTCCTCGCGCAGGTCCTCGATATAGATGTTCTCCGGCTTGATGCCGAGCAGCAGCGCCTTGTCGCGCGCCGGTCCGAGTTCCTCGCCCTGGCCGAGATCGGCGGTGAAGGTCACGACCTCGCATCGATAGGTGGTCTGCAGCCATTTGAGGATGATCGAGGTGTCGAGACCGCCGGAATAGGCGAGGACGACCTTTTTCACGCTGCTGTCAGCCATCTGTTCATTTTCCTTCTGGCAGCCCCCATGGGCCGCGTTTCGGACGCAATGGCGCACTATCGCAGCGTTCGGGGCGAAGCAATCGGAACCTTCTGATCGATCCCGCGTCGTCCGGTGATGGATGGGCGCGGGCGAGCGCGTCGTCCCTCCATTCCACAGGCGCCATTCGCGGCGCTTGCGGTCGCGTTGCGAAGAGCGCAGGCTCGATCGGGCGCGACACGACATGACGACCTGTTCGGAGGCTGAATGCCGAATCGTCCCGTTCTGGACTTCTGGTATGAGTTCGCGTCGCCCTATTCCTGCCTGAGTGCCCTCAGAATCGAAGAGTTGGCCGATAAAGCCGGCGTCACCTTGCGCTGGCGTCCCTTCCTGCTCGGGCCGATCTTCGCGGCGCAGGGCTGGAACACCTCTCCCTTCGCGCTCTATCCCAGCAAGGGCCGCTATATGTGGCGCGATACGGCGCGGCGCGGACGGCGGCAGGGTGTCGCCATCGTCAAGCCCGAGAATTTTCCCCAGAATTCGCTGACGGCCGCACGGCTGGCGCTGGCCGGCCGCGATGGCGGCTGGACGCCGACCTTCTCGAAGGCGCTGTTCCGGGCGCATTTCTGCGAGGGCCGCAACATCGCCGAGGAGGCGGTGCTGAGCGCCGCGCTGAAGGAAGCCGGCAGCGATCCGAATGTCGCGCTGCCGCTCTCGCGCAGCGAGGAGGTCAAAGGCCGTCTCAAGGCCGAGATCGAATATGCCAAGTCGATCGGCATTTTCGGCGCGCCGTTCTTCGTGGCCGGCGACGGCGAACTCTTCTGGGGCGACGACCGCCTTGAGGAAGCGCTGGAATGGGCGACGGACGGGCGGTGATCCTCGACCGGCGCCGCATGCTGCTGGCAGCGGCCGGCCTCTGCCTGGCCCCGGCGGCGCGGGCGCGTCAGGCCTTGCCCGGAGAGGCGCCGACATACGACACCCGTGAATTGACGGCGGTGCCGAACGCCGCGGCGATCGGCCGCCGCTACTGGTCACCCGGCCTCAACGAAGGCTATGTGCCGCAGGGCCTCACGGTCTTCGGCGACGAGATCCTGATCGCCTGCTACCGCAGCACCGATCGCGAGCAGGATAACGGCCCGGCGCGGGTATTCCGGCTCGCGCGCGGCGACGGACGCCTGCTCGGCAGCTTCGCGCTGCCGGCGACCTATGGCCATCCCGGCGGCCTCGCCAATCTCCGCGGCACGCTGTTCGTCGCCAATTCCGGCCGGCTGCTGGCGCTCGACTTCAAGGAATCCTGCCGCACCGGCGAGTGCGCTCCGCTCAAGGAAGTGCGCGTCGACAAGGCGATGGGGCCGTCCTTCCTGACGGCCTCGGGCGATGCGCTCTGGTTCGGCCCTTACCGTCGCGAGGGCGCGCCGAATCTTCATGCCGTCCCGGTCGATCGCATCCTGGCCGGCAGCGAGGCGCCGATCGGGCTCGCGGATAGCCGGGCCATCCTGCCATTGCCGCTCTTCGCGCAAGGCGCGACCTTCGACAAGGCGGGGAAGGTCTGGATCGCGCAGAGCTCCGGCAACCGGCCGGCCTTCCTGACGCAGCTGGACCCCGCCACCGGCGCCACGCTCGCGCGCTATCCCGCTCCCGGCGGCATCGAGGATCTCGGGCTGGCGCGTGACGGCAAGCTCTGGGCCGTCGGCGAAGCCGGTACGCAGCGCTGGAACCGCTGGAATACCTTCTATCCGCTGGTCTTCGAGATCGACGCGGGCAAGCTCGCCGCCTGAGCGCTGGCGCTTGCTGGGATCAGCTCCGGTTGTTTGTCTTCAGGCAGGTCGGGCTGGAAGCCGATTTCCAGATGCCGTTGGCTTTGCATCCGCTGAAGGGGACTGCGCAGAGCCGGGCCACACAGGCGCTGGGGTTATTGCCCGCCTGGCATTTCTGTTCGCAGGAGGCGTTCATTTGCGAACACGAGCTTCGCGCCGCCTGACAGGCTTCCTGCGCGCCGGCCGTCTGATATCCCGCCAACAGGGCGTAAAGGCCGAACGTGATCGCGAGGGCCGCTTTCATCGCCGTTCTCCATCTTGACCTTGGGTAAGATAGATTGAGGTCGCGGCGATCGTCCACGATCCGCGCGATGCAGATGGCTTACCCGGCTGGGGGCCTCTGCCAGGGGCCGCGCGCCGCGGTTTCCTCGACCATCGTCGGCAGGTCCTGCCGTTCGCCGATCTTCGGCGGATGGGGCGGCATCGCCGGCATCCGTCCACCGGCGGTCTCGACCAGCGCCTGCACGCGTTTGGTGACGGAGGGATGGGTCGAGAACAGGTCGGCGAAATCGTCAGGGTCGTTCTCGAAGCACATGTCCATCACGCCTGATGGAACGCCCTCGATATCGGCCCGGCCGGAGATCTTCAGCAGCGCGGAGATCATCGCGTCCGGATTCTTCGTCAGTTCGACTGCGCCGGCATCGGCGAGATACTCGCGCGAGCGTGAGAGCGACAGGCGGATCAGGATCGCCAGGAACCAGGAGATCGCGATAACCGCGATGCCGATGATGATCGCGAGGCCGTTGCCCTTCTTGCCGTCGTCCGAGGACATCCTGATGCGGCTGCGCCCGAAACCACGGAAGACGAGCTCGCCGGCGAAGGAAACCACCCCCGCGATCACCACGGCGATCACCATCAGCCGGACGTCGCCATTGCGGATATGGGTGAGCTCATGCGCCAGCACCGCCTCGACCTCGGCGTCGTTGAGCTGGGCCAGCAATCCGGTGGTGACGCTGACGGTGAACTGGCTGTCGTTGACGCCGCTGGCGAAGGCGTTGAGCGCGTCGCTCTCGATGATGGCGAGCTTCGGCATCGGCAGGCCGCGCGAGATGCAGAGATTCTCCAGCATCCGGTAGAGCTTGGGATTGTCCTCCCGTGCGAGCCCCTTTGAGCCGGTGACCGCGTTGATCATCGCGACATTCATCCGGAAGCCGATGAACACCCAGAGCATCGCGCCCGCGGTGATGAAGGGGAACCAGGAGCGGAAGACGCGGCCGGCCTCGCCGAAGGCGGTGCGCCCGCGCGGCACGCCGCCATAGCCGAAGGCGACGAGCAGCAGGCCCCAGGCGGTGAGATAGACGAGCAGGAAGAGCCCGGCGATCAGGAGGTTCGACCTGATCCGGTTGTTGCGCTGGTGGGTGTAGAGCCCGAAGGCCTCGGCCATCGCTCCCTCACAGGCTGTTCGAACAAGTTCAAGCCCTCATCCTGAGGAGCCGCGCAGTGGCGTCTCGAACGATGAGGGCTCTAGAGTTTCAAGCAGCTCCTTAGAACTTCACGCTGGGCGCGACTTCGATCTGCGCGCGGGTCTGCTCGCCGACATCGAAGAACTCGCGCTGGGCGAAGCCCATCTGCGGTGCGAACAGCACGGCCGGGAAGGCCTGGATCGCGGCGTTGAACTCGCCGACCGCATTGTTGAAGAAGCGCCGCGCCGCCGCGAGCTTGTCCTCGACATTGCCGAGATCGACCTGCAGCTGCTGGAAGTTGGCGCTGGCTTTGAGGTCGGGATAGGCCTCGCCCAGCGCGAGCAGCCGGCCGACGGCGCCGGAAAGCTGCTGCTCGGCGGCGGCCTTGTCGTGCACGCCGGTCGCGCCCTGGGCCGCGTTGCGCGCGGCGATCACTGCGTCGAGCGTCGATTTCTCATGCGTCGCATAGCCCTTCACCGTCTCGACGAGGTTCGGGATCAGGTCGTGGCGCTGCTTCAATTGCACGTCGATATCGGCGAAGGCCTGGTTGACGCGCTGCCGCATCGCGACGAGCCCGTTATAGGTCATGATCAGGTAGACGACGAGGACGGCGATCAGCCCCAGAATGGCCCAGCCCATGAAATGCTCCCGCGAATGCCGTGAAACCTGCGGTGCAGACTGGCATGGCAGGCGGTGCTGGGGAAGCGATTCCAGCGGATATTGAATATGACGTAGCGTTATGCTCTGTTTTTGCCACTACCGTAGCGAGAGATGGGGCGCGCGGGCAGTCAAGGATCAATGTATCCGCAAGAGCAGGGGATGGGGCGATGAGGTTTGTTGCGGCGGCGCTGCTGGCGCTGACCGTTTCTGCTTGCAATCAGACGGCGCAATCCGAGGGGCCTGAACCCGTCGCGGCGGCCTTGCCGGCGGCACCGGCCTTGCCGCCGGCGCCGGCCTTGCCTCCGGCGCAAGGGGCGGGGCCTCGTCTGGCTTCCAGCGCCACGGCTGCGGCCGTGCCGATGGAGGACCCCGGCGCCTCCGTCTACGAGCCGCTCGTCGACATGCATCGCGTCAATCCCGATCGCTACCAGCGTGACCTCACCGCCTGCCGGCAGCAGGCTTCGCCGCAGCTCGCGGCGATCAAGCGGGCGACGCAGCAGCAGCAGACCGGCACGGCCATCGCGGTGGCCGGCACGCTGGCGAGCTATATCCCCGTGCCGGGCTTCCGGCAGGCCCAGGTGCTGGCGGGCGCCGCCAATGCGGTGCAGTCGGTCGGCGGGGCGACGGCGGAGAGCGGCGCGGCCGCGGTGGAGAAGGCCTCGGCCGATTACGCGCTGGTGGTCGATAGCTGCCTGACGCACAAGCGCTACAAGCTGCTGCGTCCCGGATCATAATCGGGCCTCGGGGCAGGGTTTCGCCTTGCCCTGAGGGTCCGCTTGCATTACATCGCCCCTGTCCGAAGGGCCGTGATCGATCATGCGCCGGGGGCGGTCTCCAGGACCTGCTCCCGTTTCGTGTTTGAGCTGGGCCGCCCGGATACGGATCGAGCCGCTGGTCCTGGCGCCTTCGCCGGCCCCGTCTGACGGGGAGGCGGAAACCTCCGAGAGGAGGTGCCGACGGCCGCGATCCGGATCGCAGCACCAACCACGGCGCCTCAGGCCGGACATCCGCGGGATACGCGGCCGGCTCCCAGGAGATTACATGTCAGCAGTTGAAAGCTACAGCGCGGGTCGCGAGGATTTCGCCGCCCTGCTCGAAGAGTCCTTCACCCGTAACGAGGCCCTCGAAGGCTCCGTCATCAAGGGCAAGGTCGTCGCGATCGAGAAGGACATGGCGATCATCGACGTCGGTCTGAAGACCGAAGGCCGTGTCGCCCTCAAGGAATTCACCGGCCCCGGCCGTGACCAGGAACTGAACGTCGGCGACGAGGTCGAGGTCTATCTGGACCGGATCGAGAACGCGCTCGGCGAAGCCGTCATCTCGCGCGACAAGGCTCGCCGCGAAGAGAGCTGGGTCAAGCTCGAGAAGGCCTTCGAGGCCCGCGAGAAGGTCACCGGCATGATCTTCAACACCGTCAAGGGCGGCTACACCGTCGATCTCGACGGCGCCGTGGCCTTCCTGCCGCGCTCGCAGGTCGATATCCGTCCGATCCGCGACGTCGGCCCGCTGATGGGCCAGCCGCAGCCCTTCGAGATCCTCAAGATGGATCGCCGCCGCGGCAACATCGTCGTGTCGCGCCGCACCGTCCTCGAAGAGACCCGCGCCGAGGCTCGTTCCGAGCTCGTCGCCTCGCTCGAAGAGGGCCAGGTCATCGACGGCGTCGTCAAGAACATCACCGAATACGGTGCGTTCGTTGACCTCGGCGGCATCGACGGCCTGCTGCACGTCACCGACATGGCGTGGCGCCGCGTGAACCACCCGTCGGAGGTCGTGACCATCGGCCAGACGGTCAAGGTCAAGATCATCAAGATCAACCAGGACACGCACCGCATCTCGCTCGGCATCAAGCAGCTGCTGGCCGATCCGTGGGATGGCATCGCCGAGCGTTACCCGGTTGGCACCCGCCTCAAGGGCCGCGTGACCAACATCACGGACTACGGCGCGTTCGTCGAAGTGGAGCCGGGCATCGAAGGCCTGATCCACGTCTCCGAGATGTCCTGGACCAAGAAGAACGTCCACCCCGGCAAGATCGTCTCGACCTCGCAGGAAGTCGACGTCGCGATCCTCGAGGTCGATCCGGTCAAGCGCCGCATCTCGCTGGGCCTCAAGCAGACCCTGCGCAACCCGTGGGAGCTCTTCGCGGAGCAGCACCCGTCGGGCTCGACGGTCGAGGGCGAGGTCAAGAACAAGACCGAGTTCGGCCTGTTCCTGGGTCTCGAAGGCGATATCGACGGCATGATCCATCTCTCGGATCTCGACTGGAACCGTCCGGGCGAGCAGGTCATCGAGGAATACAAGAAGGGCGACGTCCTGCAGGCCGTCGTTCTCGACGTGGACGTCGAGAAGGAGCGCATCTCGCTCGGCCTGAAGCAGCTCGGCGGCGATCCCTTCGTGGATGCCGGCGAGTTCAAGAAGGGCCAGATCGTCACCTGTGAGGTGGTCGAGGTGAAGGAGTCGGGTCTCGACGTGAAGATCGCCGACACCGACATGATGACCTTCATCAAGCGCGCCGAGCTGGCTCGCGATCGCTCCGAGCAGCGCCCTGAGCGCTTCGCGGCCGGCGAGCGCATCGACGCCCGCGTCGTGCTCTTCGACAAGAAGGCGCGCAAGATCCAGGTCTCGATCAAGGCCCTGGAGATGGCTGAGGAGAAGGAGGCGATGGCCCAGTACGGCTCCGCCGACTCCGGTGCCTCGCTCGGCGACATCCTGGGCGCTGCGCTCAAGAAGGCCACCGACAAGAAGTGAGGTTTCGGCCGCGAAAGCGGCCGGCCTTTGAATTCGGCCCGCGCGGAGCGATCCGCGCGGGCTTTTGTTTCGAAACCACGTTGTCATTCCGGGGCGGCCCGTAGGGCCGAACCCGGAACCCACGACTGGGCGAGCCCTGGCCACCGCGGCGGGGAACGCTCGTCCAGTCGTGGGTTCCGGGTTCTTCGCTGACGCGAAGCCCCGGAATGACAACGCACTCACCACATAAAAGGAGCTCGCCATGACCCCCGCCGCCATCGGCATCGACTTCGGCACCACCAACAGCGTCGTCGCGCTGGCGGGGCCGGACGGATCGGTCATGACGCGCTCCTTCGCCACCAGGCAGGGCGCGGTCGATGCCTACCGCTCGGCGCTGATGTTCTGGCGCGAGGGCCGCCCCCCTGAGACCCGCATCACCCATGTCAGCGGCCCCGATGCGCTCGACATGGCCCTGGGGATGACGACCGAGCATCGCTTCCTGCAATCGCTCAAGACCCATCTCTCCAGCCGCGCCTTCCAGGAGACCCGGCTCTTCGGCAAGCTCTTCCAGTTGGAGGACCTGATCGGCGTCTTCCTGTCCGACCTCACGGCGGATCTGCCGGGTCATGACGCGCTGCCTTTGGTTTCCGGCCGCCCGGTTGTCTTCGCCGGCGAGCGCCCTGACGAGGAGCTGGCTGTCGGTCGCCTGAAGGGTTCCTACGGCAAGGCCGGCATGAGCCAGGTCGATTTCGCCTATGAGCCGCTCGGCGCCGCCTATTGGTATGCCCGTGATCTGAGGACGCCGCAGACCATGCTGGTCGCGGATTTCGGCGGCGGCACCAGCGACTTCTCGGTGATGCGCTTCGAGCCCGGCCGCAATGGCGGTCTGGAGGCGATCCCGCTCTCCCATGCCGGTGTCGGCGTCGCGGGCGACACCTTCGACTACCGCATCATCGAGCATGCGGTGTCGCCGGCGCTCGGCAAGGGCACGGATTACCGCTCCTTCGGCAAGCTCTTGCCGGTGCCGGCCCATTACCACGCCGCTTTCGCGCAATGGCACAAGCTTTCGTTGATGAAGAGCCGCGAGACCATGGCCGAGCTCAACGCCCTGATCCGCGAGGCCGTCGAGCCCGGCAAGCTCGAGGACCTGCTGACGGTGATCGAATACGATCTCGGCTACGAACTCTATCGCGCCGTTTCCGCCGCCAAGGTCGCGCTCTCCGACAAGGAGGAGACGACGCTGAGCTTCAGCCAGATGGGCGTCAGCATCGAGAAGCCGATCCGCCGTGCCGATTTCGAGCGCTGGATCGGCGACGATGTCGGCGCGATCGAAAGCGCGCTCGATCGCGCGCTGGCCGAGGCCGGCCTCGGTGGCGATCGCATCGAGGCGGTCTTCATGACCGGCGGCACCTCCTATGTTCCGGCCGTGCGCAGCCTGTTCGACCGTCGCTTCGGCGCCGGCAAGGTGCATATCGGCGATGCCTTCCGTTCGGTCGCCAGCGGCCTCGCGCTGCTCGCGCTCGACCGGGCGCGCGCCTCGGTCGCGGCCTGAAGGCGGCCCAGCTGCCTTGCCCGGCTGGGCTTGCAGGTCTACATCACGGACCCAGCCTCAGGAGCCTTCCGATGTCATCCGATGCCGATCTGCTCGCAGACCGCCGCAGCCTGCGCCGCAAGCTGACGCTCTGGCGCGTGCTCGCCGTGCTCGGCGTGATCGTCGCGGCGGTGATCGGTGGTCTCGCCTGGAAGGGCGACAGTTCGGGCAGCCTGTCGAGCGCCCATATCGCCCGCATCACCGTTTCCGGCTTCATCTCCGGCGATCGCCGCACGCTCGACCTGATCAAGTCGGTCGAGGACAGCAGGGCGGTTTCCGCCGTCGTGCTCCGCATCGACAGCCCCGGTGGCACGACCTCCGGCTCCGAGGCGCTGCACACGGCTTTGCGCCAGCTCGCCGCCAAGAAGCCGATGGTCGCGGTCGTCGACGGCGTTGCGGCCTCGGGCGGCTATATCGCTGCGATGGGCGCTGACCGCATCGTCGCCCGCCAGACCTCGCTCGTCGGCTCGATCGGCGTGCTCTTCCAGTTCCCGAACGTCTCGAACCTGCTCGACACCGTCGGCGTCAAGGTCGAGTCGATCAAGTCGAGCCCGCTTAAGGCGGCGCCGAGCGGCTTCGAGCCGACCTCGCCCGAGGCGCGCGAGGCGCTGCAGCGCGTCGTCAACGACAACTACATCTGGTTCAAGGACATGGTCCGCGATCGCCGCCATCTCGCCGAGGGCGAGGTCGCCACGGTCTCCGACGGGCGCGTCCATTCCGGCCGGCAGGCCGTGAATCTGAAGCTCGTCGACCAGATCGGCGGGGAGCCCGAGGCGATTGCCTGGATGGAGCGCGAGAAGAGCGTCGCCAAGGACCTGAAGGTCCGCGACTGGCGCCGCCGCAGCGAATCCTCGTCGCTGGGCCTGTGGAGCCTGGCCGAGGCGATGGCGCGGGGCGCCGGCCTCGACGCGCTCGCGGCGACGATCGCGCGCGCGGCGGATCAGCCGGTCGGCTTGCGGCTTGACGCGCCCTTGGCGCTCTGGCAGCCTGCCGCTGAAAAGTGATGTTGATACAAATGGTTATACTCCAGCGATGATTAAATCCGAACTCGTTCAGCGGATCGCCGACCGCAACACCCACCTCTACCAGCGCGACATCGAGAACATCGTCTCAGCCATCCTGGACGAGATCGTGAAGGCGCTGGCGCGGGGCGACCGGGTGGAGCTGCGCGGCTTCGGCGCTTTTTCGCGCAAGGGCCGCTCGGCCCGCATCGGCCGCAATCCCCGCACGGGCGATGCGGTCGAGGTCGAGGAGAAGTTCGTGCCCGTCTTCAAGACGGGCAAGGAGCTGCGGCTGCGCCTCAACGGCAAGGACTGAGCGCAGGCGCTTTTCAAGGCTGGTCCCAGTTCCAGCCTTCATCCCGAAGAGCCGCGGAACGGCGTCCCGAAGGATGATCCAGGAGGCTCCGGAGGTATCTGGAGTGTCCATCGAGACACAAGCCCCACCGGCTCGCTCCTCAGGCTGAGGGCTCGCAGATGCAAAGGGAACGATCCCGATGAAGGCCTTTTTCAAGGCGCTGGTGCTGGTTCCCGTCGCGCTGGTGATCGTGCTGTTCTCGGTCGCCAATCGCGGCGCGGTACGCGTTTCGCTCGATCCCTTCAGCCGCGACCTGCCCATGCTGTCCTATGAGCTGCCGCTGTTCGCGGTGGTGCTGGCTGCCATCGCCGTCGGCGTGCTCGTCGGCGGCCTGGCCTCCTGGATCGCGCAGGGCAAGCACCGCAAGGCGGCGCGCCGCAACCGCCGCGAGGCGGAGGCGCTGCGCTCCGAAACCCAGGCGCTGCGTTCGGCCGTGCCCGACTCCGCGCTGCCGGCACTGACCAACGGACGGAATTGATGCGACTTTTCGATGTGGCCGAGATCGACGCGGCCCTGAGCTATCCCGGCCTGATCGACATCCTCGACGACGCCTTCCGCAGCGAGGTCATCGCGCCCAAGCGCGGCCAGTATGCGATCCAGCGCCCGGACGAGACCGACGCCATCCTGCTGACCATGCCGGCCTGGAGCGGGCCGGACGTCGCCAATCCCTATATCGGCACCAAGATCGTCTCGGTCTTCTTCGGCAACGGCAAGCGCAACCTGCCGGGCGTCATGGGCGCCTATCTGCTGATGGACGGCGCGACCGGCAAGCCGCTCGCGGTGATGGACGGTAACCGCTTGACGACCTGGCGCACGGCCGCGGCCTCGGCGCTGGCCTCGCGCTACATGTCGAACCCCGAATCCAGCCGCATGCTGATGGTGGGGGCCGGCGCGCTCGCGCCCTTCATCATCAAGGCGCACCGCTCCGTCCGTCCGCTGACCGAGATCGCCGTCTGGGCGCGGCGGCCCGAAGCCGCCGAGGCCACCGTCGCCGAGCTGGCCAAGGACGGCATCGAGGCCCGCGCCACGACCGACCTCGAAGGCGAGGCCCGCACCGCCGACATCATCTCCTGCGCCACCAACGCGACCGAGCCGTTGATCCACGGCCACTGGCTGAAGCGCGAGGCGCATCTGGATTTGATCGGCGGCTTCACCATGCAGATGCGCGAGGCCGATGCCGATGCGCTGCATCGTGCGCGGGTCGTCGTCGATTCTAGCAAGGCGATCGACGAAGGCGGCGACGTCGCTGTCGCCATCGCCGAGGGCAGCTACAGCGCCGACAGGATCGCGGGCACGCTGGCCGATCTCTGCCATGGCCGGATCGCCGGGCCGGTCGAGGGCGGCGGCATCACGCTGTTCAAGTCGGTCGGCGTCGCGCTCGAGGATTTGGCGGCCGCCGTCGCCGTCTGGGAGCGCCGCGCCTAAGCCTAAGCAGAATGCTGCTTCAGTCCGGGGAGGGATGCCGGTGGCGATCGATCTGACGGACGAAGAGCGCAGCTATGTCGCTCAGGCGGCCGCGGCGGATGCGGGCTTCCTGCCGGCGTTTCTCTCGTCCCTGCCTTATCTCGCGCCGGTCGTGCTGTTCGGCACCTATGGCGCCTGGATCGGCGACGTCACGGCCGTCGCGCTCGCCCTGGCCTGTCTGGTCGCGCTTAACCTGTGGTGGATCCAGAGCCAGTGCCGGTCGGCGGCGCTGTTCAAGGCGATCTGCGCCAAGATCGCGGCCGAGCCGGCTGCAACCGATCGGCCTGACGTGGCCTGACCGGCTGCGGCCGTCTCGTCAGGCGATCCGCGCGCCGCCGATGGCGCCGAGCAGCCACAGGATCAGCACGATCGTCAGCACGAGGCCGAGCACGCCGCCGAGCCCCGCCGATCCGTAGCTGCGATGGCCGTAATAGCCGCCGCCGCCCAGAAGCAGGACGAGCAGCACGATGATGAGGACGGTGGACATGGCGAACTCCCGTTTCGTGGCGCCCGTTGCGGACGCGGTCTGACGGGAAACGCCGGCTGCGAACCCTCGGTTCCGCAGCGTGAGCGCGGGTTATTCCACCTTGAGCCCGACCTCCCTGATCAGGTCGCCCCAGCGCTTCATTTCGGCCTGCAGGAAGGCGCCCAGCTCTTCGGGGCTGTTGCCGACGGGCTCCGCCGCCAGCGCATCCATCTTGGCGCGCACGGCCGGGTCGGCGATCCCCGCCTTGGTGTCGGCCTGGATCTTGGCGATGACGGCGGGCGGCGTCCTGGCCGGCGCGAACAGCGCGAACCATGAGGAAACGTCGAAACCCGGTACGGTATCGGCGATCGGCGCGAAGTCCGGCGCCGTCGGCGAGCGCTTCGCCGTGGTGATGCCGAAGCCGCGAATCGAGCCGGCGCGGACATGCGGCAGCGCCTGCGGGATGTTGTCGAAGATCAGGTCGATGCGCCCGCCGATCAGGTCCTGCGTCGCCTGGGCCGTGCCGCGATAGGGCACATGCACCATCTTGGTGCCGGTCAATTTCTGGAACAATTCGCCGCAGAGATGCACGGAGGTGCCGACGCCGGACGAGCCATAGGTGAGCTTGCCGGGATTGGCCTTCGCATAGGCGATCAGCTCGGCGACATTGTTCACCGGCAAGGTCTTGTTGGCGACGAGCAGGTTGGGGACCATCGCGACCATGGTGATCGGCGCCAGGTCCTTGGCGGGGTCGTAGGTCAGCTTCTGGTAGAGGTACTGGTTGGTCGCCATGCCCACGGAGACGATCAGGAAGGTGTCGCCGGTCGGCTCGGCCTTGGCGACCGCGTCGGTGCCGATATTGCCGCCGGCGCCCGGCCGGTTCTCGACCACGATATTGGTGCCCCAGGTCTGGCCGAGCTTGTCGGCGACGAGCCGCGCCAGCACGTCGGTCGCGCCGGCCGGCGGGAACGGCACCACGAGCTTGAGCAGCCGGCCCTGCGGCCAGGATTGCTGACCGAGCCCTGTGCTCGGCGCTGCGAGAAGGGCGCCTGCGCCGGCAAGAACACTGCGGCGGTCGATCATGGCCGTCATCGATATCTCCCTGAATGGCGCGTCTCGCGTCGCCTTTGCTCAAAGCTGCAATTCGCCGCGCCGCTTGTCCAGCCATCGCGCTTGACCGCGGGGGAGGGGCGCGGCGATTCTCCGGCCATGCGCAGCATCTCCCGAATCGCGGCCCTTCTGGTGCCGTTCGCCCTCCTGCCGGCCATCGGCCACGCCCAGTCGACCGCGGATCAGGAGGCGAAGACCCGCGCCGCCAATATCGCGGCCTGGCCCGATGCCGCCCGTTCGCTCTTCGGCCAGAAGACCGAGCCGGCCAGCATGCAGGCCCGCGCCATCGGCTCCTATGCGCGCGGCTGCCTTGCCGGTGCCGAGGCGCTGCCGGTCGACGGGCCGAGCTGGCAGGTCATGCGGCTCAACCGCAACCGCAACTGGGGCCACCCGGTCCTCATCGACTATCTGGAGAAGCTCGCCCGCGACGTGCCGCGCATCACCGGCTGGCCGGGGCTTCTCGTCGGCGACATGTCGCAGCCGCGCGGCGGCCCGATGCTCACCGGCCATGCCTCGCACCAGATCGGGCTCGATGCCGATGTCTGGCTGACGCCGATGCCGCGCGGCCGGCTCGATCGCGAGCAGCGCGAGAACATGTCGGCGGTCAACATGGCCCGCTCCGACTGGCGCGACGTCGATCCGCGCCACTGGACGCCCGCCCATACCCGGT
This sequence comes from Allobosea sp. MMO-172, assembly GCF_037147855.1. Lineage (NCBI taxonomy): Bacteria > Pseudomonadati > Pseudomonadota > Alphaproteobacteria > Hyphomicrobiales > Alloboseaceae > Allobosea > Allobosea sp. MMO-172. The sequence continues at coordinate 621,599 of NZ_JBBCUM010000001.1, read as the reverse complement.
TGATCCGCACCGTCGCGGCCGAGCCGAAGGTCGAGCGCATCTTCGTCAATCCGGCGCTCAAGGTGGCGCTCTGCCGCGAGGCCGGCGCCGACAAGAGCTGGCTGGAGAAGGTGCGGCCGATCTGGGGCCACAACTATCATTTCCACATCCGGCTGGCCTGCCCGGCCGGCATGGCGAGCTGTCAGGGCCAGGAACCGCCGAATTTCGGCGATGGCTGCGGCGAGGAGCTCAATGGTTGGATCGAGCGCCAGCGCAACGCCATCTTCAATCCGCCGAAGCCCAAGCCCGGCCCGAAGCCCAAGCCGAAGCCGCCGATGTCGCTCGATGCCCTGCCGCCGGAATGCCGGCAGGTGCTGGTCTCGCGCTGAGCGCGCGGATCAGCGCCGCGGCGGTACGCGCCCGGAGCTGTAGGCGAAGGGGTCGTTGCGGGGATTGATCGGCAACGCCTCCTCGGAATCCTGCTGGTCCATGACGCCGGAGCCGCCGCCATCGCCGAAGGCGGCCTCTTCCTCGGAGGGCTCGACGGCGCCGGGCAGGGCCAGCGGCCCGCGCCTCTCGCTCGGCAAGGGCTGCGGCTGGTAGCGCCCTTGCGGCTGGCGCGCGTCGTATTGCTCGAGGAAGCGCTGCTGCGCATCGAGGCCCTGAGGCTGGCCGCCGCGGCCGTAGCTTGCGACCGGATAGCCGCCCTGCACGGAGCCGGGCGGACGCAGGCCCTCGCTAGGCTGCCGCATCAGCCCGCCGCCGGCGACCATGGTGCCGGCCGGCGTCACGCCGCGCGGCAGCGTCTGCGACGAGGCATAGGGCCGCGCCGGGTCCGGCGGCTGCAGGTTGTAGTTCGGCGTGTACTTGATCACCGGCTTGCAGATGTGCCGGCCCTTCGAGTGCCGAGCGAGGTCGATGTGGAAATGGTCGTAATGCATCGGGTCGGCGCCGGGGCCGAGCACCGTCGAGAAATGCTCGCAGGCGCCGACGAAGACCTCGCGCAGGAAGTTCTGCTCCTCGGGCGAACCACGCCAGCCGTCCTTCACCGTGATCACGCGGTTGTCGTTGAGCCGGAAGGAAAAGACGTCGACCGCATTGCCGAAGGCGTGCTCCGAGGTGCGGGACGTGCCCGTGCCGTTGTTCATCGCGCGGCAGGAATAGGAGCCGGCCCGCAACTCGATGACCTGGGCGCCGAGCACGTTCATCGCCGCCGGCTGCACCACCTCGGCGAGCCATTTGTCGGTGGTCGCGACGACCGGGCAGGAGAGGGTGGCCGAACTGGTCAGCCCGATGCCGCCGTTGGAGAAGGCCGAGACTTTGAGCGGCTGCTGCATGCCGCAGGTGCCGGGCCCGTCGATCGGCTTGCCGCGCAGGCTGACATAGGACGAGATCTGCACCTGGCGCGAGGCCATGCAGGCCGCTTCCGCCTGGTCGCGCCAGGCGGCGCGTTGCGGCTTCTGGAACTTGCCGCAGCCCGCAAGGCCGGCTGCGCCGACGAGGCCGAGTGCGATGAGGGCGAGATGAGCGCGTCGCATGACCATTCAAATGCGAAGCGCTTGGTGAACGGTTTCTCAACCGACTGCGCCCTGGCCGCCACAGGCGGATTAACTTTGGCGCCGTGGTGAACCGGGCCTTAATGGCGCCTTTCCGGCCTTAACCAGTGCCCGTTTCGTGTCGCGAGGCCGCCTTCTGGATGTCGGCAAGATCAGCGTGCCGGGCGCGCAGGTCGAACCATGGCGAAGCCGTGGCGACGCGCTGGAGAGTGCTCGCGGCGAAATCGCGCAGCGAGAAATATCCCCAAATCTATTCAATGATTTAACCGATGATTAAGGGTGATCTAGCCTCCGCCCGGGCCCCGCCACGATGCCGCCCCCTTGCGGCCTTCGTCAGTTCTGGTAGCCTCCACAACAGGTCAATGACACAGGAGGGTGTGATGAGTGTCACGCTACGTCTCGACCGATTGGTCATGGGTGCGGCTTTCGTTTTCATGATGGCGATCGTTCTGGGAGCGTTCTGACAACGGGTCAGTCTCGAAGTCGCTAGGACCACAAGAGCCATGAAAAACAGCGCCGCCGGGACAAATCCCGGCGGCGCTTTTATGTGGGCTGGCAGGTCGAGGGGGCCGGATCAGCTCTCGGGGCAGGCCGTTTCCGTGACGTCCCAGGACATCATGTTGACGACGCGGCCGCAGGTCGCGAGCCTGCGCCCCTGCGTGGTCCTGATGCAGGACATCGAACCCTCCGCGATCTTGCGGCCGTCGTTCCAGCAGAAGCAGAGCGGCTCCGGCGCCTGGGCCAGGCGCGGCTTGTCGAGCGCGATTGCAGCGTCTCCGGCCGCCGCGGCTTCGCTCAGCAGGAACAGGACCGCGATCGCGAGCATCCAGCTCAGCATGCGGTATCGGTGAGGCCTCGGTCCGGATTCGGTCATGGCTCTCTCCCGCGCCTCGCAGGGCGAGGCGGCTCGCCAGCTTAGCATATCGGTCCGATTGCAACGAATAATTATGTGCTGATTTGAAATAGTAAGGCTTTTCAGTCTGTTAGCCGGGAGGGGCCTTGCGCGGGGTGTCGGCTCTCTCCATATTGTCGGGCGGTGGGCCCATTGTGGGCTCCGGGAGGAACAATGTCTCTGATTTCGCTCGCCCGTCGTGGACGTGCCGTCGCCCTGGTCGCCGGGGCCCTGTTGCTCGTGCCGCTCGTTGCCGAAGCCCGTCCGGGTGGTGGCCGCAGCTCGGGCAGCCGTGGATCGTTCACCAATAGCGCGCCGCCGTCGACCAATACGACGCCGGGTGGCGCCCAGACTTTCCAGCGCTCGGCTCCGGCCTCGCCGGCTTCGCCCTCAATGGCTGGCCCCGCGGCCGCCGGTGCGGCGGCGCAGGCCGCGCGTCCGTCCTTCGCGCGCAACATGATGATGGGCATCGGCGCCGGCCTGCTCGGCGCGGGCCTGTTCGGCCTGCTCTCGGGCTCCGGCTTCTTCAGCGGGCTGGCTTCGCTCGCCGGCATGCTCGGCTTCCTGCTGCAGATCGGCCTGATCGCCGGCATCATCATGCTCGCCATCCGCTTCTTCCGCCGCCGTTCCGAGCCGCAGCTCGCCGGCGCGGGCGCGCCCTATGCCCGCCAGGGCTATGATGCGCCGCAGCCGCAGCCGGCCGCTGCCCGCATGGGCGGTTTCGGTGGCGGCGCCGCTGCTGCCGCCGTTCAGCCGCAGCCGATCGAGCTGTCGGGCGACGACTTCAACGCGTTCGAGCGCCTGCTCGGCGAGATCAACACCGCCTACTCGAACGAGGACGAGGCCGGTCTGCGCCAGCGGACGACGACCGAGATGTTCGGCTATTTCGACGAGGACCTGAGCGACAACGCCCGCCGCGGCGTCGCCGACCGCGTCTCCGACGTCAAGCTGCTGCAGGGCGACCTCTCGCAGGCTTGGAACGAGGGCAATCTCGACTACGCGACCGTCGCGATGCGCTTCAGCCTGATCAACGCGGCCTATGACCGCAAGACCGGCAAGATCGTTGACGGCAGCGCCACGCAGACCCAGGAGGTCAGCGAGTACTGGACCTTCGTGCGCGAGCGTGGCGGCGCCTGGAAGCTCTCGGGCATCCAGCAGGCGGCCTGACCGCCGACAGCGTGAGAGAATGAGAAACGGCCGGGGCAACCCGGCCGTTTTGCTATGCGCGGCTTTCGGGTGGGCGGCTGGCGGAGCGGGGCCTATTGCGCTACTGGCGAAGGCATCTGCTTTCGCCGCAGAACCAGCCCGGAGCCCGCCTTCCATGAGTGATATGCGTCTCGTCGTCGTCGGTGCCGCCGGGCGGATGGGCCGGATGCTGATCCGCGCCATCGATCAGGCTCAAGGTTGCACGCTCGTTGCCGCGATCGAGCGGCCGGGCTCCGCCGCGCTCGGCGATGACGCCGGGGTTCTCGCCGGCCTGCCGGCGTCGGGCGTCAAGGTGACGAGCGATGCCGCTGCCGCCTTCGCTGCCGCCGACGGCGTTCTCGATTTCACGGCACCGGATGCGACGGTCGCCTTCGCCAAGCTCGCCGCCGAGGCCGGCATCCTGCATGTTGTCGGCACGACCGGGCTGGAGCCCAGGCATCTGGCCGAGCTGGCCGAGGCGGCGAAGCGCACGCCAATCATCCGCTCCGGCAACATGAGCCTCGGCGTCAACCTGCTGGCGGCGCTGGTGCGCAAGGTCGCCGCGACGCTCGGTACCGACTGGGATATCGAGATCGTCGAGATGCATCACCGCATGAAGGTCGATGCGCCCTCCGGCACCGCCGTGCTGCTCGGCGAGGCGGCGGCCGAGGGCCGCGCCGTCGATCTCGCGAAGGCGCGCGTCGCCGGCCGCGACGGCATCACCGGCGCGCGCGAGCCCGGCACGATCGGCTTCGCGGCGCTGCGGGGCGGCACCGTCGTCGGCGATCACAAGGTGATCTTTGCAGGCGCCGGCGAGCGGCTCGAACTGGCCCATGTCGCCGAGGATCGCAGCCTCTTCGCGCAGGGCGCGGTCAAGGCCGCGCTCTGGGGCAGGGGGCGTGAAGCGCGCCTTTACTCGATGGCCGACGTTCTCGGCCTCGATGTGCTTTAGGGTCTGCCTTCGCTATGGACACGGTTTTGATCGGGCCAAAATACCCGAGAACAAGGAAGAGCCCGCCGCCCGATGCTCTCTGCATCGGGCAAGGGACTGACGCAGTTGTCGGGTATTTTGGCCCGACCCCTTCGGGGCGCGGGCCTTTTGATCGGCTGGTGCGTCGCGCAGCCTTGCAAACCGGACGGTTTGCTGCGGCCACGCTCCTGCCCGCCGATCAAAATGCCGGCGTCAAAACCATGTCCATAGCGAAGGCAGACCCTAGACCATGACCCGGGTTGTCGTCGCGCCGGGCGTCGTCCACTGGCCGGGCAAGCTGGCGCCGGAGGAGCAGGCCGCGCTCGTGGCGGAACTCAGGGCGGTCGCGCGCAAGGCGCCATTCTTCCAGCCGCGCATGCCGAAGAGCGGCACGCCCTTCTCGGTCCGAATGACCAATTGCGGCTCGCTCGGCTGGGTGTCCGATGTCAACGGATATCGCTACCAGCCTGAACATCCCGAGACAGGCGAGCCCTGGCCGATCATGCCGGCGCCGTTGCTCGATCTCTGGCAGGAATTGGCCGGCTATCCGCATCCGCCCGAGGCCTGCCTCGTCAATTTCTATGCCGCCGGCGCCAAGATGGGCCTGCATCAGGATCGCGACGAGCAGGATTTCGATGCGCCCGTCCTGTCGGTCTCGCTCGGCGACGCAGCGCTTTTCCGCATCGGCGGCACGACACGTGGCGGCAAGACGACCTCGCTCAAGCTGGCTTCGGGCGACGTGCTGCTCTTCGGCGGTGAGGCGCGGCTGGCCTATCACGGCATCGACCGCATCCTGACGGGTTCGTCGACGCTGCTGCCGGAAGGCGGCCGGATCAATCTGACGATGCGGCGGGTGACGAAGCCGAAGCCCTAGTCCGGCGCTTTGCCGGGCAGGTTCGGGAAGGACCAGCCGAACAGCAGCGAGCCGGCCCGCAGGCCGAAGCAGGCTAGGATGCCTCCGAGCATCACGGTTGGCCCGGAGAAGCCGAGCCCGGTGAGCAGCGCCGTCATCGCGGCGCCTGCGGTTGCGGCGGTGACGTAGAAATCGCGGCTCCAGAGCACCATCGGCCGGTCGCCGGCCAGGATGTCGCGCAGGATGCCGCCGAAGGTCGCGGTCATCGCGCCGAGCGCGACGGCCGAGAGCACGGGCGCGGCGGCGTCGAGGCCCTTGAGCGTGCCGATTACGGCGAAGAGCGAGAGGCCGGCGGCGTCGGCCCAGAGCAGCAGCTTGCGCCCGGCCCAGCCTTCGAGGACACCGGGCCTGATATAGGCCAGCCCCCAGGCGCAGAGCGCGACCGTCGTGCAGACGATGACGTCGCTGGGGTCGCGCACCCAGAAGATGCCGCGCCCAAGCAGCACGTCGCGCAAGGTGCCGCCGCCGACGCCGGTGACGGTCGCCAGCAGGATGAAGCCGAACGGGTCCATACCCTTGCGGGCGGCGACGAGGGCGCCGGTCAGCGCGAAGATGGCGACGCCGGCGGCCTCGAACACGGCGTCAGTGCTGGGTCGGTTCGCCGGCCGGCGCGTCCGGCGCCTTCGGCGCGCCTGCGGAGACGCCGACCAGGGCCGGGCGCAGCACGCGCTCGCCGATCTTGTAGCCGATCTGAACGACCTTCGAGACCAGCCCCTTGGCGATCGTGGCGTCGGGCGCCTCGAACATCGCCTGGTGCAGGTTGGGGTCGAATTTCTCGCCCTGCGGATCGATCCGGCGCACGCCGTGGCGCTCCAGCGTCTTCAGCAGTTCGCGTTCGGTCAGCTCGACGCCTTCATGCAGCGCCTTCACTGCGGCATCGGCCGCCTTCATCGCGTCGGCCGGCAGGCTTTCCAGCGCCCGGCGCAGATTGTCGGAGGAGCCGAGCATGTCGCGCGCGAAGCTGGTCACGGCATAGGCCTTGGCATCGGCGATCTCGCGCTCGGTGCGGCGGCGCAGGTTCTCCATCTCGGCGAGGGTGCGCAGCAGCTTGTCCTTGAGGTAGTCGCGTTCGGCCTGGAGCTTGGCGAACTGCGCCGCGAGGCCTGCCTCGGCGGTGGCCGCCTGCTCGGGCGCGTCCGCGCCGGCTTCGAGGTTGGGGTCTTCCGTCGCAGGATTCTGCGTCATTTTATCGTCACGTCCCTTTCTCAGCATTTTCGAGCGAAGTGGATATCGGTTCGCGTGAAGAAAATGCGGCAACTCAAGAGCTGGCTGTGCCGCCCCTTGCGGGGCCTGGGCCGATCCGATCGGGATCACAGCCGCGTTCGTGCCGGATATCGGCCTTATGGTCGTTTAAATCAAGCGCGGGCCGGCACTTTCGCCTTGGCCGCCGCCGGCTTCTCGGCCTCGAACTTGAAGACGTCGATCAGCGCCTTGCGGATCGTCAGTTGCCGGCCGGTCGTGACGATCTTCGCATGGGTCAGGTCGGTGACGTAGAACACGTCGACCGCCTTCTCGCCGAAGGTCGCGATATGGGCCGAGGCGATGTTGAGGTTGAGCTTACCGATCGCCGTGGTGAGATCGTAGAGCAGGCCCGGCCGGTCGAGGCCCGAGACCTCCAGCACCGTGTGGCGGGCCGAGAGCACGTTGTCGATCACGACCTCGGGCTCGACCTGGAAGGTCTGGCCGCGCGGCGGCGGGGCGCGGCGCTGCGCGACGAGGTCGGCGATCTTGATCTCGCCCTTCAAGGCCCGCTCGATCGCTGCCGCGATCCGCTCGGCCCGGCGCAACTCGTCGTCGTCGCGGTCGAACGCGCGCGAGACCGAGATCGTGTCGAGCACCAGCCCGTCGCTGGTCGTGAAGATCTGCGCATCGACGATGTTGCCGCCGGCGGCGGCGCAGGCGCCGGTGACGATGGCGAGCAGGCGGGGATGGTCGGGCGCGAGCACGGTGAGCTCGGTCACGCCGCGGAACTTGTCGGTCTCGACGATCGTCGCCGTGGTGCGCCCGGCCTGTTCGGCCTCGCGCAGGAAGCGCGCATGCTTCTCCTGCTGCTCCGGATCGACCTTGATCCAGTAGGCCGGGTAGTGCCGCGCGACATAGGCGTCCCGCTCCGCCTCCTCCCAGTCCGACAGGCGCCGGCGCAACTCGTCCTGCTTCATTGCCACGCGCGCCTTGCGCTCGATCGCCGAATGCCCGCCGGTGAGCACGATCTCGGTCTCGTAATAGAGCGTGCGCAGCAACTGCCCCTTCCAGCCGTTCCAGACGCCAGGGCCGACCGCCTTGATGTCGGCGACGGTGAGGACCAGCAGCAGCTTCAGCCGCTCCAGCGTCTGCACGGTGGCGGCGAAGCTCTCGATCGTCTTGGGGTCACCGAGATCGCGGCTCTGCGCCACCGTCGACATGTCCAGATGGTGCTCGACCAGCCAGGCGACGGTTTCCGTCTGCGCCGGCGTCAGACCGAAGCGCGGGCCGAGCTTGCGGGCGATCCGCGCCCCGGCGATCGAATGGTCGTCCGGGCGGCCCTTGGCGATGTCGTGCAGGAAGAGCGCGACATAGAGCGCCCGCCGGTTGGCGATGGTCGGCATGATCTCGTTGGCGAGCGGGTGCTCGGCCTCCAGCACGCCGGCATCGATCTCGGCCAGCACGCCCATCGCGCGGATCAGGTGCTCGTCCACCGTGTAGTGGTGGTACATGTTGAACTGCATCATCGCGACGACGCGGCCGAAATCCGGGACGAAGCGGCCCAGAAGGCCGGATTCGTTCATGCGCCTGAGCACCACTTCCGGCGAGCGCCGGCCGGTCAGGATCTCCAGGAAGATGCGGTTGGCTTCCGGGTCGCTGCGCAGGCCGGGCGTCACCAGCCGGAGCGACTGCGTCACCAGGCGGCTGGCATCCGGGTGGATGGCGAGGTCCTCGCGGCTGGCGATGGCGTAGAGCCGGAGCAGGTTTGCGGGATCGCGCTCGAAGGCGCTGTCGTCGACCACGTCGAGGCGCTGGCTCGTCAGCTTGAAATCGGTATGGCCGAGCGAACGCTCCCGCTTGCGCTTGGCGAGCGTGTCGAACAGCCGCGAGAGCGTCGCGCGCGGCTTCTGCTGGCGGGCCTCCAGCGCGGCGCAGACGATGGCCGTGAGGTCGCCGACATCCTTGGCGATCAGGAAATAGGCCTTCATGAAGCGCTCGACCGGCGCCTGCCCGCTGCGGCCGGCATAGCCGATCTGGGCCGCGACCTGCCTTTGCAGGTCGAAGGACAGCCGTTCCTCGGCCCGGCCGGTGATGAAATGCAACCAGCAGCGCACGCGCCAGAGGAACTCCTCCGAACGCTGGAACATCTGCAGTTCCTGCTGGTCGAACAGCCCGGCCTCGACCAGCTCGCGCACGTCATGGACGCGGTAGGAATATTTGGCGATCCAGAACAGCGTGTTGAGGTCGCGCAGGCCGCCCTTGCCGTCCTTGACGTTGGGCTCGACCAGATAGCGCGAGGCGCCGGCCCGCTGCACCCGGAGCTCGCGCTCGGCGAGCTTGGCCTCGGTGAAGACCTGGGCCGTGCCTTCGACCACCTCGGCGTCGAACCGGCTGACCATCTCGTCGAAGAGCGCGCGGTCTCCGACCAGGAAGCGCGCCTCCAGCAGGGCGGTGCGGATCGTCATGTCGGCGCGGGCCTCGCGCACGCAATCGTCGATCGAGCGCACCGAATGGCCGGTCTTCAGCTTCAGGTCCCAGAGCGGATAGAGCATGGATTCGACCACGCTCTCGCCCCAGGCCGTCTGCTTGTGCGGGAACAGGAAGAGCAGGTCGACATCCGAGCCCGGCGCCAGCGTGCCGCGCCCATAGCCGCCGACGGCGACGACCGCGATCCGCTCGGACTGCGAGGGATTGTCGGCCGGGTAGAAATAGGTGGTCGCCGCGCTGTGCAGCCCGCGCACCACGGCATCCATCACGGCCGACAGGCGATGCGCGCAGGCAAGCCCGCCGCGCGGGCCCGCCAGGATCGCCCGGGCCGAGGCATGGCCTTCGTCGAGCAATTGCCTCAAGCCCGCGATGAGCGCCTGCCGCATCTTGGCCTTGTCCCGCCGGCTGATCGTCTCGAACAGCCGCGTGATCCCGGCCTCGGGGCTGTGCAGCATCTCGGCGAGGGGCAGGGCGGGCTTGGCGGGAGGCGTGGTCACGTAGGCTCCGTTCCAGCGGGCATCCCCCTTCGTAACATGGCAGGGGAGCGCAGGGAGAGAGTAAAATTAAACATTAGATGATGTGAAATATAGATAAAGACGATGCTGACCGTGTTGTTTGACAAACAGAACGATTGGACCTAAAAGTCGGATACGCGCCGATTTGAGCCACCAGCTTGCGGGCGCGAAACAAGTGCAGCTAAAGCGTGGGGCAAAGGACGCCACCTGTCCCGATCCCTCGCATCATCGATAGAGGGACACGCCCCATGACCAGCATCACCCGCCGCCTCGCGCTCGCTTTCGTTGCCGCCGCCGGCCTCGCCGCGCCGGCCTTCGCGCAGGCGCCCAAGGAAATCCGGATCGACTACGCCACCTACAACCCCGTCAGCCTCGTGCTGAAGGAGCGCGGCATCCTCGAGAAGGCGCTCGAGGCTGATGGCATCAAGGTGCGCTGGGTCCTGTCCGCCGGGTCGAACAAGGCGCTCGAATTCCTCAATGCCGGCTCGATCGATTTCGGCTCGACCGCCGGCGCGGCCGCTCTGATCGGCAAGATCAACGGCAACCCGATCAAGTCGGTCTATGTCTATTCGCGGCCGGAATGGACGGCGCTGGTCACCGGCGCCAAGAGCGAGATCGCCAAGGTCGCCGATCTCAAGGGCAAGCGCGTCGCCGTCACCCGCGGCACCGATCCGCATATCTTCCTCGTCCGGGCGCTGGCCGATGCCAAGCTGACCGAGAAGGACGTCAAGCTCGTCCTGCTCCAGCATGCCGATGGCCGCCTCGCGCTGGAGCGCGGCGATGTCGATGCCTGGGCCGGGCTCGACCCGCTAATGGCCGCCGCCGAGGTCGAGAGCGGCGCCAAGCTGTTCTACCGCAAGGCCGAGGACAACACCTGGGGCATCCTCAATGTCCGCGAGGCCTTCGCCAACGAGAACCCGGCGCTGGTGAAGAAGGTGCTGGCCGCCTACGAGGAGGCACGCGCCTATGCGCGCGCCAACCCGGCCGAGCTCAAGAAGGTTCTGGTCGAGTACACCAAGCTCTCCGAGCCGGTGATCGAGCGCCAGCTCACCCGCACCGAATTGACCCATTCGGCGATCGGCCAGGCGCAGGTCGACACCATCACCGCCGCCGGGCTCGCGCTCAAGGAAGCGGGCGTGCTGCCGGCCGCGACCGATGTGAAGGCTGCCGTCGATAGCCTCGTCGACCGGCGCTTCGCCGCTACCAACTGACGGGCGGGCGCGCGGCGATGAGCGTCCTGGAGATCGCAGCCGCCGTGGATGAGCCGGAGCGGCGTCCCGCTGCCCCGCGCGGCTCCTATCGGCTCGCGGTCGCCGGTTTTGTCCTGCCGATCGTGCTGGCCATCCTCTGGGAAGGCCTCGTCGCAGCCGGCATCGCCAATGGCCGTCTGATGCCGCCGCCCAGCGTCGTCGGGCGCACGCTCTGGGGCCTTGCCGCCTCGGGCGAGCTTCTGACCCATGCCGGCGCGACGCTCTGGCGGGTCGCCGCCGGTTTCGGCCTCGGCGCGCTCGCCGGCACGGTGCTCGGCGCGGTCACGGGGGCTCTGCCTGTCGCCCGCAGCCTGCTCGACCCGACCCTGCAGGCGCTGCGCGCCATCCCCTCGATTGCCTGGGTGCCGCTCTTCATCCTCTGGCTCGGCATCTTCGAAGCCTCGAAAGTCGCGCTGATCGCGGTCGGCGTCTTCTTCCCGGTCTATCTCGGCGTCGCCGCCGCGATCCAGGGCATCGACCGCAAGATCGTCGAGGTCGGCCGCGTCTTCCGCCTCTCACGCCTCGCCATGGTGCGCCGCGTCCTGCTGCCGGCGATCCTGCCGGCCTGGATCACGGCTCTGCGCTCCGGGCTCGGCCTCGGCTTCATGTTCGTGGTCGCGGCCGAGATCATGGGTGCGAGCGAAGGGCTGGGCTATCTGCTCGTGGACGGCCAGCAGCTCGGCCGCCCCGACACCATCATCGCGGCCATCATCAGCTTTGCCGTGCTCGGCAAGCTGGCGGACGGCCTGCTCGTCGCCATCACGCGGCCGTTCCTCATCTGGCAGGATACGGCGCGCGACAAGCTCTGAGGGCGCGGTAACGCCATGCTGAGTTTCGACCGGCTGTCCAAGACCTATGCCGACGGCACGCGCGCGCTGTCGGCGATCACGCTCGATGTCGGGCGCGGCGAGATCGTCGCCCTGCTCGGCGGCTCCGGCTGCGGCAAGACCACCTTGCTGCGCCTCGTCGCCGGGCTCGACCGGCCGAGCGAGGGCGCGATCCGCCTCGATGGCGAGGCGATCGCCGAGCCGCGCGCCGATGTCGGCGTCATCTTCCAGGAGCCGCGGCTCTTCCCCTGGCTCAACGTCGCCGAGAATGCCGGCTTCGGGCTGTCGCATCTCTCCGCCTTCGAGCGCGACGGGTTGGTGACCAACGCGCTCGTCCGTGTTGGCCTCGCCGGCCACGAGAAGCGCTGGCCGCGCGAGCTTTCCGGCGGCCAGCAGCAGCGCGTCGCCATCGCGCGCGCCCTCGTCACCCGGCCGAAGCTCCTGCTGATGGACGAGCCCTTCTCGGCGCTCGACGCCACGACGCGGGCGAGCCTGCATGGCCATCTGCTCGCACTCTGGCAGGAGAGCCGGCCGACCGTGGTCATGGTCACACACGATGTCGAGGAAGCCGTGACGCTGGCAGACCGCATCGTCGTGATGCAGCCCAAGCCCGGCCGCATCTTCGACGAGCTCGACAATCCGCTCGCCCGCCCGCGTGACCGGCTCTCGCCGGCCTTCGAGGCGACGAAGCGCGAGGCCTTGCGCGCGCTCGACCGCTCGTTGCGCGACGAGGCCCCGCATCAGGAGAAAGCGGCCGAGACGGCCGGCATGTGGTGGTGAGTATCGTTTGACAAAACGGACGCTCAGACCTTAGAAGAGGACACGCGCCGATTTGAGCCTCAGCTTGCGGGCGCGAAACAAATGCAGCTAAAGCGCGGGACGACGGGACGGCTGATGCCGTCTGCGCTCCTTCCGCCTGTTCATGGATGGAGCCAGCGATGTCCGGCACGATTCACGATTTCTCCCGCTCTCCCGAACAGGCCCTGCCGCGCCCTCGGGCCGGCGAGATCGTTGCCCTGCTCGGTTCGCCCGAGGTGCGGAAGGCCGCGTTGCGCGCCTTCGCCGGACTGAAATCCGATGAGGGAGCGGTGCCGACGGCCGAGATCGGCCTGCTCTGTGCCCGGCCACGTTTCTTTGCCTGGCTCGATCTCACCGAGAATCTCGCTTTCGCCCTGCCGAAGGCGACGCCGTTCGAGCGCGAGGGTCTGATCGCCAATGTGCTGGTCCGTCTCGGGCTGGCCGATCAGGCAAAGCGGCGGCCGGCCGAACTCTCGCCGGAGGGGCTGTTGCGGCTCGCCATCGCCCGGCTCCTGCTGGTCAGGCCGCGCCTGCTGCTGATCGACGAACCTTTTGCCGCGCTCGATGCCGAGACGCGCGCACGGTTGAGCGCCTTCCTGCCGGAGCTCTGTACGCAGGCGCGCCCCGCCGTCGTCATCGCCACCGGTTCCGTCGAGGAGGCCTTGCGCCTGGCTGATCGCATCCATGTCCTGCCGCAGGCGGGACCGGTCGCTTTCAGCCTCGACAACCTGCTGGCGCGCCCGCGCGATGAGCGCTCGGTCGGCTTCGTTACCCTGCGACGCGAATTGCGCCGGGCGCTCGAAAAGGAAACCCGGCCGGCCGCGCCGGAGGTGGAGGCGGCGGCCTGAACCGGCTACAAGCCGCCGGGCCGCCCTAGGAGAAATACGATCATGGACGTCACCGCGCTGCGCGCCTTGCAGGCTCCGCTCAAGGACGAATACCGCACCAATCCCGAAGCGGCGGTCATCACGCTGAAGGCCCATGGCGAGCTCGACGACCAGCACATTGCCTGCAAGGTCGAGACCGGCCGTGCCATCGCGCTGGCCGGCCTGCATCCCGCCACCGGCGGTTCGGGCGCCGAACTCTGCTCCGGCGACATGCTGCTGGAGGCGCTGGTCGCCTGCGCCGGCGTGACGCTGAAGGCGGTCGCGACAGCGCTGGAGATCGACCTGAAGAAGGGCGTGGTCCGGGCCGAGGGCGATCTCGATTTCCGCGGCACGCTCGGCGTCGCCAAGGATGCCGCCGTTGGCTTCAAGGCGATCCGCCTGTCCTTCGATGTCGAGACCGATGCGCCGCAGGAGAAGCTCGACACGCTGCTCAAGCTGACCGAACGCTATTGCGTGGTCTTCCAGACGCTGAACGTGAAGCCGGAACTCTCGGCGACCCTGCAAAACAACGCCTCCTGACACGGGTCAGGAGGCGCCTTGAAACGGGTTGGATGGGGAGAGGGGCTAGAACTCTTCCCAGCCGGTGCTGCCGTTGCGGGCATTGACCGTGCGCTTCGCGGGGAGGGGCTTCGCTTCCGCCGTCGCAGGGCGCCGTGACTGCTGGAAGGCCGCTTCGGCGAGCTGACGCAAACGATCCGGTTCGGATGCAGCCGAGCTGATCGAGGCGGGTGCGCGCGACACGGCAGAACCGCCCTGATTGGTCCTGAAGGTCGCGACCAGCGCGTTGAGCTGCTCGATCCGGCCGGAGAGCGAATTGGCCGAGGCCGCGCTCTGCTCGGACAGGGCCGCGTTCTGCTGGGTCATCTCGTCGAGATGCGCGACCGCCTGGCTCATCTCGTCGATGCCGTTGGCCTGTTCGCCGGACGCCGCCGAGATGTCGGCGATCGTGGCCGCGACCTTCTGCGAGGCCGCGAGAATCTGCGTCAGGGCTTCGCCGGCCTTGCGCACCAGCTTCACGCCTTCGCCGACCTCGGCATTGGACGAGGAGATCAGCTCGGAAATGTCCTTGGCCGCTTCGCTGGAACGCTGCGCCAGCGTACGAACCTCGGAAGCCACCACCGCGAAGCCCTTGCCGGCGTCACCGGCGCGGGCCGCCTCGACCGCGGCGTTGAGCGCGAGCAGATTGGTCTGGAAGGCGATGTCGTCGATCACCCGGATGATATCGGATATCTTCTGCGAAGCGGTCTCGATCCGGGCCATGGCGTCGACCGCCTGGCCGGCGATGGTGCCACCCGAACGCGCGGCGTTCGCTGCCTCGTCGGCCGCGGTCGCCGCGGAGCGGGAGGCCTGAGCCGAAGCCTTGACGGAAGCCGCAAGCTCCTCGGTCGTCGCGGCCGTCTGCTCCAGCGAAGAGGCCTGTTCTTCGGTACGCTTCGACAGATCGTCGGCACCCATGCTGATCTCGCGTGCGGCGAGCCCGACATCGGCCGAGGTTGTCTGGATCGTCGCGACCGTCGCCGAGAGGCGGTCCACCGTCTCGTTGATCGCGCCCTTCAGATCGGCGAAGCGGCCGCGATAGCCGGTGCCGATCTGGCGGGTCAGGTCGCCGCCCGCGATCGACTGGAGAATGTCGGCGAATTCGGTCGTGGCGCTGTCGACGACGCGGTTGATCTCGTTGATGCCGGAGACCAGCCGCTGCATCTGCTCGTCGCCATCGTCGATCTGGAGGCGGGCCGAGAAATCGCCGGCCGCAGCCGCAGCCACGACTTCGGAGACATCGGAGACGACCGCTTCCATCGACTGGGCACGGGCGAGGCGCGCGGCGGCAGCGGCGCGCTCCTGTTCTTCCAGCGCCCGGACGCGGGCGGCATTCTCCTGGAAGATTTGCAAAGCCCCGGCCATGTCGCCGATCTCGTCGCGCCGCCCGATGCTGGGCACGGTGACGTCCTGTTCGCCGCCGGCGAGACGCTTCATCGCGTCGGTCATGCCGGCGAGGGGACGCACGATGCCGGCGATGACGAAGGCCAGCGCCAGGGCCGCGACCAGCAGGGCGCCGCCGGCCGCGATCAGCAGCAGGATGCTGGCGGAACCGGCGGTGGACTGGGCTTCCTGGCCCTGGTTGCGGGCCTGGGAGAGCTGCAGCGCGGTCAGCTCTCCGATCTTGGCCGTGATCGGGTCCATCGCCTTATAAAGCTCGTCGGTGGCGAACATGCGCAGCGCGCTCTCGTCACGCTCCTTCAGGATGCCGATCAGCTTTGCGACGGCAGCATCACCGGTCTTCATCAGCAGCGTCGCCTGATCGGCCAGCTGCTTCTCGTCCGTGGCGGCGATGCTGGGCAGATAGGCCTTCCAGCCCTTGTCGATATTCTCCACCGCGTCCTGAACGCTCTTCAGCGCGTTCGTCCAGGTGATCTGGTTGCTCTGCGCCTTCCAGATCGTATCGACGATGTTGACCGCATACATGTCGCTGACGGTCCGCAACTGCTCCATCGGGATGACGTTGTTCTGGACCACTTCGTCGATGCGCTGCGTCACGGATCGAAGGGCGAGGAAACCGCAGGCGCCGACGATGAGGACGCAAAGCGTCAGCGCGACGAGCGCGCCCGCCAGCTTGGTCTTGATGCTCAGGGCCATGATGAACTTTCCGGGGAGAGGCCGCGATCGCGATGATGAGGAGAGGCGGTGATGGTCTATGTGGATATGCCTATTTTCTAGGCAATCGTCAGGCTCGTCCGGTTCGAATCATGACAGGCGACTGTATTCGGGTTGCGATTTCTCCTGAAATTTTCAGAGAATGCTTAAGGTTGCTCTAACGGAAAGCGCAGGCGACGGCGCGCATGAGTTGCGCTGCCCTGCTGCGTGACAGGGGGCTGGTCGAGGGCTCAAGCGCTGGCGCGGCAGCGCTGTCCGACGATCGCTTCTGGCCGTGGACTCCGGGGCGCTATTCGGCCGCGCGCTTCAGCTCCAGCCCCTTGGCGAAGGGCAGCTTCGGCTCGCTCTTCTCGTCGTCGAAATCGAGCGCGCCGATCTTCTCGGCGCGGCTGGTGACCTTGCCGGCCGAGGTCTTGATCTGGCCGACATCGTCCTGCGCCTGCCGGAAATGTGTGTCGAGCTTGTCGACGCGCTCGCCGAGACGGCGCACGTCGTCGAGCAGCTTGCCAACCTCGGTCTGGATCACCTGCGCCTCTTCGCGCATCCGGGCATCGCGCACCAGCGATTGCATCAACTGGATCGCCAGCGCCAGCAGCGAGGGCGAGACGATCATGATGCGGGCCCGGTGCGCCCGCTGGACGACATCGTCGAAATGCTCGTGTAGATCGGCGTAGATCGATTCCGAGGGCACGAAGAGCAGCGCCACGTCCTGCGTCTCGCCGGGCAGGAAATAGCGCTCGGCGATATCCTTCACATGCACGCCGACATCGCTGCGCACGCGCTGGCCGGCGGCCTTCTTCGCCTCCTCGCCGCGCGCCTCGCGCAGCAGCGTGAAGCTCTCCAGCGGGAACTTGGCGTCGATGACGAGGCCGCGCCCGTCGCCCGGCAGCGTGACGAGGCAGTCCGGCCGCTTGCCGTTCGAGAGTTGGGGCTGGAAGGCGAAGAAGGCGGCGGGCAGGCCGTCGCGGATGATCGCCTCCATTCGGCCCTGGCCATAGGCGCCGCGTGCCTGCTTGTTGGCGAGCACGTCCCGGAGCGTCACGACCTCGGAGGTGAGGTCGGTCAGGTTCTTCTGGGCGTGGTCGATTACCGCCAGCCGCTCCTGCAGCTTGCCGAGGCTTTCGGTGGTCTGCTGGACATTGCGTTCGAGCCCGGCACCGACCTGCTGGCGCAAGCCGTCCATCCGCTCGGCGACGAGCCTTGCAAGATCGCCCTGCCGGGTCGAGAGAATCTCGGCCATGGACTGCATCCGGCCGGCAAGCTCGGCCTGCTGGCGGTTCATCTCCGCGACCTTGTCGTCCATCTCGCGGGCGCGCTCGGCCGCCATCGCGGCCTCGATCGCGCGGCTCTGGCCGCCACGCCAGCCGGCGATCACCGCCAGCAGCAACAGGACGAGGCTCGAGACCCCGAAGCCGATGATAGCCTCGGCCCAGGTCACCGGGCGTTCCAGCAAGGTGAAGGCGATCTCGTTCATCGCAGAAGCCTAGCCGATTCGGCGGGGAATGGCGAACGAAAGCGGAACAGTTTGACCGCTCCTCCACAAATGCTTATGTCCCGGGCTCAACAGCTCTTTTCCCTTGGAATCCCATGGCCATTCGCCCGCTCGTCATCCTGCCCGACGCCCAGCTTCGCCTCGTCTCGAAGCCGGTCGAGGCGGTCACGCCCGAGATCAAGACCCTGGTCGCGGACATGTTCGAGACGATGTACGACGCGCCGGGCATCGGGCTGGCAGCGATCCAGATCGGCGTGCCGCTGCGCGTGGTGACGATCGACCTGTCGAAGCCCGAGGCGAAGGAAGGCGAGGAGCCCGAGCCGCGGAAGCCGCAGGTCTTCATCAACCCGGAGATCACCTGGTCCTCTGACGAGTTCAGCGTCTACGAGGAAGGCTGCCTCTCGATCCCCGAATATTACGAGGAGGTCGAGCGTCCTGCCGAGGTGAAGGTCCGCTTCATGGATCTCGACGGCAAGACGCAGGAGATCGCGGCGGATGGTCTGCTCGCCACCTGCCTGCAGCACGAGATCGACCATCTCAACGGCGTGCTCTTCATCGACCATCTCTCGCGTTTGAAGCGCGAGCGCGTCACCAAGAAATTCGCCAAGTCGGCCAAGCGCTCGGCGGCCTGAGGTTTCCAATCCGCGCCCGTCATCCCGGACGGAGCAAAGCGCAGAGCCGGGATCCATGCCGGAGCGCCGGTGGGAAAGGTTCCGAAATGGATCCCGGGTCTCCCTGCGGTCGCCCGGGATGACATTCGTTTTTTAGGTAAGGTCGAGCGTATGAGTTTGCGCGTCATCTTCATGGGCACGCCGGATTTCGCCGTGCCGGTGCTGACCGAGATCGTCGGCCAGGGCCACGAGGTCGTTTCCTGCTATACCCGCGCTCCGGCGCAGGCTGGCCGTGGCCTCGAACTGAAGCCCTCGCCGGTGCATCGCGCCGCCGAGCGCTTCGGCATCCCGGTCTTCACCCCCGCCACGCTGAAGACGCCGGAGCAGGCCGAGATCATCGCCTCGCATCAGGCCGATGTCGCCGTGGTCGTCGCCTATGGCATGATCCTGCCCCAGGCGATCCTCGATCTGCCCGAGCTCGGCTGCCTCAATCTCCATGCCTCGCTGCTGCCGCGCTGGCGCGGCGCGGCGCCGATCCAGCGCGCGATCATGGCGGGTGATGCCGAAAGCGGCGTCTGCGTCATGAAGATGGAGGCCGGCCTCGATACCGGCCCCGTCGCCATGGTCGAGAACCTGACGATCGGCCCGGACATGACGGCCGGTGAATTGCACGACCAGCTCAGCATTCTCGGCGCCGACCTGATGGTGCGCGCGCTCGCGGCGCTCGGCCGCGGTGGGCTGCAGTTCACGCCGCAGCCGGAAGAGGGCGTGACCTATGCCAGCAAGATCACCAATGCCGAGGCGAAGCTGAGCTGGGCCCTGCCGGCGCAGCAGGTCCATGACCTCGTGCGTGGCCTCTCGCCCTTCCCGGGCGCCTTCGCCGAGATCGATCTCGGCAAGGGGCCGGAGCGGTTGAAGATTCTCCGCACCGCCCGTGCCGGCGGCGCGGCCGAGCCCGGTACGCTGCTCGACGACGAGAGCACGGTCGCCTGCGCCGTCGGCGCGGTGAAGCTGCTGCAGGTCCAGCGCGCCGGCAAGGCGCCGATGAGCGGGGCCGAGTTCCTGCGCGGCGCCCGGCTCGGAGCCGGCAGCAAGCTCTGATGCCGCGCTACAAGCTCGTCATCGAATATGACGGCACGCCGTTCTCGGGCTGGCAGCGCCAGCTCAACGGCCCGTCCGTGCAGCAGAGCGTCGAGGAGGCGGTCGAGGCCTTCTGCGGCCATCCCGTCCGGCTGCATTGCGCTGGCCGGACCGATGCCGGCGTTCACGCCACCCATCAGGTCGCCCATGTCGATATCGACAAGGAGTGGCGCACCGATGTCGTGCGCGACGCCACCAATGCCCGGCTGAAACGGATTCCGGTCGCGGTGCTCAGCGCCGAATTGGTGCCCGACGATTTCGACGCCCGCATCTCGGCGCGGCGCCGCTACTACGTCTATCGCATCCTCGATCGCCGGGCCCAGCCGGCGCTCGACCGGGACCGGGTCTGGCATGTGCCGGTCAAGCTCGATCACGAGGCGATGGACCGCGCCGCCAAGGCCCTGCTCGGTCAGCACGACTTCACCACCTTCCGCGCCGCCGAATGCCAGGCCAACAGCCCGATCCGCACGCTCGACCGCTGCGATGTCCGCCGCGAGGGCTCCGAGATCGTGGTCTATGTCCACGCCCGCTCCTTCCTGCATCATCAGGTCCGCTCGATCGTCGGCTGCCTGAAGATGGTCGGGATGGGGCGCTGGCCTGAGAACAAGGTCGGCAAGGTGCTGGCCGCGCGCGATCGCTCGCAATGCGCCGCACTGGCGCCTTCCTGCGGGCTGTATCTCGCCGGCGTCGATTATGTCGAGCCGTCAGGCTGAGGCTTGGAGCCTTCAGAACAGCCCGAACAGACGCGTGACGCCGTAATCGAGCATCACGCTGGCAACGACCAGCATCATGGCGATGCCCCGGCTCTCCGGTCCGAACACGGCGCGCGCCACGCAATAGCGCAGCCGCAGCACGATCATGGCGAAGAACAGCGACTGCACGGTGGCCAGCGCCGGCGGCGCCCAGCCGATCGCGTAGATCGCGGCCGGAACCGCCATCAGGCTGGCCGAGACGATGCCGGCCCAGTTCCAGGCGATGACGAAGCTGGTGAAGCGCGGCGTCTGCGCAAGTTCCGGGCGCAGCGCGATCAGCAGCGCCGGCACCGCCAGGATGGTCAGGGCGAGCGCGGCGATCACGGACAGAACCAGCGCCGGTGCGGTGAAGAGCCCGGCGCTGTTCGGCAGCCCCGCGGTCAGCCGCACCGCTGCGAGGATGGCGATCGTCGCCGGCAGCATCAGCGCGAAGGCGAGGAAGGAGCGCCAGAACCCGTCCCGCGTCAGGTCGAGTTCGGGCAGGGCCTCGGCCCCGCGGGTCATCAGGTGCCAGGAGCCGCGCAGCGAACGCGCGACGTCATCGGCTGCCAGCCTCATCACGGTCTCCATCATCTGCGGTGTTAGACTTTCGTCTAACGGGGATAATGGACCGTGGTTCCGGCGCGTCAAGCCCGGTGTTGCGCTGCAAAATAGCTGGCGAGTAAACGATGCGTGATCCGCTGGAGCGACATGAGGTCGGCGACGGCGACGCTTTCGTCGATCTGGTGCATCGTCTTGCCGACGACGCCGTATTCGACGACGGGGCAGTAATTCTTGATGAAGCGCGCGTCCGAGGTGCCGCCCGTGGTCGAGAGAGCCGGGCGCTTGCCGGTCTCGGCCTCGACGGCCTCGGCGACGAGCGCGACGAAGGGACCGGGCTCGGTCAGGAAAGCGACGGCATTGGTCGGCTGGACCTCGAGCGTGTAGCGCACCTTGTTCCCGGCCGCCTCGCGCAGGCGCCGTTCCAGTTCGGCCGTGAGCGTCTCGGGCGTCCAGGTATCGTTGAAGCGGATATTGAAGACCGCCTTCGCCTGCGCCGGGATGACGTTGCTCGCGGGGTTGCCGACATCGAGCGTGGTCACTTCGAGATTGCTCGGGTCGAAATGCTGGGTCCCGCCGTCGAGCGGCGCCGCGTCGAGGGCGGCAAGCAGGCGCACCATCCCGCGGATCGGATTGTCGGCGAGGTGGGGATAGCCGACATGGCCCTGCGTGCCCTGCACGATGAGCTTGCCGGTCAGCGAGCCCCGTCGGCCGATCTTGATCATGTCGCTCATCGCGGCGGGATTGGTCGGCTCGCCGAGGATGCAATGGTCGAAACGCTCGCCACGCTCATGGGCCCAGGCTAGCAGCTTGACCGTGCCGTTGACCGAGGGACCTTCCTCGTCGCCGGTGACCAGGAAGGCGATCGAGCCTGGCGCATCGGGATTGTCGCGCCGGTAGCGGATCGCAGCCGAGACCATGGCGGCGAGCCCGCCTTTCATGTCGCAGGCGCCGCGGCCGTAAAGCGTGCCGTTCTCGATCGTTCCGCCAAAGGGCTCGCGCGTCCAGGCGGCGGCATCGCCGACGGGCACGACATCGGTATGGCCGGCGATCACGAAGACGGGAGCTGTGCTGCCGATCCGGGCATAGAGGTTCTCGACATCCGGCGTGCCCGGTTCGCTGAAGACGGGGCGGTGCACGTCATAGCCTTCGGCCGACAGCACGGCATCGAGCAGGACCAGTGCTCCGCCTTCCTCGGGCGTCACCGAGGGGCAGCGGACCAGAGCCTGCGTCAGGGCGACCGGATCTGTCGGATCGAAGGAGAGGGCGGGGGCGGAGGAGGAGGTCGGTGCGGCGCTCATTCCGCCGCTTTAGCACCCACCGGCTGCGCCGCAACCCCATCCTGCTCGGCCGCGGCCGGCAGCAGTCCGAGATCGATGATGGCGACGATCCAGGCCATGGTCGAGATCGCCTCCAGCGACGGGCGCCAGCCGATCGACAGGAAAGGCCGGAGCTGCTCCGGCAGCACGATGGCGCAGATCAGCAGAATGCCGAAAAGCGGCGTGCTGCCGCGGTCGTTTGCGCGCTTGGCGGCCAGCGCCGCCCAGGGAAACAGAGCGAAGGCATTGGCGAAGGCGATGATCACGAGAGCGTTCTGGCGCTCGGCCAGCAGCGGCGCGACGCGCTGGATCGCGAGCACGGTCAGCGCGAGGGCGATGCTGCCGAGCCAGAACGTCCGCAGCCCGATGCGGCCGTCGAAATCGCTGAAAAGGCGGATCAGGGACATCAGGAACTCCGATGCCCCGTTGTCGCACGGACCGTCCCCCAGGAGAACCGTATGGTCAATAAAAGGTTAACGGGGCGCATAAGAGTTTACTGCGGCCCAGAAAGGGCTTGAATGGGGCGGGGCTGGCCGTTAGCTGCGGGAAGCGCGCCGTTCCTGGGCGCGCGGCCTGTCTTTCCCCTCTCGTGAAGTGCAGTTGAAGGGCGCGTTCGCGCGGCCCCAGTGAGGTTTCGAGCATGACCATCCGCTTCCATCGCGGCGACCTGCCGGACGGCTACGACGCCGGATCGAGCGTCGCGATCGACACCGAGACGCTCGGCCTCAATCCGCATCGCGACCGTCTCTGCGTCGTCCAGCTGTCGCGCGGCGACGGCACCGCCGATGTCGTGCAGATCCCGAAGGGCGGCGAGCGGCCGAAGAACCTGATCCGCCTGCTCGAGGACCCGGCGGTGCTGAAGCTCTTCCACTTCGCCCGTTTCGACGTCGCCGTGCTCAAGCATGCCTTCGGCGTGGTCACCGCGCCGGTCTACTGCACCAAGATCGCCTCGAAGCTCACCCGCACCTATACCGACCGGCACGGGCTCAAGGATCTCGTGCGCGAATTGCTCGGCGTCGAGCTCTCGAAGCAGCAGCAATCCTCCGACTGGGGCGCGGACACGCTGAGCGAGGCCCAGCTCGCCTATGCCGCCTCCGACGTGCTGCATCTGCATGCACTGCACGAGAAGCTGGAGACGATGCTCGCGCGCGAAGGCCGCCGGCATCTCGCCCAGGCTTGTTTCCAGTTCCTGCCCTATCGCGCGGAGCTCGATCTCGCTGGCTGGGACGAGACCGATATCTTCGCCCACACTTGACAATTTCTAAGGCTTCTTGCGTCAGTCTGCCCGCGGGTGGAGCGCGCGGCGATGCGCTCGACCCCGCATGGGCGGGCTGCGCGGGGGCGCGATGTGGTTTGCCCTGTGACACGAAAATGCCGTGAGCGGCTGCCATTGCGCGGGGCATGACTTTGGCAATGACCTTCAACGACCCGGCGGCGGGGCTGTCCGCGCAGGCGCTGCGCCGACGCGCGGCGTTTGCTGCTGCGCGACGCCATACGCGGGTGGTCCATCTGCTGCGCCGCACGATTCCCGTCGCCGCCGTGGTGCTGGTCCTGGCGCTGGTCGTGGTGCCGTTCCTCTCGCCGCTCGGCGGCAAGCTGGCCAATGTCTCGGTCAGCTCCGTCGGCATCACCGGCGGCAAGGTCAAGATGGAGACGCCGAAGCTCTCCGGCTATCGCAAGGACAATCGCCCGTATCAGGTCACGGCCGAGAACGCCTTCCAGGAAATCAGGAACCCGACTCAGGTCGAGCTGCAGGCCCTGACGGCGCGCATCCAGATGGAGCGCGAGGGCTGGGTGACGGTGAACGCGAAGACGGGCCTGTTCGACACGCAGAAGGAAAAGCTGCGCCTCGTCGACAACGTCAAGATCCGCACCGAAAGCGGCCACGACATGCAGATGAAGACCGCCGATGTCGACTTCAAATCCGGCACCGTGGTCTCGAAGGACCCGGTCAAGGTCAGCCTCGGCGAGACCACCGTCGATGCCGACACACTTGACGTGAAGAACAATGGCGAGTTGATCGCTTTCGAGGGGCGGGTGCGGGTCTTCATCCGGAACGCGCCAGCAGGTACGCTCGCCGGCCCCGAACGCGAGGGCAGCACGCCGATGCCGGAACTGCTGAACGCGAATCGGGTTCCCCCCGCAGATGGGGTGCCGGCAGGCGACGCCGGGAATGGGAAGAGACAGTGACATGACCAAGGTTGGCCAGATGCTCCGTTTCGCGCATGCCCGTGACGCCGCGCTGCTGCTTGCGGCGGGCTTCGCGCTCATCGGCGCGCCGCAGGAGGCTTTCGCGCAGGCCGCGCCGGCCAAGGCGCGCGGCGGATCGTCGGCGCTGGGCGGGCTCGGCGGCGACAGCAAGGAGCCGATCAAGATCGATGCCGACAAGCTCGACGTGGTCGACAAGGAGAACAAGGCGGTCTTCTCGGGCAATGTCGTCGCCGTTCAGGGCGAGACGACGGTTCGCTGCACGGTGATGACCGTGCTTTACGAAGGCCGCGGCGGCCCGGGCGGAACCGCCGGCCGTCCGGCGACGCCGGCCGCGGCACCCGCGACGCCCGCCCCGGCTTCCGCGACGCCGGCCGCTGGCGGGCAGAACAATGACAGCTCGATCAAGCGCATCCTGTGCAAGGGGCCGGTGACCGTCGTCTCCAAGACGCAGGCCGCGACCTCGGACAATGCCGAGTTCGACCGGGCCCGAAATCTCGTCATCATGACCGGCAACGTCGCGCTGAACGACGGCCCCAACGTCACCCGTGGCCAGAAGCTGACCTATGACACCGTGACCGGCGTCGCCAATGTCGAGGGCGGGCGCGTGCAGGGGCTGTTCGTGCCGAATGCGGCCGATGCCAACAAGGCTGACGCCAACAAGCCCGGTGCCAAGCCGGCCCCGAAGCCCACCAACTGATCGTGCTGCAGTGACCGTTTCCGAAGCGCCTCGTCCCTCGGCCGCGCCGGCGCGGCAGGCTCCACGCCCGCAATCGCCCGGCGCCTTCGGCCGCCTGCGCGGGTTGTTCGGCAAAAGCGATCAGGCCGGCGCCAGGCCGGCGCCTGCCGGCGTCACTGCCATCGGCGGGGCAGGGGTCCTTGCCGTTTCGGGCCTGCGCAAGAGCTATGGCGGCCGCGCGGTCGTCTCGGATGCCAGCCTTCACCTGCGCCAGGGCGAGGCTGTCGGCCTGCTCGGGCCCAACGGCGCCGGCAAGACCACGATCTTCTACATGATCACCGGCCTCGTCGCGGCCGATGCCGGCGTCATCTCGCTCGAAGGCAACGACATCACCGCGCTGCCGATGTATCAGCGCGCCCGCCTCGGCATCGGCTATCTCCCGCAGGAGGCCTCGATCTTCCGCGGCCTCTCGGTCGAGGACAATATCCGTTCGGTGCTGGAAGTGGTCGAGCCCGACCGGAAGGCGCGCGAGCGCCAGCTCGACCAGCTGCTCGAAGAGTTCACCATCGCCCGCCTGCGCAAGTCGCCCTCGATCGCGCTCTCGGGCGGCGAGCGCCGCCGCTGCGAGATCGCGCGTGCGCTTGCCGGCAAGCCCTCCTTCATCCTGCTCGACGAGCCCTTCGCCGGCATCGACCCGATCGCGGTCGGTGACATCCAGGCGCTGGTGCGGCAGCTCACCGATCGTGGCATCGGCGTGCTGATCACCGACCACAATGTCCGCGAGACGCTCGGCCTCGTCGATCGCGCCTATATCATCCATTCCGGGCGTGTGCTGACCGAAGGCTCTCCGGCCGAGATCATCGCCAATCCGGATGTCCGGCGCGTCTATCTCGGCGAGGATTTCCGCCTCTGAGGCGCTGTCGCTCTGTTGTCGTGGCGGTTTTGTTGCGGTGCATCAATTTTCCGGCCGCAGCCATGGCTGAGCCTTTGACGCGGCGGTGAGCCGGCGCTAGTGTCCCTTCCGCAAGCAAGAAGCGTGCCGATGGCGCGCGAGCGGGAAGGGCCTTTCGCGTATGGCGATGATGCCGCGCATGGAGCTGCGCCAGGGACAGTCCCTGGTGATGACGCCGCAGCTGCTGCAGGCGATCAAGCTCCTGCAGCTCTCGCATCTCGAACTCCAGAATTTCGTCGAGGGCGAGCTGGAGCGAAACCCGCTGCTGGAGCGCGACGAGGGGCCGGAGCAGCCGGCGCGCGCCGACGACGCCGACAGTCCGCACGCCGCCGATGCCGAGAGCTTCGCCAGGGCCGAGAGCCTGCACACGCAGGAGGGCATGGAGGGCAGGCTCGGCACCGGCCTCGACAATGTCTTCCAGAACGAGCAGCCGACAGCCGCCCGCAGCGAGGCGAGCGGTGCCGACAGCCTGCCGATCGTCGGCGGGGCCTATGGCGCGACAGGCGGCTCCTTCGACGGCGATCCCGAGGGCTTCGAGAGCAGCCTGACGGCGGACGCCTCGCTGCACGATCATCTCGTCGCGCAGCTCGACCTGGCCGTCGTGACGCCGGCCGAGCGCATCATCGGCCGCCACATCATCGATGCCGTCGATGACAGCGGCTATCTCGGCGAGCCCCTCGCGGAGATCGCCGAGCGCCTCGGGGTCGCCACGGACAGGGTCGAGACGGTCCTGCGCGTCATCCAGAGCTTCGATCCCTCCGGTGTCGCGGCCCGCGACGTCGCCGAGTGCCTCGCCATCCAGCTGCGCGACCGCAACCGCTTCGATCCGGCGATGCAGGCGCTGGTGGCGAACCTGCACCTCGTCGCCAAGCGCGATTTCGCTGCTTTGAAGCGCCTCTGCGGCGTCGATGACGAGGATATCGCCGACATGGTTGGGGAAATCCGTCGTCTCGACCCCAAGCCCGGCCGCGCCTTCGGTGGCTCGGCCGCCGAGACCGTGGTGCCGGACGTCTTCATCCGCGCCGCGCCGGACGGCTCCTGGCTGATCGACCTCAACCCCGACACCTTGCCGCGCCTGCTCGTCAACCAGACCTATCACGCGCGCGTTTCCAGGGCGGCCCGCAACGATGCGGACAAGGCCTTCATCGCCGAATGCCTGCAGACGGCGAACTGGCTGACCCGCTCGCTGGAGCAGCGCGCCCGGACGATCCTGAAGGTCGCCAGCGAGATCGTGCGCCAGCAGGACGGCTTCTTCGCCCATGGCGTCGAGCATCTGCGGCCGCTCAACCTGAAGACCGTGGCCGACGCCATCGGCATGCACGAATCGACCGTCTCGCGCGTGACCTCGAACAAATACCTGACCTGCTCGCGCGGGGTCTTCGAAATGAAATATTTCTTTTCGGCCGCGATTGCCGCCACCGGCTATGGCGAGGCGCATTCTGCCGAGGCCGTCCGCTTCCGGATCAAGCAGATGATCGACGACGAGAGCCCTTCGGCGGTTCTCTCGGATGATGCGATTGTGACCCGTTTGAAGGACGGCGGCATCGATATCGCCCGGCGCACTGTGGCGAAATACCGCGAATCCCTGAGAATCCCGTCTTCGATGGAGAGGCGGCGCGAGAAGGTCGCGATGGCCGCGGCAGAACGTTAAGCGAATTTGTTCCAAAGGCGCCGTGCATGCGCGCCATGACTGCGCCGGCTCATTGACAACCCCGACTCCCGGTTCTTAGCTCCTAGAGATGGCCGAACAGGGCCATGGCTAAACCAAGGGGAAGCAGTCCATGAGCTTGCGAATCTCCGGCAAGAATCTCGACGTCGGCGAGGCCCTGCGCGGCCAGGCCGAGGAGCGGGTCGCTGCGGCGGTCAGCAAATATTACGAGGGCGGCTATCAGGGCCATGTCACGGTCGACAAGGATGGCTCCGCCTTCCGGACCGACGGTGTCCTGCACCTCTCCTCCGGGATCACGCTGGAAGCCTCCGCCACCGCCCACGATCCCTATGCCAGTCTCGACAAGATGGCTGAGCGCATCGAGAAGCGGCTGCGACGCTACAAGCGCCGGCTGAAGGACCGTTCCAGCGCCAATGGCCGCGATGCCGGGATCGAAATCCCCAGCTATGTGATCGCGGCCCCGGATGACGATGTCGAGGATTTCGACGGCGCTTCGGCCGGCGACAACCCGGTGATCGTCGCGGAATCGACCAAATCCCTGCATGTGAGGACGGTTAGCGACGCGGTTGCCGAGCTGGACCTGACCGGCGCGCCGGTCGTCGTCTTCCGGCACGCTGGCAATGGCCGCATGAACATCGTATATCGCCGCGGCGACGGTAATATCGGCTGGATCGACCCGCCGGCATCGCTGTCCTGAGGCCGGCGGGCGATCCGCTCCGGCCGTCGAACCTGACCCGTGCCGACGGTTTTTCGGCCGGCACGGGACATGCATGGACGGGCGAATGACGCTGACCGATCTTCTGAGCCCCGCCGCGGTGATTTCGCCGCTGCGGGCCAACGGCAAGAAGCAGGCTCTGCAGGAGCTTGCCCAGCATGCCGCCACGCTGACGGGCTTGCCCGATCGCGAGCTGTTCGAAGCGCTGCTCCAGCGCGAGCGCCTCGGCTCTACCGGAATCGGCGAGGGCATCGCGATCCCGCACGGCCGCATGCCCGGCATCGATCGCCTCGTCGGGCTCTTCGCCCGCACCGAGAAGCCGATCGATTTCGACGCGCTCGACGGCCAGCCGGTCGATATCATCTTCGTGCTGATCGCCCCTGAAGGCGCCGGCGCCGACCATCTCAAGGCGCTTGCCCGCGTCGCCCGCGTGCTTCGTAACCAGTCGGTTCTGGAACAGGTCCGCAAGGTCCGCGATCCCTCGGCGATCTACGCGATCCTCGCCGAATCGGCCGCGCAGGCGGCCTAGACTTAAAAGCACTAAAGACTGCTTGGACGATCCCGGCCGACGGGCTATGACCCCGACTGGATCGGCGTCGCGTCTTCCATGTCCTGATCGCGGCGCGCCCTGTTTCGGAGCCGCTGGTCATGGCCTATACGCATGTCGATCTCTTCCCGCTCGGCGAGGACACGACGCCCTATCGCAAGCTCGGCAGCGAAGGCGTCAGCGTCGAGAAGATCGGCGACCGCGAGGTCCTGAACGTTTCGCGCGAGGCGATCCGCCAGTTGTCCGAACAGGCCTTCATCGACATCAACCACTTGCTGCGCCCCGGCCATCTCGCCCAGCTCGGCAAGATCCTGGACGATCCCGAGGCGACCTCGAACGACAAGTTCGTCGCCTACGACCTCCTGAAGAACGCCAATATCGCCGCCGGCGGCGTGCTGCCGATGTGCCAGGATACCGGCACGGCGATCATCATGGGCAAGAAGGGCCGCAAGGTCTGGACCGATGGCGAGGATGAGGCGGCGCTCGGCGAGGGCGTGGCGGACGCTTATTTCAAGCGCAACCTGCGCTATTCGCAGCTCGCGCCGCTCTCGATGTTCGAGGAGAAGAACACCGCGACCAACCTGCCGGCCCAGATCGACATCTATGCCGAGGGCGAGGACGCCTATAAATTCCTCTTCGTCTGCAAGGGCGGCGGCTCGGCCAACAAGACCTTCCTCTATCAGGCGACGCCCTCGCTCCTGACCAAGGACCGCATGATGGCGTTCCTGAAGGAGAAGATCCTGACGCTGGGCACCGCAGCCTGCCCGCCCTATCACCTCGCCATCGTCATCGGCGGCACCTCGGCCGAGCAGAACCTGAAGACGGTCAAGCTCGCCTCGACCAAATATCTCGATGCACTGCCGACCAAGGGTTCGCCCTCCGGCCATGCCTTCCGCGATATCGAGATGGAGGAGGAGGTCCACAAGATGACGCAGGCGCTCGGCGTCGGTGCGCAGTTCGGCGGCAAGTATTTCTGCCACGATGTCCGCGTCATCCGCCTGCCGCGCCATGGTGCCTCGCTGCCGATCGGCCTCGGCGTCTCCTGCTCGGCCGACCGCCAGGCCAAGGGCAAGATCACCCGGGATGGCATCTTCCTGGAGGCGCTGGAGACCGATCCGTCCAGGTACCTGCCGGATGTCGACGAAGCGAAGCTCGGCGGCGAGGTCGTTAGGATCGATCTCAACCGGCCGATGAGCGAAATCCTCGCCACGCTGTCGAAGCACCCGGTCAAGACCCGCCTGTCGCTGACCGGCACGATCGTCGTCGCCCGCGACCTCGCCCATGCCAAGATCCGCGAGCGGCTGGAGCGCGGCGAGGGCATGCCCGACTATTTCAAGAACCATCCGGTCTATTACGCCGGCCCGGCCAAGACGCCCGAGGGCTTCGCCTCCGGCTCCTTCGGTCCGACCACGGCCGGCCGCATGGATTCCTTCGTCGATCAGTTCCAGTCCTTCGGCGGCTCGATGGTGATGCTGGCCAAGGGCAATCGCTCGGCGGCGGTGCGCGAGGCCTGCAAGGCCCATGGCGGCTTCTATCTCGGCTCGATCGGCGGCCCGGCCGCGCGGCTGGCGCAGGACTGCATCCGCAAGGTCGAGGTGCTCGAATATCCCGAGCTCGGCATGGAAGCGGTCTGGAAGATCGAGGTCGAGGATTTCCCCGCCTTCATCGTCATCGACGACAAGGGCAACGACTTCTTCAAGGAGCTGAACCTCGGATGAGGCTCGCGCTGACCTTGACCGCGCTTCTGCTGGCCGCTCCCGTGCTGGCCCAGCAGCAGCGTCCGGCGACCTGCTCGCGCGACCTCTTCCAGAACGAGGCCGGCTTCCGCCTGCAGCAGACGCGGCTTGCCTCGGTCGCGAGTGCCGACCAGGCGACGCAATGCCGGACCTATCGCGAGCATGTCGCCTATCTCCAGAAATCCCGCTCGGTCTTCGCGACCTGTCAGGACGGCGCGGAGCGCGCGCGCAATGTCGCGGAGATGGATTCGGAGCTGGTGAACTATCGCGCGCTGATCGCCAATCGCTGCGGCGGGCGGTAAGAGCCTTCCCAGATAAGTCGAAAGGCATCGCATGACCGACCAGCAGCCGCCGCTCCAGATCGCCGTCGTGCCGGTGACGCCGTTCCAGCAGAACTGCTCCATCGTCTGGGAGCCGAAGTCGAACGAAGCCGCGATCGTCGATCCCGGCGGCGACGTGCCCCGCCTGCAGGCCGCCATCAAGGAGCTTGGCGTCACGCCGGTCGCGATCTGGCTGACCCATGGCCATCTCGACCATGCCGGCGGCGCGACCGAACTGGCGCAGGCGCTCTCAATCCCGATCATCGGGCCGCATGAGGGCGACAAGCCCTTGCTCGATGCCTTGCCGGAGCAGGGATTGCGCTTCGATATTCCCGGCATGAAGGCTGTCGTGCCGACGCGCTGGCTCAACGAGGGCGATACGGTCTCGCTCGGGGACCTGACCTTCGCGGTCGCGCATGTACCCGGCCATTCGCCGGGCCATGTCACCTTCTTCCAGAAGGACCTGCGCTTCCTGCTGGCAGGCGACACCGTCTTCGCCGGCTCGATCGGCCGCACCGATTTCCCCTATGGCGACCATGAGGCGCTGATCTCGGGGATCAAGACCAAGCTCCTGCCGCTGGGCGACGACGTCCAGTTCCTGCCCGGCCACGGCCCTGCGAGCACGCTGGGCGAGGAGCGGCAGAATAATCCGTTCCTGCAGGGGTAAGGCTTGCGATGAGGGGGGCTTGGTTCCTAGCCGTCCTGCTCCTGGGCGTTCTCGCGAGCGCACTTCTAATACTGTGGAGAGGAAGCGGCAGCGGCCTCAAGCCTCTGAGTGTTGTCGCGTTCGAAAGCCGGGGAAGCGGCAGGCTGCATTGTTTCGCGCCGCAACACTACAAACTCTCCAGCGTTGGCCAGCAGGATGTCGGCGCCAGGGCTCGGCTTCGGGACTTGGTCCCAGCTGAGATTGCCGAGAGATTGAACAGTGACGATGTCTACTCCGTCGTGACTGTGATCGACGGCAAGGGACTATATATCCGCTATTTTGGATACGAGGCTCTCGCTCAAGAGCCCGTTTGCTGGTGATCCCCAGAAATGCCAACGGCCATGCAGCGGAACGGTGCGCGTACATCCGGCGTCACTCGTTCGGCTCATGGCCGTCTTCAGCGGCAACGGAGAGCTGTGGAACGCTCTCGACATCGCCGTGATCCTGAGATGGGAGCGGTGCTTCCCGATTACAAGGGCTCGCCTGAAAAAGATCGGCGCCACTCGTAGAGCGCGTCCGGCTCGCCCTCCTCGTTGCGCTCGCCGTCGTTGAGATCGACGAGGCGAAAGCGGTGGCGCTCGTAGAAGGCCCGCGCAGCGGCATTCCGCTGGAAGGTGAACAGGTGGAGCCGCTCCGGGCTGCGCTCTTTCGCCTTGGCCAGCAGCAATGAGCCGATGCCGCGCCTGAACTGTCCGGGCATCAGATAGAGCTGGTCGAGGTCCTCGCCGTCGAGGCAGAGGAAGCCGAGGATGCGCCCGGCCTCCCGCGCAACCCAGGTCTCGCCGCTGACGAGCCTGACATGCGTGATCCAGCCCCGCACCTCATCGTCGCTATGGACCCGGCGCAGATAGGGCAGGGCCTCCGCGCGCGATGCCAGATAGAGCGTCGCGATCTCCCCGGCATCCCGGGGAGAGGCGCGTTCGATCGTGATGGCTGGCGCCGCGCTCATGCCCGAAGGCTGGCCTCAGGCGTCGAAGACGCCGAGCAGGAAGTCCTGCTTGCCGATCTGGAAGCCGTTCTGGCGCAGGATGTCGTAGGCCGTCGTGGCGTGGAAATAGAAGTTCGGGATGGCGAAGCGGGTGAGATAGGCCTCGCCTGTCATCGTCACGGTCGCAGAGGGGCCGCGCGGGAAGGTGACCTCGCGAGCAAGCCCGGCATCGAGCGCGGCGCCGTCGGCGGCGGCGATGAAGGCGAGCGTCCTGGCGATGCGCTCCTTCAGTTCCGGGAAGCTCTTCTCTTCGTCGGGGAAGCGCGGATTCTCGCCGCCGGAGAGGCGCGCAACCGCATTCTTGGCAAAGTCGCAGCAGAGCTGGATCTGGCGGGTGAAGGCCAGCATGTCCGGCGCGAGCCGGGCGGAGAGCAGGACTTCCGGCTGAATCTTGCGAGTCTCGGCCTGGTCCACGGCCTTGTCGAGAATGGCGTCGAGCGCCTTGAGCGTCTGCACGAAGCCGGAAAGGGCGGCGGCCTTGACTGAGAGCGTCATGAATGTCCTCGGAAACGACAACGGGCCCGGAAAGGGCCCGCTGCGTAAAGCTATAGAGGAGAATTTTTCGCGGCGCTCTGCGCCAGCAGATCAATCCTTCGCGCGCTCGACATAGGAGCCGTCGGCGGTCATCACGACGACGCGGGTGCCGACGCCGACATGCGGCGGCACGGCGCTGCGCACGCCGTTCGAGAGGATCGCCGGCTTGTAGGAGGAGGAGGCCGTCTGGCCCTTGGTCACCGGCTCGGTCTCGACGACCTCGAGCGTGACGCGCTGCGGCAGCTCGATCGCGACGGCCTTGTCCTCGAACACCGAGAGCGAGACCTTCATGTTCTCCTGGAGATAGGGAGCGGCATCGCCGATCACGTCCTTGTCGACCGGGATCTGGTCGTAGGTCTCCGGGTTCATGAAGACGTACTGCTCGCCGTCCTGATAGAGATAGGTGAAGTCGCGGTCCTCGACATAGGCGCGCTCGACCTGCTCGGTCGTCTTGTAGCGCTGCGTCATCTTCGTGCCGTCGGAGATGCGGCGCATGTCGATCTGCGTCGTCGGGGTGCCCTTGCCCGGAAAGAAGCTCTCGGCCGAGATGACGGTGCAGAGATGTCCGTCGAGCTCGAGGACGTTGCCCTTGCGGACGGAAGAGGCGATGACCTTGACCACGTGAATGTCCTTCTGGTGCGCGGGCCGTCCCCGCGCCAAACTTAAAACTCAGAGCATCACTTTCGCGAAAAACCGGTTCCCACTTTTTCGCGCGATGCTCTATGCGAATTCTGTCGCCGCGCAACTACCGCATTCGCGCGCGAAACGAAAGCTTTCCGACGCATTCGACGCGAGATTCGATGAGTTCGTCCCCGACGCCGTTCTGGCGGCCCGATGTCCATGCCGACCGCCGCCCGGCCCTGCTGGCGCGCGGGCGGATCAAGACGGCGCTGCGGCGCTGGTTCGAGGCCCGCGACTTTACCGAGGTGGAGGCGGCGATCCTCCAGCTCTCGCCCGGCAACGAGACGCATCTGCACGGCTTCGGCACGACGCTGATCGACAACGCGGCCGAAAGCCATCCCTATTATCTGCACACCTCGCCGGAATTCGCGGCCAAGAAGCTGCTCGCTGCCGGCGAGGCCCGCATCTTCGATTTCGCCCGCGTCTTCCGCAATCGCGAGCGCACGGCCCTGCACCATCCCGAATTCACGATGCTGGAATGGTACCGTGCCGGCGAGGGTTACGAGGCCCTGATGCAGGATTGTGCGGTGCTGCTGGCCGAAGCCACGCGCGCAGCAGGCGCTACGACGCTGCGCTGGCGCGGCATCGAGGCCGATCCCTTCGCCGAGCCCGAACGGCTGACCTTGCAGGAAGCCTTCAGGCGCCATGCCGGGATCGACCTGCTGCGCACGGTGACCGCCGACCGGGAACTCGATCGCGGCGGACTGGCTGCCGACGCGAGCGAGGCCGGAATCCGTGTCGTCGATGACGACAGCTGGTCGGACATCTTCAGCCGCATCCTCTCCGAGCGCATCGAACCGCATCTCGGCCGCGGCCGTGCCACGATCCTCTGCGAATACCCGATTAGCGAGGCCGCGCTCGCCCGGCCAAAGCCCGGTGATCCGCGCGTGGCCGAGCGCTTCGAGCTCTATGCCTGCGGCGTCGAACTCGCCAATGCCTTCGGCGAGCTCACCGATCCGGCCGAGCAGCGCCGCCGTTTCGAGGCGGATATGGACGAGAAGGCGCGCATCTATGGCGAGCGCTATCCTGTCGACGAGGATTTCCTGGCGGCGTTGGCGCTGATGCCGGCTGCTTCCGGCATCGCGCTCGGCTTCGACCGGCTCGTCATGCTCTGCGTGGGCGCACGCCGGATCGAGGATGTGCTCTGGACGCCGGTCGCGGAACCGGGCAGGGGAAGGGCATGACCGTTCACCAGCCCCCCGGTGGCCAGCCGCTGCGCAGCATCGACGCGCTCGTCGAAGCCGGCTTGGCCGCGCCCGCGCGCCGCGAGGCGCTGCAGAAGGTGGCGGAACGCTATGCCGTCTCGGTCACGCCTGCCGTCGCGGGCTTGATCGATCCGAGTGACGCGGCCGATCCGATCGCGCGCCAGTTCATCCCCGATGCGGCCGAGCTCACGACGCTGCCGCAGGAACTGGCCGACCCGATCGGCGACGATGCCCATTCCCCGGTCGAGGGCGTAGTGCATCGCTATCCCGACCGCGCCCTGCTCAAGCTCGTCCATGCCTGTCCGGTCTATTGCCGCTTCTGCTTCCGGCGCGAGATGGTCGGCCCCGGCGGCGACGCGCTGACGGGCCAGAAGCTCGACGCCGCGCTCGCCTATCTCGCCTCCCGGCCGGAGATCTGGGAGGTGATCATGACGGGCGGTGATCCCTTCATTCTCTCCGCGCGGCGCGTTCGCGAGGTAGCGAAGCGACTCGCGGCGATCCCGCATATCAAGGTCGCGCGCTGGCATACGCGGGTACCCGTCGTCGATCCCGGCCGGATCACGCCGGATTATGCGAGGGCTCTGCGCATCCCCGGCAAGGCGAGCTATATCGCCATCCACGCCAATCATCCGCGCGAGTTCACCGAAGATGCCCGCACGGCGATCGCGACGCTCGCCGATGCCGGCCATGTCCTGCTCAGCCAGTCCGTGCTGCTCAAGGGCGTCAATGCCGATGTCGAGACGCTGGGCGCCCTGATGCGCGCCTTCGTCGAGAACCGCATCAAGCCCTATTACCTGCACCATCCCGATCTCGCGCCCGGCACCTCGCATTTCCGCCTGACGCTGGAAGAGGGGCAGGCACTGGTCAAAAGCCTGCGCGGCAACCTTTCCGGGCTGTGCCAGCCGACCTATATCCTCGACATCCCCGGCGGTGCCGGCAAGATTCCGGTCGGCCCCGCCTTCCTCTCCGGCTGCGAGACGCCGGGCGTGGAGGCGGTCGCCGAAGACCGTCACGGCGGGCAGCACGCCTACCCGCCCGCCTGATACCTGAGGATACCGACATGCAGGACAAGCTGCCGCTCGCGATCGTTTCCGACATCGCCTGCCCCTGGTGCTTCATCGGCCGCGCGCGGCTGGAGACGGCGCTGGAGCGCTATGGCCTGACAGAGCGCTTCGCCATCACCTGGCTGCCTTATGAATTGAACCCGGAAATGCCCGCCGAGGGCATGGACCGCAACGAATATCTCGAAAGCAAGTTCGGCCCCGGCAAGCGCAAGGAGATCGAAATCCGCCTGTCGGAAGCGGCGCTGGAGAGCGGCGTCACCTTCAACTGGGCGAAGGTGACGCGCAGCGTCAACACCCGCATGGCCCACATGCTGGTCGCGGCCGCCTCGACCGTCCAGCGTGGCGGCGACATGACCGCCGCCCTGTTCAAGGCCTATTGGCAGGACGGGCGCGACATCGGCGATATCGAGATTTTGGTCCAGATTGCGGTCGAGCAGGGTTTCGACGAGCAGGCTGCCCGCGACGAGCTCGCCAATGACGAATTGCGCGAGACGGTGATCGGGCTGGAGGATCACGCCCGCAAGGTCGGCGTCACCGGCGTGCCCTTCTTCATCATCGACAGCAAGCTCGCGGTTTCAGGCGCGCAGCCGCCGGATGTCTGGGCGCAGGTCTTCCAGCAGGTCTTCGCCGCGCGGGCCCCGCAGGAACCGCAGTTCTGACACTGTCATTGCGGGATGCCAGATGGTGAGGTGATTCAAGGGCGGATTCGGTAGAGAATCGATTATTCCTCTGAGTTTATATTCTAAGGCCGAGCGCAATTGATTATCGCGTGTCGTCCTAAAATAATTCACGGGGTATCCGATGGTAAGGTATATCGTGTCTGTTTGTAATTCATTTTTAACTTGGCCATCATTGGTAATATCGAGTGTTTTGCTTTTGATAATTGCCATAATTTTAGAGCTAACTAATTTTGTAAATATGTATACGGCAATTTCATCTTTGATTATTTGTTGCTTTATTGGATATATTATTGATGTAGAGCGGTCTGAAATAAAAGAAAAACAAGATAATACTAAAGATAATTGAATTATGATATAAAAACATAGAGTGTATTTGGTTTTTATATTTATACTATTAGATAATAGTCATAAATAATATTCGTTATATATTTCGACGTAAGATATAGGCGCATTGTCCGAGGTGTTTATTTGTAATGCCTCGCGTGATTTTATCGTTCAGATGGTTTTCTTGGGTGCTTTGACGCGCATGTAATAACGCGTGATTCCACGTGATATTGGCTGGTCTCAGAGCCCGAGCAGATGAACGACGGCCGGCGCGCCGAGCGAGACGCCTGACAGGAACAGCAGCAGGAACACGATCTGCCGCATGACGGCCTGCGACAGCGACGGCGGATAGCGCCGCGCCAGATGCGTGCCCAGCATCACCGCCGGAATGGCGAAGAGCCCCGAGAGTGTCGCGGGTGCGGGGATTTGGTCGGTGGCGATGACCAGCCCTGTGCGGAACAGGGCGTTCAGCGCGAAGATCGTGACCAGCGTTTCCCGGATGACGACGAGCGGCATCGGCTGCCGGTAGAAGTGGTAGACGAGCGGCGGGCCGGCGGTCGAGAACATCCCGCCCATCAGTCCGGCTATGCTGCCGAAGAACAGGTAGCTCGGCCCGCCTGAAGGCTGCTTCAGCGGATCGGGTTTCCGTGCCAGCTGCAGGCTGGAGACGATGATCACGAGGCCGAGCGCCAGCCTGAGCAGATCGGCCCGGCTCGCGGCGAGCCATTCCAGCAGGTGGAAGCCGGTGAAGACGAAGGGCCAGCTTGCGACCAGGACCAGCCCGAACTTGCGCCAGTCGACATCGCGCCAGCCCTTGAGCAGCATCTGCGTCGCGTTTACCAGGGTGAGGATGCTGACGAGCATCGCCGCATCCGGCAGCGACAGCAGCCCGGTCAGCCCTACGCCACCCATGGTGATCAGCCCGAAGGCGAAGCCGGTCAGCGTCTGGACATAGGCCGCCATGCCGGTCAGCAGCAGGAACCCGATCAGGGCAGCCAGGGACATCGATGGCGTCTCCGAGGAAGCGGAGCGCGAGGCCTAGAGCATCGCCGCCCCGGCCGGAATTCATTTTCCGGCAAGGCCGATGCGCGTCGAGGGCCGGCGGACCGCATCGTCATCGCGGCGTCATGCTGCCGTTGCCCATGGGCCACGCCGGTGGTCGTTCTGCCCGCTATGGACACGGCCGAAGGTTGACTTGGCGGTGACTGGGCGGGCACGATCCACCCGCTCGCGATCAATCCACAGCAGGAGCGGCGAAGATGCTGTCGATTCCGAACCGCGCAGCCGTATGCTTTTTCGGCTTTGCGCTTTCCGGCTGCATGCAGTCGATGCCTACCGCCGAGACGATCACGCGGCCGACCATGGAAGCCTTCACCCGGCTCGGTTCATGGACGCCCTGGCGCTCGTCTCCCGATCAGCCTCGACCGGTGGTGGTCGCTGCACAAGATCCGGCTCCGGTGGCCGAACCCGTCAAGGAGCGGCCGGCTGTGCAGCCGCAGGCCAGGCCCATGCCCCGCCCGGAGCCGCAGCTGGCCTCGTCGCGGGCACGGCCCGTGCCTCCGATCGCTGCCCCGATCGCCGTTCCCGCGGCTGCCGTGACTCCGGTTGCCGCGCCCGCTCCGGCGGCCGATGCTGCATCGCCGCCACTGCTGCCGGCCAAGGTCGCCTGCCAGACCGCCAGCCAGCCCGGCGGGCGCGTGCGGATGGAGTGCACGCCGGTCGAGTGACCGCCTGAACGATCCGGTCTTCCAGCCGCCGGCCTCGTCACGGGCCGGGCGCGCGCACGCCCTTGCATCCCGCTTCGAATCGTGCGCCTTCCCTCGAAACTCAGGGAGCCGGTTGATGAACCAGAAGATCAACGATGTCCGCGACCGCCTGATCGTCGCCCTCGACGTGCCGACCGTGTGGGATGCCTATCGCCTCGTCTCGACGCTGGGCGACGGCGTCACCTTCTACAAGATCGGCTATCGCCTCGCCTTTGCCGGCGGGCTCGATCTCGCGCGCCAACTCGTCGCCGAAGGCAAGAAGGTCTTCCTCGATCTCAAGCTGCACGACATCGGCAACACCGTCACCGAGGGCGTGGACTCGCTGACCAAGCTCGGCGTCACCTTCCTCACGGTCCATGCCTATCCGCAGACCATGCGCGGCGCGGTCGAGGGGCGCGGCGATGCTGCTCTCAAGCTGCTCGCGGTCACCGCGCTGACCTCCTATGACGACGGCGACCTGCGCGATGCCGGCTATGGGCTCGCTGTGCGCGATCTCGTGCGCCTGCGCGCCGAGCAGGCCCGAACCGCCGGCATCGACGGCATCGTCTGCTCGGCCGCCGAGGCGGAAATCGTGCGCGAGGTCATCGGCAAGGATATGGCCATCGTCACGCCCGGCATCCGCCCCTCCGGGAGCGCTGCGGGTGACCAGAAGCGCACGCTCACCCCGGCCGAGGCGATCCGCATCGGCGCCGATCATCTCGTCGTCGGGCGTCCCATCATCCGCGCGGCAGACCCGCGCGCGGCGGCGGGCGCGGTCATGGACGAGATCGTCGCGGCTTCGTAAGCTCCGGGGCATCGGACCGAAAAGTGGCTTCCACTTTTCGGATCAATCCGATGACCGAACAGAAGAATAGCCCCGGACTCGATTCAAGCAACGGATAGCACCATGCCCAAGGGATATGTCATCGGCCGCGCCAAGGTCTCCGACGCGACCAAATGGGCGGGCTATGCCGCCAAGGCCTCCGAGGTCATGAAGATCTATGGCGGCGCGCCGATCGTGCGCGGCGGCCAGATGACGGTGGGCGAGGGCGAAGGCCGCGCCCGCAACGTCGTGATCGAGTTCAAGGATTTCGAATCGGCGCGTGCCTATCTGTTCTCGCCGGAATATGCCGAGGCGCGGAAGCTGCGCGAAGGTGCCGGCGAGATCGATCTCGTCGCCGTCGAAGGGGCCTGAGCCGTGGCCAAGGGCTACTGGATCGCGCGCGTCGACGTCGAGAACGCCGAGGCTTATGCCAAGTACCGTTCGCTCAACGCGGTCGCCTTCGCCAAATACGGTGCGAAGTTCCTGGTCCGCGGCGGCGAGTACAAGCTCGCCCGCGGTGAGGGCCGCAAGCACAACGTCGTCATCGAGTTCAAGGACGAGGAGACGGCCCGCGCCTGCTATGCCTCGCCGGAATATCAGGAGGCGGTGAAGCATCTCAGCGCCGCCGGCCAGTCCGATCTGGTCATCATCGGCGGCTATGACGGCCCGCAGCCGGGCGAATAGGCCTGTCCGGACGCTGCCTTCTCCGTCATTTGGATGACGAAACGCCTGTGCGGGTTCCCTTAGTCTCCCCTCCGTAGCCTGACGGAGGGGATATCGGGCGCGCGAGCCGGGGGCGAGGCTCGCGGAGGCGTCCCGACCCAGCCGCGATGTCGATGTCTCAGCGCGGGCGCAGGGGGAGCGCAGCGCTGCGCAGCAGTGAAACGAGCTGACTTTGCTGGCGTGTGTTCGTCTTCTGGAAGATGCGCGCCAGATGCGTGCGTGCGGTCGAGATCCGAACGCCCTGGGCTTCGGCCGCTTCCGTCAGGGATGATCCGCTTGCGAGTGCGGAGGCGAACTTCGCTTCCGCGTCGGTGAGATCGAAAAGCTGGCGCGCGCATGCCACGAGATTGGTCGCCGTTTCCAGCCGCCGCAGCGCGATCAGCACCTTGCCGGCCGCATGAGCCTGCGGGGAGGGGGGCGCCGGCATGGCGCAGGCGGAAAGCGAATGAGAGCCGTCCTCGCCATGCAGGATCATGCTGGCCTGCGCGGGAGCGAGGGGATCCTGCGCGCTGCGCAGGGCGCCTTCGATCAGCAGCTTGAGCTGGCGCTGATCGGCCGGCTGGCGTGCGAAGAGCCGCCCCTGCCGCAAGCCGACCGCGCTGTCGGGATCGGACAGGATCTCGTCCGCACCCTCGTTGGCGTAGGCGATGCGCATATCCTGGTCGAGGATCGCGATGCCCATGGCGACGCGGTCGAGCGCGCTGCGCGCCTCGTCCCGCTGGATGGTCACCCGGCCGATATGGCGGCGCAGTTCGACGACGCGCCTGAGCACCGGATAGAGCTTTTCGAGCAGGGCGACCTCCTCGGCGTCGAAGGCCTCCTGCTGCCGGCCGCGCTGGACGTCGAAGAACCAGAAGGCCTCCCCGTTCTTGGCGAGGCGGCAGGCCATGCCGCCATACATGTCCTGCGGGCGCATCCATTCCTGCCAGACGCGCGTGTTGCGCAGGGCATCCTCGCCGAACACCTCGTTGTCGCGGTAGATCACGCCGAGAGGGATGTCGCGCAGCGCGCTGCCCATCTCGATGAAGTCGGATGCGAGATCGCCGAAGCAGCGCTCCTGCAGCGCGGCGTCGGGGTTGGTCGCATGGGACGCCCAGTCCTCCGGGCTCGGCCCGAAGCCGGCGAAGCAGGCTTTCGAGCCGTTGAACAATTGCCGCATCGCTTCGGCCGCGGCCTGCATCTGCTCTTCGTTCATCGCGCCGGCCAGCAACTGGTCGATCGCGGACATGACGGTATCGACATCGAGGCGCGGCATGAGAAATCCCGGCTGGCCACGGAAGGCGCATGCGAGATGCGCCACGCCGAAGGTAGCAGCATGGGTTGTTCTGGAAAAGTCCAAAAACAATCCAAAGTTTTTTATCGATTCCGGCTGGCCTCATTCACCAGCCATGGCCTCTATGGCGGCAAGGGTCGGGAGCGCATCGAAGACGCCGTTTCGGGTGGTGGTCAGGGCCCCGGCGATCGCGGCATTGCGCAGGGCCTGGGGCAAGGAATGCCCCGTCGCCAGGCGGACACCGAGCGTCGCGGCGAAGGCATCGCCGGCACCGAGCGAATCGACGGTTTCGACGGCAAAGCCCTTCTGCGTGATGACCTGGCCATCCGCCGTGACGGCGATGGCCCCGGCCGCCCCCCGCGTCAGGACGACGAGCTCCGGCCCCTGTTCCAGCAATGCGGGTGCAAGCTTCGCCGCGAAACGCTGAGGCCCGGTCATTCCGCCGGGCTGCAGCCCCAGCGCGATCGAAAGGCTGCGGGCCTCGGTTTCGTTGACGATCAGGATCGAGGTTTGCTTCAGGACCGCGTCGGGGATCTCACGGAAGGGCGACGGGTTGAGCAGGGTCGGCACGCCAGCTCGCCGGGCCAGGGCGAAAGCCGCCTCGATCGGCGCGTTGCCGATTTCGAACTGGCCCGTCACCAGCGCCGCCTCGGTGATCGCCGGCGCCCGCTGCCGGACATGCTCGGCCGAGAGGGCGAGATTGGCGCCAGAGGCAATGGCGACGCAGGTTTCGCCGCTGGCATCGGTGAGGCCGATGCCGCTGCCGGTGCTGCCCGCCACCCGGACCAGCATCGATGGCGGCAGGCCGGCGCGTTCGAGAGCAGGCGGGGCGAAGGCGGCTGCAAGATCGTCGCCCACGGCGAGCAGGCCTTGCACCTCGGCGCCGAGGCGCCGGGCCATGATCGCCTGGTTCAGGCCCTTGCCACCGGGCTCGATCGTCACGGTTTCGGCCGCGAGCGATTCACCCGGGCGTGGAAAGCGGGCGACCTTCGCCGAGCACGCGACGACGAAGCTGCCGAGCACGAAAACCGCTTTGCCGGCCATGACAGTCTCCAGCGATTTGCCTTACCCATTCTCGAACTGCTACGCGGGTTGTGTCACGCTCATGCCAACGATGACAGTGCCTAAGTCTACTCTCCCAAAGCCGCCCTTCCAGGACCTGCTGGAACTGCGCACCGACACCGCCAAGCCGCTCTATCAGCAGCTTGAGGATCAACTGTCCCATCTGATCGGCAACGGCACCCTGCCGCCGGGCACGACGCTGCCCGCCGAGCGCCAGCTTGCCGAGCGCCTGAGTATCAGCCGTGCCACCGTGCAGCGCTCCTACAACGCCTTGCGCGAGCGCAAATTGCTGAGTGCGCAGGGCCGGCTGGGCTCGATCGTCCAGGGCTCCGGACCGCGCCTGCATTCCGGCATGGACCGTCTCAAGGGCTTCACCGAGGAGATGAAGGAACTCGGCCGGGTGCCGTCGTCGCGGATCGTCGAGCGGTCGGTGGTGCAGGA
This sequence comes from Allobosea sp. MMO-172, assembly GCF_037147855.1. Lineage (NCBI taxonomy): Bacteria > Pseudomonadati > Pseudomonadota > Alphaproteobacteria > Hyphomicrobiales > Alloboseaceae > Allobosea > Allobosea sp. MMO-172. The sequence goes on along the minus strand of NZ_JBBCUM010000001.1, from coordinate 578,577 downwards.
CCGGTCGATCGCCTCGATCTTCGGCCACTCCTCGCATGCGCGCTTCCTCAAGCTGGTCCGCATTCGCTCCGGCGACGGCATCCCGATGTCGCGCGAGGTCGCCTGGTACAATCTTGAGCGCGCGCCTGATCTGGCCGAGAGCGATCTCTCCGGCTCCGTCTACGCTAGGCTTGCCGCGCTCGGCCTGCCGCTGACCCGCTGCGACCAGACCATCGAGGCGGCGGCGCCGACGGTCGAGGAATGCGCGATCTTCGGCTTCACCGCTCCCGCGCCCTGCCTGCTGATCAAGCGACGCAGCTATGGCGCCGATGGCGACATGCTCGAATATGTCGAGGGCCTGTTCCGGGGCGATACCTATACCTACAAGCTGACGCTGACCGCCTGACATCCTGTGGTGGCAGAAGCTGCATGGGATTTCCCCTTTGGATATCCAATAGCAGCCCAAAGCGAAGGCATTGAACCTCCCTCCTTCCCGCCGCGACCAAGAGAGACGGAAGCCGTATCCGGCAAGCCCGGGATGTCCCGGGCGGCAGGCATGGCGCTCCTTCGATTGCAGGGATGGATATTGCGATGTCGCTTCATGTCTCGATTGTCGGCAGGACGAGCTACACCCCGTTCCCTCCGCGCCATGATGTGGCCCCTGAGGCCTTCGGGCGCGCTTCCAGGCCGGTTTTCGTCATCGATGCCGAGCTGAACCAGCGCTTTGGCAATCGCGGCGCTGAGGCGCTTGCCCGTGATGGGCTGGGCGGCCTCGACCGCTTCACCGCCAGCGACAAGGATTTCATGGCGCGATTGCAGGTCTGGCTGAAGCGTTGCCGCAATGGCAGCGCGGCCGGCGAGACACGGCTGCCGCTGGTGCTGCGCAACGGCCGCCAGATCGCGGTCGATGCCGTCCATCTCGCCAGCATCGAATTGTTCGTCCTGACGGTGGACGACCCCGAGAGCGCGATCGACCGCAACGTCGCCCGGGTCAGCGAGGCTTGCGGCCTGACGCCGACCGAGGAGCGCATGCTCGCCCTGATGGTCGAGGGGCTCGACACGATCATCGCCGCCAAGCGGCTGGGCATCGCGCCGACCACGGCCCGCACCCATCTCCAGCGTCTCTTCGCCAAGACCGGCACCGCCCGGCAGAGCGAGCTCGTCCGCTTCGTCGCGACCTATGTCGAGGAGCTCCGCTGACGGCCGGAACCCGGCGCCTGCGCATCGGCGCCGGAGATATTGACAGGGCCTGCGATCGCACGCCCATCTGGACCGGCATGCGCAAGCACCGCACCCGTCCGGAGCGATCGCGACCATGGCCGAGACGCTGGCAGCCTTCATCTTCTGCGCCTTGCTGAGCGGCAGCGCTATCTTCGGCGTCAAGCTGCGGGGCTGGCTGTCCGAGGAGCATCTCTCCGAGCGCACGCTTGAAGCGATCCGGCTGGTGACGAGCCTGCTCGTCACCTTCGCGGCGCTGGTGCTCAGCCTCCAGCTCTCCAGCGTCAAGGGCACCTTCGATCAGGCCTATCGTGATCGCAACGCCGATGCGGCCGTGCTCGCGCAGCTCGACGAATGCCTGCGCAGCTACGGGGCCGAGGCCGATCCGATCCGGCTCGACCTGCGCAGCTATACGGCCGGCGTCATCGCCAGCACCTGGCCGCTGGAGCCGAAGCCGGAAGGCGTGTCGTACCCTGATACGACAGCCATGGCCCGCGAAGGCTTTGACCCCTCGCTCGGCGCCGTGATCGCGCGCATCGGCCGGGCGATCAATGGCCTCGCTCCGGCCGATACGCTCCGCGCCAATGTCGCGGCGGAGTGCCGGGCGACCTATCAGCGGGTGCAGCAGCGGCGCTGGGCGGTGATCGAGGATGTGCACGGCCCTATCTCGCCACTGTTCACCAGCGTCATGACCTTCTGGCTGATGCTGGTCTTCCTGAGCTTCGGCCTGCAGATCCCGCGCCGGCGCCTTGCCGCGATCGTGCTCGCGATCGGCATTGTCTCGATCTCGACCGTGATGTTCGTCATCACCGATCTTGAGACGCATTATGGCGGCCTGTTCGGCATTTCCAGCACCTCAATGCGCGACGCGCTGACGGGCATGGCCCGCTGAGGCGCGGGACGGGTTGGCGCGGCGCTTGCCAAGAGGCTCGGGATCGGGTGCGATGGCCCCGGTCCGGTCCGATGAGGCCCGATTCAAACGATATGATCTCGATACGAGGCAGGGGAACGAGCAGATGGTGCGTGGGATGACGGGATTGCGGTTGAGTCTGGCGCTGGCGGCGTCGGTTCTGGCGCTGGGCGTGGCGCAGGCGCAGGAGCCGAAGAAGGGCGGGACGGTCCATGTCGTGGTCCAGCCCGAGCCGCCGATGCTGATGCAGGGCCTCAACCAGAACGGCCCGACCAACATGGTCGCCGGCAACATCTACGAGTCGCTGCTGCGCTATAACGAGAAGCTCGAGCCGCAGCCCTCGCTCGCCAAGAGCTGGGAAATCTCGCCGGACGCCAAGACCTACACCTTCAAGCTGCAGGAAGGCGTGAAATGGCATGACGGCAAGCCGTTCACCGCCGACGACGTCGTCTTCACCCTCGACAAGTTCCTGCGCGACGTCCATCCGCGCTGGCGCCCGATCGTCAACGCCCAGGTCGAGAAGATCGAGAAGGTCGACGATCTCACGGTCAAGATCACGCTGAAGCAGCCCTTCGGCCCGATGATCATGACGCAGGAGGTCGCCTCCGCGCCGATGATCCCGAAGCATATCTATGACGGCACGGATTATCGCGCGAACCCCGCCAACAACACACCGATCGGCACCGGTCCCTTCAAGCTCAAGGAGTGGAAGAAGGGCTCCTATATCCACCTCGTCAAGAACGAGGACTACTGGCTGAAGGGCAAGCCGAACCTCGACGAGATCTACTGGCAGATCATTCCCGATGCAGCTGCCCGCGCCGTTGCCTATGAGACGGGCAAGGTCGACGTGCTGACCGGCGGCTCGGTCGATGTCTACGACGTGGCGCGCCTCGCCAAGCTGCCCAATACCTGCATGACGACCAAGGGCTGGGAGATGTTCGCCCCCCATGCCTGGCTCACGCCCAACGTGCGCAACGGCATCCTCGGCAACAAGCAGTTCCGCCAGGGCCTGATGTACGCGATCGACCGCGAATTCGGGAAGGACGTGGTCTGGGGCGGCCTCGGCAAGCTGCCGACCGGGCCGATCTCGTCCAAGACCAAGTTCTATTCGGGCGACGTGCCGAAATACACCTACGACCCCGCCAAGGCGAAAGAGCTGATCAAGGCCTCCGGCTACAAGGGCGAGACGATCAAGCTCCTGAACCTGCCCTATGGCGAGACCTGGAGCCGCTGGTCCGAGGCGATCAAGCAGAATCTCGAGGATGTCGGCGTCAAGGTGCAGATCGAGAACACCGACGTGCCCGGCTGGACGCAGAGGGCGTCGAACTGGGACTTCGACCTGAACTTCAACTTCCTCTACCAGCTTGGCGACCCCGCCATGGGCGTGGCGCGCTCCTACATCTCCTCCAACATCGCCAAGGGCAATCCCTTCGCCAATGTCGGCGGCTACTCCAATCCGGAAGTCGACAAGCTCTTCGCCGATGCCGCGATCGCGCCGACCGACAGGGAGCGTCAGGAACTCTACACCAAGGTGCAGAAGATCCTCGCCGACGAACTGCCGGTGCTCTGGCTGCTGGAGATGGACTTCCCGACCATCTACCGCTGCAACGTCAAGAACCTCGTCACCACCGGCGTCGGCGTGAATGACGGCTTCCGCGACGCCTGGAAGGAGTGACCGCTCGCGTCATCCCGGACGCCGCGAAGCGGCGATCCGGGGTCGCATCGGGGCCAGCCTCCGCGGCGCCCTGTTCCGATGACGGTCCCGCGTCTGCGCAGCGGCACTTCGTGCCGCGGCGCGCGCGGGATGACAGGCTTCACGAAAGTCCTGAATGAACCTCGCGCAATTCCTCGCCGGCCGGCTCGTGAAGGGCGTCATCGTCCTCTTCGCGATCGCGATCTTGAATTTCCTGCTGATCCGGGCCGCGCCCGGCGATCCAGCTCAGGTGCTCGCCGGCGAGGCGGGCGCCGCCGATGCGCAGCTCCTTGAGCAGCTTCGCGCCCGCTTCGGCCTCGATCAGCCCTTTCTGACCCAGCTCTGGATCTATCTGAAGGGTTATCTCACCTTCGATCTCGGCTTCAGCTATCGCCAGCAGCAGCCGGTGCTGAACCTGATCATGGAGCGCCTGCCGGCGACGCTGCTGCTGACGGGCGCGGCCTTCCTCGTCTCGCTCGTCGTCGGCACGGCGATGGGCGCGCTCGCCGCCCGCCGGGCCGGCAAATGGTCGGACAGCCTGATCACCACGCTCGCCCTGATCTTCTACGCGACGCCGCTGTTCTGGATCGCACTGATGAGCCAGATCGTCTTCGCGCTGAAGCTCGGGCTCGTCCCCAATGTCGGCTACGAGACCATCGGCGCGAACTATACCGGCCTCGCCCGCGCGCTCGATATCGGCCAGCACCTCATCCTGCCCTCGCTGACGCTCGGCCTGTTCTTCACGGCGCTCTATGCCCGGATGATGCGCGCCTCGATGCTGGAGGTGGCTGGCGCCGATTTCGTCAAGACGGCGCGCGCCAAGGGCGTGTCGCAGCCCCGCGTCTGGCGCCGGCATGTCGCGCGCAACGCCATCCTGCCGGTGGTGACGCTGGCGGGTCTCCAGGCCGGCCAGCTCGTCGGCGGCGCGGTGCTGACCGAGACCGTCTTCGCGTGGCCGGGCATCGGCCGCCTGATGTTCGATGCGCTGGTCCAGCGCGACTATTCCGTCCTGCTCGGCGTCTTCTTCGTCTCCTCGGCGATGGTCGTCTGCTTCAACATCGCGACCGATCTGGTCTACCGGATCGTCGATCCGCGCATCGAGGCGCACGCATGAATTTCCTCAAGCGCTTCATCCGCAATCGCGGCGCCGTCATCGGCATCGTCATTCTGCTCGCCGTCGTCGCTTTCGCGATCCTGGCGCCGACGCTCTATCCGCAATCGCCCTGGCGCCCGGTGGCGCGGCCCTTCCTCGCGCCCTTCGTCAACGAGCGCTTCCCGCTCGGCACCGATACGCTCGGCCGCAACCTCGCCGCCGGCCTCGTCCATGGCGCGCGCGTCTCGCTGATGATCGGCGTGGTCTCGACCTTGGTCGCGCTGGTGATCGGCGTGCCGCTTGGTGCCGTCGCCGGTTATGCCGGGGGCTTCGTCGATGATGCGCTGATGCGCTTCACCGAGTTCTTCCAGACCATTCCCTCCTTCGCGCTCGCGATCGTGCTGGTCGCGATCCTGCAGCCGCAATTGGGCTCGATCGTGCTGGCGATCGGCGTGGTCAGCTGGCCACCCGTGGCGCGATTGGTGCGAGGGGAGGTGCTCTCATTGCGAAGTCGCGAATATGTCCAGGCGGCGGTCACCATCGGCCAGTCGACGCCGCGGATCATCTTCAGCCAGGTCCTGCCCAACACCATCGCGCCGATCATCGTCATGGGCTCGCTGATGATCGGCTCGGCGATCCTGCTGGAATCCTCGCTCTCCTTCCTCGGCCTGGGCGACCCCAACCTGATGAGCTGGGGCTATATGGTCGGCGCCGGCCGCACGCGCCTGCTCGATGCCTGGTGGATCTCGTTCTTCCCGGGTTTCGCGATCTTCCTGACGGTGCTCGCGCTCAACCTCGCCGGCGAGGGGCTGAACGACGCCCTGAATCCGCGTCTGGCCAGGGGGCGGGAATGATGGCGCGAACGACCGCCCCCGCGCTCTCCATCGAAGGGCTGACGCTGGCCCTACCGGCCATGGCCGACCGTCCCAACGCGGTCGAGAAGGTCACGCTCGCCATCCAGCCCGGCGAGACGCTTTGCGTCGTCGGCGAGTCCGGCTCCGGCAAGTCGATGATCGCCCATGCCGTCATGGGCCTCTTGCCCAAGGCGGTGAAGCCGGTCGCCGGTGCGATCAGGCTCGCGGGCCGCGATCTCCTCGCGCTTGACGAAGAGGCGATGCAGGACGTCCGCGGCCGCGAGGTTGGCATGATCTTCCAGGAGCCGATGACCTCGCTGAACCCGGTCATGCGCATCTCCGACCAGATCGTCGAGACTTTCGAGGCCCATGGCCTGCACGACAGGGCGACGCGCCGGGCGCGTGCGATCGATCTCCTGACCGAGGTCGGCCTGCCCGATCCGCCGCGCCTCGCGAAGGCCTATCCGCATGAGCTCTCCGGCGGCCAGCGCCAGCGCGTGATGATCGCGATGGCGCTCGCGCTCGAACCCAAGCTCCTGATTGCGGACGAGCCCACCACCGCGCTCGACGTCACCACCCAGGCGCAGATCCTCAAGCTGATCGACAACCTGCGCCATCGCCACGGCACGGCCGTGCTCTTCATCACCCATGACATGGGCGTGGTCGCGGAGATCGCCGACCGCATCGCCGTGCTGGAGAAGGGCGTTCTGGTCGAGGAGGGCACGGCCGATCAGGTGCTCGGCTCACCCAGCCATCCCTATACGCAGAAGCTGCTCGCCGCCGTGCCCTCGCTGACGCCGGCCGTGCTGCCGCCGCTGCCGGATACGGCGCCGGTCATCAGCGTCGAGGGGCTCGGCAAGACCTATCGCAAGCGCTCGCTCTTCGGCGTCGCGCGCGAGGTCAAGGCGGCCGACGACATCTCCTTCGCGCTCGTCCGCGGCGAGACGCTCGGCCTCGTCGGCGAATCCGGCTCGGGCAAGTCGACGGTCGGGCGCTGCTGCCTGCGCCTGATCGAGCCGGATCGCGGCCGCATCGCGCTCGGCGATCTCGTCCTCTCCGAACTGAAGCCGGCCGAACTGCGCCGCCAGCGCAAGCGTATCCAGATGGTCTTCCAGGACCCTTTCGCCTCGCTCAACCCGCGCCAGACCGTCGGCCGCATCATCTCGGACGGCCCGGTCGCCCATGGTGCGCCGCGCAAGGAAGCTCTGGCGCGGGCGAAGGAACTGCTGGAGCTGGTCGGCCTCTCCGCCAACGCCATCGACCGCTACCCGCATGAGTTCTCCGGCGGGCAGCGCCAGCGTGTCGGCATCGCCCGCGCGCTTGCGCTCGAACCGGACGTGCTCGTGGCGGACGAGGCGGTCTCGGCGCTCGACGTTTCCGTGCAGGCCCAGATCCTCAAGCTGATCAAGGATATCCAGAGCCGGCTCGGCCTCGCGATCCTCTTCGTCACGCATGACCTGCGCGTCGCCGCGCAGATCTGCGATCGGATCGCGGTGATGCAGCGTGGGCGCATCGTCGAGAGCGGGCCGACGGCCGCGATCTTCGCCGACCCGCAGCACGCGTATACGCGGCAACTGCTGGCGGCGGTGCCGGGCGGCGGGCGCTTCGGGCACTAATAGACGATACCCAGCCGGAGCCTGCGCCATGCCTCTCGATCCCGCCTTGCGTGACAAGATCCTCGCCGCCGTCGAGGCGGGCTTCGATGAACAGGTCGCCTATACGCAGGAGCTGGTCCGCTTCGCCTCGACCCGCGGGCAGGAGCACACGGTCCAGGACTTCATCTTCCGCGCCCTGAAACAGCGCGGCTTCACCATGGACCGCTTCGCCATGGACAGGGAGGCGATCGCGGCCCATCCCGGCGGCGCGCCCTTCTCCGACACGCATTCCGAAGCCCCGATTGTCGTCGGCATCCATCGCCCCCGCGAGGAGAAGGGCCGCTCGCTGATCCTGCAGGCCCATGTCGATGTCGTTCCGGCCGGCCCCGTCGACCAGTGGAAGCATCCGCCCTTCGACCCCGTGATCGAGGGCGACTGGATGTATGGCCGCGGCAGTGCCGACATGAAGGCTGGCTCCGCCGCCAATCTCTTCTGCCTCGATGCATTGCGCCGCATCGGCATGCAGCCGGCGGCGACGGTCTATGTCGAATCCGTCGTCGAGGAGGAATCGACCGGCAATGGCGCGCTGATGACGCATTTGCGCGGCTATCGCGCCGAGGCCGCGCTGATCCCCGAGCCGGAATACGAGATGCTGGCCCGCGCCAATGCCGGCGTGCTCTGGTTCCAGTTCGAGGTGCGCGGCATCCCCGCCCATGTCCGCGAGATGGGCACCGGCGCCAATGCGATCGACGCCGCCTACCGGGTCGTCGCGGCTTTGCGCAAGCTCGAGGAACAGTTCAACCTCGAGAAGGCCGGCCGCGAGCATTTCGAGGATGATCCGCACCCGATCAACCTGAATATCGGCAAGATCGAGGGCGGCGACTGGGCCTCCTCCGTGCCCTGCTGGTGCCGGGTCGATTGCCGCGTCGGGCTCTATCCCGGCGTCACCGCCAAGGAGACGGCGCAGCGCATCGAGGATTGCATCCGCGAGGCGGCGCGCGGCGATTCCTTCCTGGCGAACAACCCGCCGAAGGTGACGTTCAACGGCTTCTGGGCCGAGGGCTATGTGCTGGAGCCCGGCAGCGAGGCGGAGGCCGTGCTCGCCCGCGCCCATGAGGCGGCGCTCGGCAAGCCGCTCAAGAGCTTCATGACGGCGGCCTATCTCGATACCCGCGTCCACGCGCTCTACGACAAGATTCCGGCGCTCTGCTATGGCCCGATGGGCGAGAACATCCACGCCTTCGACGAGCGCGTCAGCCTCGCCTCGGTGAAGCGGATCACCGGAGCCATGGCGCTCTTCGTCGCCGAATGGTGCGGACTCGAAAGCATCGAGGCTTGAACGCCTCCACATCGAGCCGGGCGCTGCTGCTCGTTCCCCTGCTCGGGTTGCTCTGGGGCTTCAACTGGCCGGCGGTGCGGATATCGCTGACCGAGATCGCGCCCTGGACCTTGCGCGCGGCCGGCATGAGCTTCGCCGGACTGGTCCTCGTCGCGATCGCGCTGGCGCGCGGCGTTCCGCTTGCGGTGCCGCGTGGGCAATGGCCGCGGCTGGTCATCGCCGGCTTCCTTTCGATCGCCGCCTTCAACGTGCTGCTCGCCTTCGCGCAATTGGCGGCGCCGACCTCGCGCGCCGCCATCCTGACCTTCACCATGCCGATCTGGGCGACATTGCTCGCCCGCTTCGTGCTGGGCGAGGCCTTCGATGGCCGGCGCCTCGCGGGGCTCGCGCTCGGCATCTCCGGCCTCGTCTGCCTCGGCCTGCCGTTGATCCTCGCCGGACAGCTTTCCTTCGGCCTGACGCTGGCGCTGCTCGCGGCGGTGAGCTGGGCGTTCGGCACGATCGTGACCAAGCGCTGGCCGGTCTCGGCCCCGGCGCTGACCATCGCCGCCTGGCAATTGCTGATCGGCGGCGTGGTCGCCGGCATCGGCATGCTCGTCTTCGAAGGGCTGCCGGTGCCGAAGCTCCTGTCGCCGCGTGTGCTGACGGCGCTGAGCTTCCACATTATCGGCGCGCAGGCGCTCGCTTATTTCCTCTGGTTCACGGTGGTCGCGCGCCTGCCGGCGGGTATCGCCAGCCTCGGCACGCTGATGGTGCCGGCTGTCGGCGTGCTCGGTTCGGTGCTGCTGCTTGGCGAGCGGCCGACGCCGACCGATTGGCTGGGTCTTTGCCTCGTGATCGCGGCTTCCGGCGCAATCTTGATCCCCGCCCGCCGCGCCTGACGCCGCTCAGCTCTGGCCGGGAATGGCGTAGCGCTGCGCCAGCACCGCGCTCATCGCGGCGACGAGCTCCGCGATGAGGCCGCCCTTCTCCCAGGAATAGATCGAGACCACCATCGCTGGCTCCATGCCGAAGGCTTCATACGGCCTGACCCGGCGGCCGATCGTCGTGCCGACGGGCAGGAGCGAGAGCCCGAGCCCGGCCTCGACCGCAACGATGACGTTGTAGAGATTGCTGCTCGACAGGGCGATGTACCAACGATGCCGCTCGCGCTCGATCCGCTCGAACATGGCGTCGCGATAGAGCCCGCCGGGCGGGAAGGTGACCAGCGGCAGCGGCTCCGGCCAGGTTTCCGGTGCATCGACACTCTCGAACCAGGCCATCGCCTCTGGGTAGCTGGCGCGGTGGTCGGAGCTGGCGGATGGCTCCTTGACGATGACGACGTCGAACTCGCCGGCCCGGTAGCGCCGTGTCAATTCGCGGCTGAGGCCCGCGACCACGTCGAGCCGGACTTCGCGATGCTGCCGGATGAAGCCGGCGAAGACCTGCGCCATGTTGCCGGTGACGATATCGTCGGGCACGCCGATGCGGATCGAGGCCGTACCGGCGGAATCGCCCAGCATGGTCTCGGCCTCCTGCTGCAGCGTCAGGATGCGCCGGGCATAGCCGAGCAGGCGCTCGCCCGAGGCCGTAGCCTGGACCGGGCGGGCGACACGGTCGATCAATCCGCGCCCCACCGCTTCCTCCAGCCGCGCCAGCTGCTGGCTGATGGTCGATTGCGTCATGTTGAGCCGCTCGGCCGCCTGGGTGAAGCTGCCGGTATCGGCAATGGCGACGAAGGAACGGAGCAGGCGGGGATCAAGCATCGGGCCAGTACCGCATCTCGGGAGCGGGAATGCCGGCTATATTCGCAAAGCCACTGGGTGATATCCAGATATTTAATTTTCAGATGGACGCTCGCGCCGTTATCCAGAGATCAAGGCAAGCTTGCCTTGCCCGCAAGACAGGGATGATGCCGCCCAAGGCGATGCCGTCCATGCCTATCAGGGAGACGGAATTGACCCGATTTTCGCCGATCCTTGCCTTCGTTCTTCTCCTGCTGGCCTGCGGCCCGCAGACAGCCTTCGGACAAGCCATGACCGACACCAGATTGCATGCCGCCGCGGCCAAGGACGATGTCGCCGGGATCAAGCGCCTCCTCGCCGAGGGGGCTGCGATCAATGCACGCGACGAGCGTGGCCGCACCGCCTTGCTGGCCGCGACCCATGAGAACCGCGTCAACGCCGCCCGCGCCCTGATCGAGGCCGGGGCCGACGTGAACGCCAAGGACGCGATGAACGACAGCCCCTATCTCTATGCCGGCGCGCGCGGCCACCTCGCCATCCTCAAGCTGACGCTCGAACATGGCGCCGACCTGAAGAGCACCAACCGCTATGGCGGCACGGCCTTGATTCCGGCCTGCGAGCGCGGCCATGTCGAGACGGTCCGCACGCTGATCGCGGCTGGCGTCAAGGTCGACCATATCAACAATCTCGGCTGGACCGGCCTGCTGGAGGCGATCATCTTGAGCGACGGCGGCGAGAAGCATCAGCAGATCGTCAAGGACCTGCTCGCGGCCGGCGCCGATGTGAACCTCGCCGATCGCGACGGCGTCACCCCGCTTCAGCATGCCCGCAGCCGCGGCCAGACCAGGATGCAGCAGATCCTGCTCGCTGCCGGCGGTCGCTGAGCGGAGGCCGATCATGAGCCAGACACAGCGTTTCCTTTGTGAGGCGATCGAACTCGCGCGGGCCAACATGGAGCAGGGCGGGCGGCCTTTCGGCGCGGTGATCGTCCGCGACGGCGAAGTCGTCGCGACCGGCGTTAATGAGATCATTGCGACCAACGACCCGACCGCCCATGCCGAGATGACGGCCTTGCGCGCCGCGAGCGGCAAGCTCGGCTCGCCGAACCTCGCCGGTTGCGCGGTCTATGCCAGCGGCCATCCTTGCCCGATGTGCATGGCGGCGATGCGGCTCTCCGGCGTCAGCGAGGTCTACTACGCCTATTCCAACGATGACGGCGCGCCCTTTGGTCTGTCGACGGCGGCGATCTATGCCGATCTGGCGAAGCCCTTCGCCGAGCAGTCGATGAAGATCGCCTACAGGCCCGTGCGTCTCGAATCCGGGCCCGATCTCTATGCGGAATGGAAGCGGCGCCAGACCGGGCCGGTCTGAGCCGATGACGCCTGAACGATCCGGCGCGTCTCGCGCGCTGCTGCTCGCGGCCGTGGTGCTCGTTGGCCTGAACCTGCGCCCGTTCCTGACTGGCATCGGCCCGCTCGCGGCGGAGATCCAGGCCGCGACGGGCTTGGGTTTTGGCAGCCTCTCGCTGTTCACGCTGGTGCCGATGCTGCTGATGGGCGTCTGCGCCTTCGCCGGTCCCTGGCTCCAGCGCACGCTCGGGGCGCGGGCAGCGGTCGTCGGTGCGCTCTGCATCCTCTGTGCGGCGGCAGCGCTGCGGCTGGTCATCGCAAACGGAGAGGCGCTGATCGCGACGGCGGCCTTGTGCGGGCTTGGCGTCGCGGTGGTGCAATCGGTCTTCCCGGGCATCGTCAAGGCCGAGTTCCCGGACCGGGTCGCGCTGGTGATGGGGCTCTATTCGGCGATGCTGATGGGCGGCGGCGCGCTCGGTGCGCAGCTCTCGCCCTTGATCGCCCAACAGACCGGAAGCTGGCATCTCGGCCTCGGCTGGATCGCCCTGCCGGCGGCGATCGCGGTTCTGGTCTCGGCGGTGGCGCTGCCACCCGGTCGATCTGGGCAGGGCGGCGGCTTGCCGGCGCTGGCCCTGCTGCGCCGCCCGCGCACATGGCTCCTGATGATCTGCTTCGGGCTGGTGAACGGCGGCTATGCCTCGGTGGTCGCCTGGCTCGCGCCCGCCTATCAGGCGATGGGTTGGTCGGGGGCTGAGAGCGGTGGCCTGCTGGCGGTCATGGCGGCGAGCCAGGCCGTGGCGGCGCTCGGCATTCCCGCATTGGCGGCCCGCAATCCCGACCGCCGCTTCTGGATCTGGCTCGCATTGGCCTGTCAGGTCGTCGGTTTCGCTGGCCTCGCCTGGTGGCCGCTCGTGGCGCCGACGGTCTGGGCGGTGGCGATCGGCGTCGGGCTCGGCGCGGGCTTCGCGCTCTTCCTGATCGTGGCGCTCGACCATCTCGACAACCCCGCCAATGCCGGGGCGCTCTCGGCCTTGATGCAGGGCGGCGGCTTCCTGATCTCCGCCATCCCGCCCTGGATCGTCGCATTGCTGCGCGATGCCGGCGGCAGCTTCACCGCCGGCTGGCTGATGCACATGGCTTGCGCCGTCCTGGCGGGGCTGATGGCGCTGCGCTTCGCACCGCGCGGCTATGCCCGCGCGATGCAGCTCTCGCCTGACGCCGATCAGGCCTTGTCGCCGAGATAGGCGGTCGCGTCGATCTCGACGATGCAGTTCGGCGAGCCGAGCCCGTTGACGATGCAGGAGACGCGATGCGGCGTCGCCTCGGCGAAATTGGCGAAATAGACCTCGTTCATCGGCTCCCAATAGGCGCGATCGGTGACGTAGACCGTGCATTTCACGACATCGTCGAGGCTGCCGCCGGCCTCTTCGAGCAGCGCCTTGATATTGTCGATGCATTGCTGGGTCTGCGCCCGGGGATCGCCGATCGCGAGCTTGCCGTCCTTGTCGGTCCCGACGCAGCAGACGAACATGAAGCCGCCGGCGACAGTCGCCTGGGCGAAGGGCAGGCGGCCCTTGTGGATGCGGTCCGAGGTAATGATGCGCTTGGGCATGGCAGGCTCCGTCTAGGGAAGTTCACCCTAGCGGCCGCAAACGCCGGAAGGAATGCGGGCTAGCTCCGCGTCCCCGGCGATGTCTCGCTGGCGATGATGTGGTCCGCGAGATGGATGGCCTGCTCCGATCCGGAGGCGAGGCGGCGCATCACACCGCTCAGCGCCTCGAAAGCCTCGCGGTCGAGCGGCGCGAACAGGGCGTCGTTGACCGGGCGCTGCAGCGAGGCCAGCTGCTCCAGCTTCTCGAACCCGGCCGCTGTGACGGTGAGCGTGACCCGGCGCCCGTCGCTCGGATGCGGGCGCTTCTCGACGAGGCCGCTCTTCACCAGCTTGTTCAGCTCGATGGTCACGAAGGCGCCGCTGAGATGCAGCCGCTCGGCCACCTGCGCGACGCCGAGTTCGTTATCGGGCGCGCCGCGGCCGACCGCGATCAGGATCAGGTATTGCGGCGGCGTCAGCCCGATATAGGCCGCGAAACGCGCGCGCGCCTCCTCCAGCCGGCTGCCGAAGGCGAAGAAGTCATAGAGCATGTCGCGGAAGCGCGCGTCGTTTCCGCCCTCCAGCAAATCAGGCTTCGCCACGGTCAGGCGCCGGTTCTCGATCGACATGGTTCGTCCGTCATGCGGGTTATTGACTTTGTTAGATAGCTTTGTAATAAAGCTATCTAACAAATGAGCGTTGCGGATGGCAACCGGAGGGAACGATGGACGGCAGGGCCTTCAGACAATCCCTGGGCGAGTTCGCTACGGGGGTGGCGGTCATCACCGCGCAGGGCAGCGGCGAAGATCTCATCGGCATGACCATGAGTTCGTTCAACTCCGTTTCGATCGATCCGCCGCTCGTCCTGTTCAGCGTCGACAGGCGGGCGAACAGCCTGCCGGCCATGCTCGAAGCCAAGGGCTTCGCGGTCAATGTGCTGGCGCGCGAGCAGGAGCAGATTTCCAACCGTTTCGCACGCGCCCTCAGCGATAAATGGGCCGAGGTCAAGCGCACGGTCGGCCATGCCCAGGCCCCCCTGATCACCGGCGCGCTCGCCCATTTCGAATGCGAGCCCTACGCCAATTACGACGGCGGCGACCATGTGATCTTCGTCGTGCGGGTGCTGCGCCATGCGGTGCGCGCCGGCAATCCGGCGCCGCTGGTGTTCTTCCGCGGCCGTTACCGCGACCTCGTCGACGAGACCGAGCGTGAGCCGTCCTGGCCGCTGCCCATCCACTACTGAACCATCACGACAACCGGAGAGGGGATACCCATGACCAAGACGGGACAGGAACATCTCGCCAGCCTGCGCGACGGCCGCTCGATCTTCATCGACGGCGCGCGCGTCGAGGACGTCACCACGCATCGTGCCTTCCGCAATGTGGCGCGCTCGGTCGGCGGTCTCTTCGACTTCGCCAATGATGCCTCGCGCCGCGAGCTGATGACCTTCGAGACCGAGGCCGGCGGCCGGGCCAATCGCATCTGGCAATTGCCGACCTCCTATGCCGATCTCGTCGAGCGCCGCCGCGCGCTCGAGGCCTGGACCGCGATCCATGGCGGCTTCCTCGGCCGCGCGCCGGACCATGTCGCCTCCTGCATCTCCGGCATGCGCATGGGCCTGCCGGTCTTCGAGGGCTATGATCCCGCCCGCGCCGCGGCTCTGGAAAACTACCACCGCTACGCCCGCGACAACGACCTCTACCTGACCTATGTCATCATCAATCCGCAGGCCGACCGCTCCAAGAACGCGGCCGAGCAGGCCGATCCCTTCCTGACGGCCGGCGTGGTCGATCGCGATGCCGAAGGCATCACCATCCGCGGCGCCAAGATGCTGGCGACCGGCGGCGTCGTCGCCAACGAGGTCTTCGTCACCACGATCCAGCCGATGCAGCCGGGCGAGGAGCGCTATGCCGTCTCCTTCGCCATCCCGATGAACAGCAAGGGCCTGAAGATGCTCTCGCGCAAGTCGTATGAGGCGCAGGCCGGCTCGATCTTCGACAACCCGCTGGCGAGCCGCTACGACGAGAACGACGCCGTGCTGTTCTTCGACGACGTGAAGGTTCCGTGGGACCGCGTCTTCATCGATGGCAGCGTCGAGATGTGCCAGAAGCAGTTCCACGCGACCCCGGCGCATGTCTACCAGAACTACCAGGCGATGATCCGCCTCAAGGTGAAGCTGCAGTTCCTGATGGGCATCGCCCATCGCACCACCCAGACCAACGGCATCACCCAGTTCCCGCAGGTCCGCGAGATCCTCGGCCAGCTCGCTGCTGAAGCGGCGATGGTCGATGCCTTCGTCAACGCCATGGAGGCCAAGGGCACGCAGGCAGGCCCCTACTTCGTGCCCGACCGGCACATGCTCTATTCGGCGCAGGTGCTGACCCAGCAGATGTATCCGAAGATCCTGAACTCGCTGCGCGAGCTCGCCGGCGGCGGCATGATCATGCTGCCCTCCTCGATTGCCGATTTCGCCAATCCCGAGATCGCCGCGATGATCGAGAAGACCCAGCAGTCGCCGGCCGCGAACTCGCATGACCGGGTGAAGTTCTACAAGCTCGCCTGGGATGCGGTCGGCTCCGAGTTCGGCTCGCGCCATCACCAGTACGAGATGTTCTATGCCGGGGCGACCTTCGTGACGAAGGGTCATTCCTTCCGGACCTACGACTGGGGCAAGGCCGGCGGCATCGTCCAGTCGATGCTGGATTCCTACGATCTCGACAGCAAGCCCGCCGCCTGAGCGCGAAAGGAAAAGCCATGCCCGTCAACAAGCAGCACGACGAGTTCTACACGCTCGACATGACTAGCGGCTGGGAAGTCCCGGCCGGTTATCCCGCCGGCATCCAGCAGAAGATCCTCTCGGGGGCGCTGGACGAGGTCAACAATCGCGGCACGCGCACGCGCCTGCTGCGCTTCCAGCCCGGCGTCTACACCACCGCGCCGTTCTCCCATGACTATTGGGAGGAGGTCTATCTGGTCGAGGGCGACCTGACCGTCGGCAACGATGCCAGCGGCAATGGCGGGACGGCTTTCCCGCCGCACACCTATGCGGTTCGTCCGCCGCATGCCAAACATGGGCCGTTCAAGTCCGAGGGCGGCTGCCTGCTCCTCGAAATCCATTACTTCGACCCGGTCTGATACGCCCATGGCTCGCACCCTTTCCGCCCTTGCCGACGATCTCGCCTCCGGCCGGACGAGCGCGCTCGCACTCGTGCGCGAGGCTCTCGCCCGGATCGACGCCCCGGACGGGGAGGGGAAGCTGGCCTTCATCAAGGTCCATCGCGAGGCGGCGCTCGCCGCGGCCGAGGCGATGGACAGGCTCCGTGCGGCGGGCATTGCCCCGTCGCGCTTCGCCGGCATCCCGATCTCGGTGAAGGATTTGTTCGATCTTGCCGGAGAACCGACCACGGCCGGCTCGACCGTGCTGGCGGATGCCGCGCCGGCCGAGCGCGACGCCCCTGCGATCGCCAGGCTGCGCAGCGCCGGCTTCATCGTGATGGGCCGCACCAACATGACCGAGTTCGCCTTCTCCGGCCTCGGCCTCAATCCGCATTACGGCACGCCGGCCTCTCCTTACGAACGTGCCACGACGCGCCGGATTCCGGGCGGCTCCTCTTCGGGCGCCGCGGTTTCGGTGGCGGACGGTATGGCCTTCGCCGGCATCGGCTCCGATACCGGCGGCTCCTGCCGCATTCCCGCGGCCTTCTGCGGCATCACCGGCTACAAGCCGACCGCTGCGAGCGTGCCGCGCGAGGGCGCCTTCCCGCTGTCACAGACGCTCGACTCGATCGGGCCGCTCGCCAACAGCGTCGAATGCTGCCGTATCCTGCACGAGATCATGAGCGGCGCGACGCTTGCACAGGAAGGGCCGTCGAGCCTCAAGGACCTGCGCATCGCCGTGCCGCAGACGGTCGCGCTCGACGGACTCGATGCCCATGTCGCCGCAAGCTTCGACCGGGCGCTGGACCTGCTCGCCAAGGCTGGCGCGACCATCATCGACGTACCCTTCGCCCGCTTCGCCGAGGTCGCCCGCCTGAACGCCAAGGGCGGCTTCGCGCCCTCGGAGGCCTATGCCCATCACCGTGACCTGATCGAGGCCAAGGGCGATGGCTATGATCAGCGGGTGCGCACACGGGTGCTGCGCGGCCGCAACCAGGATGCCGCCGATTACATCCAGCTCGTCCAGGCGCGGGCCGCCTTCGTCGCGGCGATGCGCGCCGAGGTCTCCGCCTTCGACGTGCTGGCGATGCCGACCGTGCCGACGATCGCGCCGACGATCGCGGAGCTGGCCGAGGATGATGAGGCCTTCACCCGCATCAACCTGCTGATGCTGCGCAACCCGACCCTGATCAATGTCATGGATGGCTGCGCGATCTCGCTGCCGATGCACCGTGCCGGCGAGGCTCCGGCCGGGCTGATGCTGGCCCGGGCCGGCGGCGAGGATGCGGCGCTGTTTGCGATCGCGGCGGCGGCGGAAGCCGCGCTGGCCGGTCGCTAAGCGAAGGCGAGGGGCGCTTCAGACCTGCCGCGTGATGTTCGCGCGGAAGGACTGGATATGCGCCCGCATCGCCCGTTCGGCGAGATCGGGGTCCTGCCGGGCGATGCCGTCGACGATGGCGGCATGCTCGTCGCAGATGCGCAGGTGCTGCTCGTTGGCGCTGAGCGAGATGAACCACATCCGCGCCGAGCGCTCGTGCAGGTTCCGCAGCAGATCGCTCATCACCGGGTTGCGCACCGAGCCCGCGATCAGCGCGTGGAACTGCTGGTCGAGCCCGGCGATCGTCTCGATCTCGCGCTGGTGGGCGGCGGCCAGCATGGCATCGAGATTGCGCTTGAGCTGCAGCGCGACATCCGGCCCTGCCTGTGCCGCGGCGACGCGCACGCAGAAGGTCTCGTTCACGACGCGCACATCGATGATGTTGAAGATCTCGTCGAGGCTGACCGGTTTCACGATCGTGCCCTTGCGCGGCATCACCTCCACCAGCCCGTCGCCGAGCAGCCGGTCGATGGCCTGGCGGATCGGCGTGCGGCCGATATCGAGCTGGCTGCTGAGCGCCGGCTCGCTCAGGATCTCGCCCGGCCTCAGCTCGCAGGTGATGATCAGGCGCTTGATCGCGCCGTAGGCCTGTTCGCGCAGCGAGACATGCCGCTGCGCGCCCTTGTGCATATCCAGAAGCGTCACGTGTCTCTGCACCGAGTCGGAGAGGTCGCCAGCATCGTTCTTCCGGATGAGGGCCGGATCAACCCCGGATGGGGAGAATCTTCAGATCATAGCCGAAACGCAGGCTACGCTTCAGCACCGGGTCTTCCAGCTCCCCTTCGAAGCGGCTGGCCATGCGGATGCCGCCGATCGCGGGCATGGTGCCGCCGAAGAGCGCCGTGCCCTCGGGCAATTCGCCGTTCTCGCTGAAGCCGCGGATCAGGTCGGCCGGGGCGAGCAGGCCGGAGATCGGCCCTTCCTGATACTTGCGGCGTTCGCCGTCGATCACCGCGAAGCTGCGCAGGATCAGCTCGTCCCAATGGCCGGCGACCTCCTCGTAGGGCCAGACGGTATCCGCGACCGGCTTGTCGCAGACCTGCTTGGAGACGCTGATGCCGTAGGTCTCGACCTGCCGGTCGGTATGGTCCGAGCCGACGCCGACATAGGTCCTGCCGCCACAGGCGAAGAGCACGGCCTCGACCTCGCCGCTGCTGTTGGCGCCGACATCCTCGATCACCGGATCGGTCGTCAGGCGGGCGGCCGCGACGCGATAGAAGACCGGCGTCGAGGCCGGGCGCTTCACGCCCAGTGCCTCGAGCTCGACCATGTGGTGCTCCATCGCGGCCTTGTCGCGCCCGGCCCAGCCGCCGATCACCAGTTCGTCGATCGTGGCCGAGAGGGGCGCTGAGCCGCTGCGGCTCTCCACGGTCAGGTCCAGGGTCTTCATCGCATCACCTTCCAGGATTGAGCCGCCTGTTCCGTAGGCAGCCGGCCGCAAAAAAGTTCTGGGCTGCACCATAAAAATCCTTGTGAAGTTTCACAAGGATTTTTATGGTGCCTTCAAGCGCTGGAAATGGCGCGGGGATGTCGCAGGCCGGCGACCCAGGCTGCGGAGCCCGAAACCGGGCAGCCGGCAAACGGAGAGGAGCAGTGATGATCAAGTCAGGTTGGATGGCCGCCTTGGCGGTTTCGCTCGGGGCGCTCGCCGCGCCGGCTTTCGCGCAGGACAAGCCGGCCGCGCTCGGCGTTGGCGTGCTCACCTTCACCTCCGGCCCGGCCGCCGCCTATGGCATGCCCGGCAAGAATGCGGCCGAGCTGATGATCGACGAGATCAACGCCAAGGGCGGCATCGCCGGCGTGCCGCTGAAGGCGACCTATGTCGACGAGGCGCAAGGTACGCAGGGCGTCATCGCCGAGTATCGCCGCCTCGCCGACGACAAGACCAATCAGGTGATGATCGCGGCCCTGTCGAGCGCCAACTGCCTCGCGCTGGCGCCGCTGGCCGAGCAGCTGCAGGCCCCGACGATCGGCTGGAACTGCGACACGCACCAGCTCCTGCTCGACGGCAAGAGCCGCTATTACTTCCGCCCGAACGGCAACACGATCCCCGAATTCGTCGCCTACGCGCTCTACCTGCTGCAGCAGAAGCCGGACGTGAAGCGCATCGCCATCGTCAACCCGGACTACGCCTTCGGCCATGATGCGGCGCTGATCTTCAAGACCGCGATGAAGGCGCTGAAGCCCGATGTCGAGGTCGTCGCGGAGCTCTTCCCGAAGCTCGGCTCGGCCAATTTCCAGACCGAGATCTCGAAGCTCTCGGCCTCGCGTCCGGATGTGGTGTTCTCCAATCTCTGGGGTGCCGATCTCGAGAATTTCGTACGTCAGGCCCAGCCGCGCGGGCTGTTCACCTCCAGCCAGGTCGTGCTCGCGCTCGGCGAGACCGTGCTCCAGCGCGTCGCGCTGCCGGAAGGCGTGATCGTCGGCGTGCTCGGCGATGGCTGGTGGATGTCGCCGGACGCCAAGGCCAATCCCGACACCAAGAGCTTCGTCGAGGCCTATCAGAAGCGCTACGGCGAATACCCGGTCTTCCCCTCGGTGAAGATGGCCAATGCCATCGTCTACATGAAGGCGGGCTACGAGGCCGCGATGAAGAAGAACGGCGGCAAATGGCCGAGCCGCGACGAGCTCGCCGAGGCCATGCGCGGCAGCACGGTCAAGACGCTGACCGGCACCACCGTGACCCGCAAGGACAATGACGGCCTGGTCGACCAGATCGTCGGCGTCACCACGAAATCGGCCGACTACAAGTTCCCGGTCATCGGCGGCATGGTCCGCTACAAGGGCGATGCCCTGATGCCGCCGCAGGGCGAGGACGCGATCAAATGGGTGGGCACGCTGACGCCGGCCTTCCTCGCCGCGCAGCCGAAGCCCGGCAGCTACAAGTAAGCGCGACAGATACACGGGGAGGGCGGCTTCGAGCCCTCCCGCTCATTCCCTCATCGTCATTTCCAGGTGCCGCCCATGCTCGACACCCTGATTCCGCTCGCCGTCGATGGCCTGGCCAGCGCGGCGCTGATTTTCTTCGTTGCGGTCGGGCTGACGCTCGTCTTTTCCGTCCTGCGCGTGCTCAACGTCGCACATGGCAGCTTCTATTCGATCGGCGCCTATGTCGCGGCCTCGATCGGCCTCTGGATCGCCGGGGCCGGGCTCAATCCTTGGCTCTCCTTCCCGGCGCTGATCCTCAGCGCGGCCATCGTCGCGGCGCTGTTCGGCCCGCTGGTCGAAAGCTGCCTGATGCGCTGGACCTACGGCAAGTCCGAAGCGATCCAGATTCTCGTCACCTTCGGCCTGTTCCTGATCCTGGAAGACCTGCAGCGCATCGTCTTCGGCGTCTCGTCGCTCGCCGAGGATACCCCGATGCAATTGCTGGGCTCGACCCGGATCGGCGGCGTGGTCTATCTCAACTATCAGCTCCTGCTGATCGCGCTTGCGGCGCTGGTCGTCATCGGCCTGCGCGTGCTGCTGACCAAGACCCGGATCGGGCGTCTCGTCACGGCCGTCGTCGCCGATCGCGAGATGGCGCAGAGCATCGGCATCAACACCAACCGCGTCTTTATCCTTTCCTTCTCGCTCGGGGTCTTCCTCGCGGCCCTGGGCGGTGCGCTGGCGACGCCGACGGCGGGCGCCGCGCCCGGCCTCGGCGCCGAGACCATGGTACTCGCCTTCGCGGTCGCCGCCATCGGCGGGCTCGGCCAGATCGAGGGCGCTGCTCTGGCGGCGATCATCGTCGGCCTCGCCCGCGTGCTCGCCATCTATTTCGCGCCCTCGCTCGATGCCGTCGCCCCCTACATCGTCATGCTGGTCGTGCTGCTGATCCGCCCTTACGGGCTGTTCGGCCAGGCTGCGACCCGGAGGATCTGACCCGCCATGCGCGTTGCCCTCTTCCTCATCGCGCTGGCCGCGCTGGCGCTTGCGCCCGTCGCCGCGCCCTGGCTGCAATTCGTGCTGACGCTCGCCATCGCCAAGGGCTTCGCCGCGCTCGGCGTCGCCGTGCTGCTGCGCGGCGGGCTGATCTCGATCGGCCATGCCATGTTCTACGCCGTCAGCGCCTATGCCATCGCCTTCCTGGCCCGGGCCGGGGTGAACGAATTCGTCCTGCTGCTGCTACTCGGCACGCTGGCCTCGGCGGTCGCAGGCCTCGTCGTCGGCGCCTTCCTGGTGCGCTACCGCGCGATCTTCTTCGCCATGCTCAACCTCGCCATGTCGATGGTGCTCTACGCGCTGATCTCGAAGCTCTACGGCATCACCGGCGGCACGGATGGCATGCGCGTCGCGGTGCCCAGCTTCTTCGGCATCACGCTCGACAAGCCGCGCTTCGACACCGCGCTCTACTATGCCGGCATCGTGCTGATGGTCGGCGTCGGCTACGGCGTGCAGCGCTATCTCGCAAGCCCGCTCGGCCATGCGCTCTCGGCCGTGCATACCAACGAACTCCGGCTCGAATATCTCGGCGTGCCCGTCCGGGTCGTGCTGCTGATCGCCTACACGATCTCGGCCGCGCTCGCCGGCATCGGCGGGGCGATCGCGGCGCTGGCGATCGGCCATATCCTGCCGGAATTCGCCTTCTGGACGGCGTCCGGCCATCTCGTGCTGGTCGCGGTGCTCGGCGGCATCGGCGGCGTCGCCGGCCCCTTCATCGGCTCGCTCTTCCTCGAAGTGCTGCACACCGTCGCGGTCGGCGTCACCGATGCCTGGAACCTGATCATCGGCGTCGCGCTGATCGGCGTCATCTTCTTCCTGCCGAGCGGGCTCTACGGCCTCATCCGGCGCCGCAGCGGAGAACCGGCATGACCACGCCTCTCCTCCAGGCCAAGGACCTGCGCATCGCCTTCTACGGCGTGAAGGCGGCCGACGGCGTCAATCTCGAAATCCGCGAGGGCGAGTTCCTCGCGATCATCGGGCCCAACGGCTCCGGCAAGACGACCTTCCTCAATCTCTGCACCGGCTATCTCAGGCCGAGCTCGGGCGAGGTCTATCTCGACGGCAAGCCGATCACCGCGATGGCGCCGCGCACCATCGCAAGGCGCGGCATCGCGCGGGCTTTCCAGATCCCGCAGCTCTTCCTCGACCAGACGGTGCTCGACAACCTGATGATCGCGGTCGCGGCGCGGCGCGGCATCTGGGTGCCGTTTCGCGCGCTCGGTGCCGAGGGGCGCCGCCGGGAGGCGGAGGAGCTGCTGGCGCTGGTCGGGCTCGACCGTGAGGCCGGGCAGCTCGCCGGCACGCTGCCGGAAGGGCGGCGCAAGCTGCTCGACATCGTCATCGCGCTGGCGCTGAAGCCGCGCCTCGTCCTGCTCGACGAGCCGACCAGCGGCGTCAGCACGATCGAGCGCTTCACCCTGATGGAGACGCTGATGGGAGCCTTGCGCCAGGCCAAGGTCACGGCGCTCTTCGTCGAGCACGACATGGACGTGGTGCAGCGCTATGCCGACCGCGTTGTCGTCTGGGATTCCGGCAGCGTCATGGCCGAGGGCCCGCCTTCCGTGGTGTTCAAGGACGATCGGGTGCTGCGCAACGTCGTGGGGGTGGCGTGATGCTTCGGATCGAAGGGGTAAGCGCCGCGATCGCTGGCGTGCAGGTGCTGCGCTCGGTCTCGCTCGGACTGGCATCGGGCAAGACGACGATCCTGATCGGCCGCAACGGCGCCGGCAAGACCACGACGCTCAGGGCGATCATGGGCCTGCTGCCGGTGCAGGGCGGCACGGTTCGGCTCGGCGGCGAGGAGATCGGCACGACGCCGGCCTATCGCCGCGCGGCGCAGGGTATCGGCTACGCGCCCGAGGATCGCAGGCTGGTTCCCGAATTCACCGTCGAGGACAACATTCTGCTGCCGGCGCTGGCGCTTAGCCTGCCGGCGACCGAGAGAGGGCGGCGTCTCGACGAGGTTTATGCGCTGCTGCCGCAGCTCAAGACCATGCGCAAGCGGCCGGGCGGCGGCGTCTCGGGCGGGCAGGGCAAGATGGTGGCGCTCGGCCGCGCGCTGATGGTTGCCCGCACGGCGCTCCTACTCGACGAGCCCTTCCAGGGTCTCGCTCCGGCGCTGGCGCTCGAATATGCGCGCACGCTCGGCGAGCTCCGGCGCAACCGCCCCGACCTCGCCATCCTCGTCACGGAATCGACGCCGGCACTGCTCGACGCCATCGCCGACGAGACGCTCCAGATCGAGCGCGGCGAGATCAACTGAGCCGACCCGGCCCGGCGCGGCCCTTCACAATATTCCGGCCCGCCCGCGCTTGATGGCGTGCGGCGGGTCGATTGCTGATGGCGCCTTGGCGAAGGCCGATATCGGCATTCGCACGGTTTAGCGCGCCGTCGAATTTTGTAGACCTGTCAGAGAATGCTGGTGCTGCGAGAGAGGATTGAACTCTCGACCTCTCCATTACCAATGGAGTGCTCTACCACTGAGCTACCGCAGCAGGTCCGGCGGCCGGGGCGTTCGCGGTTGCTCTGAGGCGGTTGCGGGCGCTGGCGTCGTTCCGAAGCGGCGCCCTGATGCCACAACCTTGTGACGGACGCAACCCGCTCGATCAATCCGGCAACAATAACCGTGGATCGATCCGGAAGAGCCGGCCGTCGCCGAGGAGATGCGCGCTCAGTCCGCTGCGGAACAACGGCCGGAAAGCGGCGTCGCGCAGGTTGAGGCCGCCGGCATAGGCGCCCATCGCCGGCATCACGCAGCGCCGCGCCGAAAGCGCGAAGCAGCGCCGCCGGATCGCCCGTCCGCGCATCCGGACCTTGGCCGCCGGATGCAGATGTCCGGCGATCTCGCAGCCACCTTCCGACGCGGTCGGCTCATGGCGCAGGGTCACGCCGGCAAGCACGATCTCCGCCGCGCTCTCGCCGCCCATGGCACGGCCGATGGCTGGATCATGGTTCCCCGTGATCCAGAGCCAGTCGCGGCCCTGCTGCAGCGCGCCGAGTGCGGCGCGCGCCTCCGGGGCGAGGCGGTTTTCGGCATCGCGGTCATGAAAGCTATCGCCGAGCGCGATCACGCGCGCCGGCTGATGGCGCCGGATCGCCGCGGCCAGCGTGGCAATCGTCGCGGTCGAATCATAGGGCGGCAGCATCACGCCGCGCGCCGCATAGGCGGAGCCCTTCTCCAGATGCAGATCGGCGACGACGAGCGTGCGCTCCTCCGGCAGCCAGAGCGCGCCCGACAGGTCAGGCACGAGCGCGAGCCGACCCAGCATGAAGGCCTCGCTCGTCTCTCCGGACCTTTCGGTCAGCGCTGCCGCCGCCGTCACGCCATCGCCTCTTCCGTCAGCATCGCCTCTGCTTCCGCCAGGATCTCGTCCGCCGCTTCGCCATAGACCGCCTCGCGCCCGATCTCGAGCATCACGGAGACGCCGAGCGGCGAGACATGGTCGAGCGGCTGATGCACGATTCGGCCGCTGATCCGTGTCAGCATCTCACCAAGCCGGCGAATGTCGAGCAGGCCCGTCGCCGCATCGGCCCGCGCCGCCTTGAGCAGAATATGGTCCGGCTCGTGCCGGCGCAGCACGTCGTAGACGAGATCGGTCGAGATCGTCACTTGCCGGCCGCTCTTCTCCTGGCCGGGGAAACGGCGCTCGATCAGCCCGCCGATGATGGCGCAGGAGCGGAAGGTGCGCTTCATCAGCGCCGATTCCGCCATCCAGTCCTCAAGGTCGTCGCCGAGCATGTCCTGCGCGAAGAGCTCGTCGAGATTAAGGGCGCCGCGTGCGATCGCCGCCGTCATGTCGCCCAGCGCCCAGCAGGCCATGCCGTAATCGTTGCAGACGAAGCCGAGCGGGCGCATGCGGGCGCGCTCCAGCCGGCGCGTCAGCAGCATGCCGAGTGTCTGGTGCGCGAGGCGGCCCTCGAACGGATAGGCGACGAGATAGAAGCGCCCGGCACGCGGGAAAGTCTCGACCAGCAATTCGCCGGGCTGCGGCAGGCGCGATATCCGCTTCTGTGCGTGCAGCCAGGCCGAGACCTCCTCCGGCAGCGTGTGCCAGAGGCCCGGCGAAGCCAGGATGGCGCGCACCCGGGCGGCAAGGAAGGTCGAGAGCGGGAACTTGCCGCCGTCATAGGAGGGGATCTTCGGATCGGTGCCTGCCGCAGCGCGCGAGCAGACCGCCTCGTTCTCGACGATGCCTTCGAAACGGAGCACCTCGCCGGCGAAGACGAAGGTGTCGCCCGGCACCATGGTCTCGGCGAAATATTCCTCGATCTCGCCGAGCACGCGCCCGCCGCGCGTGATCATGCCGGGCTGGCCTGGCTTTCCGGCGCGCGCCCGGCCGAGCCGGACCTTGAGCATCGTCGCCTCGACGATGGTGCCGACATTCATGCGGTATTGCTGGATGACGCGGGCATGGCTGGCGCGCCAGAGGCCGGCCTTGTCCTGCCGGAGCTTGGCGAAGCGCTCATAGCTCTTCAGCGCATAGCCGCCGGTGGCGACGAAATTGACGACGGCGTCGAAATCCGCGCGGGCGAGATCGGCGTAAGGCGAGGCGGTGCGGACCTCCTCGTAGAGGGCGTCTGCTTCGAAACCATCGGAGCAGGCGACGCCGAGGATGTGCTGGGCGAGCACGTCGAGCGCGCCGATGCGTGGCGGCGGTGTGTCCTGCGCAGCCTCGTGGACGGCTTCGAGCGCGGCGCGGCACTCCAGCAGCTCGAAGCGGTTGGAGGGCACCAGCAGCGCCTCCGAGGGCTCGTCCATGCGGTGGTTGGAGCGGCCGATGCGCTGGATCAGCCGGCTCGCGCCCTTGGGCGCGCCGAGATTGACGACGAGATCGACATCGCCCCAGTCGATGCCGAGATCGAGCGTCGCGGTGCAGACCACGGCCTTGAGGCGTCCGTCGGCCATCGCGGCCTCGACCTTGCGGCGCTGCTGGGCGTCGAGCGAGCCGTGATGCAGCGCGATCGGCAGGCTGTCGTCGTTGAGGTTCCACAAGGCCTGGAAGGCAAATTCCGCCTGCATGCGCGTATTGACGAAGACGAGCGTCAATTTGTGCGTGCGGATCGCCTCATAGACCTCGGCCATCGCATGCAGTGTCGTGTGGCCGGCGATCGGCAGGCGCCGTTGCGTGTCGAGGATGCCGATGCGCGGCTTTGCCCCGCCTGCGACGGTGACGAGCCCGGCCGGTGTCGCGGCGCCGCCGAGATAGCGCTGGAGATCGGCCGGCTCGCGCACCGTCGCCGAAAGGCCTACGCCTGAGACCTGCGGCGCCAATGCCTTCAGGCGCGCGAGATCGAGCGCCAGCAGGTCGCCGCGCTTGGAGGTGACGAGCGCATGCAATTCGTCGAGCACGATGCGGCGTAAGCTGGCGAAGAAGGGCGCCGCGTCGCGATGCGAGACCAGCAGCGCGAGCTGCTCCGGTGTCGTCAGCAGGATATCCGGGGGCGTACGGATCTGGCGCGTGCGCTTGGCGGCGGAGGTATCGCCGGTGCGCGTCTCGATGGTGATCGGTAGTCCCATCTCACCCACGGGCGCTTCGAGATTGCGGGCGATATCGACGGCGAGCGCCTTCAGCGGCGAGATGTAAAGCGTGTGCAGGCCGTCATGCTTGCCCTTGTGCTCGGCCAGCTCGACCAGCGAGGGCAGGAAGCCGGCGAGCGTCTTGCCGGCCCCGGTCGGCGCAACCAGCAGGGTCGAGCGTCCGGCGCGGGCCTCTTCCAGCAGGGCGAGCTGGTGCGGCCGCACGCTCCAGCCGCGGCCGGTGAACCAGGCCTCGAAGGCAGGAGGGAGCGGGGAGGGGGCGGCCATGCCGGCCGAAGATAGGGGGTGATGAGGGAGAACGAAAGGGGAATCAAGGATCGCGCAAGACACTCGCCGCGAGGCTGGGGGACCGTTGCTGCGTGGCTACCGGACGGATCGCTTCGACCCGTCGCGGTCCCACGCAGTAGCTTGGTCTACTGCCCCGGAGGCCTGTGTTTGTCAGGGCCAGACAGGCAAGCCGTCCAGCCCTGCGGTTTCGGGCAGGCCGCAGATCAGGTTCGCGTTCTGCACGGCCTGGCCCGCCGCGCCTTTACCGAGATTGTCGACTACGCCCATCGCGATCACAAGGTTACGCTCCGGATCGGCCGCATAGCTGACGAAGGCGAGGTTCGAGCCGGTCGCCCATTTGGTCTGCGGCGGCTTTTCGGTCACGCGGACGAAGGAGCGCCCGGCATAGAAGCGCCGGGCCGCGTCCAGGCACTGATCCGTGGTGGCGCGGCCGCGGCAGTAGATGGTGGCAAGGATGCCGCGGGTCATCGGCACCAGATGCGGCGTGAACACCAGTCCGGCCGCGCTGCCGCCACTCAGCCGCTCGATCGTGCTGGCGATCTCGGGCATGTGGGTGTGCTTGAGCAGACCGTAGGGCACCAGGTTCTCGTTGCTCTCGGCATAGCCGAACTTGCTGTCGCCGCCCCGGCCGGCGCCGGAGATGCCCGTCTTCACGTCGATCACGATGTTGCCCGGCTCGATCAGCTTGTTAGCGAGGAGCGGTGCCAGCGCGTTCAGCGTTGCGGCGGGGAAGCAGCCGGGATTGGCCACGCGGGTCCGGCCTTCGATCTCGGCTGGCCAGATGTCGGCCAAACCATAGGCCCAACCCTCGACATAGCGATGGTCGCCGCCGATATCGACGATCTTCACGTCCTTGGGCACGCGCGCCAGTGCGTCGGCCGAGGCGCCCGTGGGCAGTGATGCGAACAGCACGTCGAGCTTCGGCAGGGTTGCCGGATTCCATTGCTCGATTACCAGCTCGGCCAATTTCGCCGGCACGCCGGGGAAGCGCTCCAGCAGCCGGCTGCCGGCGCTGCTCTCGCCGGCAGCGTAGACCAGCTCGAAGGACGGGTGGCTCGCGATCAGGCGCAGCGCTTCGCCGCCGCCAAAACCGCTGATGCCGACGATGCCGACGCGAATGCTCATGATGAGGTCCTTCTGGGTGCAGGCAAAAGAAAACCCCCGGAGCCGAGGGCTGCGGAGGTTCAGGAACGCGGGCCGGGGGCCGCTTCGGCATGTGGACCTATCGTGAGGCCGCCACCACGCGGAAGGGCACTGAACGACGCGCAGCCTGAAGAGCCGCCGCATGGGTGCAGCGACGTCGGCGTCGATCACAAACTGTCCGGTTCCTGAGCATGTCCGGCGACACTGTCGCGGCCCCTGTTCATCGTCAAGCGGAATGTCCGCTGGCGGTTTCGGGCAGCGCCCAGCCTCACCGCTTCTCGGCCACTACCAGCAGCCCCGGCACGGGCGCGCCGCGATCCTGCCGCGTGCTGGCGGGCTCGACGAGTACGGGAGTGAGCCCGGCTTCCACCAGCCGCTCCCTCAGCCAGCCTTCCGCATGCGCGAACCGCCTGTCATCACCCACCACGACGCCTTCGCCGTCATGGCTCTGCACCGTGAAGGCGAGCAGCCCGTCGGGTTCCAGCACGCGCGCGCTTTGGGCGAAGCAGGGGGCGAGCTCGCCGAGATAGACGAAGACATCGGCTGCGACGACGAGGTCGGCGGAAGCGTCCGGCCGGCTGGAGAGGAAGCTCGTCAGGCCGGCGACGGCGAGCTTGTCGTAGAGCGGCGTACCGTCCGGCGCGAGCTTGGTCCGGGCCCGCTCGATCATGCGCGGCGAGAGATCGCAGCCGGCGATGAAGCCGCTCTGCTCATGGATCGCCTCGCCCATCAGCCCGGTGCCGCAGCCGAGATCGTAGACGATGTCGAACCGGAAGGGCCGGCCGGCGTTGCTGCAGCAGCGGACGAGCGCCGCCTTCAGCAGGTCGGGCGCGTTGTAATGCAGGGTTTGCGTGAGATGGCTGTCGAAACGGTCGGCATAGGCGTCGAACAGCGCACCGGAGAAATTCTCCGAGGTCGCCTGCTCGGCCGGCAGGGCGCCGATGCGGGCGAGATCGAGCCGCGCACCGAAATGGTCGTTGGGGTCGAGATCGAGGCATTGCCGCCAAGCAGTGGCGGCGTCCTCCCTGTGGCCGAGCGCCTCTTGCGCCAGCCCGTAGAGATGCCATGCCGCGGTGAAGTGATAGGCCTGCGACAGGGTCTGGTCGAGGATCTCGACGGCCGCTTGCGCGTCCCCGTCCTTCAGCGCAGCCTCGGCCCAGCCATAGCGGCGGTCGAGCACGGGGTCGCCGGACGAGGCGAAATGCGTGGTCGAGCCTGTATCGGTCATACCGTCCGATCTAGCCCAGGAGTGTGACGCTGGCCAGACAAAGCGCCCGTTGGCGCCCCTCCGAATTGCTGCTGCCGACGCCGGCCGGGCTGTATTGCCCGCCGGCCGACATCCATATCGATCCTGTGCGGCCCGTGGCGCGGGCTCTCATTACCCATGGCCATTCCGACCATGCCCGTGCCGGGCATGGCGCCGTGCTGGCGACGCGGGAGACCCTGGCGATCATGGCCCTGCGCTATGGCGAGGGTTTCGCCGGTTCGCAGCAGGTCGCGGTGCCCGGCGAGAGCGTCCGTATCGGCGAGGTCGATTTCACCTTCGTGCCGGCGGGGCATGTCTTAGGCTCCGCCCAGATTGCCGTCGAGAGCCGGAGCCTGCGCATCGTCGCTTCCGGCGACTACAAGCGCGAGCGCGATCCGACCTGCGCCGGTTTCGAGCCCGTGCCCTGCGATATCTTCATCACCGAGGCCACCTTCGGCTTGCCGGTCTTCCGCCATCCGCGGGCGGCGGGGGAGGTGGCCAAGCTCCTGGAATCGGTCAGGCTCTTCCCTGAGCGAACGCATATCGTCGGGGCCTATTCGCTGGGCAAGGCGCAGCGCGTCATGGCCCTGATCCGCGAGGCCGGCTACGAACGCCCGATCTATATCCACGGTGCCGTCGAGAAGATCACGGCGTTCTACGAGGCCGAAGGCATCCCGCTCGGCGAGGTCAGGCTGGTCGCGGATACGGATCGCAAGACACTGGGCGGCGAGATCGTCATCTGCCCGCCGAGCGCGACGCAGGACCTGTGGGCGCGCCGCTTTCCCGATCCGGTGA
Organism: Allobosea sp. MMO-172; assembly: GCF_037147855.1. NCBI lineage: Bacteria > Pseudomonadati > Pseudomonadota > Alphaproteobacteria > Hyphomicrobiales > Alloboseaceae > Allobosea > Allobosea sp. MMO-172. The sequence continues at coordinate 547,763 of NZ_JBBCUM010000001.1, read as the reverse complement.
CGGCCTTCGCCTCGGGCTGGATGCGGATCAGGGCGCGGGCGCGCCAGAAGGGCGTCGAATTGCCGCTCGTCGTCTCGGACCATGCCGACTGGGACGACCTGCTCGCGACGATCAGGGAGGTTCAGGCGGGCGAGATCTGGGTCACCCATGGCGAGGCGGACGCGCTCGTCCATTGGTGCGGCACGGCGGGCTTGAAGGCCAAGCCGCTGCATCTCGTCGGCTATGGCGACGAGGGCGAGGCTGATCCGGTCGGGGAGGCGGCCGATGCGAATGCCAGCTAGTTCCTCCAGCCCTCATCCTGAGGAGCCGCGCAGCGGCGTCTCGAAGGATGCTCCAGGAGGCTCTGGAGATTGCTGGATCATCCTTCGAGACGCGCTTCTGGGAAGCGCTCCTCAGGATGAGGGCTTGAAGGTTGGATCAGCGCGAGGCCGCAACCACAGGGCGCGCGGGCGCGGCCATGCCGACCATGGCATTGGCCATGTCGCGGGCGAGGCAGTCATAGCCCGCATCGCTCATGTGGAAGCCGTCGGTCCAGAGCGCGGCCTTGAAGGCCTCGGCATCGCTGCGATGCCATTCGCGCATCGCGTCGTAGCGGCCGAACACCGGCACAGCCTCGCGCCGGGCGACCTCGCCAACCGCTTCGACATATTGGCCGTAGCGTTGCGGGTCGCGCACCGAAGGGAAGAACTGCGGGTCGAGGATGGTGAGAGCCGGGCCGGCCTCGCGGACGAGCGCGATGCCTTCGCCGATCATCGCCTTGAAGGCATCGAGATCGCCACCCCTGACGGCGTCGTTGGTGCCGACCTGCCAGATCACGAGGTCGTAGGGACGCGCGGCGAGGGCAGCCTTCAGCCGGGCGAGCGTCTGCGGCGCGGTCTCGCCGCCGATGCCGGCATTGACGATCTCGATCTGGGACTTGGGCCAGGACTTGGCGAGCAGCGCCTGCAGGCGGGCGGGATAGGTCTTGTCCTTGGCGCTGGCGCCGACGCCTTCGGTCGAGGACGAGCCGATGGCGAGGATCGTCAGGGCCTTGCCCTGCGAGACCTTGGCGGAGAGCGGCGCAAGCGCGGCGTTCGAGCGCACGATCGGCGTCTCGCGGCAGGAGAAGCTCGCCGCCTGCGCGGGGGCTCCGACCGAAAACGTGGCAGCGATGGCAGGCAAGGCAAAGGCAAGAAACCGCATCGCTACGCGCATCGGCATGGCTCTCCCAGCTACTCCGCTGCCGTTAAGGTTTGCTTCATGAACGGTATCTGAACGATGCGGTGCAACAGAAACGAACCGATGCGGTGTGGCGCGGGGGCGACAGCATGAACCGCTTCGCCTGGCTGCTCGATCGCCTCGCTTATGAGCCGCGCCGCAACGCCAAGATTGCGCTGATCGCCGATTACTTGCGTACGACACCCGATCCCGATCGCGGCTATGCGCTGGCGGCGATGACGGGCGGGCTCGTCTTCCGCAACGCCAAGGCCGGGCTGATCCGCGCCCTGATCGCCGAGCGCACCGATCCCGTGCTCTTCGCGCTGTCCTATGACTATGTCGGCGATCTCTCGGAGACGGTTGCGCTGATGTGGCCGGCCCGGCACGGCGCCAATGCGGTGCCGCATCTGCCGGAGGTGGTCGAGGGCTTGAGAGAGGCCGGCAAGACCGACCTGCCGCGTCTCGTCGCCGGCTGGCTCGATGCGCTCGACGAGACCGGGCGCTGGGCCCTGCTCAAGCTCATCACCGGGGCCTTGCGCATCGGCGTCTCCGCCCGCCTCGCCAAGACGGCCGCTGCCAGCCTCGGCGGCGTGCCGCCAGACGAGGTCGAACAGGTCTGGCACGGGCTGGAGCCGCCCTATGCCGAGCTTTTCGCCTGGCTGGAGGGTAGGGGCGCGCGGCCCGAGGCGCGTGATCCCGCGCCGTTCCGCCCGGTCATGCTCTCGCATCCGATCGAGGACGGCGATTTCGACAAGCTCGACCCGGCCGAATTCGCGGCCGAATGGAAATGGGACGGCATCCGCGTCCAGGCCGTCAGCGGCCGCAAAGCCGACGGTTCGCGCGTGACGCGGCTCTATTCGCGCACCGGCGAGGACATCGCCGCCGCCTTTCCAGACCTCGTGGAAGAGCTGACGACAGATGGCGCGCTCGACGGCGAATTGCTGGTGATGCGCGAGAGCACGGTCCAGAGCTTCAACACCCTCCAGCAGCGGCTGAACCGCAAGACCGTCACCGCCAAGATGCTGGGCGAATTCCCCGCCCATATCCGTGTCTACGACCTGCTCGTCGACGGCGAGGAAGATGTCCGGCATCTGCCGCTGGAGGAGCGGCGGAAGCGGCTGGGGGGCTTCCTGTCGCGCCTCGCCAGCCCCCGCTTCGATCTCTCGCCGGTGATCCCCTTCGCCTCCTGGGATGAGCTGGCGGCGGCCCGCGCCGATCCGGCGGGGGCAGGAGCGGGCGCCGATGCGGAAGCGGTCGAGGGCTGCATGATCAAGCGCCGCGATTCAGCCTATCTGCCCGGCCGCCCCAAGGGCTATTGGTGGAAATGGAAGCGCGATGCCCGGCTCGTCGATTGCGTGCTGATGTATGCCCAGCGCGGCCACGGCAAGCGCTCCTCCTTCTATTCCGACTACACCTTCGGCGTCTGGCGCGTGGACGAGGATGGCGGGCAGGAGCTGGTCCCGGTCGGCAAGGCCTATTTCGGCTTCACCGACGAGGAGCTGATCGAGATCGACAAATATGTCCGCAAGAACACGCTGAATCGCTTCGGCCCGGTGCGCGAGGTCACGCATGAGGCTGGGGCTGGCCTCGTCTTCGAGGTCGCCTTCGAGGGCTTGCAGCGCTCGACGCGGCACAAATCCGGCCTCGCCATGCGGTTTCCCCGGATCAACCGCATCCGCTGGGACAAGCCGCCTGTTGAGGCGGACCATATCGAGGTGCTGGAGGCGCTGTTGCCGACCAATGGTTGAGCCGTGACGGGTTGCAGCCTTGCGTTTGCAGTGCTTGTGGTGCACGCCCGGGCTGGGGCAAAATGTCCGGGTCGAACAAGGCATCGGCCCGGTTCGGACGGAGCCGGGGCAGGCTTTAGGGAGTGGGGCCATGAGCAAGCAGCCTTCGACGCGGATCGTCATCGCGGATGACCACCCGCTGTTTCGCGGCGCGCTGCGTCAGGCAGTGTCGAGCGCCATCGGCGGAGCCGAGGTCAGCGAAGTGGGCTCGCTCGAAGCCCTGACCGAGGCGCTGGCCAGCGGCGGCGACGCCGATCTCGTCCTGCTCGATCTGACCATGCCGGGCGTGCAGGGCTTTTCCGGCCTGCTCTTTCTGCGCGCCGACCATCCCGAGATTCCGGTCATCGTCGTCTCCGCCAATGACGACCCGGCGGTGATTCGCCGCTGCATTGAGTTCGGTGCGCTCGGCTTCCTGCCCAAGACGGCGGATGTCGCGCAGATGGGCGAGGCGATCCGCGCCGTGCTCGACGGCGGCGTCTGGACACCGCCCGGCGTCGATCTCTCCGCGCCTGTGGATGCCGAGGTCGCCGACATGGTCCGCCGCCTCTCGACGCTGACCCCGCAGCAGGTGCGCGTGCTCATGATGCTGTCGGAGGGACTTCTCAACAAGCAGATCGCCTATGAGCTTGGCGTCTCCGAGGCGACGGTGAAGGCGCATGTCTCGGCGATCCTGACCAAGCTCGACGTCGACAGCCGCACGCAGGCGGTGATCGCCGCCTCGAAGATCGCCGGCACCGCCTGGGCGACGGCAGGGGCCGCGGCGACCGCCTGACGCGCCCGTTCAGTCCCCGTTCAAGCGCAACGGGTTTCAGGTTAAGACAGCGCGGAAGCGCCCCGCATAGGCTTGGGGCGCAACAGGATGGCGATTGCTTCCATGGAACGGTTTCTCGGCGGCTCGCCCCTCAGCGTCCTCGTCCGCCTGATCTTCATCTCGCTGCTGGTCGGCGCGGCCATGACTTACCTCGACCTGTCGCCTCCAGATCTCTACGAATCGGCCGTGCGCTTTGTCCGTTCGATCACCGGCCTAGGTTTCGATACGGTGCGCAAAGTAGGCCAATGGGTCATCACCGGCGCGCTGATCGTCGTGCCGCTCTGGCTGCTGATGCGGCTCTTCGCGGCGCGGAAGTAAGCTTTACAGCCTTTCGCCGCGCGCGATCGCAGCCGCATCCCGCCCGATCAGTGCGGTCAGGCGCGTCAGCCCGGCGCGCCGTGCCCGCGTGGCGAGGCCGGTCTTGATCTCCTTCGCCAGCCCCGGCCCCTTGAACACCATCGCCGAATAGAACTGCACCAGCGTCGCTCCGGCGCGGATCTTGGCGAAGGCGGCTTCGGCCGAATCGACGCCGCCGACGCCGACCAGCGGGAACTGCCCTTCGACGCGCAGGAAGGCCTCGGCGAGCATGCGGGTCGAGGCGGTGAAGAGCGGCTTGCCGGAAAGCCCGCCGGTCTCGGCCTTGCTGGCGCTGCGCAGGCTGTCCGGGCGCGCGATGGTGGTGTTCGAGACGATCAGCCCGTCGATATTCCGCTTGCGGGCAACCGCGATCATGCCGTCGAGCTCGGGCAATGTCAGGTCCGGCGCGATCTTGATGAGGATCGGCGTCGGCCTGCCGCCGACCGCGACCTCGTCCCGCGCCGCGAGCGTGCGCGCCACGAGATCGTCGAGCGCACTTTCCGCCTGCAGGTCGCGCAGGCCCGGCGTGTTCGGCGAGGAGACGTTGATCGTCAGGAAATCGGCGAGCGGGGCGAGCCGGCGTGCCAAAGTCGCGTAATCGGCGGCACGGTCGACCGATTCCTTATTGGCGCCGAGATTGACGCCGACGAGCCCATTGCGGCGCAGACGGGCCTCGAGCCGCTTCGCCACCGCCTCCATGCCCTCGCTGTTGAGGCCGTAACGGTTGATGACGGCCTCGTCCTCCAACAGGCGGAAGACGCGCGGGCGCGGGTTTCCGGGCTGCGGCAGCGGCGTCACGCCGCCGACCTCGACGAAGCCGAAGCCGAGACCCAGCGCACCGTCGACCGCTTCTGCATTCTTGTCGAAGCCGGCCGCGAGGCCGACCGGGTTGGAGAAGGACTGCCCGAACGCCTCGGTGGCGAGCACGGGGTCGTCCGCCCCCGGCTTGAGCGCGGGCGCCGTGGCCAGCGCCGTGACGGTCAGACGATGCGCCGTCTCCGCATCCATGCGGTGGATCAGCGGGCGCGCGAGGTTGAACAGGCCGCCGATCATGCGAGCGTCTCCGGTAGAATGTGGCTGCCGTCGGTCTTCAGCGGCATGGGGGCGATCCAGCGGATGACCTTCGGATCGAGCGGGGCATAGAGATGCGGGAACAGGGCGCCGCCGCGCGAGGGCTCGTAGCGCAGGGTCGGGCCGAGGCGCTCGTCATCGATGGCGATGAGCAGGAGCCCGTCCTGCCCGGCGAAATGCTTCGCCGCAGTCTCGGCGACCTGGGCGCCCGTGGAGAAATGGATATAGCCGTCGGCGAGATCGACCGGGGCGCCGTCGAAGCGGCCTTTGGCCTCGGCTTCCGACCAGAGCGCGGCAGGGCATATCTTGTAGATCAGGGGCACCGGAGGTCTCGCGCGCGAATGTCGGCAACGGCTTAAACGCTGGCAGGAGGATTCCGCAAGCCGTTGTCCGATTGTGGCGAGATTCGGATTGAAATCTTATACGATAGGGGATATTTCCTATCTTCAATCCCCGCCGGACGGCAAGAGCGAAGCGAGGCCCTCAGCGATGCTGTCACATGACCAGATCTGGGGGGCGATCGACACGCTGGCCCAGCGCTACGGCTTCACCGCCTCGGGTCTGGCGCGCAAGGCCGGGCTCGACGCCACCACCTTCAACCGCTCGAAGCGCGTCGCCCCCGACGGGCGCGAGCGCTGGCCTTCGACCGAATCGATCTCCAAGATCCTGGCCGCGACCGGCGCCTCCTTCGACGAGTTCATGAGCGTGGTGCTGCGCCGGGAGCCGGCGCCGGCGCGCACGATCCCCTTGATCGGCTTCGCTCAGGCCGGCTCGGGCGGCTTCTTCGACGATGGCGGCTTTCCCGTCGGCACCGGATGGGAGGAGGTCGCCTTTCCCGGCGTCGCCGACGAGAAGGCCTATGCGCTGGAAATCTCCGGCGATTCGATGCTGCCGCTCTATCGCGATGGCGACACCATCATCGTCTCGCCGACCGCGACGGTGAGGCGTGGCGACCGGGTCGTGGTCAAGACGGTGGAGGGCGAGGTGCTGGCCAAGCAGCTCAAGCGCCAGACGGCCAAGACGGTGGAGCTGGCCTCGCTCAATCCGGAGCATGCCGACCGCGTGCTGAACAATGCCGAGATCGCCTTCATGGCGCGGGTGATCTGGGCGAGCCAGTAGACACGCCGCCGGTCAGTGCCCGTTGGCGCGCCGCGCCGGCAGCATCACCGCGAAGACCGCGCCCGTATTTGAGGGTTCCAGCGCGATCGAGCCGCCATGGAGCCGGACCAGCTCGGCCGCGACAGCCAGCCCAAGCCCCGTGCCGCCGGGCGTCACCGAGCCGCGGAAGGCCTGGAACAGGTTGGCACGCGCCCGCTCCGGCACGCCGGGACCGTTGTCGATGACGCGCAAGGCGACCGAGCCGTTCTCCGGCCCGGCCGTGACCATCAGCACAGGCAGGTCGCCGGCCTCGGCCCCCGCGCGCGTCAGCGCCTGGATCGCGTTACGCATCAGGTTGGTCAGCACGCGCGCCATCTGGTCGGGGTCGCAGGGGGCCGACAATTCGGGCGGAACCCGGTTCTCGAAGCGCGGCTGCTTGCCCTCGCCGAGGCCGAGCATTTCCGCCTGCTCGGAGACGAGCTGCCGCAGCGGGACGTCGCGGATCGCGGGCGTCGCCTCGGCGGCGCGGCCATAGGCGAGGGTCGCCTGACAGAAATCGATGGCGCGCCCCAGCGTCGCGATCAGGCGCGGCGCGAAGCGGCGGATCTTGGCGTCGCGGGTCTCGATGAGCTGGTCGGACATGAGCTGCGCCGCCGCCAGCATGTTGCGCAGGTCGTGGTTGATCTTGGAGACGGCGAGGCCGAGCTCGGCGAGGTGCTTCTTGGTGCGCAATTCGTCGGCGAGCGTCGCTTCCATGCGAGCGAGTGCGCGCTCCGCCTCGCCGATTTCGTCGGCACGCAAAGAGGGTTCGATGATCCGCCGGGGGTTCTCGGGGTCCGCCTCGAACTCCATGACGTTCGCCGCCAGATGCCGGATCGGCCCGATGATCAGGGCATTGAGCGCGATATAGACGGCGAGCGCGGTCAGGCCGGTGATCAGCAGCGAGATCAGCAGCAGGCTCCACGAGAATTTCAGCATTGCCCGGCGCAGCGGCGCCTCGTCGATGACGATCTCGACGAAATCGGCGCCGCCCACCGCCTCGCCGACCACGCGGATCGGCATGGTCGCGGGCGAGACCAGTACGGCGAGCGCCTCCTCGATCGCGCTGAGCCAGCTGAGATTGCGCAGGTCGACCGAACGCGAGACCTCCGGCGGCGGCATCGAATCGAGGCTGAGCAGGCGCCGCGCCCCGCCGACGCGCGCCGCGATCGCGCGGGCGCCGACACCCATCAGCAGGCGGTTTTCGCTGCCCTCGGGCAGGCCGTCTTCGGGGGCGCCCTCCAGCACCAGTGCTGCGACCTGGGCGGCGGCGATCCGGTCATGCAGCCAGTTGCGCCGGAAATTCGCGATGGAGGGCAGGTAGATCAGCACCTCCGCCAGCATGACGAAGAGCACGGTGACGAGCAGCAGCTTGGCCGAGAGGCCGAGGCGCGTGAGGCCGCGCGGCTGGCTGACCGACAAGGCTGACTTGGGTGCATGCATCGCCGGTGATCTTAGCCGAAACGACGCAGAAAGCCGATGAGGCGGCGTAAAGCCGGCCGCGTGGTCAAAGCCGCATGGAAGGAGAGGGCGGCGCGGCGTGATGCATCCGAGCGGGCATCGGCCGGCAGGGGGATGCCGGCGAGATCGCCGATGCCGAGCCCGGTCCGCATCGCGATGCACCAGGGTGCGATCAATTCGCCCGCAGCCTCGCCGACGATGGTGACGCCGAGGATGCGGCCCTTGCGATCGACGATCGCCTTGACGAAGCCCTCGGTCTCGCCAGCCGCCTGGGCTGCTGCATTCTCGGAAAACGGCCAGCGCAGCACCCGGACCGTCCCGGCCGTCCTGCGGACCTGAGCCTCCGACAGTCCGAGCGAGGCGACCTGCGGTCGGCTCCAGACGACGCGCGGCTCGCTGGCCGGATCGATCTTCACCGGCTGGCGGAACAGGATGCTGCGCAGCACGAGCCCGACATGGTCGTCGCCCGCACGATCGAATGGGGCGGTCGCCGCCCCGCCCGCGCAGGCGCCCAGCGCATGCACACGTCGATTGCTCGTCCGCAGGCTGCGATCGACGGTGATGCCGGAAGCATCGTGGCGGATGCCGCCGAGATCGAGGTCGAGTGCATCGATCGCAGGGCGGCGCGGGCCGCAGAGGATGAGATGCGAACCCTCGACCGTGGTTTCGTCGGAAGGCGAGGCCAGGATCAGGCGAAGCCCGGAGCGCGTGCGTTCCGCCCGCAGCGGCTCGCCGTCCTCGTAAAGTGCCAGCTCCTCGCGCAGCAGGCGGCGGCGCAGGATCGTCGCCGCTTCGGCGTCATGGCCCGCCAGCAAGCCTTCGGGCGCGACGAGGGTCGCGGCGCAGCCGAGCCGGCGCAGGGCCTGGGCCAGGGCAGCCCCCGCGCCGCCCAGCACGATCGGCCGCTCCGGCAACCGGGTCAGGCCGGCAAGATCGGCCTCGCGGAGAACCGGCACCGCATCGAGCCCCGCTATCGCGGGCGGGACGGCGCGAGCGCCTGTGGCGATGACGAAGCGGCGCGCCTTGATCGGCTGCTGGTTGACGGTGACCGTGCTGCGGCTGGTGAAACGGGCTTCGCCCCGGATGACGATGATGCCGAGCGTGGCCAATCGCTCGGCTGTGTGATTGGCCCGGTCAGCCGTCAGGGCCCGCTGGATATGGTCGTGAATCTGGGCCGGTTTCGGCTGCGGCTCGGCTGCCGCAAGACCACGCCGCCCGGCCTCGCGCAGCTCTTGCGCACGCGCTCCGCTCTCGATCAGCGCGCGAATGGCGAGTGCGCCTATGTCGCCGCCGATGGCGTCCCGCTCGATCAGGACGACGGGGGCGCCGAAAGCCGCCGCGGCGATCGCCAGCGCGATGCCGTTACCGCCCGCGCCGATGACGCAGATATCGGGTGTCAACGCGGCTGGTTTCGCCGCCTTGGCCGTGCCGTCGCTCACCGGATGTCCCGTTTCGCTGTCGTCCCTGAACGCTGATGCGTCGCCGGGCCGGCGGAATCAAGGCCGTTGCACCGCCGTTCCCGAATTAAAGCGAAAGGTCGGCCGGCTCAGGCGACGCTGCGATTGCCGCTGCCGTTGCGGTCCTTGATGCTGGCCAGCGCCTCCGGGCGGCCGAACAGGAAGCCCTGGGCGCGGTGGGCGCCGAGCAACTGGACGGCGATGCGCTGCTGCTCGGTCTCGATGCCCTCGACCACGACACTCATCTGGAGCCGGCGTGCCAATTGGCAGACCGCTTCGATGACGGCCTTGGAGGCCTCGTTGGTATGGACCTCGCGAGCGAAGCTCTGGTCGATCTTCACCTGCGCGAACGGGTAGGTCGAGAGATAGGCGAGCGAGGAATAGCCGGTTCCGAAATCGTCCAGCGCGAAGGTCACGCCCAGCGCCCGCAACTCGTCGAGCACCGAAAGCGCCAGCTTGTCGTCCTCGATCAGCAGCGATTCCGTGACTTCCAGCATCAGACGCCGCGATTCGAGCTGCGAGGCGAGGAGGGCCTCCTTGACCGTCTCGACGATCCGGCGCGGCTCGCGGAACTGCAGCGGCGAGACGTTGACGGAGACGCCGATGCCCGGCTCCCAGCTCGCGGCATCGCGGCAGGCCTGGCGGATCGCCCAGTCGCCCATGCCGGCGATCAGGCCGGATTGTTCGGCGATCGGGATGAACACGCTCGGCGGCACCATGCCGCGCGTGGGGTGGCGCCAGCGCATCAGCGCTTCGCGCGACACGACCTTCTGGGTCTTCAGGTCGATGATCGGCTGATAATAGAGCTCGAGCGACCCGTCGATGCAGGCCTTGCGCAGATCGACCTCGATCTCATGCCGCTCCATCATCTCCTCGGCCATGGCCGGGTTGAAGAACATCAGCATGTTCCGGCCGGCGGACTTGGCCTTGTAGAGGGCGGTATCGGCATGGCGCAGCAGGTCGGCCGGGTTGCCGCCATCGAGCGGCGCCATCGCGATACCGATACTGGCGGTCACGTAGACGGTCTTGCCGTCGACATCGAAGGCCCGCGCCATCACGTCGATCATGCGCTGGGCGATGGCGGTGACGACGAGATGGTCCGAGGAGGGCAGGATCAGCAGGAACTCGTCGCCGCCGAAGCGGGCGAGCATGTCGTTGCTGCGGATCGCGCCGCGCAGGCGGCTCGCGGTCTCCATCAGGACATGGTCGCCGATATCGTGGCCCAGGCTGTCATTGACCTGCTTGAAGCCGTCGAGATCGAGATAGAGCAGCGCGAAACCGTCGCCCGTGCGCTCCAGCTTGGCGAAGGTCTCGTTGATCTGCGTGGTGTACTCGAAGCGGTTGGCGAGCCCGGTCAATTCGTCGAAGCGCGCCATCTGCTCGATGCGCGCCTCCGTCGCCTTGCGCTCGGTGGCATCCTCCGTGAGCATCAGGATGCCACCCTCGGCCGCGGGCGCGAGCGTGACGACCAGCACGAGCCCGCCCCGCGTCACCACTTCGCGGCTGGTGGCCTGCTGCGTCGTCTGCACTTCGGTCAATGCCGTGCGGATGTCGCGCAATTGCTCCTGGCTTATCACCTGCCGCTCGACCAGGAAGCGCGCGATCGCGGTCAGGGGCGTGCCGGGCAGGGCGAGCGTCTCCGGCAGGCCGTAAAGCGTGCTGTGAGGCGCGTTGCTGACCGCGAGCTTGAGGCTGCGATCGAACATCGCCAGCCCGTCGATCATGGTGTTGAGCGCGGCATCGAGCGTCAGGTTCTGCGAATGCAGGGCCGAGGCCAGCGCCTTGGACTGCTTGTTGGCGTCGCTCAACGCCAGCAGGTTCCGGTGCAGCGAATTGGTGATCGCGATATTGGCCGCCACGTAGAGGAAGGCGAAATAGCCGATATAGCGGTAATAGGGGTTATGGGCGCCGATCAGTCCGATGGCCATCGGTATGCAGAAGGTCAGGAGCTGCACCGCGACGAATTTCGGCCGGCCGGCATTGCGCGCGACATAGCCCGAGGCCAGCGCGATGGTCGAAGCCACCGACGTGATATGTGCGGCCGGATCGTCCGTCTGAACCAGCGCGACATAGCAGCTGTAGCCGAGCACGGCGCTGAACATCGTGGCGCCGATGAAATAGTCGCGATCCCAGCGCCGGGTCTGCGCATAGCTGTCATTGGCGTGGTTGCGTCGCCGGTAAGCGATCACCGTCACGATGCGCAGGATGACGATGAGCGTCACCAGGATGGTGAGGCTCATGAAGATATCCATGCCGGTGGATATCCAGCACAGGAACGGCGTCAGGATGCCGGCGATGCCGCCGGGGATGATCGAGGCCGGCGACGAAAACAGCGAACTGACCAGCAGCGTATAGCCGGTCAGGTCGATGTTCTCGCCCTGCTCGCGCCCGCCCGCAATCATCAGTCGCTTGAGAGCGCCTGCCATCTACTCCTGCCTTTGCCGCCCCGCGCGGTGCGATGTGCGGATTCCGCACGTCGCGCATCATGCGAGGTTTGTACGAGAGCAGAGGTAAATGCTTCGTGTGGTTTTCCGGGGGCTGTTGTCCCCGGAGGCTTGCGGCGAGCTCTTCGGCTCGGATTTTCTGCGGCGCTCAGACCGGGGCGAGGTGGCGCTGGTAGACGCGCGCCAGCATCCGGTCCTGGGTTTGGGCGATGCGCTGCAGCTTCGAGATCGCGCTCGGGCTGAGGCGCAGCATGCAGTCCGTCCAGATCTGGCCGAGATGGCCGAGTTCCTCGCGCAGGTCGCCGGAGCGGCGGTTGAAGGCTGAGAACAGGGCGGTCTTGGCGGCGTGGATCGGCAGCGAGTCGGCGCAGTATTTGCGGATCCAGTCCTCGCCGGTGCCGGTCGGGACGACCGCCTCGAGGCCACCGGCCGCCATGAAGTCCTGCGCGCTCATCTCTTCGCCGGAGAGCAGCATCTGCTCGGCTGCGCGCTGGCCCATGCGCCGCGACAGGATCGCCACCGCCGTGATCGGGAAATGGTTGAACTTGATCTCCGGGTAGACGAACGAGGCCTGTTCCTCGGCGATCATGACATTGCATGAGCGTGGCGCGTCGATGCCGCCGCCGATCGCCTTGGCGTGGATCGTCGAGAGCGTCACCACGAGGCCGTTGAGGCCGCCGGAATTCCAGATCGCGCCTTCCGCCGAGAGCCGGGCATATTCCGCCAGCGAGGCGCGGTCGTTCTTGGCCAGGCAGTCCAGGTAGAAATCGAGATCGCCGCCGAGCGTGAAGAACGGCCCCGCGCCGCGGAAGGCGAGGAAGCGCACCGGAGCGCGGTGATACTGATCCGGAGCCCCCCAGAGCGCGACGATCGCGCTCTGAATCTTCACCAGGCTGTCGAGCAACTGCAGCGTGAAGACCGGCTTCAGCTCCGGCCGGATCGTGACCCAGAGCGTCTTGATCTCCGGCTCATAGGCGATCTCCACCTCCGGCAGGAAGCCCGCCTTGTAGCGGATCGCATCGATGACTTCGCAGCTCTCCAACAGGGTCGGTGCGAGGCTTCCTGTTCCCAACTTCAAGGACTGCAACATGACGCTACCCCACAAACTCCTTGATGACGGGCAACGTAAACGTTCTTAACGAAGTGTAAACGAAATCTCCCGGAAATGGTTAATAGCATTAAGGATTTTTACTTGACCAAGCGTCAGGCGGGGCCTTCGGAGCCGCCGCCGGATGAAGTTCAGCAAGAGCTGCGCCGTCGCGGCCCGAACGAAAATTTCGCGTCAGGCTGATGGGGTGAAGCAAACGGATCGTCCCGCCGCTCAACGGAGAAGGATTGTTCCCGGCGAAGGGAGGGGAGGCCGGAGCTGGCCTCATCCGGGACGGTGCTGGCCCAGGATGAGGCAGATGGCCGTCTGGCCGCTCAGGCGCTTGTCCGACGGCGGCGCAGGGTCTAACGATACCGCCGCGAATTCGCCGCGTTCCCGCGTTCAAACACCCAAATCAAACACCCAAAGTCGAGCTGACGCCGTGACCCGCCAGACAGCCGAGGACGAGAAGCAGGCGCGCCTTGCCGCCGCGCTCCGCGAGAACCTGAAGCGCCGCAAGGCCCAGGCTCGCGCTCGCCGTTCGGACGAAGCGCAAGCGCGTGAGCCGGCGCCGCCCTCTCAGGCCGATACCTCCCGGACCTGAATTTCCTTATTCTCCCATGTGCCGCCGGCCTTGTGCCCGGCCGGCCGAGCAGGACCCGACGATGGACAAGATCCGCATCACCGGCGGCCAGCGCCTCAATGGCGCCATTCCGATTTCAGGCGCGAAGAACGCCGCCTTGCCGCTGATGATCGCGAGCCTGCTGACGGACGAGACGCTGACGCTGACCAATGTGCCGCGCCTCTCGGACGTGACGGCGCTCTCGCGCATCCTGTCCAACCAGGGCGTGGACCGCACCGTCGCCGGCAAGCGCATCGGCCAGTCCGCCGAGACCGGCCAGACCATCGCGCTCACCGCCCGCCAGATCGTCGATACCTGCGCGCCCTATGAGCTGGTCTCGACCATGCGCGCGAGCTTCTGGGTGATCGCGCCGATCCTGGCCCGCATGGGCGAGGCCAAGGTCTCGCTGCCGGGTGGCTGCGCCATCGGCACGCGCCCGGTCGACCTGCTGCTGATGGCGCTGGAGAAGCTCGGCGCCGAGATCGCCATCGAGAACGGCTACGCGCTGGCGCGTGCGCCGAAGGGGCTGAAGGGCGGCGAGATCGTCTTCCCGAAGGTCACAGTCGGCGGCACCCATACGGCGCTGATGGCCGCCGTGCTCGCCCAGGGCACGACCGTAATCGAGAATGCCGCCTGCGAGCCTGAGGTCACCGATCTCGCCGCCTGCCTCGTCAAGATGGGCGCCAAGATCGAGGGCGCCGGCACCTCGCGCATCGTGGTCACCGGCGTCGCGCGCCTCGGCGGCGCGCATCACGCCGTGCTGCCGGATCGCATCGAGGCCGGCACCTATGCGATGGCCGTGGCGATGACCGGCGGCGACGTCGTGCTGGAAGGCGCCCGGCCCGAGCTGCTGCAGTCGGCGCTCGACGTGCTTACCAAGGCCGGCGTTGAGATCGACTCGACCAACGAGGGCATCCGCGTGCGCCGCAATGGCCATGGCCTGACGGCGGTCGATATCGATACCGATCCCTTCCCGGGTTTCCCCACCGACCTGCAGGCGCAGTTCATGGCGCTGATGACGCGGGCCAAGGGCACCTCGCGCATCCGCGAGACCATCTTCGAGAACCGCTTCATGCATGTGCAGGAGCTCGCCCGGCTCGGCGCGAAGATCCGGCTGGACGGCGATGTCGCCCATGTCGAGGGCGTCGAGAAGCTCACCGGCGCGCCGGTGATGGCGACCGATCTGCGCGCCTCGGTCTCGCTGGTCATCGGCGGTCTGGCGGCCGAAGGCGACACCACGATCAACCGCGTCTACCATCTCGACCGCGGTTTCGAGGCGCTGGAAGCCAAGCTCAGCCGCTGCGGCGCGCTGGTGGAGCGCATCAGCGGTTGATTTTCTCGGGGCGGCTCGTCAGAACAAAATCATGTCAGACGATGCCGCCGACCCGCTCAAGCTCATCGCACTCGATGCCGATGATCTCGCGATTGTCTCAGCCCATCTCCAGGATGCGGTGCTGAAGGCGGCCGATATCGTCTATCTTCCGCGCGAGAAGCGCTTTGCGCTCGCGCTGCGCCGCTTCGACTGGGAAGGGGCACAGCGCGGCCAGCGCCGCCGCCGCCTGACCGCGCTGCATTTCGACCGCGTCCAGTCCGTGCGCAGTGCCAAGCTCGACAAGAACGATCCCGACAAGGTCCTGAACCTCCTCGCCGTCACCTTCGACCTGGGCGAGGAGCCGGCCGGCGACGTGACCCTGCATTTCTCGGAAGGGGCGGCGATCCGCCTTTCAGTCGAATGCATCGAGGCCCAGATGAAGGATCTCGGCCCGGTCTGGGAAGCCGTGGCGACGCCCGGCCATCCCGACGGCGCCTGAACCTCCAGCCTTTCCGACATCACCGAAGGACCCAAGCGATGCCGATCAGGCTCGACGACAGGGATGCCCGCTTCGCTGAGGGCTTCGCGGCTTTGCTCTCCGCCAAGCGCGAGGTCTCGGAGGAGGTCGATCGCGTCGCCGCCGACATCATTGCCGATGTCCGCGAGAAGGGCGATGCGGCGCTGATCAACTATACCTCCCGCTTCGACGCGCTCGACCTGACGCCGCAGACCCTGCGCGTCTCCGAGGCCGAGATCGACGCGGCCGTCGCCGCCTGCTCGCCCGAACTTCTGGCCGCGCTTGAGACGGCGCGGGAGCGCATCGAGACCTATCATCGCCGCCAGAAGCCGGCCGATTCCTGGCTCGAGGACGCGGCTGGCGTCGGCACCGGCTGGCGCTGGAGCGCAATCGAGGCGGTCGGGCTCTATGTGCCCGGCGGCACGGCGAGCTATCCCTCCTCGGTGCTGATGAACGCCATTCCGGCCAAGGTCGCCGGCGTGCCGCGCATCGTCATGGTCGCGCCGACACCGCGTGGCGAGACCAATCCGCTCGTGCTTGCCGCAGCCCGTCTCGCCGGCGTCGACGAGGTCTACCGCATCGGCGGCGCGCAGGCCGTCGCGGCGCTCGCCTATGGCACGGCCACGATCGCGCCTGTTGCCAAGATCGTCGGCCCCGGCAATGCCTATGTCGCGGCAGCCAAGCGCCGCGTCTTCGGTCAGGTCGGCATCGACATGATCGCCGGACCCTCCGAGGTGCTGGTCATCGCCGACCGCAACGCCAATCCCGACTGGATCGCCGCAGACCTGCTGGCGCAGGCCGAGCATGACGTCTCCGCGCAGTCGATCCTGATGACCGACGATGCCGCGCTCGCCGCCGAGGTCGAGAAGGCGGTCATGGCGCAGCTCGCGACGCTGCCGCGGGCGGAGATTGCCGGCAGGAGCTGGCAGGAATTCGGCGCGATCCTGCACGTCGCCGATCTCGAGGCCGCCGTGCCGCTGGTCGACCGGCTCGCGCCCGAGCATCTGGAGATCATGACGGCCGATCCGGATCGCCTCGCCGGACTGATCCGCAATGCCGGCGCGATCTTCCTCGGCGGTCATACGCCGGAAGCGATCGGCGACTATGTCGGCGGCCCCAACCACGTCCTGCCGACGGCCCGCTCGGCCCGCTTCTCCTCGGGCCTCGGCGTCGGCGATTTCATGAAGCGGACCTCGCTTCTGAAATGCGGCCCCGAGGGGCTGCGCGCGCTGGCTTCCGCCGCGACGCAATTGGCGGAAGCGGAGGGCTTGCAGGCGCACGGCCGATCCGTGACGATCAGGCTGAATCGCTAGAGCATTGCGCGAGAAAGCGGGAACCGGTTTTTCGCAAGCGCAATGCTCTGAAGCTTAGTGATTTCGGCTCCGTCCGACAGGCGGCGCCATGGCCGGAGGAGCGATGTCCGACGTCTCGACTGCCACCACCCAGCGTCTGGTCGGCCTGACCCTCGACGAGAACTCCCTCGGTCGCGGCACGCCCGATCAGGAGCATGAGCGCGCCGTCGCGATCTACGACCTGATCGAGCGCAACAGCTTCGTCGTTCCCGGCCATGACGGCGGGCCTTATCTGGCGCATCTGGCCATGGTCGAACGGCGTCTCGTCTTCGAGATCAAGGAGGCTCATGGCGCGCCGGTGGTAACGCATCACCTCTCGCTCAGCCCGTTCCGGCGCATCATCAAGGACTACGAACTGGTCTGCGACAGCTATTACGCGGCGATCCGGACCGCGACGCCGACGCAGATCGAGGCGATCGACATGGGCCGGCGCGGCCTGCATGACGAGGCAGCCGGCATCCTGGCCGAGCGGCTCGCCAACAAGGTCGAGGTCGATTTCGACACGGCCCGCCGCCTCTTCACGCTGATCTACGCCCTGCACTGGAAGGGCTGACGCGCTTGGAGGCCCCGCGCAAGGTCCAGAGCGTGCTGTTCATGTGCGCGATGAACGCCGTGCGCTCGCCCATGGCGGAGGCTCTGGCCAAGCACTTCTTCGGCAAGTCGATCTATGTCCAGTCGGCCGGCGCCCGCAAAGGCGAGGTCGATGGTTTCGTGGCGACGGTGCTCGACGAGATCGGGATCGATCTCAGCCGCCACAAGCCGAAATCGATCGAGGAGCTGGAGGAGTGGGAGGGGCTCAATTTCGACCTGATCATCACGCTCTCGCCCGAGGCCCATCACAAGGCGCTGGACCTGACGCGGACCCATGCCGCCGAGGTGGAGTACTGGCCGACCGTCGACCCCACCGTGTTCCAGGGTTCACGCGAGCAGAAGCTCGATGCCTATCGCGACGTCCGGGACGGCCTGATCAAGCGGATCAAGCAGCGGCTCCAGAGCTGAAGGTCACTGCACCAGCACCGCCCCGCCGCAGCGCACGCCGGTGACCCAGCTGTCGGCCTGGCCGAGCCCGATGCCGAGCGTACCGAGTACGCCGTTGAGGATCTGGTCGAGCGGCGTCGCGGCATTGGCGATCACGCCGCTGACCAGCCCGTCGAGCCCGGGCAGCCCGAGGCCGAGCCCGAGCGCCTCCACACGCAATTCCAGGTCGCCGACGAGGCGCCCGAGCAGGGTTGCGACGAAGTTCTGGGTCGAAGTCGTCTTCTTGTCGCCGCGCAGGATCTCGGGATAGCTGAAGCTGACCGCCGCCTCCGAGAGGTTGGTCATCGTCACATGGGCGCGGCCCGAGACCTTGGCGAGCCCGGCGACGTTGAGAAGCGTCGCGGCCGGCGGGTTCGGTGCCGTGCTGAAATTGTTGAACTCTGCCATCGAGACCTGCCCGATCCAGGCATCGACCAGGGCCGGCGTCACGCCCAGCGTGACCCGCGAGGTCGAGACGGCGCCCGGGTTGCACTGGATGCCGGTCAGCCGGGCGGTGGCCGAGGCGAGCTCGAGATAGAGCGGCAGCCGGACCAGAGAGGCTGCGCCCGAGCCGACGAGATCGACGGTCAGCAGGAGGCGCGTCTGCGCCGTATGGACGCTCGCGCCGGCGCGGCCGACCCGCATCAGGCTGGTGCCGACCGGTCGCTCGCCGATGCCGAGCTTGAGCGAGGCCGCGGCGATGCCGGGCAGGTTGAGGTTGAGCCCGACATCGATCTGGCGCCTGCCATTGGCGATCTGCGCGACGGCCGAGACGATGTCGAGCGCCGAGAGCGAGGCCGCCAGCGGCTTCGGCCCGGAGAGCGGCTTGTCGCCGGCCGGGCCGAAGGAGATCAGGGAGGACAGCTTGACCGGCAGGCCGCTCGCCGATGCCGCGGCGAGCCGGCCCAGCGCGGCCGTCGCGGTGCCGCTGCGGGTGTCGTGGTCGCGGGAAGCGTCGACCACGGCGGCCAGCACGTCGCCGAGCTCGGCATCGGCCTTCAGGACGTCGTCATAGGTCGCTGCCGTGAGATTGAGGCGGGTCGCGAGGCGCTTCGAGAAGTCGAACAGGTCGACCCGCGCCTTGACCAGCGCGTCATAGTCCATGACCGTCAGCGACACGCCGCCGCCGAGCAATCCGCCCAGAAGGCCGTTGAGCAGGCCGCCATCGAGCTTGAGCAGGCGCGAACCGACGGCGAACGAGGCCTGGGCATCCTGGAAGGCGACCGCGCTGGAGCCGATCGGCACGTCGCCGCTGCTGAAGCTCGCGACGGTCGTGTTCCCCGCCTGGGGCGGAACGGTGCCCGGCGCCGGCGTGGTGGTGGTGGACGATGACAGGACCCGGCCGAGCAGCAGCGGCGTGGTCGTCCGCATGTCGATCCTGACGGCATTCGCAGCCGTGACCGAACTTGGGACGAAGCGCGCGTTCGGCGCCTTGTTCGGATCGGGCGTGTAGATGCCGGGTTGCAGCAGCTGGATCGTGCTTCCCGGGAAGCCGTTCTGCGTCGTGCTGGCCTGTGCCGCGGCCTGCGCCCGCGGCAGATCGCTCGCCGCCGCGAGGGCTGCGAGGTCATTGGCGGTCTGCAGCTTGCGCTTCTCGTAGAAGAAGTTGCCGACATCGACGGCCATTGCACCGAAGCCGATCACCACCGTTGCGGAGATCGCGAACAGGATGGCCGCGCCGCCCTTCTGGTTCCGGGCGAAGTTCTTGAGCCTGAGCATGGGTGCCCCCCGCGCCTTGAGTTCTCGAAAATACGTTCAGTATCCGCCGCGCTGGACGATGGCCCGGCGTTCAATCATGGGTTGAGGAAGGGAAACCATTCGGCTGAAGCTGTCGTAGAGCGAGCCGCTCATGTCGTAGGCGACAGCGACCTCGAAGCTCTGCATCTGTGGCCCGGTCTGGCCGGTGCGGACCCTCAGCTTCGCCGGGTCGATGAAGGCGTAGGAGCCGGCATGGGCCGTGATGAAGTCACGGGCGATCTGCGAGCGCTCGGTGTCGCTCAGGCCCGATACGGACGAGCGTGCCGCCTCCGCCGCGATCTGCTGGATGCTGTGGTAGATGCCGAAGACATAGCCGTACCCCATGATGCCGAAGAGCAGCAGCAGCAGGATCGGCGCGACGAAGGCGAACTCGATGGCAGACGTTGCGCGCTGGTTTCGGCGGAAGCGGGACAGGGCAGGCAGCATGGCCGTTCCTCGCAGAATGAATACAACTATTAGTTGTAATTTTCTCCCGTTGATGAAAGGTAAATGCGTGGCCGCGCAAGCAGTTGGCCTTCAGGGCGGGTGAACGGCTTAAGTAAAATTTTACACGGCTGCGATTGCTTCGCGGATACGTCGCCGCTGTCCCGAGTGAATCCCCGCCAATGCCTTCGACATCCCCTGCGGAACCCAGTGCGGCTTGCGCGGAGCGGTTGTCGCCTGCCGGTGGCTTCCTCGTTGGGCTGATCTGCCTCCTGGTCACCCTCGGCGCCTTCGCGAGCCTGCCCCGGCCGGCCGACGGCACTGTGCCGGTCGCCATCGTCTTCCCGCCCTGGACCGACGGAACCGAGGCTATCGCGCGCAGTTTCGCCGCCGGCCATCGTGTCCTGCGCAGCGGTCGCCTTTCCGCGATCGTCGTCGTAGCGCCGACACCGAGCGGGCAGGTCGCCGCATTGCCGCAAGGCGCATGGTTCTCGCTTGTCCTCGCCGGTCTCGCCGGATGCCTCGATAATCCCGGCCGCACGGAAGCCACGTCATGATCTGGACCCTGTCAGCGGTGCGCCATCGGGTCACGCAGGCCCTGCTCGCGCTCGGCTTGCTGCATGTGCCGCTCCTGGCTCTGGGCTTCTGGGTCAATGGCGGCTCGGGCACGATCCCGGTCGCCATGGCGGCGCTGATCGTTCTCGTGGCTATAGCGAGCTATCGCCTGGCTGGGCCGGCCATCGTCACGCAGCTGATCGTTGCCACCATGCTGATCGGGCAGGTTTCGATCCTGGTGTTCAGCTTCGCCGGCCATCCCTGGCAGCCGGACATCCATATGTACTATTTCGCGGTGCTGGCGCTGCTCGCCGGCTTCTGCGACTGGCGGCCTATCCTGATGGGAGCCGCGCTGACCGCCGCGCACCATCTCGTGCTGCAATATGTCCTGCCGGCTGCGGTGTTCTATCAGGGCGGCAGCCTGCTGCGCGTGCTGCTCCATGCGGTGATCGTCATCATCGAGACGGCATTCCTCGCGATCTTCGCCGTGGTGCTGCAACGCATGTTCGCCGTGAACGAGCAGAATCTGGCGCGGGCGCGGGAAGTGGCCGAGCGCGAGCGCATCGCCGGCGACAAGGAGCGCAACCTCGCCGAGGAACTCGGGCGGCGCGCCGAGATGCTGCGCGATGTCGTCGCCGGCTTCCGCTCGCAGATGGAGCAGGCGATGGCGGTGCTCGACAACTCGGCCGCCGCGATGAAGACGGAGGCGGGCGCGCTGACCGACACGTCCGACCATGTCCGGCGCCAGACCGCGATGGTCTCCGATTCCGCGGCCGGCACCATGGACAGCATCGATCATCTCTCGGCTGCGAGCACGGAGCTGGTCGCCTCCATCGGCGAGATCGGCCGCAATGCCAGCCAGTCGGCCGATGGTTCAAAGGTGGCCGCGGAGCTTGCGCGCCGTGCCAGCGCCGAGATCGAGCATCTCGCGCAGAGCAGCGAGAATGTCGGCGCCGTCGTCGAGATCATTCGTGGCATCGCCGCCCAGACCAGCATGCTGGCGCTGAACGCCACGATCGAGGCGGCGCGTGCCGGCGAGATGGGTCGCGGCTTCGCGGTTGTCGCCAGCGAGGTCAAGACGCTCTCGGCCCAGACCGCCAAGGCGACCGACGAGGTCTCGCATCAGATCGGCACGATGCAGCAGGCCTCGCAGCGCTCGCTCAAGGCGATCCGCGACATCGTCGACGCGATCGGCGATGTCGAGAGCGTCGCCAATGCGATCGCGCTCTCCGTCGACGAGCAGAGCCGCGCCACGGCCGAGATCGCCCATCAGGTTCGCCTGTCCTTCGAAGGCGCGCAGCGTAGCGCCGATGTCGCCGGCGGCTTCGAGGTCATGACCCGCCAGACCCATGGCGCCGCCCAGCAGTTGCAGAGCGCTGCCAGCGCGCTCGCCCAGCAGGCGCAGGACATCCGTCAGGACGTCGCGAGCTTCTGCGGGCGCGTGGCTACCGCCTGATCCTTACCAGGAGCGGCCGGGGCCGACCGGCCCGATCCCGAGGAAACCGCCGAGGCTTGCCGCGATATCGGCGAAGCTGCCGCGCCGCCCGAGTGGCTCGGCACCGATGCCCGGCCCGAAGGCGATGATCGGCACATGCTCGCGGGTATGGTCGGTGCCGGGCCAGATCGGATCGTTGCCGTGGTCGGCGGTGATGACGGCGATGTCGCCCGGCCTCAATGCGGCTTCGATATGGGGCAGGCGGCGGTCGAAGGCTTCGAGCGCGGCGGCATAGCCGGGGATGTCGCGCCGGTGGCCGAATTCGGTGTCGAAATCGACGAGATTGACGAAGCAGAAGCCGCCATCCGGCAGGCCGTCCCAGGCCTCCAGCGCCGCATCCAGCATCGCCGCGTTGCCGAAGGGTTTGATCTCGGTGCCGGTGGCGCGATGGGCGAAGATGTCGCCGATCTTGCCGACGGTCACGACTGTCCGCCCGTGCGTCGCCAGCCGGTCGAGGATCGTCTCGTCCGGCGGCGGGATCGCGAAATCCTTGCGATTGCCGGTGCGGGTGAAGCCTTCTTCCGGCGAGCCGACGAAGGGCCGCGCGATGACGCGGCCGATCCGCAGGGGATCGACGAGCCCGCGCGCCACCTTGCAGAGGGCATAGAGCCGATCGAGCCCGAAATGCTCTTCATGCGCCGCGATCTGCAGCACCGAGTCGACCGAGGTGTAGCAGATCGGCTTGCCCGTCCGGATATGCTCGGGTCCGAGTTCGTCGATGATCGCGGTGCCCGAGGCATGCTTGTTGCCGAGGATGCCGGGGAGCGCGCCTTCCTTGACGATGCCGGCGACGAGTTCCGGCGGGAACGAGTTCTCGAGATCGGTGAAATAGCCCCACTGGAACGGCACTGGGCAGCCGGCGATCTCCCAATGGCCTGATGGCGTGTCCTTGCCCTGGCTGACCTCGACGCCATAGCCCCAGCGGCCCTCGGGTCGCTCCGGCCTTGCGATGCCAGCCAACGGCCTGCCGGTCGAAGCCTCGCAGGCATGGGCGAGGCCGAGCCGCACGAGGTTCGGCAGCTTCAACGGCCCGCTGCGCAGGCCCTCGCGGTCGCCGCGCCCATCGGCGCAGGCCTCGGCGATATGGCCGAGCGTGTCGGAGCCGGCATCGCCATAGGCGGCCGCATCGGCCGCGCCGCCGCAGCCGACCGAATCCAGCACGATCAGGAGCGCGCGGGCCATGCTCAGTCCCTCACTGCGGCAGTGCTGGCCGTGTCGAGGTTGAGCGCGGCCGCGAGCAGCGCCTGCGTATAGGCCTCGCGCGGCTGGGCGAAGATCGCCTCGGCCGGGCCTTCCTCGACCACCTTGCCGTTCTGCATCACCACCACCCGATGCGACAGCGCCCTGACGACCTTGAGGTCGTGGCTGATGAAGAGATAGCCCAGCTTGCGCTTCGCTTGCAGCCCGCGCAGCAACTCGACGATCTGCGCCTGCACGGACATGTCGAGCGCCGAGGTCGGCTCGTCCAGCACGACGAATTTCGGATCGAGCGCCATGGCGCGCGCGATCGCCATGCGCTGGCGCTGGCCGCCCGAGAATTCATGCGGATAGCGATCCATCGCCGCGGGATCGAGACCGACATCGGCGAGCGCCTGCGCCACGATCTCGCGCTGGCGCTGATAGCTGAGATCGGGCTGCTGGATGGCGAGGCCCTCGGCCACGATCTCGGCCACCGACATGCGCGGCGAGAGCGAGCCATAGGGGTCCTGGAAGACGACCTGAAGGTTCTTGCGCTTCGGCCGCACCTGCTTGCTGGACAAGCCGTCGATCCGGTCGCCGAGGAAGACGATCGGGCCTTCCGAGGCGATCAGCCTGAGGATGGCGAGGCCGAGCGTGGTCTTGCCCGAGCCGGACTCGCCGACGACGCCGAGCGTCTCGCCCTCGCGGACCTTCACCGAGATGCCGTCGACCGCCTTCACATGGCCGCTGACGCGGCGCATCAGGCCGGACTTGATCGGGAACCAGACCTTGACCGGCCCGGCCTCCAGCAGCGTCGCGGCGTCCGCCGGGACGGGGGCAGGGCGGCCCTTCGGCTCGGCCGCGAGCAGGCGCCTGGTGTAGTCGTGCTGCGGGTTGGCGAAGATCTCGGCGACGGGGCCATGCTCGACGACCTTGCCCTTCAGCATCACGCAGACCCGGTCGGCGATGCGCCGGACGATGCCGAGGTCATGGGTGATGAACAGCATGGCCATGCCGAGCCGTGCTTGAAGCTCCTTGAGCAGCTTCAGGATCTGCGCCTGCACGGTGACGTCGAGCGCGGTCGTCGGCTCGTCGGCGATCAGCAGCTCCGGCTCGTTGGCGAGCGCCATCGCGATCATCACGCGCTGGCGCTGCCCGCCGGAGAGCTGGTGCGGATAGGCATCGAGCCGGCTCGCCGCGTCACGGATGCCGACGAGGTCGAGCAGTTCCAGCGTACGGGCGCGCGCCTTCTCGCCACGCAGGCCCTTGTGCAGTTCGAGGATCTCGCCGATCTGCCGCTCGATCGTGTGCAGCGGGTTGAGCGAGGTCATCGGCTCCTGGAACACCATGGTGATGTCGTTGCCGCGCACCTTGCGCATCGCGTCCTCGTCGGCCGCGATCAGGTCCTGCCCGTTGAACAGCACCTTGCCGGACGGGTGATGCGCCGCCGGATAGTTCAGGAGCTTCAGGATCGAGAGCGCCGAGACCGACTTGCCCGAGCCGGACTCGCCGACCAGCGCGAGCGTCTCGCCCTTGGCGATCGAGAAGGAGACATGATCGACCGCAAGCGTCTCCCGCCCGCCCTGGCGGAAGGCGACGGAGAGGTCTTCGACGGAGAGAAGCGGCGCGCTCATGCGAAGGTCTTCCGCGGGTCGAAGGCGTCGCGCACGGCCTCGCCGATGAAGATCAGCAGCGACAGCATCAACGCGATCACGATGAAGCCGGACAGGCCGAGCCAGGGCGCCTGAAGGTTCGACTTGCCCTGTGCCAGCAGCTCGCCGAGCGATGGCGAGCCCGGCGGCAGGCCGAAGCCGAGGAAATCGAGCGAGGTCAGCGTGGTGATCGAGCCGTTCAGGATGAAGGGCAGGAAGGTCAGCGTCGCCACCATCGCATTCGGCAGCAGGTGCCGGATCATGATGGTGCGGTTGGAGAGGCCGAGCGCGCGGGCCGCCCGGACATATTCGAAATTGCGTGCCCGCAGGAATTCGGCACGGACGACGCCGACCAGCGCCACCCAGGAGAACAGCAGGAGGATGCCGAGCAGCACGAAGAAGCCGGGCGTGATGATCGCGGCGACGATGATCAAGAGGTAGAGCGCCGGGATCGAGGTCCAGATTTCGATCAGGCGCTGGAAGATCAGGTCGGTCCAGCCGCCGAAATAGCCCTGGATGGCGCCGGCCGTGATGCCGATCACCGAGGAGAAGGCGCAGAGGATCAAGCCGAACAGCACGGAGATGCGGAAGCCGTAGATCAATCGTGCGACGACGTCGCGGCCCTGGTCGTCGGTGCCGAGCCAGTTCCATTCGAGGTCGCGACAGGTCGATCCGCCATTGCGCTCCGCGATTGTCTTGCACTGCTCGTCCTTGAGCAGCCAGGTCGGCGGTGCCGGTGCCGGCACCGGCAGGTCGAGATTATGCGTGCGATAGGAGTAGCGGATGGGGGGCCAGATCGCGAAGCCGTTGGCGGCGATCTCCTTGGCGATGACCGGGTCGCGGTAATCGGTCGTGGCGAGGAAGCCGCCGAACTTCTCTTCCGGGTAGTTCACCGCGACCGGGAACAGCCACTCGTCCTTGTAGCGTACGACGAGCGGCCGGTCGTTGGCGATGAACTCGGCGAAGAGCGACAGCACGAACAGCGCGAGGAACAGCCAGAGCGACCACCAGCCGCGCTTGTTGGCCTTGAAGTTGTTGAGCCGGCGCCGGTTGATCGGCGAGAGCTTGAGCCAGCCCTGCTTGGCCTCGGTCGGCGCGAGGGGCACGTCGCTGCGCAGTGCGGGGGGCGGGGCGTCGATCAGCGTGTCGCTCATGCTCACGCCTCCCGGCTCTCGAAATCGATGCGGGGATCGACCCAGCTATAGGTCAGATCGGTGATGAGATGCACGACGAGGCCGATCAGCGAGAAGATGTAGAGATTGGCGAAGACCACGGGGTAGTCGCGGTTGACGATCGCCTCGAAGGACAGGAGCCCGAGCCCGTCGAGCGAGAAGATCGTCTCGATCAATAGCGATCCCGCGAAGAGCGCGTGCACGAAGGCCCCGGGGAAGCCGGCGATGACGATCAGCATCGCGTTGCGGAAGACATGGCCGTAAAGCACGCCGCGCTCGCTGAGGCCCTTCATCCGTGCGGTCAGGACGTATTGCTTCCGGATCTCGTCGAGGAAGGAGTTCTTGGTCAGAAGCGTCGAGGTCGCGAAGGCACCGAGCGCCATCGCCAGCACCGGCAGCGTGATGTGCCAGAGATAGTCCTTGGCCTTGCCGAACAGGCTGAGCTCGGCCCAGTTGTCGGAGGTCAGGCCCCGCAGCGGGAAGATCTGCCAGAAGGAGCCGCCGGCGAAGAGCACGATCAGCAGGATCGCGAAGAGGAAGCTCGGGATGGCGTAGCCGACGATGACGACGGCGCTCGTCCAGGTGTCGAAGCGCGAGCCCTCCTTCACCGCCTTGCGGATGCCGAGCGGAATGGAGATCGCGTAGGAGATCAGCGTCATCCACAGGCCGAGCGTGATCGAGACCGGCAGCTTCTCCTTGATCAGCTGCAGCACCGGTGCGTCGCGGAAATAGGAGCGGCCGAAATCGAAGCGGACATAGTCGCCGAGCATCTTCAGGAAACGCTCATGCGCGGGCTTGTCGAAGCCGAACTGCTTTTCCAGCTCCTTGATGAAGGCGGGGTCGAGCCCTTGCGCGCCGCGATAGGCCGATCCGTCGCCCTGCGCACCGGCATCGCCCATCTGGCCACCGCCGACACGATCGGCCGCGCCGCCGCTGTTCGGGTTCTGCAGCTGCGAGATCACACGCTCGACCGGCCCGCCCGGCGCGAACTGCACGATGACGAAGGAGACGAGCAGGATGCCGAACAGGGTCGGTACCATCAGCGCGAGGCGCCGGGCGATATAGCTCAGCATGCCCCGCTCACGCCTTTCCGATCCGCTTGGCCTTCTCGGCGTCGAACCACCAGATGCTCGGCGCGCCCGAGGCGAATTTCGGCTTGGTCGCCGGCCGGTCGTACATGTCCCAATAGGCCAGCCATTCCTCGTCGTTCCACCACATCGGGATCCAGTAGCGCCCGGCGCGCAGCAGCCGGTCGAGGCATTTCGCGGCGATGATGCAGTCGGCATAGGTCCTGGCCTGGCCGATCGCCTCGATCATCGCGTCGATGGCGGGGTCGCTGATGCCGCCGACATTGCGCGAGCCCTTGGTCTTCGCCGCTTCCGAGCCATAGACGATGCGCATCGTGTCGCTGGGGATCGCGCCGCCCGAGAGCGCCCGGCTGATGATGTCGAAATCGAACTCGTCGAGGCGGCGCTGGTACTGCGCGGCGTCGACGAGGCGGGATGTGGCGTTGATGCCGAGCCGCTTCAGATTGGCCTGGAAGGGCTGCGTATGCGGTTGCAGGGCCGGGTTGGAATCGAGGAACTCGATCTCGAAGGGCTGCCCGTTCGGCAGCTTGAGCACATTGCCGTCGCGCTTGCAGCCGGCCGCGCGCAGCATCTCGTCGGCCTTGCGCAGCAGGTTGCGGTCGCTGCCCGAGCCGTCCGAGACCGGCGGCAGGAAGGGCTCGCCGAAGACCTCGTCCGGCACCTTGCCGCGCCAGGGCTCGAGCAGCTTGAGCTCTTCGGCGGAGGGCTTGCCGACGGCCTTCGAATCCGAGTTCTCGAAATAGGACGTCATCCGCTCGAAGAAGCCGAACATGATGTTCTTGCGCGTCCATTCGAAGTCGAAGGCGAGGCCGAGCGCTTCGCGGATGCGCGGATCGGCGAATTTCTCGCGCCTCGTGTTGTAGATCCAGCCCTGCGAGCCGACCGGCTCGGTCTTGGGCAAGGTCTCCTTCTTGACCTTGCCCTCGTGCACGGCCGGGAAATCATAGGCCGTGGCCCAGATGCGCGAGGTGAATTCCTCCTGGAAGGTGATGGCGCCGCCCTTGAAAGCCTCGAAGGCCACCTGCCGGTCGCGGAAATACTCCCAGCGCACCCGGTCGAAATTATTGGTGCCGATATTCACCGGCAGGTCCTTCGCCCAGTAGTCCGGCACGCGCTCGAACTCGATGAAGCGGCCCTGTTCGAGGCGCCCGACCTTGTAGGCGCCGGAGCCGAGCGGAGGCTCCAGCGTCGAGGCCGTGAAGTCCCGCGTCGACCAGTATTTTTCGGAGAAGACCGGCAGGCCGGCGACAACGAGATGCAGGTCGCGCCCGCGCTTGGGCGAGAGTTTCACCACGAGGATGTCGTCGCCCTCGGCCTCCGACGAGATGAGTTCGTTGAGCAGCAGGCGATAGGACGGATGCCCCTTCGACTTCAGGATGTTCATCGAGAAGGCGGCATCGCGCGCCGTCACCCGCGATCCGTCATGAAACTTCGCTTCGGGCCGCAGCCGGAAGCGATAGGTCAGCTTGTCGGCGGAGACCGCGACGCTCTTCGCCAGCAGGCCGTAGAGCGAGCCCGGCTCGTCGCCGGAGCCGGTCATCAGGCTGTCGAAGCAGGCCTCCATGCCGGCCGCGCCGTCGCCTTGGAGGACGAAGGTGTTGAGCGTGTTGAAGGTGTCGAAGCTCTGGTTGCCGCCGCCGCGCTTGATCTGGATCGTCAGCGAGCCGCCTTTCGGCGCCTTGGGATTTACATAGGCGAAATGCGGGAAGTCGGCGGGCAGTGCGAGCTCGCCGAAGGTCGAGAGCCCGTGCGATTCGGTTTC
This sequence comes from Allobosea sp. MMO-172, assembly GCF_037147855.1. NCBI lineage: Bacteria > Pseudomonadati > Pseudomonadota > Alphaproteobacteria > Hyphomicrobiales > Alloboseaceae > Allobosea > Allobosea sp. MMO-172. Next base: position 519,050 of record NZ_JBBCUM010000001.1, on the reverse strand, counting down.
CTGCGCCAGCGCCGCCTGGGGAAGCTGGGACAGGGTGCCCGCGACGGTCGCGGTACCTGCGGCTTCCAGCAATCTGCGGCGTGTGATGCGCATCGCCATCGTTTCGCGTCTCCGTCTGATTCGCCGTTGTCCTGTGTCGCCTGCGCGCAAGGTTACGGCAATGGCTGGCAGGAGGCGGATTGTGCGGGCAGGCGCGGGGCGGGAGCAAGGCGCGGAAACGAAAAAGCCGGGCAAAGCCCGGCTTCGTGATCGCTGATGAGCCGTTGGCCGCGCCGTCTCAGGGCTTCGGCAGCGGCACCGGCGAATCCGCCAGCGAGTTCAGGTAGGCGACGACATCGGCGCGGGTCTCGGGCTTGGCGATGCCGGCGAAGGCCATGATCGTGCCGGGCACGTAGGCCTTCGGGTTCTTCAGGAAATGGTCGAGCGCGTCGGCATCCCAGGTCTTGTCGGTGCGGCCCTTCATCGCAGCCGAGTAGCCGAAGCCGGCGACCGAGCCTTCGTTGCGGCCGAAAACGCCGAAGAGATGCGGGCCGACCTTGTTGGCGCCGCCCTTGTCGAAGGTGTGGCAGGCCTTGCAGGCGGCGGTGGCCTTCTCGCCTTTGGCGATGTCGGCCTTGGCGAGGCGCACCGCGATCGGCTCTTCGGCCACGGCGGCGGCCGCTCCGCCCGCCGCGGCAGGCTCCTCGCTCGGCAGGTCGAAGCCCGGCACGGCCGGCTTGCGGGGCGCGAAGACGATGCCGGCCGTCATGTTGAGGCCCATCACGACGAGCAGCGTGGAAAGAACCGCGCCGGCAATCTTGTTGGCTTCGATGTTCATCGTGTCCGAACCCTGGTGCCCTCCGCGGCCCAGGGCGCGGGAGACGAGATAGCGCTTGGCCGGAGTCTTGAAAGGCTCCAGCTTCCGCCGTTGCTTAACCGCTTTGCGCGCTTCATTGCAACTCGTATAAGCACGCACTCTTTGAGACTTTTTGCCGCCACCGGTTTTCGCCAGTGGCAGCCCAGCCGAGCACGCTTCAGAAAATGGCCCATCCGCTGATCCTGATCCCGGCCCGCATGCAGGCGACGCGCCTGCCCGGCAAGCCGCTCGCCGACATCCATGGCGAGCCGATGATCGTCCATGTCTGGCGCCGCGCGGTCGAATCCGGGGCCGGAGACGTCGCGGTGGCGACCGATGCGCCGGAAATCGCGGCTGCGATCGAGGCGGCCGGCGGCAAGGCGGTGATGACCAGCGCCGATCACCAGACCGGCTCGGACCGGATCAAGGAAGCTGCCGACACCCTGGATCCGCAGCGTCACTACGACATCATCGTGAATGTGCAGGGCGATTTCCCGACATTGGCGCCCTCCGCCATCGCCGCGGCGGTGAAGCCGCTGGCCGATCCGGCTGTGGATATCGCGACGCTGGCCGGCGTGATCGACGACGAGGAGGAGAAGACGGCGCCGAGCGTCGTGAAGCTCATCGGCAGCGAGATCGCGCCCGGCCACATGCGCGCGCTCTATTTCACCCGCGCCACGGCGCCCTACGGCGAGGGGCCGCTCTATCACCATGTCGGCCTCTACGCCTATCGCCGCGCCGCGCTCGACCGTTTCGTCAGCCTGCCGCAATCGCCGCTGGAGCTGCGCGAGAAGCTGGAGCAGCTGCGCGCGCTGGAAGACGGCATGCGCATCGACGCCATGGTCATCGACCATGTGCCGCGTGGCGTCGACACGCCCCCCGATCTCGATCGCGCCCGCGCGGTCCTGAAAGCGCGCTGAGGCCGGATCGGCCAAGCCGCGTCATAACAAGAAGCCGAGGAGCCTGAAGTCGTCCCATGTCCTTCGTCGTGTCTTATCAGGGTGAGCCCGGAGCCTTCTCCTCGCAGGCGGCCCTCCAGGTGTTTCCGGACTGCGAGCTTCTGCCCTGCGCCACCTTCGAGGACGCGCTCTCGGCCGTCAGCGACGGCAAGGCCCGCTACGGCATGATCCCGATCGACAACTCGATCGCCGGCCGCGTCGCCGATATCCACCATCTGCTGCCGCGCTCGGGCCTGCACATCATCGGCGAGCATTTCCTGCCGATCCGCTTCCACCTGATGGCGGCGAAGGGCGCGACGCTGGCGACCATCCAGACGGTGCAGAGCCATATCCATGCGCTCGGCCAGTGCCGGAAGATCATCCGCAAGCTCGGCCTCAAGGCCGAGGTCGCGGCCGACACCGCCGGCTCCGCCCGGCAGGTTGCCGAGGCCAACGACATGACGCGCGCGGCCATCGCCCCGCGCATCGCGGCGGATGTCTACGGCCTCGACATCCTGATGGAGGATATCGAGGACGAGAAGCACAACACCACGCGCTTCGTCGTGCTCTCGAAATATCCGGAATATGCCCGCCAGGGTGTCGGCAAGACCGTCACGACGCTGATGTTCCGCGTCCGCAACATCCCGGCGGCGCTCTACAAGGCGATGGGCGGCTTCGCCACCAACGGCATCAACATGACCAAGCTGGAAAGCTACATGGTCGACGGTCATTTCTCGGCGACGATGTTCTATGCCGATGTCGAGGGCCATCCCGACGATCCGGCGCTGCGGCGCGCGCTCGACGAACTCTCCTATTTCTCCAAGGAGATGAAGATCATGGGCGTCTATCCCGCCAATGATTTCCGCTCGACGATCGAGGAAGCCGGCGAGTAAGGCGCGCTTCCCGGCATATCGGGGAAGGCGTCAGTCGCTGACGCCTTCCTGTCCTTCGATGGCCATCAATGTCGCGGTCAGCAGGGCCACGAGCTTCTCTTACCTGCCCGTCTCGGCGAACACCTTGGCCTGGGCCAGCGTCAGCGTCCGGCCGCTCTTCACGACCTCGCCGCGCGCGATGATGCGTTCGCCCAGGGCTGGCGCGACGAGATTGATCTTGAACTCCGTCGTCAGCACGCCGCGTCCGGCCGGCATCAGGCTCAAGCCGGCATAGCCTGCGGCGGAATCGGCGATGGCGCTGACCGCGCCGGCATGAACGAATCCATGCTGCTGGGATACGGCCGGGCCCGGTATCAGCACGATCTCGACACGGCCCGGCGCGATGCTGCCGAGGCTGGCTCCCAGCGTCGCCATCAGGCCTTGCCTGGCGAAGCTCGACCGGATGCGCTCCTCGATAGCATGCTGCTCGGAGGTCATGTCCGGTGCTCCAATGTGAGGCGGGCTAGATGCGCTCGCCTTCCAGCGCCCAGGCGCGCACCAGCGTGTTGGCGATGGCGATATGCTGCGGGCAGGTGAGCCCGTCCGGGTGCTTGCCCTCCAGCATCTGCAGCACCTCTTCGCGCGGGAACCAGCGGCCTTCTTCCAGCTCGGTCATGTCGAGCGTGATCTCGTCGCCGAGCGCCTCGGCGATACAGCCCATCATGATCGACGAGGGGAAGGGCCAGGGCTGCGAGGCGAGGTAGCGGACATTGCCGACCCTCAAACCCGCCTCTTCCCAGCTTTCGCGCCTGACCGCGTCCTCCAGCGTCTCGCCCGGCTCGACGAAGCCGGCGATGCAGGAATACATGCCCGGCGCGAACCGGGCCTGGCGCGCCAGCAGGCAGGCATCGCCGCGCGTCACCAGCATGATCACGACCGGGTCGGTGCGTGGGAAATGCATCGCGCCGCAGGAGGTGCATTCGCGCCGCCAGCCTGAGGCGCCGGCAACGGTCGAGCCGCCGCACTGGGCGCAGAAGCGGTGGCGGGCATGCCAGTCGAGCACGGCCTTCGCTTCGCCGAGGGGCCCGACCTCGTCCTCCGGCACGATGCGCTTCAGCGCGACCGAGCGCAGGTCGGTGACGCACAGCTCGGAGCGTTCCTTCAGCGGCTCGGCCAGCGCCTTGTCGAGCAGGCGTCCGAAGCGGGGCGTGCCGTCCTCGGCCATCCCCATGAAGATTTCCTCGGCGGCCGGGCCGAGCATCTCGGTCTCGCCATGGCTGAACCAGACCGTCAGCGCCTCGCCGTCGAGGCGCTTGAGGATCGGCGTCTCGCCGGCGACGACCGCGATCCGCGTATCCGAGCGGTGGCGCAGGGCCGTCACCGCGTCGGGCTTGTTGCGCAGGTCTTCGCGCCGGTCGAGCCGGTTGATCGCGAAGCCGGTGAGGGAGGAGCGTTCGCGGCGAGGCAGGGCGTCGTTCATGCTTCGGGTCTAGACCCGCGACGCCTTGCCGCGCAAGCGCCTCTCACGCCTCCCCGCGTCCGCGCAGGAGGTGGATGATGCCGGAGAAATCCGTGCCACCTTCACCCCAGGCATTGTGCAGCCCGAAGAGCTGCGCCGCCGCCGCGCCGAGTGGGGTCGAAGCGCCCGCCGCCTGCGCCGCTTCCTGCGCCAGCTTGAGGTCCTTCAGCATCAGTGCCGAGGCGAAGCCGGGCTTGTACTCGTTATTGGCCGGCGAGGTCGGCACCGGCCCCGGCACCGGGCAATAGGTCGTCAGCGACCAGCACTGGCCGGACGAGGTCGAGGCGACGTCGAACAGCGCCTGATGCGACAGGCCGAGCTTCTCGCCGAGCACGAAGGCTTCGGAGACGCCGATCATCGAGATGCCCAGGATCATGTTGTTGCAGATCTTGGCCGCCTGGCCGTTGCCGGCGCCGCCGCAATGCACGATCTTGCGGCCCATCTTGGCGAGGATCGGCTCGCCCTTGCCGAAGGCATCCTCCGTGCCGCCGACCATGAAGGTCAGCGTCGCGCCCTTGGCGCCGCCGGTGCCGCCGGAGACCGGCGCGTCGAGCGAAAGGCAGCCGCGCTCGGCCGCCAGCGCATGGGCCTTGCGGGCGCTCTCGACGTCGATGGTCGAGGAATCGATCAAGAGCGTACCGGGCTTCACCGCCGGCAGGATATCGGCCCAGACCGCGAGCACATGCTTGCCGGCCGGCAGCATCGTCACCACGACCTCCGCCTCGGCCACCGCCTCCTTCGCCGAGCCGGTGATGCCGACGCCCATCTCGGCGGCGGCATCCTTCGAGGCCTGCGCGAGATCGAAGGCTTTGACGCTATGCCCGGCCTTGACGAGGTTCCCGGCCATCGGGCCGCCCATATTGCCGAGGCCGATGAAGGCGATGTTGGTCATGCTGCGCTTCTCCCATTCTTCTTGACGGAATACTCATAACGGAATAGTGTAGCGGTCGATGATCCGATCCTTCGCGCAGCGCGACGTCGAGCTGCTCTTCAACGACAGACCGGTCCGGCGCTTCGCGGCGATCGAACGTATCATCCGCCGCAAGCTTCTGCTGCTTCACGCCGCTGCCAGATTGGACGATCTGCGCATCCCGCCAGGCAACAGGCTGGAGGCCTTGCGCGGCGACCGGGCAGGGCAGCATTCGATCCGCGTCAACGATCAGTGGCGGATCTGCTTTGTTTGGAAGGACGGAGAGCCGCACGATGTCGAAATCGTCGACTATCACTGATCCGCAGGGGCCTGCCGGCGAGACGGCTCTCAGTCCGATTCCGCCCGGCGAAATCCTGCTGGAAGAATTCATGAAGCCGCTCGGCATCACCCAGAACCGTTTGGCGCGCGATATCGACGTGCCGGTCAGCCGCATCGCCGGCGTGGTCAAGGGAGAGCGGGCGATCACGGCCGACACGGCGCTACGCCTCGCGCAGTTCTTCGCGACATCGCCGGAAATGTGGATGACCTTGCAGAGCGATTACGACCTGCGCATAGCCCGGCTGGCCTCCGGCCGCGAGATCGAGAGCCGGGTGAGGCCGCTCGCAGCATAGGCTCAGTTACCCTTGGACCGGCCGACCAGACCGCGCGCGACGATCATCCGCATCACCTCGTTGGTTCCCTCGAGGATCTGGTGGACGCGCAGGTCGCGGACGATCTTCTCGATGCCGTAATCGGCGAGATAGCCGTAGCCGCCATGGATCTGCAGGGCGTCGTTGGCGACCTCGAAGCCGGTATCGGTGGCGACGCGCTTGGCCATGGCGCAGAGCTTGGTCGCGTCCGGCGTCTTGGCATCGAGGGCCGCTGCCGCGCGCCAGAGCAGGCTGCGGGCCGCTTCCAGCTCCGTCGCCATGTCCGCAAGCTTGAACTGCAGCGCCTGGAAATCGGCGATGGCCGAGCCGAACGCCTTGCGCTCCTTGGCATAGGCGAGCGAGCGGTCGAGCGCGCCTTGCGCCCCGCCGAGCGAGCAGGCGCCGATATTGAGCCGTCCGCCGTCGAGCCCGGCCATGGCGATCTTGAACCCGATCCCTTCCGGGCCGAGCCGGTTCGCCACGGGCACGCGGCAGTTCTCGAGGATCACCGCCCGCGTCGGCTGGGCGTTCCAGCCCATCTTCTTCTCGTTGGCGCCGAAGGAGAGGCCGGGCGTGTCCTTCTCGACGACGATGGTCGAGATGCCGCCGGGCCCGGCCTCGCCGGTGCGCGCCATCACGACATAGATGTCGGAGACGCCGGCGCCGGAAATGAACTGCTTTTGCCCGTCGAGGACATAGTGGTCGCCGTCCAGCACGGCCCTGGTCTTCAGCGCGGCGGCGTCGGAGCCGGCGCCGGGTTCGGTCAGGCAGTAGCTCGCCAGATGCTCCATCGTGCAGAGCTTCGGCAGGAAGCGCTGGCGCTGCTCGTCCTCGCCGTAGCGGTCGATCATCCAGGCGCACATGTTGTGGATCGAGATATAGGCCGCGACCGTCGGGCATCCCGTCGAGAGCGCCTCGAAGATCAGCGCCGCATCCAGCCGCGTCAGGCCGGAGCCGCCGACATCGTCGCGGATATAGATGCCGCCCATGCCCAGCGCCGCGGCGGTGCGCATCTCCTCGATCGGGAAATGCTTCTCCTCGTCCCAGCGCGCGGCATGGGGCGCCAGTGTCTCGGCGGCGAAGTCCTGCGCCATATCGCGGATGGCGATCTGGTCTTCGGTGAGAGCGAAGGCGTTCAAGGCTGGCCCTCCTGATCGTTGAGATAGTCCCGTAGCGCAGCCGTGCGCAATCGCGACGAAAGGCCGGGCCTGTTCACGTCGGATCGGGATGGGGAAGGGCGGCCGGCGGATCGCGATGCGCCGGCTGCATTGTCGGTTGGCCGAGGCGTGTGAAAGGAGGACGGAAGCGACGATGCGATGCTCCGCAGCGGTCGCTCCATGGCCTCCTCCGTTGGTGGCGCCTCAATTCATCGTCGGGATGACGAAGCTCGCACCGTCCTTGATACCGCTCGGCCAGCGCGCGGTCACCGTCTTGGTCTTGGTGTAGAAGCGGATCGAGTCCGGGCCGTGCTGGTTGAGGTCGCCGAAGGACGAGCGCTTCCAGCCGCCGAAGGTGTAATAGGCCAGCGGAACCGGGATCGGCAGGTTGATGCCGACCATGCCGACCTGGACCTTCGAGGCGAAGTCGCGCGCCGCATCGCCGTCGCGGGTGAAGATCGCGGTGCCGTTGCCGTATTCGTGGTCGTTGGTGAGCTTCAGCGCCTCTTCATAGGTATCGGCGCGCAGCACCGAGAGCACCGGGCCGAAGATCTCCTCCTTGTAGACGCGCATGTCCTTGGTGACGTTGTCGAACAGGCAGCCGCCGACATAGAAGCCGTTCTCGTAGCCCTGCATCTTGAAGTCGCGGCCATCGACCAGGAGCTTCGCGCCTTCCTGGACGCCGATATCGACATAGGATTTGATCTTCTCCATCGCCGCCTTGGTCACGACCGGGCCGTAATCGGCGGTGAGGTCGGTCGAGGGGCCGATCTTCAGGCTCTCGACGCGCGGGATCAGGCGCTTCACCAGCTCGTCGGCGGTGGCCTTGCCGACGGGAACCGCGACCGAGATCGCCATGCAGCGCTCGCCGGCCGAGCCGAAGCCGGCGCCGATCAGCGCATCGACCGTCTGGTCCATGTCGGCGTCGGGCATGATGATCATGTGGTTCTTGGCGCCGCCGAAGCACTGCACGCGCTTACCGTTCGCGCAGCCGCGGCTGTAGATGTACTCCGCGATCGGGGTCGAACCGACGAAGCCGACCGCCTTGATCTCGGGATTGTCGAGGATGGCGTCGACCGATTCCTTGTCGCCGTTGACGACGTTGAGGATGCCGGGAGGGCCGCCCGCTTCGATGAAGAGCTCGGCCAGGCGCATCGGCACGCCGGGGTCGCGCTCGGAGGGCTTCAGGATGAAGGCGTTGCCGCAGGCGATCGCGGGGCCGAGCTTCCAGAGCGGGATCATCGCCGGGAAGTTGAACGGCGTGATGCCGGCGCAGACGCCGAGCGGCTGGCGCATCGAATAGATGTCGATGCCGGGGCCGGCGCCGTCGGTGTACTCGCCCTTCATCAGGCCGGGCACGCCGAGCGAATACTCGATCACCTCGACGCCGCGCTGGATGTCGCCCTTGGCGTCGGGAATGGTCTTGCCGTGCTCGCGGGCAAGCAGCTCGGCGAGTTCGTCATTGTTCTGCGCGATGAGGTCGAGGAACTTCATCAGCACGCGGGCGCGGCGCTGCGGATTGGTCGCGGCCCATTTCGGCTGCGCCTCGGCGGCATTCTGCACGGCGGCGTCGAGTTCGGCGGTCGAGGCCAGCGCGACCTTGCCGATGATCGTGCCGTCCATCGGCTGGTAGATGTCGGCCGTGCGGCCCGAAGTGCCCGCGACATGCTTGCCGCCGATGAAATGCCCAACCTGACGCATCGCGCCCTCCCTACGAATTGGTGGTGTGTTGATCTTGCCATCTCCCTACCATTCTCGTTTGTGCACGGCTATAGCGAGTGTGAAACGCTGGTCGTGCGAAAACACAAATATGGGAGAGAGCCTTGGAGCGCTTCGACTGGGACGACCTCCGCTTCTTTCTGGCCGTGGCGCGCTCGGGCCGCCTGACTGCGGCCGCCCGCCGGCTCGGCGCCGATCATGCCACCGTCTCGCGCCGCATCACCTCATTGGAGGAGGCGCTGAAGGCCAAGCTCTTCGAACGCCGCCCGCAGGGCTACACGCTGACCGCTCATGGCGAGCGCCTGCTCGCCAAGGCCGAGAGCATGGAGACCGAGGCGCTGGCGATCCAGAGCGATATCGGTGGTGCCGATATGGCGCTCTCCGGCACGGTCAGGATCGGCGCGCCGGACGGTTTCGGCACCTCGTTCCTGGCGCCGCGGCTTGCACTGTTCGCGAAATCCTATCCGGGGCTGGAGATCCAGCTCATTGCCATGCCGCGCCTGCTCTCGCTGTCGAAGCGCGAGGCGGATGTCGCGATCACGCTTGCGCCGCCCAAGGAGGGCAAGGTCGTCGCCCGCAAGCTCTCGGACTATCGCCTTGGCCTCTATGCCTCGCCGGAATATCTCGCGGCGATGCCGCCGGTGACGAAGCCTGAGGATCTCTTCGAGCACCGCATCATCGGCTATATCGACGACCTGATCTTCTCGCCCGAGCTCGACTATCTCGACGAGGTCGCCAAGGGCCTGCGGGCCCATGTCCAGAGTTCCAGCGTCATCGCCCAGATGAACGCGGTGACGGCCGGCGCCGGCATCGGCGTGATCCATCATTTCATGGCGGAAGGGGAGAAACGGCTCGTGCCCGTCCTGCCCGAGACGGTCTCGATCACGCGGTCCTTCTGGCTGCTCGTCCATGCCGACCTGAAGGACGTGGCGCGGGTGCGTGCCATCGTCGATTTCGTCGTGCGCGAAGTGAAGGCCTCGCGCGCCCTGCTGATGGGCGAGCCGCGGTCCGAGCCGCGCATCGCGGCGGAGTAAGTTCAGGCCGCGGCGGTGCGGACTCGGTCGCGCCCGTCCTGCTTGGCGACGTAGAGCGCCTCGTCCGCCTGGCCGAGGCAGGTTTCGAGCATGGCGTCATGCGTCAGTGCGGCAACGCCGATCGAGACCGTGAGCGGCAGGGTCTCTCCGTTGATGACAAGGGGCGCGCTCGCGATCGCCGCCCGGATGTCGCCGCACAGGCGCTCGGCCTCGGCGAGATCGGCGCCCGGGAAGATGATGGCGAACTCCTCGCCGCCGATGCGGGCGAGCAGGTTGAAGCCGCGCTCGGCCATCACGCTGAGCGTCCGCGCGACGGCCGTCAGCGCCTTGTCGCCGCCGTCATGGCCATGCCGGTCGTTGAGCCGCTTGAAGTGATCGATGTCGAGGATGGCGACCGAGATCGGCAGGCCCATGTCGCGGGCTTCACCGACGAGCTGCCGGCCGCGCGCGAAGAAATGGCGGCGGTTGAACAGGCCGGTGAGGAAGTCGCGCGCCGCAAGGTCCTGCAACTGCCGGAGCTGGTCGAGCACCTCGACATTGGAGGCGATGCGGCATTGCAGCTCCTCCAGCACGAAGGGGCGCGAGACGAAATCATGCGCGCCGGCCTTGAGGAACCCGGCCGAGGTCTGGCGGTCTGTCGAGGAGGAGATGCCGAGGACGCGCACCGCCGGATGCTGGCGGCGGATGCGCCGCGCCAGCTCGAACCCGTCCATATCGGGCATGTAGTAGTCGCTGACGACGAGCTGGATATCGGGGTTGCTCTCCAGGACCGCCAGCGCCTCCTGCCCGGACCCGGCCTCGACCACAGCATATTGCTGGATCGACAGCATGCGCGCGAGCACCTTGCGGGTGGTGCGGGTGTCGTCGACGACGAGGATTCGGGTGTTGCGGTTGTTCAGCGCCCGCCGGACCGTGCCGACGATGTTGGGAAGTGCGAACTCATTGTCCTTCAGGACGTAGTCGATGACCTCCCGCTCCATGATCCGGCCGCGCGTCGCGAGGTCGAAGGTCGCGGTGAAGACGACCGAGGGAATGCCGTGGGTCACGGTCCAGTCGAGTGCCTCGCCGCGCGGGGCGTCGGGCAGGTTGAGGTCGACGACGGCGATCGCATAGGCGCCGGGCGCAGCGACGATCAGGTCGCTGACTTCCTTCAGCGAGGCGCAGGTCGTGACCGGCAGCCCGGTCTCGGCCTGGAGCAACTGCCGCAGCGCGAGCGAGAATGTCCGCGAGTCCTCGATGACGAGGATCTGGCGGTCGTCCGGTACGGGCTCCGGCCTGGCCTGCAATGTCTGATGGGCACCCATGCTCCATCTAGGGCGCTCGCAAGTTTAATTTTCCGTCACATCTGCCCGTCAGGCCTTATGCGACCCGTCAAATCCGCCAGGGCAGGATGTTGTGCTGCCGGTTGCGGCCGATCAGGTCGAGCGCCAGCATCACGGCGAGGATGACGGCGCAGGCGCTGATCGCGACCGCCGCCGCCTCGCCGGCAAGCCCCGCTTCCTTCAGGCTGAACAGCACGACGCCGAGCGTCTCGGTGCCGGATGACCAGAGCAGCGCCGAGACGGTGAGCTCGTTGAAGGCGACGAGAAAGACCATCAGCGCCGAGACCGCCGCAGCCGGCGCCAGGATCGGGGCGACGATGAAGCGCAGCATCTGCGTGAGACCGGCGCCGTCGAGCTTCGCGGCATCCTCGTGATGCGCCTCGATCTGCGCCATCGCCGCGACCGGCGCCTTCAGCGCCAGCGGCAGGAAGCGGGCGAGATAGGCGAAGAGGATGATGAAGGGCGTGCCGTAGATGCTGACGCCGACGAGCGGCAAAGGCTTCAGAAAGATCAGGATGCAGGCGATGGCGAGCACGATGCCGGGCAGGGCATAGGGCAGTTCGATCATCAGTTCGACCGCGCGCCGGAGCTTGCCGAGCCGCTTCTCCAGCGCATAGGCGAAGACGATCGCAAGGATCGCGAGGATCAAGGCGGCGCTGCCGGCGAAGAGCAGCGAATTGCGGAAGGCGCGCATGGTCACGGCCTGCCGGAACAGAACTTCCGTGAACTTGTCGAAGGTCAAGGTCTGCCAGGAGAGAGCGACGCCCAGCGCCGGCGTCAGCGCTTCGCTCAACAGGGCGAGCAGCGGCAATCCAAGCTTGAGAGTGAGCAGCAACCAGAGGCCCGCGGCGACCAGCGGGCGGGCCGGACCGAGCAGCCAGTACGGTTCCAGCGGGCGCTCGATCTCGACCTTGCCGCGCTGGTTGCGGGCGGCGAGCGCCGCCGCGACGATGCCGAGCGCCGCGACCGCGCCGACGAGCACGGCCAGCGCCGCCGTCTCGCCGAGGCTCGACGGGCCGAAGCTCGACAGCCGGCGATAGATCAGCGTCGGCAGCGTCAGGTAATTCACGGGCAGGCCGAGCAGGGCGGGGATACCGAAATTGCCGACGCCCGCGACGAAGGCGATCAGCCCGGCGGCGATGATCTGTGGCCGCAGCACCGGGATGACGATCCGCGCGGTGATGGTCGCGGGCGCTGCCCCTTCCATCTGCGCAGCCTCGACCAGCGACTGCGGGATGCTGCGCAGGCCCGTCCAGAGCGTGATCGCGACGAGCGGCGCGTGATGCAGCGCCATGACCAGGATGACGCCGCCGCGTCCGAGCAGCGGGTTCGGTGTGCCCGGCGGCGGCGCGAGCCCGATCAGCGACAGGATCTGGGAGTTCGGCGCGAGCAGGCTCAGGAAAGCGAGCGCCGCCACCTGCGGCGCGATCATCATCGAGAAGACGAAGGCGAAGGCGAGTGGGCGCTTGCCCCTGACATCGGTGACGCCGAGCGCCAGCGCGACGATGCCGCCGACGAGAAGCGCGCCGAGCGCCGAGAGCGAGGCCGTCTCCAGCGTATGCCAGGTCGCGGTCATCGCCGCGCGGCTCGTCATCTCGGCGAAGGCCTCGCCCGGCGCGAATTGCCAGCTGGGCGCGAAGGCAGCCGCAACCAGCCGGAAGAAGGGCAGGCCGCCGAGCAGCAGCGCGACCGCGACGACGAGCGCCGGCAGGCCCCAGCCTTCCGGCAGGCGCAAACGTGGAGCCGGCGGGGCCGCGATCGCGGGCTCCCGCCGGCTGTTTCGGGCAAGGGCCAGCGTCATCGTGCCGGCCGCTGCGACAGCGAATGCGTCATCACTCGAAGATCGAACCGAAGCGCTTGCGGGCGGCTCTCTCGTCGGCGAGCGCCTTGGCGGCGTCGAAGGCCATCAGCTTGATCGCGCTGCGGGCGGGATAGCCGGCCGGCAGGGCGACGTCCGGATGAGCGGCGACATAGCCCTGCTTCAGCGCGAGCTCCTGGCCCTCCTTCGAGAGCAGGAAGTCGATGAAGGCCTTGGCGGCTTCCGGGTTCTTGCTGCTCTTCAGGATCGCGACCGGCTCGCTGACGGCGGAGACGCCTTCGCTCGGGAAAACGAACTCGACTGGCGCGCCCTTGGCCTTCTCGCGGATCGGCATGAAGTCGACGATCATGCCGTAGAGCTTTTCGCCGGTGGCGACCTGGCGCAGGATGTCGCCATTGGCGCCGGCCGCCAGTGTGCCGTTTTCCTTCAGCTTCTCGTAAAAGCCCCAACCGTCTTTCAGGTTGCTGGTCAGCGTGATCGTGTGGATCAGTGCGGCGCCCGAGTTCAGCGGGCTCGGCATGGCCAGCTGGTTCTTCGCCTCCGGCTTGACGAGATCGGTCCAGCTCGCGGGCTTCATCGCGGCCTTGGTGTTGTAGACGATGCCGGTGGTGATCAGCTTGGTCGCGAACCACATCTTCTGCGGGTCGTGGATGCCGGCGGGATAGGCCGCGACGTCGGCCTTGTCATGGGCGAGCAGGCGCCCGTCCTTCTTCAGGCCTTCCATGGTCACGGCGTCGGCGATGAGCAGCACGTCGGCCTGCGGCGCGCCGGCCTCGAACTCGGCCTTCAGCTTCGCCATCACGCGCGGCGTGCCGTCGCGGACGAAGGAGACGTCGACCTTCGGGTATTTCGCCTTGAAGGCGTCGATCGTCTGCTGGGCGTCGGTATTGGGCTGGCTGGTATAGAGCACCAGCTTGCCCTCAGTGGCGAAGGCCTGCGGGGCGGCCGCCAGGCCCGCCGCGAGGATGAAGGCGCTCAGGGCCTTGCGCTGCATGTCGGTACTCCATCTCTTGATCGCTGTTGCGAGATGGCGCTGCCGGTAGACCCGTCACATGACAGTTCCATGAAGTGGCCGAATGTTTCTCCGGTAGAACGGTTGTGCAGTCTGGAATTAGAAATACTATTTCGAGCCGGCTGGCACGGCTTGTTTCGTGCCGGGCTTTTCGACTAGGCTCGCGGCAAGACGACCATAAGGTCGCTTTAAAACGGTTTAAACGGGAGGATATCGGATGAAGCTTGTACGGCATTTTGCCATGGGAACGGCTGTCGCGGCTGTGGTCGCAGGCTGGTCCGGCGCCGCAATGGCGCAGGAGACGCTGACGGCCTGGTTCACCAAGGGCTTCTACAAGGGCGAGGACGACGCGCTGCTTGCTGTCGTCGACAAGTTCCAGAAGGCGACGGGCGTCAAGGTCGAGCTCTCGCTCTACGCGACCGAGGACTGCGTCACCAAGTCGGTCGGCGCCGTCGATGCCGGCACGCCGCCGGATGTCGGCTTCTGCACCACCTACGATTTCCGCACCACCGGCAAATGGGCCTATGACGGCAAGCTCGAGGACGTCTCGGACGTGATCGAGCCGCTGAAGGGCGAGTTCCAGCCGATGGCGCTCTCGACCACCTTCCTGATGAACGGCAAGGCCGGCAAGAAGTCATACTATGCCTTCCCGGTCGAGCAGCAGATGATGCACATCACCTACTGGAAGGACATGCTGGAGGAGGCCGGCTTCAAGGAGGCCGACATCCCCAAGACCTGGAACGGCTACTGGGATTTCTGGTGCGACAAGGTCCAGGGCGCGATGCGCGCCAAGGGCAAGCGCGTCTACGGCATCGGCCATCCGATGGGCATCGCGGCGTCCGACACCTTCTACTCGTTCCTGACCTTCGCCAACGCCTATAATGCCAAGGTCGTCGACGAGAACGGCAAGATCGTGCTCGACCAGCCCGAGAACAAGAAGGCGATGGTCGAGGCGGTGAAGTCCTACGCCAACGTCTTCCAGCGTGGCTGCACCCCGCCATCCTCGGTGAACTGGCTGGATCCCGACAACAACGTCGCCTTCCACAACCGCACCACCGTCGCCACGCACAACGCCACGATCTCGATCGCCGGCAAGCACATGGACGACATGAGCAACCAGGCGCTCACCGCCGAGCAGCGCGCCGCGGCCAAGAAGAACTACGAGGACAACATCCGCACCGCCGAGTTCCCGCTCAAGGCGGATGGCAGCAAGATGACCAACCTCGCCGCCGTCAAGACCGCGGTGATCTTCGCCGAAGGCAAGAACAAGAAGCGCGCCAAGGAGTTCATGGCCTTCTTCATGAAGGACGAGAACCTGCGGCCCTTCGTCGAGGGCTCGGCCGGCCGCTGGGTGCCGACCACGCTGAAGGCGATCGAGGCGCCGTTCTGGGCCGATGGCAAGGACCCGCATCGCGCGGTCGTCTACAAGCAGTACAAGGACGGCACCGTGCCGTTCCAGTTCGTCTACAACTACAATTTCACGACCGTGAACGCCGAGAACGTCTGGGCCAAGGCCGTGAACCGCGTGGTTCAGGACAAGATCCCGGCCGAGCAGGCCGTGGATGAGATGATCGCCCGTATCAAGCAGATCGCAGGCTGACCTCAGCTCTCGTTCCGCTTGCATCGACGACCCGCCGCGGCAAGGATTGCCGCGGCGTATCTTTCACAGGGTGATGAAGTCACGGAGAGTCCATGAGCACAGCCGCCATGACCGCGCCGCTAGCGGCGCCGCGCGATGACGCATCGGGGTTCACGCGGGACCGCGCGATGTGGGGGGCGATCATGCTGGCGCCCTATGTGCTCGTCTTCGCCGTCATGGTGGTCTATCCGGTGGCCTACGGCCTCTGGCTCGGCCTGAACTGGAATTCCTATCGGGCGCTCTTCGCCGACCCGATCTTCATCCGCACCGTCGTCAATACGATCATCTTCCTGTTCGTGGCGGTGAACCTGAAATTCCTGATCGCGCTCATGCTGTCGGGCTTCTTCGTGCAGCAGCGGCCCTGGATCCGCATCGTCCTGGTGCCGTTCATCCTACCCTGGGCGGTGCCCTCGATCCCGACCATCCTGTCCTTCCGGGTGATGCTCAATCCCGAGAACGGCATGCTGAATCAGCAGCTTTTCCAGTGGTTCGGCATCATGGAAGGGCCCGGCTGGCTCACCGATCCCACGCTCGCCTTCATCTGCTCGATCTTCGTCCATATCTGGAAGTCGCTGCCGTTCTGGACGCTGATCCTGATCACCGGCCGGCTCGCCATCGCGCAGGACCTCTATGAGGCGGCGAGCGTCGACGGCGCCAATCGCTGGCAGCAGTTCCGCTTCATCACCTGGCCCTCGCTGGCGACGCTCTACGTCACCTCGACCATGCTCTCGATGATCTGGACGTTGGGCGATTTCAACAGCGTCTACCTGCTCACCGGCGGCGGACCGGGCGATCTCAACCATGTGCTGGCGACGCTCGGCATCCGCTACATGCGCAACAACAATCTCGATCTCGGCATCGCCTCGATCATCGTCGCCATGCCGCTGATCCTGCCGATGGTCTTCGTGATGGTGAAGCGCCTGTCGAAGGGGCCGGACGCATGAAGAAGATCCTCGACGAAGGCAAGCTGCTGCTGGTCGCCATTCCCGTCCTGGTCTGGACGCTCTTGCCGATCTACCACCTCTTCGTGCTCTCGATCTCCAACCAGGAATCGATGCTGGCCGGCAAGCTCTGGCCCGACCAGCCGACGCTGCAGAATTTCCAGATCGTCTTCGCCCAGCAGCACTACTACCTGCACAATTTCTGGCGGCAGATGTTCAACAGCTTCTTCATCGCGGTGGCGACGGGGCTGATCACGCTCTTCGTCGCGACCTTCGCCGCCTTCGCCATCGCGCGCCTCAAGGTGAGGGGCGGGCGCACGATGATGAACCTCGCGCTCGCGACCTACCTGATCCCGGCCGCCTTCCTCGCGATCCCCATGTACAAGGCGATGGGCTCCTACGGCCTGCTCAACACGCAGGCCTCGCTGATCTTCGCCATGGTCGCGCTGGCGTCGCCCTATGCGATCTGGGTGCTGAAGCAGGCTTCCGACAAATTGCCGAAGGAGCTCGACGAGGCCGCGGTGATGGACGGCGCCACCTCGATCCAGCTCTTCCGGCTGGTCTACCTGCCGCTGATGAAGCCCTCGATGGTGGTGATCGGCATCTACGCGCTGCTGCTGGCCTGGAACGAGTATCTCTACGCCTTCCTGCTGCTCTCCTCGGAGAAGGCGGTTCCGCTGGCGGTGGGCCTCGGCCTCTTCCTCTCGGCCGACGACGCGCCCTGGAACCTGCTGATGGCGGCGGGCCTGCTCTATGCCATCCCGCCGGCGGTGATCTACTACCTGTTCCGCAAGAACATGGTCGGTGGGCTTACTTCGGGCGCGGTGAAGAGCTGAGCGCAGCTCGATCGCAGTGAAAGCCATGCCCGGCGCGCCGCGGGCATGGCCGGATTGCTTCGCCCCTCTCGCCATCATGCCGAACAGGCGTCACAGTGCGGGCGTTAGCCTGCTGAAGATGATTTCCGGGAAAAAACGATGACCGCCTCCAAGCTCGACCAGCTCCGCCAGATGACCACCGTCGTCGCCGACACCGGCGACATCGAGGCGGTGCGTCGCCTGAAGCCCGTCGACTGCACCACCAACCCGACCCTGATCCTCAAGGCGGTGGAGACGCCGGCCTATGCCCATATCGTCGATGAGGCGATCGGCTGGGGCAAGAAGCAGGGCAGCGGCGAGAAGGCGGTTCATGCGGTCTGCGACCGCCTCGCCGTGAGCTTCGGCGCGGAGCTGACCAGGATCGTCCCCGGCCGCGTCTCGACCGAGGTCGATGCCGATCTCTCCTTCGATACGGCCGCCACCATCGAAAAGGCGCGCGCCGTCATCGCCGCCTACAAGGAGCGCGGCGTCGAGAAGGACCGCATCCTCATCAAGATCGCCTCGACCTGGGAGGGCCTGCAGGCCGCCAAGGTGCTGCAGGGCGAGGGCATCGACTGCAACCTGACTTTGCTCTTCGCGCTGCCGCAGGCGGTCGCGGCGGCCGAGGCCAATGCCTTCCTGATCTCGCCCTTCGTCGGCCGCATCCTCGACTGGCACGTCAAGGCCGGCGGCGGCCCCTACACCGCCGAGACCGATCCCGGCGTCGTCTCGGTCAAGAGCATCTACGCCTATTACAAGACCTTCGGCATCAAGACGGTTGTGATGGGCGCCTCCTTCCGCAATACCGGCGAGATCGAGGCGCTGGCCGGCTGCGATCGCCTGACCATCGGACCGGGCCTGCTCGACGAACTCGCCGCCGCGACCGGCGACCTGCCGCGCCGCCTGTCGCCGGCTTCCTCGCCGCAGCTCGCCTCGGGCTTCGGCAAGAAGCTGGGCTATGACGAGAAGGCTTTCCGCTTCGCCATGAACGAGGACGCGATGGCGACCGAGAAGCTGGCCGAAGGCATCCGTGGCTTCGTCAAGGACCTGCGCGGCCTGCGAAAGCTCGTCACCGAGAAGCTCGGCTGAGCCTGCCATGGCTGAGCGGCGGATTGCCGTCGTCACCGGCGGTGCCAAGGGGATTGGCGCCGCGGTGGCGAACCGGCTGGAGCAGGACGGGCTGATCCCGGTCGTCTGGGACATCGCCGCTCCGGCTGCGGCTGGCCGTCTTCATCTTGCTTGTGACGTCTCCGATGAGGACTCCGTCGCACAGGCCCTGGCGGCAACTGAGCGCGAGCACGGCTCCATCGCCGTGCTCGTCAACAATGCCGGCCTGACCGGCCCCTCGACGACGGTGGCGGAGACGCCGCTGGCCCAATGGCAGAAGGTGCAGGCGATCAATCTGACCGGCACCTTCCTCTGTTCGCAGGCGGTGGCGAAGGTGATGGTGCCGCGGGGTTACGGCCGCATCGTCAACATCGCCTCGCTTGCCGGCAAGGAGGGCACTCCGACGCTCTCCGCCTATAGCGCCGCCAAGGCCGGCGTCATCGCCTTCACGAAGGCGCATGGTAAGGAACTGGCCGGGACGGGCGTGCTGGTGAATGCCGTCGCGCCGGCCGCGATCGAGACCGACCTGCTCCAGCAGATGAGCGCGGAGACGGTCGCGACGATGATCGGCAAGAGCCCGTTGAAACGGCTGGGAACGGTCGATGAGCTGGCGGAACTCGTCGCCTGGTTGGCCAGCGCACGCTGCAGCTTCTCGACCGGCGCGGTGTTCGACCTGTCGGGCGGGCGCGCGACCTACTGATTCATCCGCTGCGCCGGGCTGGTCGGCTTACTCCGTGGCTTCCGCCGTCACGGCCGGCTTGGCCGGCGTGCTGAGGTCATTGAAGCGGGCGCGCCCGCCGGCCGCGGCCGACTGCAATTGCTGCTTCCAGCCCTTGGAATCGTTCCCGCCGAGCGCGACGAAATCGGCCGGGCGTGAGGCGTCGGCATCGCGGCCCTGATAGACCAGCACGCCGCCGGCGGTCACGACGATGTCGCCGCGCCGCAGCGTCGGGTCCTTCAGGTACCACTGCTTGTCGGCCTGGGGATCGAGCTGGACGACGGGAGGCTTGGGCTTCGCGGAGACCTCCGGCGCCCGGGCGCGCGGCGCCCGCACGCGCGGCTCGTCGTCATAATACTCATAGATGGGGGAAGCCCGCAGGCGCGGCCCGCCGCCGAACAGCGCGCGGGCGAGATCGTCGAACAGGCCGGCCGCTTCGGCCGCAGGGGCTGCAGCCACGAGGAGCGCTGCCGCGAGTCCGAACCGCGTCATCCCGTTGCGTGCCATCGCCTTGCCCTCCGCTACCACCAGCTCAACGCTCAATGGTCGCGAAAGGTTCGGTTCAGGTTCACGGACGAGGTTAAGATTCTCGTCCGGGACGTTTACTTTTTGGCTTGAGCCGCGAAAGCCTCGGCGCGGATCGTCGAAAGAGACTTCGCCGGGGTGATCGCCTCGGGGTCGAGCAGGCAGTGGATGATCGCGGGCTTGCCGCTCTTCACCGCGCGCTCGAAGGCCGGCGCAAACTCTTCGGTCTTCTCGACACGCTCGCCATGGCCGCCGAAGGCCTTGGCATAGGCGGCGAAATCCGGGTTCTTCAGCGTCGTCGCCGAGACGCGGCCGGGATATTCGCGCTCCTGATGCA
This sequence comes from Allobosea sp. MMO-172, assembly GCF_037147855.1. NCBI lineage: Bacteria > Pseudomonadati > Pseudomonadota > Alphaproteobacteria > Hyphomicrobiales > Alloboseaceae > Allobosea > Allobosea sp. MMO-172. Next base: position 499,142 of record NZ_JBBCUM010000001.1, on the reverse strand, counting down.
TGCGGATCGTGCCGTACATGCCGTTATCGACGACGACGACGATGACGGGCAGGTCGTATTGCACGGCCGTCGCGAAATCCTGGCCGTTCATCAGGAAGCAGCCGTCGCCGGCGAAGGCGATGACGGTGCGTTCCGGGAACATCCGCTTGGCGCCGATCGCGGCCGGCACGCCATAGCCCATCGAGCCGCAGGTCGGGGCGAGCTGCGTCGCGAACTTGTTGAAGCGATGGAAGCGGTGCACCCAGGTCGCGTAATTGCCGGCGCCATTGCAGAGGATGGCGTCGTCGGGGAGCTGGCTGCGCAGCCAGCGCACCATCTCGCCGGGATGGAACTCGCCGGGCACCGGCGCCGGCTGCTCGCTCCAGGCGATATAGGCCTCATGCGCGGCAGCGCCGGCGCCTTTCCAGGCCGGAGCCTTGGGCGGCTCGATCGTCGCGAGCGCGGCGCAGAAGCCGGTGGGCGAAGCATTGATCGCCAGCGTCGGGCGGTAGACCCGGCCGAGCTCTTCGGGGTCGGCGTGGACATGCACCAGCGGCCGGCCCGGATTGGGGATGCCGAACAGGGTGTAGGACTGGCTCGGCATCTCCGAGAGACGCCCGCCGACGAGCAGGACGAGGTCGCTCTCCTTGATGCGGGCGAGCAGCTTCGGGTTCGGGCCGATGCCGAGATCGCCGGCGAAATTGGCGTGGTCGGCCGGGAACAGCATCTGGCGGCGGAAGGAGACCGCGACCGGCAGGTCGAAACGCTCGGCAAAGGCCTGGAAGTCGGCGATCGCCTCCGGGCTCCAGCGCGAGCCGCCCAGGATCGCGATCGGCGACTTGGCCGCCGCGAAGCGCTTGGCGAGATCGGCCATCTGCGCCGGGGCAGGGTGCTGCTCGGTGACCTGATAGGGCTCGGCGTCGGCGACGTCGGCGAGGTCGATCAGCACGTCCTCGGGCAGCGCGATCACGACCGGGCCGGGGCGGCCCGAGGTCGCGACATGGAAGGCGCGGCTGATGATCTCCGGGATACGCGCGGCATCGTCGATCTCGGTCGCCCATTTGGTCATCGTGCCGAAGACGGCGCGGTAGTCGAGCTCCTGGAAGGCTTCACGCTCGCGCATGCTGCCGTCGATCTGGCCGACGAAGAGGATCAGCGGGGTCGAGTCCTGGTCGGCGATATGGATACCGGGCGAGGCATTGGTTGCACCGGGGCCCCGTGTCACGAAGCAGATGCCGGGCTTGCCGGTGAGCTTGCCGGCGGCCTCCGCCATCATGCAGGCGCCGCCCTCGGCGCGGCAGATGGTGACCTTCATCGAGGCGTCGTGCAGCGCGTCGAGCACCGCGAGATAGCTCTCGCCCGGCACGCAGAAGGCGTCGGTGGCGCCGTGGATCAGAAGCTGGTCGACGAGGATCTGCCCGCCAGTGCGATTAGCCATGCTGCGGCCCTCCCCAGGCCGGGTCGTTCAAAATGTCGTCGGCATGTTCGCCGAGCCGTGGGCTTGGGCGTCCGGCCACCTGCCGCACGCCGTTCATGACGATCGGCGAGGCGACGGTCGGAATGGCGCCGGCCTTGGCGGCAGCGCTCGGCAGGTCCACTTTCACGCCACGCGCGATGATCTGCGGGTCGGCGAAGACCTCGCCGATATCGTTGATCGGGCCGGCGGGCACGCCGACCTTCTCCAGCCCGGCCAGCAGATCGGCCTTGGCATAGCGTTGGCAGAGCAGATGCAGTTTGGCCGTCAGCGCCACGCGGTTCTTCACGCGCGACTTGTTGTCGAGATAGTCCGGGTGGTCGGCCAAAGCCGGCTCGCCCAGCACCTCGCAGAGCTTGCGCCACTGCCCGTCATTGCCGGTCGCGATGATGATATGGCCATCCGCCACCGGGAACACGTCGTAGGGTACGATGTTCGGATGGGCGTTGCCGAGGCGCGGCGGCGGATTGCCGCCGACGAGATAGTTCATCGCCTGGTTGCCGAGCACGGCGACCTGCGAGTCGAGCAGGGCGAGATCGAGCGTCGCGCCTTCGCCGGTGGCATCGCGCTGGCGCAAGGCCGAGAGGATGCCGACCGTGGCGTAGAGCCCGGTATAGATGTCGGCGACGGCATAGCCCGCCTTCATCGGCGCGCCCTCAGGCTCGCCGGTGATCGACATCGCCCCGCCCATGCCCTGGACGAGGAAGTCGTAGCCGGCGCGCGGCGCATAGGGGCCGTCCTGCCCGAAGCCGGTGACCGAGCAATAGATAAGGCGCGGGAATTCCTTGCGCAGCGAGGCCGCATCGAGCCCGTATTTCGAGAGGCCGCCGACCTTGAAGTTCTCGATCACCACATCGGCATGGGCCGCCAGACGCCGGACCAGCGCCTGTCCCTCGGGCGTGCGGAAATCGGCCGTGATCGAGCGCTTGCCGCGATTGGCGGCGTGGAAATAGGCGGCGGAGAGATGCTCGTCGCCGGTGCCCTCGACGAAGGGAGGGCCCCATTTGCGGGTGTCGTCGCCCTCGGGCGCCTCGACCTTGACGACATCGGCGCCGAGATCGGCCAGGAGCTGGCCGATCCAGGGACCTGCGAGGATGCGCGCCAGTTCGAGGACGCGCAGGCCGGCGAGGGGGGAGGTCGAAGTCATCAGGCTCGATCCGCGCCGTCATCCCGGCCGGAGCGAAGCGGAGAGCCGGGATCCATGCCTGACCGCCAATCGGCGATGGTCCGGAATGGATCCCGGGTCGACCTGCGGTCGCCCGGGATGACGCGGAGGGGGTGGGTAGGGCTCAGAAGAACGCCTGCAGGCCGGTGATCGCGCGGCCGAGGATCAGCGCGTGGACGTCATGCGTGCCCTCGTAGGTGTTCACCGTCTCGAGGTTCGCGGCGTGGCGCATCACCTGATACTCGATCTGGATGCCGTTGCCGCCGTGCATGTCGCGGGCCTGGCGGGCGATGTCGAGCGCCTTGCCGCAATTGTTGCGCTTGACCAGCGAGATCATCTCCGGGGCCATCTTGCCGTCGTCGAGCAGGCGCCCGACACGCAAGCTACCCTGCAGGCCGAGCGTGATCTCGGTCAGCATGTCCGCCAGCTTCTTCTGGTAGAGCTGCGTCTGGGCCAGCGGCTTGTTGAACTGCTTGCGGTCGAGCCCGTACTGGCGGGCACGGTGGAAGCAGTCCTCGGCGGCGCCCATCACGCCCCAGGAAATGCCGTAGCGGGCGCGGTTGAGGCAGCCGAACGGGCCGGACAGGCCCGAGACGTTCGGCAGCAGGTTCTCTTCCGGCACGATGACGCCGTCCATGACGACCTCGCCGGTGATCGAGGCGCGGAGCGAAAGCTTGCCGCCGATCTTCGGCGCGGAGAGGCCCTTCATGCCCTTTTCGAGCACGAAACCGCGGATCTGGTTGTCATGCGCGGCCGATTTCGCCCAGACGACGAAGACGTCGGCGATCGGCGAATTCGAGATCCACATCTTGGATCCCGTCAGCTTGTAGCCGTCGGCGACCTTCTCGGCGCGGGTCTTCATGCCGCCGGGATCGGAGCCGGCATCCGGCTCGGTCAGGCCGAAGCAGCCGACCCATTCGCCCGAGCCGAGCTTGGGCAGGTACTTCTTGCGCTGCTCTTCGCTGCCATAGGCATAGATCGGGAACATCACGAGCGAGGACTGCACCGACATCATCGAGCGGTAGCCGGAGTCGATGCGCTCGACCTCGCGGGCGACGAGCCCGTAGGAGACGTAGTTGGCGCCGGCGCAGCCATATTCCTCGGGGACGGTGACGCCGAGGAGGCCGAGCTCGCCCATTTCGTTGAAGATCGAACGATCGGTCTTCTCGTCGAGATAGGCGTCATGGATGCGGGGAGCGAGCTTTTCCTGCGCATAGGCGCGGGCCGTGTCGCGGATCAGCCGCTCGTCCTCGTTCAGCTGCTCGTCGAGCAGATAGGCATCGTCCCAGGTGAACTTCGCGAGCTTGTGGCTGCCGGCCATGGTGTTCGTCTCCCTTGAACCTGTTGCGATGTCATCCCGGGCGACCGGAGGGAGACCCGGGATCCATTCCTGAACGGTTCAGGCATGGATTCCGGCTCTGCGCTTCGCTCCGGCCGGGATGACGGCGCGGATTTTGTTAGAGTCTACCGATCACGCATCCACGTCGAAGCTGACGCCCTGCGCCAGCGGCAGGGTGGTGCCGTAATTCAGCGTGTTGGTGGCGCGGCGCATATAGGCCTTCCAGGCGTCCGAGCCGGCCTCGCGGCCGCCGCCGGTCTCCTTCTCGCCGCCGAACGCGCCGCCGATCTCGGCGCCCGAGGGGCCGATATTGACGTTGGCGATGCCGCAATCCGAACCCTCGTCCGAGACGAACAGCTCTGCCTCACGCATGTTCAGCGTGAAGATCGAGGAGGACAGGCCGGCGCCGACCGCGTTCTGGATCGCGATCGCCTCGTCGATGGACTTGTACTTCATCACATAGAGGATCGGAGCGAAGGTCTCGCGCTCGACCGGGCCGCACTGCTTGGGCATCTCGACCAGCGCAGGGCGAACATAGAAGCCGCCGGAACCGACATCGACCTTCTCGCCGCCATGGACCTTGCCGCCTTCGGCCTTGGCCTCGGAGAGCGCCTTCTGCATGCCCTGATAGGCGGCTTCGTCGACCAGCGGGCCGACCAGCACGCCGGCCTCGCGGGGGTCGCCGATCTTCACCGAGCCGTAGACCTTGGCGAGCTTCGGCACGAGCGCGTCATAGACGCTTTCATGCACGATCAGGCGGCGCAGCGTGGTGCAGCGCTGGCCGGCGGTGCCCATCGCCGCGAAGGCGATGCCGCGCAGCGCGAGGTCGAGATCGGCCGAGGGGGCGACGATCGCGGCGTTGTTGCCGCCGAGTTCGAGAATGGCGCGGGCGAAGCGCGCGGCGAGCTTCTGGCCGACTTCCTTGCCCATGCGGGTCGAGCCGGTAGCGGAGACGACCGGGACGCGGTGGTCGGAGACCAGGATGTCACCGATCTCGCGGCCGCCGACGAGGACTTCCGAGAGGCCGATAGGGGCCTCGGGGCCGAAGCGCTTCATCGTCTTCTCGACGATGGCCTGCACGGCGAGCGCGGTCAGCGGGGTCTTCTCGGAGGGCTTCCAGACGACGCTGTCGCCACAGACGAAGGCGAGCGCCGCGTTCCAGCACCAGACCGCGACCGGGAAGTTGAAGGCCGAGATCACGCCGCAGATGCCGATCGGGTGCCAGGTCTCCATCATGCGATGGTTCGGGCGCTCGGTGGCGATGGTCAGGCCGTAGAGCTGGCGCGACAGGCCGACGGCGAAGTCGCAGATGTCGATCATCTCCTGGACCTCGCCGAGGCCCTCGGAGGTCACCTTGCCGGCTTCGAGCGTCACCAGCAGGCCGAGATCGGCCTTGGCGGCGCGCAGCTCCTCGCCGAGCAGGCGGACGAACTCGCCGCGGCGCGGCGCCGGCACCTTGCGCCAGGCGAGATAGGCGGACTGGGCCCGGCCGATCGCGGCCTCGGTCTCGGCCGGCGAGGTCTCGCGCAGGGTCACGATGGCTTCGCCGGTGATCGGCGAGCGGGCCGAGAGGCCGGCATCGGCATAGGCCGAGTCGGCGACGCCGAGGCGCTTGAGCAGGGCGAGCGTGTCTTTCGGCAGGGATGTGGCCATCTTTGTCTTCCAGCGGTCGCGAGCGGGAGCCGAAGGGCACATGCCCCAAGGCGCATGACATAAAGGCGCGGGAACCCTGAGGCGACCGCGCTTGAGGCCGGCAGAATGCCCTCTTTCCTGCCGCCTGGGCAACCGATATGTTCTCACCACTTGGTGAGTATTTATCATGGATGACGCGCTCGTTCCCGGTCGCCTCTCGGTACCCTCGCTATCGGCGCTCGCCGCCTTCGAGGCGGCAGCCCGGCATGGCAGCTTCACGCGTGCGGCGGAGGAGCTGAACCTGACGCAGGGCGCGGTGAGCCGGCAGGTCGCGCATCTCGAAAAGGTGCTCGGCGTCAGCCTGTTCGAGCGCGTCAAGAAGCGCGTCAGCCTGACGGCGGCGGGCGCAGCCTACGCCAACGACATCCGCGATGGACTGTCCAGGCTCGCGGCTGCCACGGTCTCCGCCATGGCCTTTCGCGGTGCGGCCGGCGTGCTCAATCTGGCGACGCTGCCGACCTTCGGCACGCGCTGGCTGATCCCGCGCCTGCCGCGCTTCACCGAGGCGCATCCCGGCATCACCATCAATTTCACCACGCGACTGGTGCCTTTCGATTTCGCCCGCGAGCAGGTCGACGCCGCCGTGCATTTCGGTGCGGAGAACTGGCCGGGTGCGCGGCTTCATCGCCTGATGGGCGAGGAGGTGGTGCCCGTCGCGGCGCCCTCCCTGCTGGCGCGTGTCGGCATCACCGAGGCGGCCGACATGCTGCGGGTGCCACTACTCCAGCAATCGACCCGGCCACGCGCCTGGGCGAACTGGCTGGAACAGCAGGGTCTGGCGCCGGAGCGCGCCTTGATGGGGCCGCGTTTCGAGCAGTTCGCGATGATCGCGCAGGCGGCCGTGGCGGGGCTCGGGCTCGCCATCGTGCCGCGCTTCCTGGTCGAGGAGGAATTGCGCTCGGGCGCACTCGTCATTCCGATCGACCGGCCCGTGACCGGCAAGGACGGCTACTATCTGGTCTATCCCGAGGAGAAGGCCAATCTGCCGACCGTAATCGCCTTCCGCGACTGGCTGCTCGGGGAATGCACGCCAGCGAGCTAAGGCGCCTCTCGACAAGCGCCTCGCGCTCGTTCATTCATGCGCGAAATTCACCAACCCGGCTTTTCCATCGAAGCCGGCTGCGCGAGGCCTGCCATGCCGCCCGTCTCCGAAAGCGCCGATGTCGTGATCTGTGGGGGCGCCGCGATCGGCTCCTCCGTCGCCTATCATCTCGCCGCCGATCCCGGCTTCGCCGGCAAGGTCGTAGTGATTGAGAAGGACCCGACCTACCGCTTCTCTGCGTCTGCACTCTCGGCCGCCTCGATCCGCCAGCAGTTTTCGAGCGCGGTGAATATCCGCATCTCGCTCTTCGGCATCGATTTCCTGCGCAATATCGGGAAGCACCTCGCTGTCGACGGCGAGGTTCCCGCTATCGACCTGCATGAGGGCGGCTATCTCTATCTCGCGAGCGAGGCTGGCGCCCCGATCCTCGAAGCCAACCAGAAGCTGCAGGCCGCTGAGGGCGCCGATATCGCCCTCTACGATCCCGCGGCGCTGAAGCAGCGCTTCCCCTGGCTCAGCACCGAGGATCTCGCTTGCGGCACCTTCGGCGTCAGCGGCGAAGGCTGGTTCGACGGCTGGGCGCTGCTCCAGGCCTTCCGCAAGAAGGCCCGCAGCCTCGGCGTCGAGTACCGGCAGGGCGAGGTTGTCCGTTATGTCACCGAAGGCGGACGCGTCACCGCGGTCGAGCTCGCCGATGGCAGCCGCATCGCCTGCGGCGCGGTGGTCAATGCCAGCGGCACCCATGGCGCGAAGCTCGCGGCGACGGCCGGCATTTCGATCCCCGTGAAATCGATGAAGCGCTATGTCTTCACCTTCACCTGCAAGGGCGATGTCGATGGCTGCCCGCTGCTGATCGACACGACCGGCGCCTGGTGCCGGCAGGAGGGCAAGCGCACGGCGGAAGGCCAGCTCTTCATCGGCAGCTGCTCGCCTTTGACGCCGGAGCAGGATGTCGAATGGATCGAGAACGATCCCGCTGCCGAGGATGTCGACTGGGGCTTCTTCGAGGAGGTGGTCTGGCCTGCGCTCGCCACCCGCATCCCGGCTTTCGAGCAGATCAAGCCCGGCCGCGCCTGGGCCGGCCCCTACGACATGTGCGGGCTCGACCACAACGCCATCATCGGCCCGGCAGTCGGCCTGCCGAACCTCTATCTCGCCAACGGCTTCTCCGGCCATGGCCTGCAGCAATCGCCGGCCGTGGGCCGCGGCCTCGCCGAGCATATCGCGCATGGCCGCTATCGCTCGCTCGACCTTGCCGATCTCGGCCACGAGCGCATCGTTGCGAACCGGCCGCTCAAGGAGGCCAACGTCATCTGACGAGGAGCAGACCATGGTCGATCCCGCTTTCGTCCAGACCATGGCCCGCTACAACGCCTGGCAGAACCGCAGCCTGATGGCGGCTACGGACGGCTTGACTGACGAAGCGCGCAAGCTCGACCGCGGCGCCTTCTTCAAGTCGATCCACGGCACCTTCAACCACATCCTCTGGGCCGACGAGACCTGGCTCAGCCGGCTCATCGGCAGCGAGAAGCCGGCTGTCGGCGGGCGCGACTCGGCGGTCTATTTCGAGGGCTGGGCGCAATTCTCAGCGCGGCGCCGCATGCGCGATCAGGCCATTCTCGACTGGGCGGAGACCGTCACGGCCGATTGGCTGCGCGGCACGCTGATCTGGTATTCAGGCGCGGCCGGCCGCGAGATGGGCAAGCCGCGTGCCTTCGCCCTCGTCCATTTCTTCAACCACCAGACCCATCATCGCGGCCAGATCCACGCCATGCTGACCGCGGCGGGCGCGAAGCCTGACGATACTGATCTCTTTCTGGTCGACGAGCCGCGGTGAGGTCGTTTTAGGTGCAGGTCATCCCGGGCGACCATAGGGAGACCCGGGATCCATGCCTGAGCGCTTTACCGGATAGGTTCAGGCATGGATCCCGGCTCTACGCTTCGCTTCGGCCGGGATGACCTGGGTTTGGGGCTTTGAGCTGCTCGTTTTCGCTCAAGAGGCTCGACATCGCCCTCCCCATTCTCCCGATCCGGCGGCACGGCCGCCGTCGCGTTCTGGCTGAGCTTCTGGAACAGGCCGAGCCCGATCAGCGCCAGCACGGCGAGCAGCATCAGCAGGCCGGGATAGATGATGTCCCCCATCGTCTCGCGCGAGGTCTTGGCGATCAGCACCAGCGATTCCAGCGAGAGCGCCACGATCATGATCGACATGAACTTGGTCAGCGATCCCCGCGCCTCGGCCGGGTGGCGCATCTCGCGGTCGGCGATGACCTCCTCCTCGAACAGGAACTTGCCGACATCGGCGACGGCCACCGCGATGATCACGAGGCCGATCCCGTCGAGCATCGTGTCGAGCGCGCCTTCGCCGGTCCAGAAGCCCTGCGACGTCCGCCAGACCGCGACGCCGATCAGGACGATCGAGGCGCCCAGCAGCGCGAAGGCGATGACCGTGTAGAGAATGCGGCTGAACAGCGTCATGTCTTCCCCCCAATCCGCTTGCAGCCGACAACCGCCAGCGAAGCTGCGGGTTCCGCGTGGGAGAAGCCGGGGCACGCATCGACGGCTTGCATGCCCGCTCCCATGGCGCAGCCGATTGCCGGCTATCGCGATCCATGGTCCAAGCGCTGAGTTCCGCAGGAGCGCTATCCCATGCCCGAGACGACGACCCTCATCACCTTCTCGTTGATCGCGCTCGGCATGGTGCTGACGCCCGGTCCGAACATGATCTACCTGATCTCGCGCTCGATCGCGCAGGGCAGGGGCGCCGGGCTGATCTCGCTCGGCGGCGTCATCCTCGGCTTCTTCGTCTACATGTTCTGCGCCGCCTTCGGCATCACCGCGCTGCTCTTCGCCGTACCCTATGCCTATGACGCGCTACGGCTCGGCGGCGCGGCCTACCTGCTCTGGCTCGCCTGGCAGGCGGTGCGGCCGGGCGGGCGCTCGCCCTTCCATGTCCGCGATCTGCCCCATGACGGACCGCGCAAGCTCTTCGCCATGGGCTTCCTGACCAGCCTGCTCAATCCGAAGATCGCGATGTTCTACCTCGCGCTGCTGCCGCAATTCATCGATCCGGCCGCCGGCAACGTGCTCTCCCAGTCGGTCGTGCTCGGCTTCGTCCAGATCGCGATCAGCGGCAGCGTCAATGCCCTGATCGCGACGGCGGCCGGCAGCATCGCGGTGTTCCTGAAGACGCGGCCCTTCTGGTCGCTGGTGCAGCGCTGGCTGATGGGCACGGTGCTCGCCGGCTTCGCTGTGCGCATGGCGATGGAATCGCGGCGCTAGACGACGAATGTCGAGCCTCGACACCGCATCGGAAGCGCCGCGGCCGAGCCTGCCGGACCTGTTCACCGGCTTCCTCAAGATCGGGCTGATGGGCTTCGGCGGTGTCGGCCCGGTCGCACGCCATATCATCGTCGCCGAGCGCAACTGGCTCGACGACCGCGGCTATGCCGAATTGATGGGCATCTGCCAGGCGCTGCCCGGCGCCAATACCGTCAATGCGGCGGTGATGCTGGGAGACCGCTTCCGCGGCGGCGTCGGTGCGCTGACCTGCGTCTTCGCGCTGATGGCGATGCCGCTGCTCTGTCTCGTCGGGCTCGCGAATGCCTATGATGCGGTCTCCAGCCATCCGCTTGCGCAGGTCGCGCTGACCGGTGCCGCCGCCAGCGCTGCCGGGCTCATCCTCGGCACCGCCGTGCGGCTGCTGACCAGGGCCGGCCTCGCGCGCTGGGCCTGGGTCATGGCTGCGGCGGCTTTCGTCGCGGTCGGCCTGCTGCGTCTGCCGATGCTGCCGACCCTGCTGGTGCTGGTGCCGCTGGGCCTCATCGCGGCGACGCTGGGAGCGCGGCGGGTCTGATGGAGCGCGGCGTCTTCTTCCAGCTGATCGTCACCTTCGGCACGATCTCGCTGATGGCGATCGGCGGCGCCAATGCGGTCGTGCCGGAAATCCACCGTCAGGTCGTCGACATCCTCGGCTGGATGGACGCGCCGACCTTCGCGCGCCTCTTCGCCATCGCCCAGACCGCGCCCGGCCCCAATATCATGCTCGGCAGCATCATCGGCTGGCATGTCGCGGGCACGGCCGGCTTGCTGGTCGCGACAACGGCGCTTCTGCTGCCCTCCTGCCTGCTGGCGCTCGCCTCCAGCCGCGGCTTGCAGCGCTTCGGCGGCAGCCGCGTGGTCCGGATCGTTACGCTCGCGCTGGTGCCGATCGCGCTCGGCCTGATGCTGGCGAGCGGCGTGGTCGCGATGCTCGCTGCCGATGCCGGCCTCGTCGGCTATGCGATCACGGTGGCGACCGCGCTCGTGACTTATCGCTCGAAGGTCAATCCGCTCGTGCCGATGGCGGCGGGCACGCTTGTCTATGTCCTCGCCTGGTCTGTCGGCATCGCCTGAGCGGCTGTCTGTCCCCGGATCGTTCATTCGGGGGACGGCATGACGCCATCCCTGCAGCATGGTAGCCTTTCCCAACGTCATTCCGCCGTCGGGACGTTGTTGTCAGGGAGGTCGGCATGCCTTGCTCGCTCTGGCGGATGGCGCTCGTTGTCCTCGCATTGTCGCTGCTTTGCGCCGTCGGCCCGCGGCCGGCCTTCGCGCAGAAGGCAGGGAATGTCGCGCTCTGCAAGGATGACCGCACCGAGAAGGGGCTCGCCGCCTGCAACGCCATCCTGAAGGGGCGCCCCGACCGCAAGGTCAAGGCAATGGCCCATGTCGCGCGCGGCCATACCCAGCTCGCGCTCGGCCGCCCGGCCGAAGCGGAGAAGGACTATACGGAGGCGCTGGCTCTCGCGCCGAACTTCGCGGCGCTCTACCGGGATCGCGGCCGCGTCCGCTTCACCCTCGGCAACCGCGACGGCGCGATGGCGGATTTCACTGCCGCGATCGAGAACGATCCCTTCGATCCCGACAATCACGCCAATCGCGGCTATCTCAGGCTGCTGCAATATGATTTCGCCGGCGCGGGCGAGGACCTGCGCAAAGGCCAGTTCTGGCACAAGCAGCATCCGCGCAGCGACTATCTCCTCGGTCTGCTCGCCTATGTCACCGGCCGCTATACCGATGCGGTCGCGCTGATCGACAAGGCGCGCGAGGGCGGTTTCCGCAACTCCGAGACCTTCATCACCCGCGCCCGCAGCCTGTTCTATCTCGGCCAGTTCGAAGCCGCCGCGAAGGAGGCGACCGAGGGCCTTGCCTCCTTCCCGAAGCAGGTCGACCTGATCGAGATCCGCGCCCGAGCGCGATTGGCGCGGCGCGAGTTGCCGGAGGCGCTCGCCGATGCCGAGGTGGTCGCCGAGGCCCAGCCCCGCTTCGGCCGCGCCTATGCGACGCGCGGCGCGGTGAAGTTCGCGATGAAGGATGTCGCCGCCGCGACGGCGGATGCCGACAAGGCGATCGAGCTCGATCCCGGCCTGTTCGATGCCCATGAGCTCAAGGCGGACATCCTGCTCGCCTCGGGCGATCAGCCCGGCGCCCGCGCCATCCTCGCCCGCTCCGCCGCGCGCACCGACGCGAAGCTGGCCTATGACATTGCCTCGCGGGAGCGCCATGCGGCCCGCGTCGCCGAGTTCGACAAGCCGAAACCCATCGTCGTCGCCGATCTCGACGAGGCCGAGCTGAAGAAGCGCTGCGCGACCCGCGACGATCCCTTGCGCATGCAGAGCTGCGACCGGCTCGTCGAAACGGCCGCCACGCCGCAGGGCAAGGCCGACAGGCTGATCGAGCGCGCCAAGGCCCGGCCCTTCGACAGCCAGCTCGGCGATTTCGATCTGGCCGTGGCAGCGGCGCCGGACTATCTCCCGGCCACGCTGGCCCGCGCCTACGCCCATATCCAGGACTATCGCTTCGGCAAGGATCTGACGCCTTTCGACCGGGCCTGGGCCGATGCCGACAGAGCCGTCCGCCGTTCGGGGGCCGACACGAACATCTGGGCGCAGGCCATGCTGGCGCGCGCCGCCGTCTCCCAGGGCAGGGGAAACTACGATACCGCTGCGGCCGACCTAACCGAGCTCGTCAAGAGCGATCCGAAGGCGCGGTTCTATCGCGAGGAACGCGCCGGCGCCTTCCTGATGGCGGGCAAGCCTGCCGAGGCGCTGGAGGACTTGCGCGAGAGGGCGCGTCTGCCGACGGATGTACCCGCAGGGCTGCAAGGCGAGGACGATCTCGTCGTTGCGCTCATCGAAACCGGCGCGTTCGACGAGGCCGTCACGGTTCTCGACAACTGGCGGGCCAACCGCTTGCCGGGCGCCTATGCCGAGCAGGCGCTGCGGGCCCGCGTCGCACTCGCCCGTGGCGATGTGGCAGCGGCGAGGGAAATGGCTGCTGCGGCGCTCGCCGATAACCGCTTCAACGCCGGCGCGCAGGCCGTGCGGGGGCTCGCGGCGGCGCGGCTCGGCGATGCGCTCGAAGCGGAATCGGACCTGAGCAAGGTCATCGACGATATCGTGCCTATTCCTTTCCGCGCCCGGAGCTCCGGCCTGACACCGGGCCATGTCGCCGACCTTTTCCTCTGGCGCGGCATCGCCCGCGTGCAACTGAACCGGGTCAATGCCGCGCGCGGCGATTTCGCCGAGGTGATCAAGCGGGCGCCGGACCGGGCGCGCGCTTATGCCGAGCGCGCCGCGCTGAACCTGCGCTCCGACAATCCGGCGGCCCTGACCGATATCGCGATGGCCCTGCGGATCGAGCCGAACGAGCCGCGCTGGCAGGCGCTGGCCGCCCGGATCAACCTCGCGACCGGCGATGCCGCTGCCGCCGAGCGTTTCGCCACCGCCGCGCTCGCCGCGCCCGCGCCGGAAGCTGACCTGCTGCTGCTGCGCGCCAAGGCGAGGCTCGGCCTCGGCCGCTTCCCCGAGGCGGCGGAAGATGCGACGGCGCGGCTCGCGGCAGCCCCCGGCGATGCCGAGGCCTTGCTCATGCGGAGCGATGCCCGGCTCGGGCAAGGCGACGCGAAGGCCGCGCTCGCCGATGTCGAGGCGGCGCTCGGGGCGAGGGCGGGTGACCCCCGTCTTCTGCTGGCGCGTGCCGAACTCAAGGTCAGGCTCGGCGACGTGCCCGGCGCGATCGGCGCCTTCGAGGCGGCTGTGGCAAGGCCGGAAGCCTCGCTCCAGGCCAACAGGCGGCTGGGCGATCTTTATGCCGGCATCGCCTCGGACCAGCTCGCGCTCGGCTACTATGCCAAGGCACTGGAGCAGCCGGCGCGGGGCCCGCTCGACGAAGCTGCCCGTGAGGCCGCCCGTAGCGCCCGCGACGCCCTGATCCGGCGGATGGCCGCGCCGAAATAGGCTTCAGGCCAAAGGCCATGCACGACATGAATGGCATGGCCGCCGCCGCCCGCCATTGCCGCTCGCGGCAATGGCGATAAGCTGCCCGCATTGTCCCATCCGGAACGAATGCGAGTGAGCCGATGAGCGCCCTGACCCCCGAGGAGAAGAAGGTCACCGAGTGGCTGGCGAGCCGCAAGGAAGGCATGGTCGCGCTGCTGCGTGAATTGGTCGACACCGACTCGGGTTCGTACGACAAGGCGGGCGTCGACCGGGCCGGCGATGTCGTCGCGCGCTTCCACCGGGCGAACGGGCTCGAGGTCGAGATCGTGCCGGATAGCCGCTTCGGCGACGCCGTCCGGGCACGCCTGCCCAACCCCGCGGCCAACGACCAGCGCCCGGTCATGCTGCTCGGCCATCGCGACACCGTCTTCCCGCAGGGCGAACCGACGCGCCGGCCCTTCACCATCAAGGGCTCGCGGGCCTATGGCCCGGGCGTCGCCGACATGAAGGCGGGCGTGATGATCTCGGCCTTCGTCGCCGCTGCCTTCGCCGAATGCGGCGGTCTCGCCGCGCCGCTGCTGATGCTGACGACCAGCGACGAGGAGATCGGCTCGCCGTCCTCTCGCCCGGTGATCGAGGCTGCGGCGCGTGAATCGCGCTGCGTCTTCAATGCCGAGCCCAGCCGCCTGCCTGCGGGCACCGATTTCGCGAAGGATCAGAAGCAGTCGGTTACCAGCGGCCGCAAGGGCGGCGTCTTCATGCGCGCCGAGTTCACCGGCAAGCCGGCCCATTCCGGCGCGAATTACGAGAAAGGCGCCTCGGCCATCGTCGATCTCGGACACAAGATCCCGAAGCTGCAGGGGCTCACCGATCTGGAGAAGGGCATCACCGTCAATGTCGGTCTGATCGGCGGCGGCCAGACCGTCAACACCATCGCGCCCAGCGCCTGGTGCGAGATCGACCTGCGCTATGTCACCGCTGCCCAGCGCGACGAGATGGTCGGCAAGATCAAGGCGATCGTCGAGGCGCCGGAGGTGGCCGGCACCAGCGCCGTGCTCTCGATCAAGGGCGAGTTCCTGCCGCTGGAACGCTCCTCGGATTCGGCTGCGCTTTACGACACCTATCGCGAGGCGGCGGCCGCCTTCGGCATCGGCGTGACCGCGGAATTCACCGGCGGCTGCGCCGATTCCGGCTTCACCGCCGCGCAGGGCACCCCGACCTTGTGCAGCGTCGGCCCGATCGGCGGGATGGCCCATACCCCGGACGAATTCCTGGAGGTCGAAAGCATCGTCCCGGCGGCGCAGACGCTGGCGCTCGCCGTGATGCGCGCCGCTGCGAAGGTGGAGTGACGGGGCTCTAACGGCAGAGTAGCTCGATCTTGCGGCTGAGCGAGGGCTCGTCCTCGCTCAGCCGATCGGTCAGCGCATGCAGCCAGTTGAAGGCGACCCATAATTCCAATCGGTCGTCGATCTCGTCAGGCGCGAATTCGCCGCGTTCGGCAGCGCGCACGAACATCCGGCGCGGTGAGGCCAGCCGTTCCGGCATGAACTTGAAGCGCAAGGCAGCGAGCGCGGTCTCGCTGGTCTGAGCCTCGGCGATCAGCCCCCGGAAGACGCGCCCTGCCGCGTCCTCGCGCCAGAAGCGCCAGAGATCGCGGGTGTAGCGCAGCAGGTCGGCGCGCAGCGAGCCCTCGTCCGGGACGGGGATCGTCGCATCCTTGGTCGCTCCGTAGATCGCGATGAACAGCTCGGCCTTGGTCGGCCACCAGCGATAGATCGTCGGCTTGCCGGCGCCGGCGCGGCGCGCGACCTCCTCGATCGAGAAACCGGCATAGCCCTTCTCAGCCAGCAGTTCCCGCGCTGCCGCCTTCACTGCAGCCTCGGTTTCCGGGCTGCGGCGGGCGCCGATCGAGGCACGGCGCTTCGGCTTCGTCTCCATTCTCTCGAACCTCGTCAGTCGATGCTTCGCTCCTTGACATAACGAAACGGTCCGTTTAGATCAACAAATAGAAACGGAACGTTTCGTTATATGGAGAAGCCCGATGGCTCTTTCGCTCTTGTCCCGCCTGGCCTCGCGCCTGCGCTTTCTGATGGTTGCGATCGCCGGCGCCTATGCGGCGATCAATCTCGTGCTGGCCGCGCTGGCGCCGTTCACGACGGGGTGGCCCATCCTCGGCGTCACGGCATTGGCCGTGCCGCCCATGGTGCTTGCGATGGTCTATGGGGTGATCCCGATCGCCTTCCGCTTCGGCGCGCCGCGCTGAGCGGGCGCCTGGCCGGGACGGGGATCAGAACGCCTCTTCCCAGTCGCGGCTCAACCGCATCGCGCAGTTGATCAGGCCGACATGCGAATAGGTCTGCGGGAAATTGCCCCAGAGTTCGCCGGTCTTCAGGTCGGCATCCTCCGAGAGCAGGCCGAAGCTGTTGCGTCGCTTCAGCACGCGCTCGAACAGCTCCTTGGCCTCGTCCCGGCGGCCGATCGCATTCAGCGCATCGACATACCAGAAGGCGCAGATCAGGAAGCCGGTATGCATATAGCCGAAATCGTCCTGCGTGGCGTAGCGCAGGAGGAGGTCGCCGCGCTTGAGATCGCGGCCGATCGCCTCGACGGTGGCGACGAAGCGGGCATCGTCCGGCTTGACGAAGCCGAGTTCGGCCAGCAACAGCAAGGTGGCGTCGAGGTCCTCGCCGCCGAAGGTCGAGACGAAATGGCCCTTCGTCTCGTTCCAGATCTGCTCTGCGATCGTGTTCTTCAGGCGCTTGGCCTCGCCCTTCCAGAACTCCTTGCGGTCGGCGCGCCCGAGCGTGCCGGCGATACGGGCGAGCCGGTCGCAGGCGGCCCAGCACATCACGCTGGAGAAGGAATGCACCGCCTCCTTCTCGCGCAGTTCCCACGGCCCGGCATCGGGCTTGTCGAAATAGGCGATGGCGAGCTCGCCCATGCGCTCGAGCTGCCCGAACAAGGCCTCCTTGCCGGGCTGGATCAGGCGGCGGTCGAAGAAGGAATGCGTCGCCGCCAGCACGACCGCGCCGTAGCCGTCGTTCTGGATCTGCACCGCCGCGCCATTGCCGAAGCGCACCGGCTGGTGCCCGCGATAGCCTGACAGGTTGCTGGCCTCGAACTCGACCAGCGTACCGCCGCGCGTGATCGGATAGAGCGGCGGCAGATGCTCGGCGCCGCTCTCCGAGAAGGTGTCGACGATATTGGTGATGAAGCCGAGATAATCCTCCATCGTCCGCGTCGTGCCGAGCCGGTTCAGCGCATGCACGACGAAATAGGCGTCGCGCAGCCAGCAATAGCGGTAGTCCCAGTTGCGCTGCGTGCCCGGCGCCTCCGGAATCGAGGTCGTCAAGGCCGCGACGATGGCGCCCGTCTCCTCGAAGGCGCAGAGCTTGAGCGTGATCGCGGCCCGGATCACCTCCTTCTGGTACTCGAAGGGGATCGAGAGCGAGCGCACCCAGTCGCGCCAGTAATCGGTGGTCTTGTCGAGGAACTCGCGCGAGGTCGTCTCGATCTCGGCGCGCAGAGCCTCGTCCGACCCGATGAAGAAGGAATAGGCCTGGTCGACGGCAAACGGCGTGCCCTCGACGACATAGGAGAGCGGTGCGTTCGTCGTCAGCCGGATCGTCTGGTCGGCGCCGACATAGCGGACATGGTTGGAGCCGCGCGTGATCTCGTCGGGCTCCTCGCCGATGCCGAGGCTGGGCTTGACCAGAACGCGGATGCGCGGCCGCCCGGAGACGCGGCGAACGCGGCGCACCAGCTGCGGCGGCCGGAAGAAGCGCTCGTAGCGCACGAAGCGCGGCGCGAAATCGAGGATCTCGATCGCATTGCCCTGGTCGTCCGAAAGCACGGAGGAGAGGATCGCGGTGTTGTCGAGATAGCCCTGCTCGCAGCGCGTCATGCCGACGAGCTCGATGCCGAAGAAGCCCTTTTCGGGCTCGGCATCGCCGTCCTCGGCCTGGTTGTCGATCAGCGAGCAGAAGACGGGGTCGCGGTCGAAGCGGGGAAAGCAGCCCCAGACGATGCGGGCGCGGCGGTCGATGAGGGCGGCGATCGAACAATTGCCGATCACGCCGAGGTCGAGCGAGGCGGAGTGATGCCCCGCGGTCGAGGTCGTAACGGTCATGGTCGGTCAGTCCTGCTTGAAGCTGGCAGCGGAAAGATGGCCGCTTTCGGCGGCTTCGAGAAGGATGTGCCGAAGTGCGGTGGGCGAGGCGAGGCGGCAGGTGGCATGGCTCTCGCGATCCGCGCCGATGCGCACGGAAACGCCGCCCATGGCGTTGACGGCCTCGAACCCGTCCTCGTCGGTGATGTCGTCGCCGATGAAGACCGGCTGGCGGCCGGCATAGGTCGGGGTCGCCATCAGCCAGGCGATGGCGCTGCCCTTGCTGGCCCCGGCGGGGACCAGTTCCGCGACGGACTTGCCCTCCTGCAGGCGCATGCCCGGCCCCATTCGCGCGGCGATGCCGCGCATCAGGGCCAGAGCCTCGTCCTCCAGCGCGGGGGCGAGGCGCCAATGCAGCGCGACGGAGATGCGCTTGTCCTCGACGATGATGCCGACATGGCTGTTGGCAAAGCGGACGAGATCGCGCAGCGCCTCGCGCATGCCCTCATGCGTATCGGCCTGCGAGCGGATCTCGTCATCGACGCGGATCTGGGCGCCGTGCAGCCCGGCGATGTCGAAGCGGTGCGGCGCCAGCACGCCGTCGAGAAAGCCGATCGGGCGGCCGGAGACGAGCGCCAGCGCGCCGCCGAGTTGCGCCCGCAGCGCCGTCAGCGCGGGAGCGACCCGCCGGTCGAGGCGAACATCGTCCGGCGAGGGCGCGATCTCGACCAATGTTCCGTCGAAATCGAGGAACAGAGCGATTTCGCGATGCGCGGGAGCGATCTCGCGGGAGCTTGCGGCGATATCGGGTTCGATCAAGGTCGTCATCATCTCGTATCTGGGCAGAGAAGGCGGCAGAAGAGCGGCCAAGCAGCCAGGGATATCCTTTTCTGTCTTATCGACGGGCGGCGGCCGCGTCGAAAATAGGGTTCGAGGGGTTGCCTCGATCTGTCGAAAGCCTACCATGGCGGTCGCGATTTCACCGCACGGCTGCCGCAGCGCTGCCATGTGACCGCGTCCGCACCACGGAAACATTACGCTTTCGGAAGCGTTCTGTTCCTGCCGCCGATGGCGAAATGCGGGCGGCCCCTGCCGGAGAATGCTCGTCCATGCGTCTTGTCATCGTTTCCAACCGCGTCACGATTCCCGATCGCCATGAAAAGGTGATGGCGGGAGGATTGGCGGTTGCCCTGCGCGAGGCGCTGGAGCAGCGGGGCGGGCTCTGGTTCGGCTGGAGCGGGGCCGTGAGCGAGGGTGCCTCGCCGCAGCTGCGGCAGGTCGAGCGTGGCAATGTCACCTATGCCGTGACCGATCTCAGCGAGGCCGAGCGCCAGAGCTATTATCTCGGCTTTTCGAACCGGGCGCTCTGGCCGCTGATGCATTACCGGCTCGGGCTGACCGAGTTCCAGCGCAGCGACTACATGGGCTATCTCGGCGTCAATCGCCGCTTCGCCCGCGCTCTTGCCGGGCTGATCAAGCCCGATGATCTGATCTGGATACACGACTATCATCTGATCCCGCTGGCGGCGGAGCTGCGCCGGCGCGGCGTCACCAACCGGATCGGCTATTTCCACCACATCCCCTGGCCGGCGGCCGATGTTGTCGGTGCCTTGCCTTTCAGCGCGACCTTGATCCGCACCATGGCGGCCTATGACCTCGTCGGCATGCAGACGGAGGTCGATGCCCGCAATCTGATCGGCGGGCTGGTGTCGCTCTGCGGCGCCCGGTCCGACGGCAAGCGCGTGCGGCTCGGCACGCGCGAGACGGCCGTGCAGGCCTTCCCGATCGGCATCGATGTCGAGGGCTTCCGCAAGCTGGCCGCCGCCTCCGCCCGCCAGGCGGCGACCCCTCTACGGGCCACGCGGGAATCGCTAGGCGAACGCAAGCTCGTCATCGGGGTCGACCGGCTCGACTACTCCAAGGGCATCGTGCAGCGCCTCGAAGCCTTCGGCGAGTTCCTGCGCAACCACCCCGAGGACCGCGGCCGGGTCAGCCTGTTGCAGATCGCGCCGCCCTCGCGCAGCGACGTGCCGGAATATGCCGAGCTCGACCGGCAGTCGGACGAGGTCGCCGGCCGCCTCAACGCCCAGCTCGGCGAATTCGACTGGACGCCGATCCGCGTGGTCAAGAAAGCCTATTCGCGCAAGGCGCTGGCGGGCTTCTACCGCCGCGCCCAGGTCGGGCTGGTCACGCCGATGCGCGACGGCATGAACCTCGTCGCCAAGGAATATGTCGCGGCGCAGGACCCGGCCGATCCCGGCGTGCTCGTGCTCTCGCGCTTCGCCGGGGCCGCCCAGCAGATGGGCGAGGCGCTGATCGTCAATCCCTTCGATTCCCATGAGGTGGCGGAGGCGATCCGCACCGCGCTGGCCATGCCGAAATCGGAGCGCATCCGCCGCTTCGAACGGCTCTACGCCATCATCGCCGCGACCGATATCGACTGGTGGACGCGGCAATATCTCGCGGCGTTGGCCGGAGAGGACGCCGCAACCGACTCCGCGGCCGTCGGCGAGGCGCGCAAGGAACCGCGCGCCGCCGTGCGGCGGGCAGGCCGCAGCGAGGCGCCGGCTGCGTCGTCGCCGCCTCAGGAAGCCGGTGTACGCAAGATGTCGGCAGGATCGCGCGGGAAGCGGAGCGCTGCGAGGGGCTCTCATCTCGCTCTGGTGCGACCTTGAGACTTGGCGCTCGGGTCCGGAAAACGACCGAAATCTTGGGGTGATGCTGCGTGGCCCTTTCGCGGGCCTTGCCGAATAAGGTCTTTCGTCGCTAGAAGGCAGCAGGGCCGGAGTGGGCGACTCAGGGTCCGGACAGGCATCGTATTGTCGATGGCTGAGGAGGCGGGCGGAGGGCTGAGATCGATGCGAGGCGCTCTCGGAGGACCGGGCGTTCTGTTGCGCCGTCTCCGCGAGGTCATGGCGGCATCGATCAGCCCGCAGGAGCGGCTGGATCGCCTCGTCGTCCTGATCGCCGGCAATCTCGTCGCCGAGGTCTGCTCCGTCTATGTCCTGCGCGAGGACGGCTCGCTCGAACTCTACGCCACCGAAGGCCTCAACCGCGAGGCGGTCCACCTCACCACCATGCGCGCGGGCGAAGGTCTCGTCGGCCTGATCGCGAGCGAGGCCGAGCCGTTGGCCTTGTCGGATGCGCAGGCGCATCCCTCCTTCTCCTACCGTCCGGAAACGGGCGAAGAGGTGTATCGCTCCTTCCTCGGCGTGCCGATCCTGCGCGGTGGCGCCGTGATGGGCGTGCTCGTCATCCAGAACCGCGCTTCGCGGCTCTATTCCGACGACGAGATCGAGACCCTCCAGACCACCGCCATGCTGATGGCGGAGATGATCGCGGCCGGCGGCCTCAAGTCGCTGGCGGCGCCGGGCGCCTCGATCGGCCTCGACAGACCGATCCACGGCGTCGGCGTGGCGCTGGCCGATGGCGTCGGCCTCGGCCATGCCGTGCTGCACGAGCCGCGCGTCGCGATCACCAACCTCATCGCCGAGAACCCGGCCGCCGAAGTCGGCCGGCTCGAAGCGGCCATCGGCGAGATGCGCGCCTCGATCGACGAACTGGTCGAGCGCGGCGACGTCGCCCATACCGGCGAGCATCGCGACGTGCTCGAAACCTTCCGCATGTTCGCCCATGACCAGGGTTGGCTGCGCCGCATGCGCGAGGTCGTGATGACCGGCCTCACCGCCGAGGCGGCGGTCGAGCGCGTCCAGTCCGACACCCGTGCCAAGATGTTGCGCCAGACCGACCCTTATCTGCGCGAGCGGCTGCATGATCTCGACGATCTCGCCAACCGCCTGCTGCGCACGCTGGTCGGCAAGGGCAATGGCGTCGCCCGCGAGAACCTGCCGGAGAACGCCATCCTCGTCGCCCGCTCGATGGGGCCGGCGGCGCTGCTCGACTATGACCGCGCCCATCTGCGCGGGCTCGTGCTGGAGGAGGGCGGGCCGACCAGCCATATCGCCATCGTCGCCCGCGCGCTCGGCATTCCGGCCGTCGGCGAGGTCGTCAACGCGACGGCGCTGGTCGAGGCCGGCGATGCCATCATCGTCGACGGCCAGGCCGGCGAGGTGCAGATCCGCCCGCAGCCCGATGTCGAGAACGCCTACAAGGACAAGGCGCGGCTGCGCGCCCGCAAGCAGAAGCAGTACCAGAAGCTCAAGGAGCTGCCGGCGGTCACCCGCGATGGGGTCGACATCACCTTGCAGATCAATGCGGGCCTCATCGTCGACATGCCGAATATCGAGGCGACCGCCGCCTCCGGCATCGGCCTGTTCCGCACCGAGCTGCAGTTCATGGTGGCGCAACACATGCCGACCACCGGCGAGCAGCAGGCGCTCTATGCCGCCGTCTTGGAAGCCGCGGCGGAATTGCCGGTCACCTTCCGCACGCTCGATATCGGTGGCGACAAGGTGTTGCCCTATATGGAGCGCGTCGAGGAGGAGAATCCGGCGCTCGGCTGGCGGGCGATCCGCATCGGCCTCGACAAGCCGCGTCTGCTCAGGGCGCAGGTGCGCGCCATGCTGCGGGCCGGCGCCGGCCGCGACCTCAAGATCATGCTGCCGATGGTCGCGACCACCGAGGAGTTCCGCCGCGCCCGCATGATCATCCGCCGCGAGCAGGCCATGCTGGAGAAGCAGGGCGTGACGCCGCCGCGCGACCTCCGGGTCGGCGTCATGGTCGAGGTGCCCTCGCTGCTCTTCGAATTGCCGGAGATTGCGCGCGAGGCCGATTTCCTCTCGATCGGCACCAACGACCTGATGCAGTTCCTCTTCGCGGCCGATCGCGAGAACAAGCGCGTCGCCGATCGCTTCGATCCGCTCGGCGTCGGCCCGTTGCGGGCGCTCCGGCGCATCGTCGAGGCGGCGGCCGAGACCGGCTGCCCGGTCACCGTCTGCGGCGAGATGGGCGGCAAGCCGCTGGAGACCATGGCCCTGATCGGCCTGGGCTATCGCGGCTTCTCGATGTCGGCGGCATCGATCGGGCCGGTCAAGGCGATGCTGCGTGCGCTCGATGCCGGCAAATTGCGCGAGCGCATGGACTGGATGCTGGCCTCGCCGGAAGGCGCCACCAATCTGCGCCCGCAGCTCGCGGCCTTCGCGACCGAGTTCAAGGTCCCGGTCTAGCGACGCTGCTTCCGTCGCTGCTGCCGCTTTTTCCTTTCGTTTCACGAGTTCGTTGAATGTCCCTCCAGCTTCCCCAGGATCGTCTCGACGTCATCGTGGCGCGCCATGCCGCCGCGACCGATGAGATCAGCCATGCGAGCGAGGCGGCGCGCACCGTCGAGCTCGCGAAGGAGCTGGCCGAGCTCGATCCGGTCGTCGCGGCGATCGCCTCCTGGCGGCAGGCGCAGGTCGCGCTGGAGGAAGCCGAGGCGCTGATCGCCGATCCCGCGACCGATGCCGAGTTCCGCGACCTCGCTTATGAGGAGCGCGATACCGCCCGCGCCGAAATCGAGGCGCGTGCCCGCGAGATCTTGGTGGCCCTGCTGCCGAAGGATGCTGCCGACGAGCGCGGCGTCATCCTCGAAATCCGGGCCGGCACCGGTGGTGATGAGGCCTCGCTCTTCGCCGGCGATCTCCTGCGCATGTATCAGCGTCATGCGGCCCAGAAGGGCTGGAGCGTCGATATTCTCTCCGAGAGCGAAGGCACGGTCGGCGGCTTCAAGGAGGTCATCGCCGAGATCAACGGGCGCGGCGTCTATGCCCGGCTCAAATTCGAATCCGGCGTCCACCGCGTCCAGCGCGTGCCGGATACCGAGGCGAGCGGGCGCATCCATACCTCTGCCGCGACGGTCGCGACCTTGCCGCTGGCGACCGATGTCGATGTTACCCTGAACGATGCCGATATCCGCATCGACACACTGCGCTCGGGTGGCGCCGGTGGCCAGCACGTCAACAAGACCGAATCGGCGGTGCGCCTGACCCATATCCCGACCAATACGGTCGTACTGGTCCAGGACGAGCGCTCGCAGCACAAGAACAAGGCACGGGCCTATGAATTGCTGCGCGCCAAACTCTTCGACATGGAGCGCCTGCGCATCGATGCCGAGCGCTCGGCGGACCGGCGTTCGCAGGTCGGCTCCGGCGACCGTTCGGAGCGCATCCGCACCTACAATTTCCCGCAGGGGCGCGTGACGGACCACCGCATCAATCTCACGCTCTACAAGCTCGACGAGATGATGCAGGGCCTCGTTCTCGATGAGATCATCGATGCGCTCACCGCCGAGCATCAGGCGAAGCTGCTGGCGGCCGAGGGCATGGCGTGAGGCGGGCGCGATGAAACCAAAATCGCCATCCCGCGTTGATAAGGCATCGACACCAGCGAAGGGGGGACCCTCTCATGATCAAGATGTTCTCGACGATAGCGGTGACCGGTCTGATGGCGCTGGCGATGAGCGGCGTCTCGCAGGCGCAGGAGCGCACGTTCAAGAGGATCACCGCAGGCCAGCCGGCCGCGCTTCAGGGCGCGATGACGCAGTCGCAGGCGCGCAAGGCCTGCCGTCTGGAGCTGGCCGGGACCCGCGAAAGCAAGGCCTCGATCAACAAGAAGATGAGGACCTGCATGGACCTGAAGATGAACGGCAACTAGCCGCCGCTTCGGGGATGGCGAAGCCCGAAATCGGCTTCGCTGGAAACGCACGAGGGGAGGGCGCCGTGCCGACCGTCAGGGAGGCGCGGCGTCTTCTTGCGCAAAGCCTCATGCGCGCGGGCTCGACCAGCCCCGGGCTCGATGCGCGGCTGCTGGTCGAGGGCAGTCTCGGCGTCGAGAACGCCGATCCCGACCTGATCCTACCCCCTGAAGCGCTCGCCCGGCTGGACGATTTCGCGGCGCGGCGCGCCGCTGGCGAGCCCGTCTGGCGCATTCTCGGCGAGCGCGAATTCTGGGGGCTGCCCTTCCGTCTGTCGCCCGCGACGCTGGAGCCGCGCCCCGATAGCGAAACGATCGTCGAGACGGCTTTGGCCCAGTTCGCCGGACGCCGCGAGGAGACGTTGAAGCTGCTCGACCTCGGCACCGGCACCGGCTGCCTGCTGATCGCGCTTCTCAGCGAGCTGCCGCGAGCGCGTGGCATCGGCATCGACCTGTCGGACGAGGCCTGCCGGACCGCTGCGGCGAATGCCGCCCTCAACGGCGTCGATGATCGCGTGACTTTCCGGCAGGGTAGCTGGACTGCGGGTCTGACCGGCCGCTTCGACCTGATCGTCTCGAACCCGCCCTATATCCCCTCGGCGGAGATCGCGACGCTGTCCGTCGAGGTGCGCGAGCACGATCCGCTGCTTGCGCTGGATGGCGGTGCCGACGGACTCGGGCCCTATCGCCTTTTCGCCACGGCCTTGCCGCCGCTGCTGGCGCCCGGCGGCGTCATCGTTTTCGAAATCGGTGCGGGGCAGGGGCCGGATGTCGTCGCCCTGATGCGGGCGGGCGGGCTTGAATTCCGCGGCAGCCGCAATGATCTCGGAGGGCATGAGCGGGCGTTGATCTTCATGCTCGCTTGAGAATGCACAGGCTTTTGGTCGATTTCGCTTGGAGAAGCAGCCAAAAGCAGCTATGCAGCATCCAGCCGAAGCTGGTGGCGTCAGAGCCGGGCCTCTGGGCAGTTCCCGATCGTACAGGATTGCTCTTGAGTTCGGCATCGTTTGCGGGCGTGTTCCCGGGGCGATGCAGCTGACAAGCCGGATGGAGCCCCGAAGGCGCGTGGCGCCGATCGGCTCATGGGGTTGAAACCCCCTTTTTGGAAAAGAGCGCGTGAAGACCAGGAACGGCGTATCGCCCCTTCAGGTCACCTTCGTCCGACACAGCGTCGCAACCCGCTGTGCTTCGCAACGCGCATGACGGCACCACGGTTGCTTTGAACACAGAAGCGCGAGACAGACGCGAATGAGACCAGGTCAGAACCGGCGTATGCGCGGCCGCAACAATAACGGCGGCGGCAACAATAACGGCAACCGCAAATCTCCCAATCCGTTGCAGCGTAGCTACGAATCCAACGGCCCGGACGTAAAGGTTCGCGGCACGGCGCAGCATGTCGCCGAGAAATATCTGCAGCTTGCTCGTGACGCCCAGTCTTCGGGCGATACCGTCGCTGCCGAGAGCTATTTCCAGTACGCCGAGCACTACTACCGCATCCTGCTCGCGGCGCAGGAGCAGATGGCTCAGCAGTTCGGCCATTCCTTCCCGCCGAATCGCGCCTTCGTCGAGGATGCGGACGAGGGCGAGGAAGAGGGCGACGAGGAAGGCCAGTCCTTCCAGCCCGGCGCCGGCCCGCAGCCGGAGATGCGTTCCAACGGCTATGGCAATCCCAATGGCTATAACGGCCATGGCGGCGGCCAGCGTGCCGAGGGCGAGGGCGGCGAGGGCCAGCAGCAGGGCGGCCAGCGCTTCGACCGCAACAATCGTCGCGAGCGTTTCAACAACGACCGCAACAACAATAACAACGAGCGCCGTTTCGACCGTCAGGATCGTGGCGAGCGTCGTTTCGACCGCAATGCCGAAGGCGGCCAGGGCGCTCCCGGCGGTTATGCGCCGCGTCCCGACGCGCCGCGCTCCGACATCCCGGTCAGCGAGGGCGGCGCCGTCGAGGCGGCTCCGGAGCAGGCCCAGGGCGAACAGCGCCGCTTCGAGCGTCCCGAGCGGAGCGAGCGTCCCCAGCGCGAGCGCCGTCCGCGCCGCGAGCGTGAGGTCGAGGCCGATGCGGGCGATGACGTCGCCGCCGCGCTGCCCTCCTTCCTGACCAACCCCGTGCGCGTTGTTGCGTCGGAGCCGGTCGAAGCCCCCGTCGCCGAGCCGGCTGCCGCGGCTGAGCCTGCCGAGGAGGCTGCTCCGAAGCGTACCCGCCGTCGCCGCTCGCCCCGCGAGGTCATGGATGCGCTGGGTTCGGAGACGGATAGCTCGGCCGAGTAAGCCCCACGCTATCAGGCATTAAATATGGAAAAGGGCCCATTCGGGCCCTTTTTCTTTATCTGCGCCGATCAGGCGATGCCGAGTTCGACCGGCGCGTCCGCAACGGTCAGGCTGTCGCCCTCGACCAGCGCGCCGGCCGTGAGGATGCGGCAATAGATGCCGCAATCGACATGGCCGTAATTCTTCATCAGTGCCTTGGGGATCTGCATGTCGCGCGCGCCGGTGTCTGGGTCGACATTGGTCGCCGCGCAGCGTTCGATCCGCTTGATCACTTGCAGGCGCAGGCCGCCGGGCCCGGTCAGCTCGCGGTCGACGAGATCGTTCTCGGCCCAGGGCGCGAGCCCGCTCACCATCAGGTTGCCGCGGAAGCGCAGGGGATCGACGGGCTGTCCAAGGCGCACTTCGAGGTCGGCGACGCTGGCGAGATTGATGATCGAGAGGAAGCCGGAGCGCGAATCCATGAAGCGATAGGTCGGAGGCGCCGTCAGCAGCTTCGGCTCGCCGCGCAGTTCCTCGGGCATGAAGTCGGAGAAGAACCGCGAGATCGCGGCGTGGCCTTCGTCGCTGGCGGTTGCTGCGCGCAACACTTCCTGCCCGTTCTCGTGGATGACGAGATCGCCGCTGACATCGTCGTAGCGGGTCCTGAGCCGGGCGAGCGACTCGTTGCGCATCAGCATGAGGTATTTGATCTTGGGCTGATGCACGGGCTCGGCCGGATCGAAGCCGGAGGGGCCGTTCTCGATGGCGAAAAGCCTGTCGCCCGGGAAGAAGCCGCCGGCCGGCAAGGCCGCCCGCTTCAGCCTCTCCGGCGAGAGGCCCTTCACGGGGTAGCGGTAGAGCGTTTCGATGCGCATGGTCGGGTCCGGCTAAGGCAAGGTTGGGCGGACCATAGCCGTACCAGGCGGTCCTGACAGATCAAATTCTGTATCCGTTTCGATCAATCGGATGTGTCGTCTTCGCCATCGCTGACCGAGCGCTGGCAGCCCCAGCCCGCGAGCACGGCGTCGGTATCGTCGGCGACGAAGAAGCGGGCGGCGTCGCGGTCGTAGCCTTCGCCCAGCAGCCGCTCGTAATCGGTATGGACATGGCGGACATGGCTGCCGAGCGCCAGCCAGAGCGCGGTCGAGGGCGGTAGGTCCTTCATGTGACGCCGCTCCGCCAGCGTGACCACGGCCTCGGCGTCGGAGAGCGGAATGCCGGGCGCCAGCGCCCTCAGTGACTTCCGAATCGCCTGCTGTCGCTTGGTCCCGGCCATGCCCGATCTGCGCCTGCCCTTTGCGCCAGGTCAATTCTGGGGCGGGCCTCTTCCGTTGCGCGAAAGCAACACTATCTTGGAGGGCGAGGGGCGGCCCATCGCGGCGCCCCATCCTGATGAAAGGGCAGCAGGATCACGTTGCTACGGGGCGTGGCCTGCGGGCGGAGTGACTTGAATGAACATTGAGAAATATACCGATCGGGCGAAGGGCTTTCTCCAGGCGGCGCAGACGATCGCCTTGCGGGAGGGGAACCAGCAGTTCACCCCCGAGCATCTTCTGAAGGCTTTGCTCGACGACAATGAAGGCATGGCGGCTGGTCTGATCGACCGGGCCGGCGGCCAGTCGCGCGTCGCATTGCAGCTCGTCGACCAGGCCTTGGCCAAGCTCCCGAAGGTTTCGGGTGGCTCCGGCGGCCTCAACCTGACGCCGGGCCTCGCGCGCGTCTTCGACACTGCCGAAAAGGCGGCCGAGAAGGCCGGCGACTCGTTCGTCACGGTCGAGCGGCTTTTGCTCGCGCTCGCGATCGAGAAGGACAGCGAGGCCGGCAAGGCCCTGTCGAAGGCCGGCGTGACGCCGCAGGCGCTGAATGCTGCGATCGAGGCGATCCGCAAGGGCCGCACCGCCGATTCCGCTTCGGCCGAGCAGGCCTATGACGCGCTGAAGAAATACGCCCGCGACCTCACCGCCGCGGCGCGCGAGGGCAAGCTCGACCCGGTCATCGGCCGCGACGAGGAGATCCGCCGCACGATCCAGGTTTTGTCGCGCCGGACCAAGAACAATCCCGTCCTGATCGGCGAGCCCGGCGTCGGCAAGACCGCCATCGCCGAGGGCCTCGCGCTGCGCATCGTCAATGGCGACGTGCCCGAGAGCCTGAAGGACAAGGAGTTGCTCGCGCTCGACATGGGCTCGCTCATCGCCGGCGCGAAATATCGCGGCGAGTTCGAGGAGCGGCTGAAGGCGGTGCTGACCGAGGTCTCGTCCTCGGATGGCGGCGTCATCCTGTTCATCGACGAGATGCATACCCTCGTCGGCGCCGGCAAGACCGACGGCGCGATGGATGCCTCGAACCTGCTGAAGCCTGCCCTGGCGCGCGGCGAACTGCACTGCGTCGGCGCGACCACGCTCGACGAGTACCGCAAGTATGTCGAGAAGGACGCGGCTCTGGCGCGGCGCTTCCAGCCGGTTTTCGTCGAGGAGCCGACGGTCGAGGACACCATCTCGATCCTGCGCGGCCTGAAGGAGAAGTATGAGCAGCATCACCGCGTCCGCATCACGGATTCGGCGCTGGTCTCGGCTGCGACCCTGTCGAACCGCTACATCACCGACCGCTTCCTGCCGGACAAGGCGATCGACCTCGTCGACGAGGCCGGGGCGCGCCTGCGCATGCAGGTCGACTCGAAGCCCGAGGAGCTGGATTCGATCGATCGCGAGATCGTCCGTCTCAAGATCGAGCAGGAGGCGCTCAAGAAGGAGAGCGACGCCGGCTCGAAGGAGCGGTTGAAGCGGCTCGAAGCCGAATTGGCCGATCTGGAGACGCGTTCCGGCACCATCACGGCCAAGTGGAAGGCCGAGAAGGACAAGCTCGGCCACGCAGCGGAGATCAAGACCAAGCTCGACAACGCTCGCAACGAGCTCGCTCAGGCGCAGCGCAAGGGCGAATACCAGCGCGCGGGCGAGCTTGCCTATGGCGAGATCCCGCAGCTCGAGAAGCGTCTGGCCGAGATCGAGGAGAAGGGCGAGAGCGCCGGCATGGTCGAAGAAGCGGTGACGCCCGATCACGTCGCTGCCGTCGTCTCGCGCTGGACCGGCGTGCCGGTCGATCGGATGCTGGAAGGCGAGAAGGAGAAGCTGCTCCGCATGGAGGAGGTTCTCGGTGCTCGCGTCGTTGGGCAGAAGGAAGCGGTGGAGGCGGTCTCGACCGCGGTCCGTCGCGCTCGCGCCGGCCTGCAGGACCCGAACCGTCCGATCGGCTCCTTCATGTTCCTCGGCCCCACCGGCGTCGGCAAGACCGAATTGACCAAGGCACTGGCCTCGTTCCTGTTCGACGACGACACGGCGCTCGTGCGCATCGACATGTCCGAGTACATGGAGAAGCACTCGGTCGCCCGGCTGATCGGCGCGCCTCCCGGCTATGTCGGCTATGAGGAGGGTGGGGCGCTGACGGAGGCCGTGCGGCGCCGGCCCTATCAGGTCGTGCTCTTCGACGAGGTCGAGAAGGCGCATCCGGACGTGTTCAACGTCCTGCTGCAGGTGCTCGACGACGGCCGTCTGACTGATGGCCAGGGCCGCACCGTCGATTTCCGCAACGTGCTGATCATCATGACCTCGAATCTCGGTTCGGAGTTCCTGGTGAACCAGCCCGAAGGGCAGGACAGCGACGCGGTTCGCGACGAGGTTATGGGCGTGGTCCGCCACGCCTTCCGGCCCGAATTCCTGAACCGGATCGACGACATCATCCTGTTCCATCGCCTGCGGCGGAAGGACATGGACGCGATCGTCGACATCCAGATGGCGCGGCTCCAGAAGCTGCTGACCGACCGCAAGATCACGCTCGAGCTCTCGAAGGAGGCGCGCGAGTGGCTGGCCGACAAGGGCTACGACCCGGCCTATGGCGCGCGCCCGCTGAAGCGCGTGATCCAGAAATCGGTGCAGGACCCGCTGGCGGAAGCGATCCTCGCGGGCGACATCGTCGATGGCGAGGATGTGCCGATCACCGTCGGTCCGGGTTCGCTGATGCTGGGCTCGGTCGCGGCCGTGAAGGAAAAGCGGCCGGCTGGCGTGGCGTTGAACTGATCGCCGTTTCCCTTCTCCCCTTGGGGGAGAAGGTGTCTGCGGAGCAGACGGATGAGGGGAGGGTCGCGAAAGCGGCCCTTTTCTTTTGTCTGGCGCGCTGCCCTCATCCGTCAGCGCTTCGCGCTGCCACCTTCTCCCCCGAGGGGAGAAGGATTTACCTCCGCTTCAGCAGGAACACCGCCTGTGCGCCGAACAGATTCCAGAACCACCAGGGCGCGTTGACGCCGACCCGTCCGCCGGCTGCGTCGAGCGCGACCGCGCGCTCCTTGCGGGCGCCGATCTGGTCGCACAGCGTCACGAAATCCCGGATCGTGCAGAAATGGATATTGGGCGTGTCCCACCAGGCATAGGGCAGGGAGTCCGTCACCGGCATCCGTCCCTGGAAGAAGACTTGGCTGCGCATCCGCCAATGCCCGAAATTCGGGAAGGAGACGATGGCGTGCCGGCCGATGCGCAGCATCTGCTCCAGCACGAGCCGCGGATTGCGCGTCGCCTGGATCGTCTGGGAGAGGATGACGTAGTCGAAGCTATCGTCCGGGTAGTCGGCAAGGTCGGTATCGGCGTCGCCCTGGATCACCGAGAGCCCGCGCGCGACGCAATCGGCCACGCCCTCGCGCGACAATTCGATGCCGCGCGCATCGACCTGCCGGCTCTCGGCCAGCAGCGCGAGCAGGGCACCGTCGCCGCAGCCGACATCGAGCACGCGCGTGCCGGGCTGCACCATCTCGGCGACGAGCCGGAGGTCGATGCGGTTGGTCTGGTTGTCGCTGAAGGCCATGGTCTAAAGTCCGCGTGCCCGGGCCGCCGCGCCGATGAAGCCGCGCGTCGTGGCGAAGAGATTGGGCTCTTCCAGCAGGAAGGCGTCGTGCCCCTTGTCGCTCTCCAGCTCGACGAAGGAGACCGAGGCGCCGGCCGCGTTGAGCGCGTGCACGATCGCGCGCGAATCCGCCGTCGGGAACAGCCAGTCAGAAGTGAAGGAGGCCACGCAGAAGCGGGTCTTCGTGCCGGTGAAGGCCCGCGCCAGCACGCCGTCATGATCGGCAGCCAGGTCGAAATAATCCATCGCGCGCGTGACATAGAGATAGGAATTGGCGTCGAAGCGCTCGACGAAGCTCAGGCCCTGATGGCGCAGATAGCTCTCGACCTGGAAATCCGCGTCGAAGGAGAAGGTCGGCGCCGCCCGGTCCTGCAATTTGCGGCCGAACTTGCGGTGCAGCGCCTGCTCCGAGAGATAGGTGATATGCGCGCCCATCCGCGCGACCGACAATCCCTTGGCCGGGCGCGTGCCTTCTTCGAGATAGCGCCCCTGCCGCCATTCCGGATCGGCCATCACCGCCTGCCGGCCGACTTCGTGGAAGGCGATGTTCTGGGCCGAGTGCTTGGCGCCGGTCGCGAGCGGCAGCGCCGAGAAGACGCGGTTCGGATAGCTCGCGGCCCATTGCAGCACCTGCATGCCGCCCATTGAGCCGCCGGCGACGCAGAACAGCGTCTCGATGCCCAGGGAGTCGATGAGCGCTGCCTGCGCCCGCACCATGTCGCGGATGGTGACGATCGGGAAGGACAGGCCCCAGGGCTTGCCCGTGGCCGGATTGGTCGAGGCCGGGCCTGTGGTGCCGGTGCAGCCGCCGATCACATTGGCGCAGATCACGAAATAGCGGTCGGTCTCGATCGGCTTGCCCGGCCCGATCATCGCCGTCCACCAGCCGCCCTTGCCGGTGATCGGGTTGCGGCTCGCGACATACTGGTCGCCGGTCAGGGCATGGCAGACCAGCACCGCGTTCGATTTCTCGGCGTTCAACGTGCCGTAGGTCTGGTAGGCGATCTGCCAGTGGTCCAGCACCACGCCGCAATCCATCAGCAGGGGCGTGTCGGGCCCGAAGCGCGCGACCGGGCTGGAGGGCTCGTTCGCCTCCTTCTGCGGATCGGCCAGGCTGGGGGAGAGATCTCTCATGTCGTCCGCTTCGGCAGTAGGATTTGTCTTGCCGGTCCAGGCGTTCGGAAAATCGAACTCTAGCGATGCCGCGCCAGAGCGCTTCTGTCAACGCGGGACTGCGCAGCCGGCTTTGCCAAGGCGTTGCGGGAGCGCTAAGGAGCGTGGCCTTGCCGGAAAGCGCGTTGCCCATGACCGAAGCCGCCCCGACCACCCTTGCCGATCTGCGCGGTGAAATCGACCGCATCGACAGCGCGATGCACGCGCTGCTGATGGAGCGCTCGCAGATCATCGAGACGCTGATCTCGATCAAGAAGACGCAGGCCTCCGGCTCCGCCTTCCGCCCCGGCCGCGAGGCCGACATCATGAAGCGCCTGGCCCTCAGCCATAAGGGCCTGCTGCCGCTCGACACGGTGGAGAGCGTCTGGCGCATCATCATCGCGACCTTCACCTATGTGCAGGCGAATTACTCGGTCCATGCCGACATCTCCGGCGGCGATGCGGCGATGCGCGATTCCGCCCGCTTCCATTTCGGCTTCACCGTTCCCTATATCCCGCATGAGGATGCCCGTTCGGTCATCCGAGCGGTCGCGGAATCGGCTGGCGATCTCGGCATCTTCCGCATGGACCAGGGCGCCAGCGCCGGCATCTGGTGGCGGGACCTGATCGGGGTTGATGCGCCCAAGATCATCGCGCGCCTGCCCTTCGTCGAGCGGCCGAACCATCCTGCGGGCACGCCGGTCTACTGCATCGCCAAGCCGCTGGCCGACGCCGCCGTGCGCGAGATCGTGCTTTATGCCGCCCGCGTCGAGCGCTGGTCTGAAAGCTTGCGCCACGGCCTTGCCGAGCATTTGGCCGAGGTCTCGGCCTCGGCTGCCGACGGCTCGCACCTGTCGCTGCTCGTCGCGGCCTCCGGCGAGGTCGATCAGGCCGCGATCCGCCAGGCCCTCGCGCCGGCCGGGCTCAGCGATTTCGCCGAGGTCGGCAGCCACGCCGCCCGCTTCTCCGTCAAATCCGCCCGCTGAACGGGCTGGCTTCCTGCTGCAAGGTCAATCGTCATGGCGACCCGTCCCACCCCGCGTCCCGGCGTCCTCGATATCGAGGCCTATGTCCCCGGCAAATCCGCCGCGCCCGCCGGCGTGAAGCTGCACAAGCTCTCTTCCAACGAGACGCCGCTCGGCCCGAGCCCCAAGGCGATCGCCGCATTTGAAGGCCTCGCCGCCAAGCTGGAACTCTATCCCGACGGCACGTCGACCAAGCTCAAGCAGGCGATCGCCGGCCGCTATGGCCTCGATCCCCAGCGGATCATCTGCGGCAACGGCTCGGATGAATTGCTTGAGCTCGTTACCAAGGCCTATCTCGGCGCGGGCGACGAGGGCATCTACAGCCAGTACGGCTTCCTGGTTTATCGCATCGCCATCCTCGCCATGGGCGGCAAGCCGGTCGTCGTGCCCGAGAAGAACTACACGGCCGATGTCGACGGCATCCTGGCGGCGGTGACGCCGAAGACGAAGATCGTCTTCCTCGCCAACCCCAACAACCCGACCGGCACCTATCTGCCCTTCGACGAGGTCAAGCGCCTGCAGGCCGGCCTGCCGCCGCATGTCCTGCTCGTGCTCGATGCGGCCTATGCCGAATATGTCCGCCGCAACGACTACGCCTCCGGCATCGAGCTCGTCGCCGAGAGCGAGAATGTCGTGATGACCCGCACCTTCTCGAAGATCTACGGCCTCGCCAATCTGCGCATCGGCTGGATGTACGCGCCGGCCCATATCATCGATGCGCTCGAGCGCATCCGCGGCCCCTTCAACGTCAACGGCGCCGCGATCGAGGCCGGCGCCGCGGCCGTTGCCGACGAGGCGCATGTCGCTGCCGCCCTTGAGCATAACGAGAAATGGCTCGCCTGGACCACGGCCGAGCTGGAGAAGCTCGGTCTGACCGTCACGCCCTCGGTCGGCAATTTCGTGCTGATCCATTTCACCAAGACGCCCGGCAAGACCGCCAGGGACGCCGACGCCTTCCTGACCCAGCGCGGCCTCATCCTGCGCGCCGTCGGCGGCTATGGCCTGCCGGACGCGCTGCGCATGACTATCGGCAGCGAGGAGGCGAACCGCCTCGTCGTCGCCGCGCTCGCCGATTTCCTCAAGGCGTGACCGAGATGGCGGAAAGCTTCGCGCCACGCCGGTCCGAGCCGGTCTTCGCCCGTCTCGCCATCATCGGCATCGGGCTGATCGGTTCCTCGATCGCGCGCGCGGCGAAGGAGCTGAACCTCGCCGGCACGATCGTGCTGGCGGATCGCGACGAGGCTGTCCGCAAGCGGGCGCGCGAGCTTGGCCTCGGCCATGCCGTTGCGGAGACGGCGGCGGAAGCAGCCCGCGATGCCGATCACATCATCTTCTGCGTGCCGGTCGGTGCCTGCGGACCGGTCGCGGTCGAGATCGCCAGCGAGCTGAAGCCGGGCGCGATCGTCTCCGATGTCGGCTCGGTCAAGGGTTCGGTCGTCGATGCCGTCTCGCCGCATCTGCCGGAGGGCGTCGCCTTCGTGCCGGCGCACCCGGTCGCGGGCACGGAGAATTCCGGCCCCGATGCCGGCTTCCCGAGCCTCTTCCTCAACCGCTGGTGCATCCTGACCCCGCCCGAGGGTACGGAGCCGGCGGCCATCGCGAAAACCCGCCAGTTCTGGGAGGGGATGGGCGCGCTGGTCGAGGTGATGAGCGCACAGCATCATGACCTCGTGCTCGCCGTCACCAGCCACCTGCCGCATCTGATCGCCTACAATATCGTCGGCACAGCCGAGGATCTGGAGGCGGTGACGCAGTCCGAGGTGATCAAGTTCTCGGCCGGCGGCTTCCGCGACTTTACCCGCATCGCGGCCTCCGATCCGACGATGTGGCGCGACGTCTTCCTGCACAACAAGGAAGCGGTGCTGGAGATGCTCGGCCGCTTCAACGAGGACCTCGCCCTGCTCACCCGCGCCATCCGCTATGGCGACGGCGAGACCCTGCACAAGCACTTCACCCGCACCCGCGCCATCCGCCGCGGTATCGTCGCGCTCGGCCAGGAGAAGCCGGAGACGGAGAAGCTGCGCAAGGATTGAAACCGGCGAAGCCTGTGAAACGGGCGCGGTTGCGGCTTGCCAAGCCCAGCGCCTGCTGGTACAGCGCCACCCGTTGCCGCTTTAGCTCAGCTGGTAGAGCACCTCATTCGTAATGAGGGGGTCGGGGGTTCGAATCCCTCAAGCGGCACCACGATCCTTCCCCGACATCGCGGCGCGTCAGGACCATCGCTTTCGATGGCTGTCGAACGTCGAAATTCGTCGGCACCGGCAATAGCGTTTCAGCGCGCAGGCCTCATTTCAGCTGGCTGTCCTTGCTGCCGCGCCGGTTGTAGCTGGATTGCGCCGCCGAACGATCGTGACCGGACTGGCAGGCGACGCAGAGCCGGGCGCCGGGCATCGCGAGGCGCCGCGCTTCGGGAATCTCTTCCCCGCATTCCTGGCAATGGATTTCGCCCGGCCCGCTCGGCAATCGCGAGCGTGCGAGACGGACAGCGTCCGTGATCGAGCCGTCGATCTGGTCCTGAACCGCTCCGTCCGGAGCCCATCCGCTTGCCATGACGCAACCTCCGATAAGCCATAAGATGGCCGCAGGTCGCGCGAAATCCAAGAGCTTCCGCTCAGGCGAAGCGTTTCGCCCCGGCGACGCAGAGCACGACCACAGCGGTCGCGGCGATCATCGTCCAGGCGATCGGCTCGCCGAGCAGGAAGCCCGCCAGCATCAACCCGAAGAAGGGTTGCAGCAGCTGAAGCTGGCCGACCGTCGCCGTGCCGCCGATCGCCAGGCCCCGATACCAGAACACGAAGCCGACGAGCATGCTGAAGACCGAGACATAACCGAGCCCGATCCAGGCCGGCGTGCCGATGCCTTGCCAGGTCGATGGCCAGAACAGCAGTGCGATCACGGCCATCGCCGGCAGTGACAGCAGGAGAGCCCAGGAAATCACCTGCCAGCCGCCGAGCCGGCGCGACAGGCTCGCGCCCTCGGCATAGCCGAGGCCGCAGAGCAGCACCGCCGCGACCATCAGCAGATCACCCGTTATCGAGTCGCTATCGCTATTGGCCAGCGCGAAACCGACGACCGTGGCGCTGCCGAGCCCGGAAAACAGCCAGAACACCGGCTTCGGCCGTTCGCCGCCGCGCAATACGCCGAACAAGGCGGTCGCTAACGGCAGGAGCCCGATGAAGACGATTGAGCGCGCCGAGGGGATATGCTGGAGAGCGAGCGCCGTGAGCAGGGGAAAGCCGAGCACGACGCCGAGCGCGACGATCGCGAGCGGGCGGATATCCGCCTTTTGCGGCCATTGCTGGCGCAGCAGCATCAGGCAGGCCGCGCCCAGAAGGGCGGCGATAGCCGCCCGGGCGCCGGTCAGGAACAGCGGCGAGAAACCGGCCACCGCGACGCGCGTCGCCGGCAGCGAGCCGCTGAAGATCAGCACACCGATGAGTCCGCTGCCCCAGCCCTTGCCACCCCAGTTGTTTGACATCCGATCCGTCCTGCTGCTTCGCCGGAAGCCGTGCTCTAGGCGCGTGCTCGCAATGAAGCCAGCGACAGACCGGTACATTCATGGCAAACTGTATGGCCATGGATATCCATACACTCGACACAGGCGAACCTGCCGCGACGCGGACGGAAACCGTGATGGCGGCAATCCGGGTGCGTCTGGCGACGCGGACGCTGGCGCCGGGCGATCGCTTGCCTTCGATCCGCGGCTTTGCTGCGACGATGAAGGTTTCGCCCTCGACCGTGGTCGAAGCCTATGACCGCCTCGCGGCTGAAGGGCTGATCCGCGCGCGGCAAGGCTCGGGCTTCTATGTCACCGGCGGTGGTCTGCCGCCTTTGGCTCTGACGCAGGCCGCTTCGCCGCAGGAGCTGGTCGTCGATCCCTTCTGGGTCTCGCGCCAGTCGCTCGATGCCGAGCCCGGCGCGTTGAAGCCGGGCTGCGGCTGGCTCCCGGCCGACTGGATGCCGGAGGAGGCCCTGCGCCGCGGTTTCCGGGCGCTGGCGCGAGCCGATGGTGCGATCCTCACCGATTATGGCGGAACGCGCGGCGCTTCCGTGCTGCGTCGGCTCCTGCTCGGGCGCTTCGCCGAGGCCGGGCTGGCGGTTGCCTCCGAACAGCTCATGCTCACCGGTTCGGGCACGCAGGCGCTCGACCTGATCTGCCGCTTCCTGTTGCGGCCGGGCGATGCGGTCCTCGTCGACGACCCCTGCTATTTCAATTTCCAGGCCTTGTTGCGGGCGCATCAGGTGCGTGTGCTGAGCACGCCCTATACGCCGACAGGGCCGGATATCGCGGCCTTCGAGGCTGTGGTCGCGGCCGAGCGGCCGCGCCTCTACCTGACCAATTCCGGCCTGCACAACCCGACTGGCGCCGGCCTGTCGCCGCAGGCCGCCTATCGGGTGCTGAGCGCTGCGGCGACCAACGACGTGATCATCGTCGAAGACGACATCTTCGCCGATTTCGAGCCCGAGCCATCGGCGCGGCTGGCGGCGCTCGACGGGCTGGAGCGCGTCATTCGGATCGGCAGTTTCTCCAAGACGCTCTCGGCCGCGGTTCGCTGCGGCTATATCGCGGCGCGGGCCGATTGGATCGAGGGGCTGGTCGACCTGCAGGTCGCGACCAATTTCGGCGGCCCCAGCCCGGTCTCGACGGAATTGCTGGCGGGCGTTCTCGCTGGTGGCAGCTACCGCAAGCACATGGAGGAATTGCACCGCCGCCTGGCGCAGGCGCGGCGCGAGGTCGCGGCGCGGCTGGAGTCCCTGGGGATTCGCCCGTGGCTGATGCCGAAAGGTGGCTTCTATCTCTGGTGCCGCCTGCCGGACGGCATCGATTCCGCCGAGCTGGCGCGCCTCGCCGTGATGCAGGGCGTGGTGTTGGCGCCGGGCAATGTCTTCAGCGTCGCCCAGACGGCCGGCAGCTTCATGCGCTTCAACGTCGCCCAGTCACGCGATCCGCGCGTGATCGAGGTGCTCGGGCAGGCGATGGCGACGATGCGGCGGCAGGGCGGTGCAGCTGCGCGCGATTGATCCAGCGCAGTCTCGGCGCGCGTCGCACTCGTCAGCCCGGCGCCCCCCTGATATAGACCGCGGCAACAACCGGCTCGGCCGGACAGGACCCGAAAGTTTCGAGATCATGCATCTGAGGATCGGCACGCGCCGCAGCCCGCTGGCGATGGCCCAGACCAACCACGTCATGGGGCTGATCCGGGAGAAGTTTCCGCAGGCGGAATTCACCCTCTGCCAGATCGCCACCATCGCCGATCGCGACCGCGTCTCCGAATTCCACCAGTTCGGCATGGTCGGCGTCTTTGCCGTCGAGCACGAGCAGCAGCTGGTGAAGCGCGAGGTCGATTTCGTCGTCCATTCGCTGAAGGACCTGCCGACGACCTTGCATGAAGGGCTCGTCCTGGCTTCGGTGCCGCCGCGCGAGGACCCGCGCGATGCGCTCTGCGGCGCGACCATGACCTCGCTGCGCCAGGGCGCGCGCGTCGGCACGGGCTCGCTGCGCCGTCGCGCCCAGATCCTGAATCTAAGGCCGGACGTCACCGTCGTCCCGATCCGCGGCAATGTCGGCCCGCGCCTCGCCAAGATCGGCGGGGAGGATGCGCTCGATGCGGTCATCCTCGCCCATGCCGGCCTGCGCCGCCTCGGCATGGATGATGCCTCGTCGGAAGTGCTCTCCCCCAGCCTGTTCCCCTATGCGGTCGGGCAGGGCGCGCTCGGGCTCGAAGCCCGCGCCGAGGATACGGCAGTGATCGAGGTTCTGAAGGCGATCGAATGCCCGAAGGCCCGTGCCGAGGCCGAGGCCGAGCGCGAGATGATGCATGCGCTCGGGGCCGGATGCAGCCTGCCGGTCGGCGCCTGCGCGACATGGCAGGATGGCCGTCTGACGCTGCATGCGCAGGTGACTTCGATCGAGGGCACGGAGCGTGTCGTCGCGGAGCAGAGTGCGGCGCCGGAGCAGGCCCGAGAGCTCGGTCTCTCGGTCGCGCAGATCCTGAAGGAAAAGGGCGGCGTCGCGATCCTCGAAAAGAGCTATCGCGGCCATTATCCGAGCTTCAAGTCGATCTAGCCGCCGCAAACCGGGCGCGTCCGGCCTGCTCGGGGAGAGCCGGGCCTTCGGTGGCCGGTTCGGCCAAAGCTCAGAGCCGGACGGCGGCCTCGCGATGGCGCGAGGCGAACAATGTCGCTTCCCGGCGGAACAGCATCCAGGCGGGCTGCGGCGTTTCGTAGCCGGGCTCGCGCATCGACATCGTATAGGGGCCGGCATTGCCGGCCGGCTTGTCGGGGTCGAGCCGTGCCGCCCGACACATCGCTCGCGCGATCCGCGTGATCCGCTCTTCGTCCATCTCCGCCTCCGCCGCGACGATCCAGCGGCCACGGAACGTCGAATCGGGCCTCCCGGTTCCGCCGGCAGCTCCCGCTTTTTTCCTCAGGACGCCAGCAGCCCGAGCGTGCGCTCGATGCGCGAGCAGCCGGGTTT
This sequence comes from Allobosea sp. MMO-172, assembly GCF_037147855.1. Taxonomy (NCBI): domain Bacteria; kingdom Pseudomonadati; phylum Pseudomonadota; class Alphaproteobacteria; order Hyphomicrobiales; family Alloboseaceae; genus Allobosea; species Allobosea sp. MMO-172. Next base: position 458,659 of record NZ_JBBCUM010000001.1, on the reverse strand, counting down.
GGCGCGCGCCTTCGCATAGGTCTTCTGCAAGCGGCCGCTGGCATAGGCGTCGATGACGATCGCGTGGACATAGCTCTTGCGGACGACGGCCGGTGTATTGACCAGTTTCTCCGAGATCGAGCGCATGATGTCGGCAAGCTGGCGCTTGCGCCCGGCCTCGCTCGCCACCGCCTCACCGGCGAGAAGCAGCTCCGCAGCGGCAGCATTGGCGGCCAGCATGCGCAGGTCCTTGCTGCTGATCGGCAACCCGCAGGCCTGCTTGAGATAGGCGTTGATCTCGGCCGCGTGGATCGGCGCGATGGAGCCGTCTTCGCTCTTGTGTTGCAGCAGGCGCCGGCCGGGCAGGGTGGTGATCCGGGCAATCGCCCGGGCGAGCGACGCATCGTCGATCGCGCAGGAAATCTCCTTGCCGCTTTTGCCGCGGAAATGCAGCGAGACCCGCGTGCCGGTCAGCGTGGCGTGGCGCTTGAGCAGCGTCGAGGTGCCGTGGCTGCCATTTTCCCTGGCATAGGCCTCGTTGCCGACGCGCAGGTGGCCGCGGTCGATGATCGCGGCGGCGCAGGCCAGCGCCTTGTCGCGCGACAGCGTCCGCGCCTTGATGTCCGTCGCGATGCGGGTCCGCAATTTCGGCAGGGCCTCGATCAGGCGGCCGAGCCGCTTGAGCTTGCGTCGCTCGCGCACCTTCTCCCAATCCGGATGGTAGCGATGCTGAACGCGGCCGGCCTCGTCATGGCCGATGGCCTGCAGATGGGCGCGCGGATCGCTGGCGATGCGGACATCCGCATAGGCCGGCGGGATGGCCAGCGAGCGGATGCGCGCCAGCGTCTCCTCGTCGGTGACCTTGCCGCCATCGGCATCGCGATAGCCGAATGAGCGGCCGTGGCGGACGCGGCGGATCGTGAGTTCGTCGGACGAAACGCGCCGCAATCGGGTCGCGGCGGCAGGGCATTCAGCGTGCGGGGAAACCGGCATGGACGGTGCTCGCAGAGTTCCGCTGCGAAAACGGCGCCATCGTCCAGTTGGTTCCGCGCAGTCGAGCATATTCACCACAATTCGACAAGCGCGCAGGTTTCTGGGGATGCATGCGCGAAAATCAGTGGCCAGAACGTGGGCGCCCCGCCAAGACTGTCAAAAAAATTGAACGATATGTTTGGGGAGATGACGGTGCCGCGCGTTTTGATCGCCGAGTTCATGCATGAGACGAACACCTTCAGTGTTCAGCTCACGGACGAGGCCACGTTCCGGGCGCATGGCGCCTTCCGCGACAACGAGATACCCGGCGCCTTCCGTGGCACGCGCACCTCGATGGGGGCGGCTTTCGAGGCGGCCGACAAGTTTGCCTGGAGCCTCGTCCATCCGCTGGTGACCGGGGCCAACCCCTCCGGCCGCGTCACCGATGCCGCCTTCGACCTCTTCGCCGGCCAGATCGTCGATGCCGCGTCCGGCGTCGATGGCGTGCTGCTGCATCTCCACGGCGCGATGTCGACCGAAAGCTCGGATGACGGCGAGGGCGAGTTGCTGGCCCGGCTGCGCAAGCGCATCGGCCCGGACGTGCCTGTCGTCGCGGTGCTCGACCTGCATGCCACGGTCACGCAGCTCATGGCCGACAACGCCAATGCGCTGATCTCGTATCGCACCTATCCGCATATCGATCAGTACGAACGGACCTGGCAGGCGGCCGAATTGCTGCAGCGCGCTATCAAGGGCGAGATCAGGCCCAAGGTCGCGCTCGCCCGCCGCCCGATCCTCTATGCGCTCGATGGCGGGCGCACGACCTCGCCGCCCTTCCTTGAATTGCTGCGCCGTGGCGATGTGCTTGAAGCCTCCGGCGACGCGCTCGTCGTCAGCGTCCAGGCCGGCTTCTCCTCGGCCGACGTCCACGATATCGGCCCTTCGATCGCGGTCACGGCGGATGATCGCGGCAAGGCGCAGGCCATCGCCGAGGAGCTGATGGACTATGCCTGGGAGCAGCGCCGCTTCTCCTCGATCCATTTCACGCCGCTGGCCGAAGCGATGGCCCGCGCCAAGGCCGGCGAGGCCGATACGGGCAAACCCGGCTACAAGCCCGTCGTGATCTCGGACTATTCCGACAATCCGGGCTCCGGCGCCTATGGCGACGCCACCAACCTGCTGCGCGCCGTGCTCGATGCCGGGCTGAAGAATGTCGGCTTCCACGCGATCAACGACCCCGAGGCCGTTCTGGCCGCACAGGCGATCGGCGTCGGCAAGCGCGGGCGGATCAGGCTCGGCGGCAAGGTCGATCCGACCATGGGCGGCGGGCCGCTCGATCTCGACGCCCATGTCGTAGCCATCACCGACGGCTATTTCCTCTGCCATGGCCCGATGGCCGGCGGCGTCTGGCGCAATTACGGGCTCTCCGCCCTGCTGCGTGTCGACGATGTCGAGATCATCGTGATCACCCATAACGGCCAGGCGACCGACCTCGCGCAGTTCACCTCGCTCGGGGTCGATCCGACCCGCAAGTCGACGGTGATCGTCAAGTCGATGCAGCATTTCCGCGCCGCCTTCGAGCCGATCGCGCGCGAGGTGCTGGAGGTCGATACCGGCGCGCTCTCGACCCGCAATTTCAAGGAGCGGCCCTACAAGAAGGTCCGCCGCCCGATCTTCCCGCTCGACGATATCTGAGGGGTGGGGTGCCGACCGATAATTCCACCCCGCACCGTCCTCGCGCGGCGAGAATTGGCCCGATCTGCGAAGGAATTTGGCCCGCTTGGTCGCGCAGGGTGTCAGAGCGCAGCATATCGTCTTTCGCGGGGAACATCGCGGATGGGACGCGGCCGGGCGGTATGAAATCAACGCGTTGCGCCGGCCTTTGAGCCGGGCGACCGACCTCGTCTGAGAACCGGCCGCAGGGGGCCGGCGAAGACAGTACAGGCAGGAGAAGACCCATGGTGGTTCAGGCCGATATCGTTTTGCGCAACGGGCCGATCTGGTGCGGGCGCGAGGAGGGCGTCGTCGAGGCGCTGGCGATCTTCCGCGACAAGGTGCTGGCCGCCGGCAGCGATGCCGAGATCAAGCCGCTGATCGGGCCGAAGACCCGAGTCATCGATCTCAAGGGCCGGCTCGCGACGCCGGGCCTGAACGATTCCCATCTGCATCTGGTCTCGCTTGGCATGACCATGGGCTGGGTCGATTCCAAGCCGGAGAGCGCGCCGACGCTGGAGGCTCTGCTCGGCGCGATCTCGGCCCGCGCCGCACAGTCGAAGCCCGGCGAATGGATTCTCTCGCGCGGCTACGACCAGACCAAGCTCGACACCGGCCGCCATCCCTATCGCGAGGAGCTCGACCGCGCGGCGCCGAACAATCCGGTGATGCTGGTGCGCGCCTGCGGCCATATCGCGATCTGCAACTCGGAGGCGCTGCGCCTCGGCGGCATCGACGAGACGTCCCCGACGCCACAGGGCGGCCTGATCGAGCAGCAGAACGGCCGCCTCACTGGCCTGCTCGCCGAGAACGCCCGCGCTCCGGTCCAAGCTGCGATCCCGGCCGCGACCGAGGAGGACATCATCGCCGGCATCGAGCGCGGCGGGCAGTATCTGCTCTCGCTCGGCATCACCAGCTGCATGGACGCCGCCGTCGGCCAGAAGGGCGGCTTCCGCGAGATCGCGGCCTATCACCGCGCCAAGCGCGACGGGCGCCTGCCGGTCCGCACCTGGCTGACGCTGCTCGGCGACGATGGCCGCTCGATCGTGCCGGAGTGCTACGCCGCTGGCCTGATCTCCGGCACGGGCGACGAGATGCTGATGATCGGCGGCGTCAAGCTCTTCCTCGACGGCTCGGCCGGCGGCCGCACCGCCTGGATGACCGAGCCCTATCTCGGCGAGGACAAGACCACCGGCGTCTGGATGTGGGAGGATGCCGAGCTCGAGCGCATGGTGCTCGACGCCCACAAGAAGGGCTACCAGCTCGTCTGCCATGCCATCGGCGACGCCGCGATCGAGCAATTGATCACGGCCTATGAGAAGGCGCTCGCCGCCTATCCCGACCCGGATCGCCGCCACCGCATCGAGCATTGCGGCTTCTCGACCCCGGCCCAGCACGAGCGCATGGTCAAGGCCGGCATCTACCCCTGCCCGCAGCAGGTCTTCATCCATGATTTCGGCGATGCCTATGTGAAGGTGCTCGGCCCCGAGCGGGCGATGCCGAGCTATCCGTTCCGCACCTGGTTCGATCTCGGCCTGAAGCCGGCGACGGGCAGCGACGCGCCGGTCTGCGACCCCAATCCCTTCCCGAATTTCCACACCATGCTGACCCGCGAGACCTGGAAGGGCACGGTGATGGATGCGGCCCAGCGCGTCTCGATCGAGGAGGCGCTGCAGGCCTATACCGAGTTCGGCGCCTTCTCGCAGAAGCAGGAGAACGTGAAGGGCCGCCTCGCGCCGGGCTTGCTGGCCGATGTCGCGGTATTCTCGCGCGATCTGCTGAGCGCCGCGCCGGCCGATATCCTGAAGGACACGCGCTGCGACCTCACCATTCTTGGCGGCGAGGTCGTCTTCGAGCGAGGTGCTTGATCTGGCGCATCTTCGAGCGAAAAAGGCCTTTTCGTACGAAGAAAATGCGAAAAGGATCCCCGAATAGCTTCGCAGGACCGTGAAACGCGGCGCTGTTCGGGGAATTTGACCGTGCGGGGGAAGACAAGCGCGGCAAAGCCGTTATGGTTCCACTTGAAAGCAAACAACTCCGGATCAGCCGGAGCGGATAAACGGGAGGAATGATCGTGTTGTTGAAGAAATTTGCGTTTGCCACCGCGTTGACGCTGGCGGCCTTTACGGTATCGGCACAGGCTCAGGAGCCGCGCCGGGGCGGAACGATCCGCTTCACGGCCCCTTATGGCGCGTCCTTCGTCAGCAATGACAGCCATGTCTCGAACCAGATCCAGGACGAGATTTACGGCTATGCGCTGCACAGCATGCTGTTCCGCTGGGATTCGAAGGCCGGCAAACCCGAGCCCGAGCTCGTCAAGAGCATGACCACCTCGGCGGACGGGCTGACGCATACGCTGAAACTGCGTGACGACGCCTTCTTCCATAACGGCCGCAAGATGACGGCCGACGACGTGATCTGGTCGTTCCATCGCCTCGTCGACGGCTCCAAGAACTATCCGGGTGCAAGCCGCGTCGTGCGCATCAAGGGCGCTGAGGCCGTTCGCAAGGGCGAGGCCAAGGAGATTTCCGGCCTCAAGAAGATCGATGACTTCACCATCGAGATGACGCTGACCGATCCGGCCGATCCCAGCTTCCTGTTCTACGCCGCCACCACGGCGATCATGCCGGCCAAGGAAGCGCAGGCGCCGGACTTCTTCAACAAGCCGATCGGCCTCGGCCCGTTCAAGTTCGTCGAGCACGTTCCCGGCTCGCGCATGGTCTTCGAGCGCTGGGAGAAATACTACAAGCCCGGCAAGCCCTATGCCGACAAGCTGGTGATCTCGCCGATGGGCGAGGCGGCCGCGCGTGACGTCGCCTTCCGCAACAAGGAGATCGACGTCTCGATCCTGGGCTCGACCCAGTATGTAGCCTATCAGGCCGATCCGAACCTCAAGAAGGGCATCCTGGAGGTCGCGGAGGTCTTTACCCGCAACATGGGCATGAACCCGGAGTTCAAGCCCTTCTCCGACAAGCGCGTCCGTCAGGCGATCAACCACGCCATCGACAGCGAGCTGATCATCAAGCGCCTCGTTCGTGACAAGGCCTATCGCGCGGTGAGCTGGCTGCCGAGCTCGGTCCCGGCCTTCGACAAGGACGCCAAGCCTTATGCCTTCGATCCGGAGAAGGCCAAGAAGCTGCTGGCTGAGGCCGGCTATCCCGACGGCTTCGAGTTCGAATGGACGGCGACGCCGAACGAGAGCTGGGGCATTCCGATCGTCGAGGCGACGATTCCCATGCTCGCCAAGGTCGGCATCAAGGTGAAGGTCAAGCCGGTCGAGACCTCGGCGCTCGGTGGTGTCGTCGCGAAGGGCGACTTCCAGGCCTACATCTGGTCGAACACCTCGGGGCCCGATCCGTTGACCGCGCTGAAGTGCTTCCATTCGGCGACGCCGCGCTCGTCCTGCAATTACACCACTTTCAAGAGCGCCGCTTTTGACAAGTTGTTCGAAGAGGCCGCGGCCGAGAGGGACGCCGGCAAGAAGGTCGAGCTCATGAAGAAGGCCAACGCGCTGCTGCAGGAAGAGGCTCCGGTCTGGTTCTTCAACTACAACAAGGCGGTGCTGGCCTATCAGCCCTGGCTGCACGGCCTCCAGGCAAACGCGACCGAGCTCGCGCTCCAGCGTTACGAGGATCTCTGGGTCGACGCTTCTTCGCCCGCGGCGAAGTAAGCGCCTCCGCAGAGGTTCCCGCCAGATCAGGAATCTCCGCCCCCGGGTCGGCCGGCTACGCCGTCCATCCGGGGTGACGGGGACTTCCGGTCCTAGACCTGAGTCCGCCATGCGGCGGCGATCAGGAGTTCACCATGCTGCCCTATGTCATCCGCCGTCTGCTGCAGGCCATTCCGATCCTGCTTGCCGTCGCGGGGCTCATCTTCGTGATGTTCAGCGTCATTCCCGGCGATTTCGCCTCGACCCAGATGGCGGATGGCCGTTCGGTCGTCGATGCCGAGCAGGTCGCGCGCATGAACAAGCAGTTCGGCCTCGACGATCCCGTCCATGTGCGCTTCGCGAACTATGCGATGAAGCTTGCGACGTTCGATCTCGGCACCTCGTTCCGCACCCGTCAGCCGGTGATCAACTCCCTGCTGGAGCGCATCTGGCCCAGTCTCCAGCTTGCCGTTGCCGCAATGGCCTTCGCCATCGTCCTGGGGGTTCCGCTTGGTTTCCTGGCGGCGTTGAAACCGGGTGGCTGGCTCGACATGCAGTCGATGTTCGTCGCTGTGTCCGGCTTGTCCCTGCCGCAGTTCTGGCTCGGGCTGATGCTGATGTACGCTTTCGCGCTCACGCTCGGCTGGTTCCCGAGCTTCGGCTATGGCGACGGCAATCCACGTTACATCGTGCTGCCGGCGGTCGCGCTTGGCGTGGCGCCGCTGGCGCTGCTCGCCCGTACGACGCGGGCCGCCGTGCTCGAGGTCATGAATGCCGATTTCGTCCGCACCGCCCGCGCCAAGGGCAACAGCGAGGTCCGGGTGATGCGCTGGCATGTGGCGCGCAACGCCATGGTCATCGTGCTGACGACGCTCGGCCTGCAGTTCGGCTCGATCATGGGCGGCGCGGTGGTGATCGAGAAGCTCTTCGCCTGGCCGGGCATCGGTTCGCTCCTGGTCGACAGTGTGTCGCTGCGCGACATCCCTGTCGTCCAGGCCTGCATCCTGCTGCTCGTGCTCTTCTTTCTCGTCGTGAACATCATCGTGGACGTGCTCTGCGCTCTGATCGATCCGCGCATCAAATATACCTAGGGGCGGGGCATGAAATTCCGGGCTAATCTGTGGATTGGCGGCGTGCTTTTCGCCGCCGTCGTGATCGGCGGGACGCTGGCGCCCTGGTTGGCGCATACCGACCCCGTCATGGACGCCAACCTGATGAATGCCGAGGTTCCGCCCGGCTCCGAATTCTGGTTCGGCACCGATGCGCAGGGCCGCGACATCTACAGCCGCGTGCTCTACGGCGCGCGCATCTCGCTGACGGTCGGCATCGTCTCGCAGTTGATCAACACGGTGATCGGCGTGGCGCTGGGTATGTCGGCGGGTTACTTCGGCGGCTGGTGGGACGATTTCGTCAACGGCCTGACCAATCTCATGCTGTCGATCCCCTCGCTGATCTTCGCACTCGCGATCATGGCGATCCTCCAGCCGGGCCTGACCAGCCTGCTGATCGCGCTCGGCCTGACCAACTGGTCCTATACCTGCCGGCTGTCGCGGGCGGCGACGCTGTCGATCAAGCAGCAGGGCTATGTCGAGGCGGCGCGCTCTTTCGGCTCCAGCAATCTGCGCATCATGCTGCTGCAGATCCTGCCGAACATCGCCGGCCCGATCATCGTCATCGGCACGCTCGGCATGGGCGGCGCCGTGCTGGCGGAGGCGGCGCTCTCCTTCCTGGGGCTCGGCATCCGCCCGCCCTTCCCGAGCTGGGGCTCGATGCTCTCCGATGCGCGCGACCAGATCACCACGGCGCCCTGGATCTCCGTTTTTCCGGGTCTCGCCATCTTCATGACCGTGCTCGGCCTCAACCTGCTCGGTGACGGCCTGCGCGATATCCTCGATCCCCACTCGCAGCTACGCAAAGCCTGATACCAGAGCCTATGACCACGCCAGACCTGATCGACCCGCCGCTTGAGACCATTCGCTTCCACGGACTGAAGGCGGGGCCGAAGCTCCTCGTCTTCGGTGCCGTCCACGGCAACGAGACGTGCGGGCCGAACGCCATTGCCCGCGTGATCGAGGATTGCCGGGCCGGCCGTGTTTCGGTCCAGCGCGGCGAGGTCACCTTCCTGCCGGTCGCCAATCCCAAGGCTTACCGGCAGAACACCCGCGAGGGCGACCGCAACCTCAACCGCGACCTGCGCGAGCGGCCGCAGCCTGTCGATAACGAGGACAGGCTCGGCAACCGCCTTTCCGCCATCCTGCGCCAGCACGACATGCTGCTCGACGTCCATTCCTTCACCGGGGAGGGCGTGCCCTTCGTCTTCTTCGGGCCGGACGACAATCGCGGCACGCTCGAACCCTTCCGCCACGGCGCGGCGGAAGCCGCCTTCGCCGCCAGCCTCGGCGTCGACCTGATGATCCATGGCTGGCTCGATATCTATGTGCGCCTGATCGCGGCGCGCGAGCGTCTGAACCTGCCGCGGCTCGCCGTCACCGAAGGCTTCGGCACGACGGAGTTCATGCGCTTCGCCGGCGGCTATGGCGTGACGCTGGAATGCGGCCGTCACGAGGACCCGGCTTCCGTCGATGTCGGCTACAAGGCGATCCGCAACGTGCTCGCCCATCTCGGCCTGACCGACGAGGCCCTGCCGGCCGCGGAGAAGCGCGTCGTCGTCCATATGGACGATCTCGTCATCTGCGAGGCTGAGGGCGACCGCGTCGAGGGCAATTGGAAGACCGGCGACCGCGTCGCCAGGGGCACGCCGATCGCCCGCCGCGCCGACGGCACGGTGGTGGCGATGCCGCGCGACGGCTTCATCATCTTCCCCAATCCCAAGGCCAAGCCCGGCGAGGGCATCTGCTATCTCGGGACGGAGAGCACCCGCCGGTACTGAGGGCGGCTACTGCACGATGCCGCGCTTGGTCCCGAAACCCGGGATGTTGCAGCCGCAGCCCGCCCCGAAGGGCAGCGGCGGCGTCGGGCAATCGCCACGGCCGGTGACGCAGATATTGCCGTAGCGCGGCTGCCGGTAATACGGGCGTTCATAGCCATAGTCGCGGCGGTAATAGCGCGGCGGGGACGGACGATCATCGTCGTCGTCATCTTCATAGGATGGCGCGCCGCGATAGGGGCCGCCGTAATACTGGGCCTGAGCCGGCAGGGCGCTGAGCAGGACGGCGCAGGCGAGAGCCGAAACCGTGAGCTGGCGGCGCAGCATGGTCGTTCCTTTCGAGATCGGCGCTGGCAAGCGGGCCGGCTGGGATTCGCCGTCTCCTAGCGGACTCATGATGAATGGATGCTGAGGCCGTCTTGAGGCGCGGCAATGACAAGGGGGCCGCGAGGCCGGACGCTACCCGCCGCTCTTGTCCGGCTTACTGACGCGGCTGAGGTCGATCTGCTTCTGCAGGCCGAGCATGACGCTGAACGAGGTCACCGGCGTGAGCCCGGTCTCCTTGGTCTTGCGCCAGGCGCCGGAGGCGGTGGCGGTGAAGCCCTTGCCCAATCCGCGCTGGTAGTCGATGCCGATGCCCTTCTGGTCCGAGCGGGCGTCGAGCCCGACATAGTCCTCGGTCTTGCGCCGGGCGGAGACGCTCACGGCATTGTCGTCGTCGATCCGGGCGGTCAGCTTCGCCTCATGCGCCGTCGTCAGGTTGATGACGGAGAAGGGCAGGGTGGTGTCCTCCACCGTGCGGGTCGAGCCGAGATCGAGCGTGAAGCGCTCATAAGGCACACGCAGCTTCGCGGTGTAGAGCAGGCTCTCGACCGCATCGAATTCCTTCTCCGGGAAATAGGCCCGGAACGGCGAGAGCGAACCCTCGATCGCGGCGCTGCCCAGCACCGTCGAGAAGAACAGGTTCGGTTGCAGCCGGTTATGGTCGCGCCGGAAGCCGAGATAGTCGACGCCCTCGATATAATGGACGCGCGAGGCGCTGAAGGAGAGCCCGATCTCGGTCTCGCCCGAGCGCCAGGCCGCGCCCGTCGTCAGCCCGAGCGTGCCGAAATTCTCGTCGCGCGGCAGGAAATCGCCGAGATTGAAGACGTTGCGCTCGTTCAGCGCGCTGATGCGCGCCTCCCCGCTGGCGAAGAGGCGGAACGGGCCGATGCCATGATCGAGGCGCTCGCGCCAGGTCAGGCTGCTCTTCCGGCGCGACCAGCTCTGCTCCCCGCTCGCCGTGACCGAGGATTGCAGCACGGTTGAATCGCCGAGGCTGATGGCGTGCTTGAGCGCCAGCGAATGGGCGCGGGCCGAGGCGAGCGTGCGCGGATCGTAATGCGTCTCGACCAGAGACAGGTTGAGGCCGTAGCCGTCCTGCAACGTGCCGTGAAGATAATCCCAGGTTGCAAAGCTTGTGACGGCCGGCGTGCCGTTCGCGCCCTGAATGCCCGCCGGATTGCTGTCGAAGCCGCCCCGAAGCCCGATGACGGCGACCGAACTCTCCTTTTCCTCGGGGGCTTTCTCTGTCGCGAAAGCCAGGGGAGCATGAAGGGTGATGATCAACAGGGTGATGATGCGTGCCGATATCGCCATGGTCCCACCAATGCTTGTGAGATCATGGATTATCGTGGTTAATAAATTACGAATTACGCAAGAATTGGCGAGTTTAGATTAAAGTTTATATTGGGCTAAATGAGAATGAATTCGGAGTTGAATTGAAAATATACTTCAAGTTGTCGATTAACTTTACTCGGTATGGTTAATGTTTGGATAAGGTTGTTTATGTTGGTTGTTGCAACTTATACGTGTTTTATCGCTTCCGGCCCGGAGGCGAAGACAGGGAGAAGCAAGATGAAATACGCGATTATTCTCGCTACGGTTGCAGCTTTCGCCGTTTCCCCGGCCATGGCCGGCGGGCGCGGTGGCTCTCTTCTCGGCGGCATCGTCGTCCCGGTGACGACGGCGGTGTCGGGCGTCAAGATCAATGCGCTCAACAATGTCAGCGTCCTCAGCGGCAACGGCATCGCCAACGGCAACAAGGTCGGCATCGCCGCCCCGGTGAAGGCGGTCGTCAGCAAGAACGGCATCGTCGGCGGCCTGCTCGGCGGTCTCGGCCACGGCTGCGGCTGCAACTGACGACCAGCGACCGACCTCCCCATCTGCAACTTGGAACGGGGCTGGCCTTGCTGGCCCCGCTTTTTCATGACGGGCATGGCCATCGGCGCCTGATCGGTAAAATGCCGGGGATCGGGCTGACGGGTTCTTAGAGCCTCGCGCGTAGAGCCATGCGCCATGCATCTGCTGATGAGGCCCCGCAAACGCGCCGCGCAGTTGCCCGCGGATATCGAGATCGAGATCATCTCGCGTCTCTTCGCGGCTCTGCCTCAGATCCTCTGCATCGCGGCCGGGCTGATCGTCGGCTCCGCCATCATGGCCGTGCAGACCGGCGAGACGATCTTCTGGTGGCTGACCGGGGCCGGCGTCGTCACGACTGTGGCGCGGATCGCCAATATCGTCGGCTTCAAGCGGCGCGATCCCGCGCGCAAATTGACCCTGGCGGAGGCGCGACGCTGGGAAGCCGGCTACGCCTACACCGCCTTCGCCTTCACGCTCGTCATCGCCGCGTTGACCCTGGCCGCTGCCGCCGCCGACCATGCCGGCGGCTTCGTGCTCAGCCTCGGGCTCACCATGGCGCTGACGGCCGGGTCCTATCTGCGCACGCTGCGCTACTGGATCTGCGCCGTACTCTCGACCATCGCGATCGGCACGCTGGTCGTTGCCTTCCTGGCCTCCGGCGACCCGCTCTATCAGGCGCTCAGCGTGCTTCTGCTGGTCTATCTCTATTCGATCTACGAAAGCTCGGACCATATCATCGGCCAGTTCGAGGAGTTGCTGATGGTGCGGCGCGAACTCGATTTCGCCGCGAGCCATGATCCGCTGACCGGGCTGCTGAACCGCCGGGGGCTGGACCGTGTTCTCGATGAAACCGGCGAAAGCGGCGAGGCGCTCGGGCTCCTGCTGCTCGATCTCGATGGCTTCAAGCTGGTCAACGACCGCCATGGCCATCAGGCCGGCGACGATCTGCTCAAGCAGATCGCGATGCGCCTGAAGGGCGTCGTCCGGCCGGGCGACATCGTGGCGCGGCTGGGCGGCGACGAGTTCGCCTTGCTCGTGCGCGGCGTCGAGGATGCGGTCGCGCTTTCCGAGGTTGCCGACCGGGCGGTGTCGGTCGTCATGGCGCCGATCATGCTGATGGGGCAGTTCGTGACGGTCGGCGCCAGCGTCGGCGTCTCCGTCAAGCCGGAGCAGGATGCCGGCCACTGGACGGCCGAGGTGCTGACGCGCGCTGCCGACCAGGCGCTTTACGGCGCCAAGCGCGCCGGCAAGGGCCGCAGCATGGTCGCGCACTGGGACGACGTCGCCTGACATCGCCGCGAACTGCGGGTAGCTTGATCTCGGCGAGCCATTCACCTACCGTCCGGCAGGTAGCTCGCCGATGGCGCTGCGCAAAGACGGGAGAAGGCGATGTCGTCAGGCGGAAAGATTGTCGCGGAAGGCGCGCACCGCTCGCCCTACTTCACCGAGGAGCATGAGGCGCTGCGCGATCAGGTTCGCCGCTTCGTCGAGACCGAGATCAAGCCGCATGCCCTGCAATGGGAGGAGGACGGCTTCGTCCCGCGCGACGTGCTGCGCAAGATGGGCGAACTCGGCTTCTTCGGCATCCGCTACCCCGCCGAATATGGCGGCTCCGAGATGGATACGATGGCGACCGTCGTGCTGGCCGAGGAGCTGGGCCGCTCGACCTTCTCCGGCGTCGCGATCACGGCGCTGGTCCATACCGACATGGCCTCGGTCCATATCGCCAATGCCGGCAACCCGGCCCAGAAGGACAAGTACCTGCCGGGCATCATAGCTGGCGAAAAGATCGTCGCGGTCGCCGTCACCGAGCCCGATGCCGGCTCGGACGTGAAGGGCATTCGCACCACGGCGCGGCGCGAGGGCGATCACTACGTCCTCAACGGCGCCAAGATGTTCATCACCAACGGCGTCCATGCCGATCTCTATTGCGTCGCCGCCAAGACGGACCCGCAAGGACGGCCCTCGCAATCGGTCTCGATCTTCGTCGTCGAGAAGGGCACGCCCGGCTTCTCGGTTTCGCGCGCGCTCGACAAGCATGGCTGGCGCTCCTCGGACACCGCCGAACTTTCCTTCGTCGACTGCAAGGTGCCGGCCGAAAACCTGCTCGGGCAGGAAGGGCGCGGCTTCTACGCGATCATGAGCAATTTCCAGAACGAGCGCACCGTGATCGGCGCCATGGCGATGGGCGAGGCGCAGGCCGCCATCGACCTGACGCTGGACTATGTCCGGACGCGCAAGGCCTTCGGCGCGCCGCTCTGGGAGAAGCAGGCGATCCGCCAGCGTCTGGCCGAGCTTGCTGGCAAGGTCGAGGCCGGCCGCCAGCTCGTCTACCACGCCGCCTGGCTCGACGCGCAGGGCTTCGACGCAACCCGCGAGGTCTCGATGGCCAAGGCCTATTGCGGCGAGCTGGTCAACGAAGTCATGTACGACTGCCTGCAGTTCCATGGCGGCATGGGCTATATGCGCGAGAGCGCGATCGAGCGCATGACCCGCGATGCTCGCGTCCAGGCCATCGGCGGCGGCGCCACCGAGGTCATGCTCGAGGAAGTGGCGAAGCGGCTGTGATCGGAGCGTCACTCATAGAGTGTCATCCCGTGCGCGTTGCGGCGCGCAGTGCCGCGACGCAGACACGGGATCGCGTGACGAGAGGGCGCCTTTTCCGGAGGACGGTCCCGTGTCTGCGCAGCAGCGTTTCACGCTGCAGCGCGCACGGGATGACACCCTATGAGTGAAGCGCAAACGACGCGGCCAACCGCCGAAGGCGGCTCGCGCCGCCAGATCCTCGACCATGCCGCGCGGCTGCTGCGCGGCGGCGGCTACCATCAGACCACCTTGCGCGAGATCGCCGAGGCCGTCGGTATCCGCAAGGCGAGCCTCTACTACCATTTCGGTTCGAAGGAGGAGATCGTCGAGGCCGTCGTCAATGACGGCGTGCGCTTCGTCCACGAGGCGGTCGTCGCGGCGCTGGCCGCGGAGGAGGGCGCCTCGCCGCGCGTGCGGCTGGAAGCGGCGATCCGGGCGCATCTTTCGGCGCTGCACGGCCATGGCGATTACACCTCCGCGAGCATCAAGGTCTTCACCTTCGGTGCGGCGCCGGTTCCGGAGAGCGTGCGGGCCGTGCGCCGCGCCTATGAGGATGTCTGGCGGCGCCTGATCGCCGAATGGCAGGAGGTGGGCGGCATGCCGGCCGGCAATTCGCCGGATGTGCTCAGGCTCTTCCTGCTCGGCGCGCTCAACGGCTCGACCGATTGGTACCGTCCGGAGCGCCATTCGATCGACGCCCTGGCGCGCGAATTCGTCGCGCTGCTTTCGCCGCATTGAGCGGTAGTCCCGCCTCCCACGCAGGGGCGGGCGGCATCGTCATGGCTGACCGGCGCGGCGGCGGTTGCTAGCATCCGTTTGCGGGGCTGACGGTCGCCTCGCGATCTGACGAGGATTCTTCGCCTGATGCGCGCCTTCTATCACCCCGACCAAGCCCTTCACGACCCCCAGCAATATATGCGCTTCGGCAAGGTCGTGGCTCCCAAGGACCTGCCGGAGCGGACGGAGCGCCTGCTCGGTGCGCTCAGGAAGCACGGCATCACGCCGGAGAAGCCGGCGGCGCATGGCACGGACCCGGTCCTGGCGATCCATGATGCCGGCTTCGTCAAATTCCTCGAAACCGCCTGGGCACGCTGGCAGGACCTGCCGGCCGAGCGCGGGCCGGAGGTCTGGCCGAGCACCTTCCCCTATTGGAGCGGACGCCCGGACGAGGATGTCCGCCCGCCCTGCCGTCCGACCGGCTTCATCGGCCAGCTCGGCTGGTATCTCGGCGATCTCTCGGTGCCGATCGGCGAGCATTGCTGGCATTCGACGCTGCGCTCGTCCGAGACTGCCGTCTCAGCCGCGGATGCGATCCTGGCCGGCGAGCGCGCCGTCTATTCGCTCTGCCGCCCGTCCGGGCACCATGCTCGTGCCGACCGTGCCACCGGCTTCTGCTATCTCAACAACACGGCGATCGCGGCCCAGCGCCTGCGCTCGAAATTCGGCAAGGTCGCGATCCTCGACGTCGACGCCCATCACGGCGACGGCACGCAGCAAATCTTCTACCGCCGCAATGACGTGCTGACGATTTCGGTCCATGCCGATCCCACCAACTACTACCCGTTCTTCACCGGCTATGCCGACGAGCGCGGCAACGGCCCGGGCGAGGGCTTCAACCTGAACCTGCCGCTGGCGCATGGTGCGGGCGGGGCCGCGATGGAGGCTGCCGTCGCCGAGGCCGGCAAGGCGATCCGCGATTTCGGCGCCGAGGTCGTGGTGATCGCGCTCGGCTACGACGCCCACAAGGACGACCCGATCGGGGTGCTGAAGCTGGAGGCTTCGGACTTCGGCACGATCGGCCGGCAGGTGAAGGGCTTCGGCCTGCCGACGCTCGTGGTGCAGGAGGGTGGTTACGCCATCGAGGCGATCGGCGACTGCCTCGACGCCTTCCTGGGCGAGTTCAAGTAGCGCCTGTCTTCTCCGGGGCACCTGTCTTCCCGTGCGCGCTGCGGCACGTCAGTGCTGCGGCGCAGACACGGGACCGGGCAACGAGAAGGCGCCTTTTCCGGATGACGCTCTTCAGCGCTGCTCGATGTCGCTCAGATCGCCGCTTCGATCAGGAACGGCCCCTTGCGGCCGAGCGCCGCCTTGAACAGGCTGGTGAACTCCTCGGCCGTCGTGGCGCGCGCCGCTTCGACGCCCATGCCCTTGGCCATCAGCACCCAATCCAGCGCCGGCTCGTCAATGTTCAGCATCAGCGTGGCGTTGCGGCCGAAATCGTTGACGCCGACGGCGCGCATCTCGCCATGCAGGATCTGGTAGGTCCGGTTGGCGAAGACGACGGTGACGATGTCGAGGTTCTCGCGCGCCTGCGTCCACAATCCCTGCACCGTGTACATGCCGGAGCCGTCGGCCTGCATGCCGATGACCTTGCGGTCGGGGCAGGCGACGGCCGCGCCGATGGCGAGCGGGATGCCTTCGCCGATCGCGCCGCCGGTGAGCTGGATATAGTCGTGCTGCGGCGCGCTATGGCAGTCGTAGTAGAAGCTGCGACCGGACGAGACCGACTCGTCGCAGACGATGCAGTTCTCCGGCAGCAGGGCCGAGACGATGGCGCAGGCCTTGTCCGCGTCGAGCTTGCCGGTCGGCAGGCCGGGCTGCTCCTTGCGCGCCGGGGCGATGTAGAGCGGGGCGGTCTTGGTCGCGCCCATCTCCTCGGCGAGGGCGGTGATCGAAGCCGGCAGGTCGTCGCCGGGGATCGACAGCGTCGCGACCTGGCAGCCATCATGGATCAGGCGGCCGGGCTTGCCGGGATAGGCGAAGAAGCCGACCGGAACCTGCGCGCCGACGAGCACGAGGTAATCGACGTCCTTGAGCTGCTCGAGCGCCTTGTCGATCGGGTAGAACACCTTGGGCATGGCGACGCGGCCGGCGCCGCGCTGGATGCGCCCGTTCGACATCTGGCTGAAGATCTGGGCGCCGGTCGCCGCGCAGATACGGGCGGCCATCTCCATCGGCTTCTCGCGGAGCGCGAGGCCGGTCAGCATGATCGCGGCGCGGGCGCCGTGCTTACGCAGGCCGGCCGCGACCTCGCGAATGGTCGCGCCGTCGACGCTCTTCAGCGCCGGCAGTTCCGTCGGCTTCAGCGTGGCGGGTTCGACGCTGCCCCAGGCGCAGTCGGCCGGCAGGATCACGGTGGTGACGCCGGGCAGCGTCAGCGAGGCGACATAGGCTTCCCCGATCGCCGGGCCGACATCCTCCGGCGTCGCGATGCGGCGGACGAAATGCGACATCGGCTCGGCCAGGCTCTCGATATCGCTGGTCAGCGGCGCGTCATGCTGGAGATGGTAGGTCGCATGGTCGCCGACGACGTTGATCATCGGCGTGCGGGCGCGCCGCGCGTTGTGCATGTTGGCAAGCGCATTCGCCATGCCGGGGCCGCAATGCAGCAGCGTCGCCGCCGGCTTGTCGGCCATGCGGGCATAGCCGTCGGCCGCACCGGTCACCACGCCCTCGAACAGGCCGAGCACGCAGCGCATCTCCGGCTTGCGGTCGAGCGCCGCGACGAAATGCATCTCGGACGTGCCGGGATTGGCGAAGCAGGTATCGACGCCGTTGATCAGAAGCGTGTCGCACAGGCGGTCGGCGCCGTTCATCGGGAAACCTCGACTCAAAGAAATAAGGGCGTCTACGCGCCGGCGGGCGGAAGAGGAGGAAATTCCCTCTGCCCTGTCAAACGAGAGAATGTCATGACTTTCCCAAGCGGCGCTGATCGGCCGCTTGACGTGTTTGCATATGCAATTAGGCTTGTCTGGAACGAAGGTTGCATCGCAGCACGAAGGGCGTTTAGGCGTCTGGGTGAGGCGTCAGCCTAAAAACAGGGGAAGGGTTTCAACCATGGCAGTTTTCAAGCGCGTCGGCGCGGCCCTCGGCTTCGGCCTCGTAGCGTGTCTCGCAGCGGGGGGCGCCCAGGCGCAGACCAAGGTCAATATCGGCATTTCCGGCTGGACCGGCTTCGCGCCGCTGGTGCTCGCCAAGGAGGCCGGCATCTTCGCCAAGAACGGCCTCGATGTGACCATCAAGAAAATCCCGCAGAAGGATCGCCACCTCGCCATCGCCTCGGGCGACATCCAGTGCGCCGCGACCACCGTCGAGACCTGGATCGTCTGGGACGCGGCCGGCATCAAGACGAAGCAGATCTTCCAGCTCGACAAGAGCTACGGCGCCGACGGCATGGCCGTGCGCAAGGATGTCGCCGCGATCAAGGACCTCAAGGGCAAGACTGTCGCGGCTTCCGCGCCCGGAACCTCGCCCTATTTCGCGCTGGCCTGGATGCTCAAGGAGAACGGCCTCTCGGTGAAGGACGTCAAGGTCGTCAACATGGAGCCCGGCCCGGCCGCGCAGGCTTTCATCGCTGGCCAGAACGACGCCGCCATGACCTATGAGCCCTATCTCTCCTCCGTCCGCGACAAGCCCGATGCCGGCAAGATCATCGCCACGACCCTCGACTATCCGATGGTGATGGACACCTTCGGCTGCACCCCGGCCTTCCTCGTCAACGACAAGGCCGCGGCAGCGCTGACCCAGAGCTATTTCGAGGCGCTGGAGATGATCAAGAAGGACCAGGCCAAGGCCTATGAGATCATGGGCGCCGACGTGAAGCAGACCGGCGAGCAGTTCGGCAAGTCGGCGGCATTCCTGCGCTGGTCGGATGCCGAGGGCAACAAGGCGTTCTTCGCCGGCGACTGGCAGGCCTTTTCGGCCAAGGCTGCCGACCTGTTGCTCGAGATCGGCCTGATCAAGGCCAAGCCCGATCTCGCCACGCTGGTCGACACGAAATTCGTCGCCGGCAAGTGAACGCTGGCAAGTAACAGCCGCTGCGTGATCGGCGACATCCTCCCGGATGTTCTGGAGCCCGGCCTGCGCGTCGTCTTCTGCGGCACGCAGGCTGGCGCTGCCTCGGCCCGGCGCGGCGCCTACTATGCCGGGCCGGGCAACAAGTTCTGGCCGGTGCTTCATGAGATCGGGCTCGTCCCGGTGAGGCTCCAGCCGGAGGAGTTCCGGACCCTGCTGCGCTATCGCATCGGCCTGACCGATGTCGCCAAGCGCACATCAGGACCGGATTCCGCGCTGCGCGGCGGCCATTTCGACGTGGCCGGCTTCACGGCGCGGATCGCTGCGAACCGGCCCCGCATCCTTGCCTTCAACGGCAAGCGTGCGGCCCAGGCCGCCCTCGGGATCAATGAGGGGCGGCTTGCCTACGGGCCGCAGGCGCAGGGACTGGCCGATGCCGACATCTACGTCCTCCCCTCGACCTCCGGCGCCGCAGCCGGCTTCTGGTCGATCGAACCCTGGAAGCAACTGGCCATGGCCGTGACCGGAACGACAACGCGATGAGACCTTTGCAACCCGTCTCGGCCTCGGCCCGCATCGGCTATGGCCTGGCCTTCTTCGCGCTCTTCGTCGCGCTCTGGTCGGTCGCGACCTTCGGCGGCTATGTCCAGCGCCTCTTCCTGGCCGATCCGCTGACCATGGTCGGCGAGGGCTACAACCTGATGGTGCGCTACGGCTTCAGCTTCGACATCATGATGACGATCTGGCGCGTCGTCGGCGGCTTCATCCTCGCCGTCATCGTCGCCCTGCCGATCGGCATCCTGATGGGCGCCTACAAGCCGATCGAGGCGTTCCTGGAGCCTTTCGTCTCCTTCGCGCGCTATCTGCCGGCCTCTGCCTTCATTCCGCTGCTGATCCTCTGGGCCGGCATCGGCGAGACGCAGAAGCTGCTTGTCATCTTCATCGGCTCGGTCTTCCAGCTCATCCTGATGATCGCGGTCTCGGTCGGCTCGATCCGGCGCGACCTCGTCGATGCCGCCTATACGCTGGGTGCAACCGACAGCTCCGTCGTGCGCCGCGTGATGCTGCCGAATGCGGCGCCCGAGATCGCCGAGATCTTCCGCCTCGTCCTCGGCTGGGCCTGGACCTATGTCATCGTCGCCGAGCTGATCGGCTCGTCCTCCGGCATCGGCCATATGATCACCGACAGCCAGGCGCTGCTGAACACGGGACAGATCATCTTCGGCATCATCGTGATCGGCCTGATCGGCCTGGTCTCCGATTTCCTCTTCAAGGCGGTCAACCAGCGCCTGTTTCCATGGGCGCGCACATGAGCAAGCTTCTCGTCGAGAATGTCGGCAAGGTCTTTCCGGCGCAGCGCGGCGGTGAGCCGACCCGCGCCCTGATGCCGACCTCGCTCACTGTCGCCGACAATGACTTCATCACGATCCTCGGCCCCTCCGGCTGCGGCAAGTCGACCTTGCTGCGCATCATCGGCGGGCTGGAGACCGCGAGCGAAGGCCGCGTCCTGTTGGATGGCGCAACCGTCGCGGGGCCGGGTGCCGATCGTGGCTTCGTCTTCCAGAGCTACACGCTCTTCCCCTGGCTGACGGTGCAGCAGAACATCGCCTTTGGCCTGCGCGAGAAAGGTATGCCGGAGGCCGAGCGCATGAAGATCGCCCGCGACTGGGCGGTGCGCGTCGGGCTGGGCAGCTTCACCAGCCATTTCCCGAAGCAGCTTTCGGGCGGCATGCAGCAGCGCACGGCCATTGCCCGCGCGCTCGCCAACGACCCCAAGATCCTGCTGCTCGACGAGCCCTTCGGCGCGCTCGACAATCAGACCCGGGCGCTGATGCAGGAAATGCTGCTCGGCATCTGGGAGCGCGAGCAGAAGACCGTGCTCTTCGTCACCCACGATATCGAGGAGGCGATCTTCGTCGGCTCCCGCGTCGTTGTGATGAGCGCGCGCCCGGGCCGGATCAAGGCGGACATCCCGGTCGATCTGCCTCATCCGCGGCCCTACACCATCAAGACGACGCCGGAATTCGTCGCCCTGAAGGAGCGGCTGGTCGAGGAGATCCGCGCCGAGGTCATCGCGGCGGATCACTAGCCGGCCGCCAGCCATGCTTCCCTAGCGGAACCGAACCGCATCGCCTGCGTTGTCATGTCGCAGGCGTGTGGCTGCCTTGCGCTGAGGGGCCGTTACGACGGCGCATCGCGTTGCCATCTTCAGCGAAAGGGGCGCTGCCGAAGGTGGGGCCAATGCATTCGCTGATTGCCAGGATGTTGTCTCGGCTCGCGATCGAGCCACGTATCGATGTCGTGTTTCCCGATGGTACCCTGCAATCCGTCGGGCAGGGTGCCGCGCCGCGACTGCGCATGCGCATCGTGGATTCGCCGACCGAACTGAAACTCGCGCTCAATCCCGAACTCGCCCTGGGCGAGGCCGTGATGGACGGGCGCGTCGTGGTCGAGCAGGGCTCGCTCTACGACCTGCTCGACGCGCTGGTCGCCGCCGTGCACCGCGCCCGCCCCAAGGGCTGGGGCAAGGTGCTGGAAGGCTTGCGCACGGCTGTGCGGCGCTTCCACCAGCACAATACGCCGGCGCTCGCCCGGCGCAATGTCGCGCATCACTATGATCTGAAGAGCGATTTCTTCCGGCTCTTCCTCGATCCGGATATGCAGTATTCCTGCGCGTATTTCGCCGAGCCCGGCATGAGCCTGGCGCAGGCGCAAATCGCCAAGAAGCGCCACATCATGGGCAAGCTCGATCTGCGGCCGGGCCAGCGCGTGCTCGATATCGGCTGCGGCTGGGGCGGCATGGCGCTCTCGATCGCCGGCGAGACCGGCGCCTCGGTCACCGGCATCACGCTGTCCGAGGAGCAGCTTGCCATCGCCCAGCGGCGCGGTGTCGATTCCGGCCTGCCGGTCGAATTCCGGCTGCAGGATTATCGGCACCTGAACGAACCGTTCGACCGCATCGTCTCGGTCGGCATGTTCGAGCATGTCGGTGTCGGCTACTACCGCGACTATTTCCGCAAGATCCGGGAGTTGCTCAGCGATGACGGCGTGGCGCTGGTCCATACCATCGGCCGCTCGTCACCGCCCGGTGCGACCAATCCCTTCATCGCCAAATACATCTTCCCCGGCGGCTATATCCCCGCCATGTCGGAGGTGGCGGCGGCGGTCGAGCAGGAGGGGCTCGTCATCACCGATGTCGAGGTGCTCCGTCTGCACTATGCCGAGACGCTGAAGATCTGGCGCGAGAACTTTCTCGCCCGCCGCGACGAGGCGGTGGCGATGTATGACGAGCGCTTCGCCCGGATGTGGGAGTTCTACCTCGCGGCCTGCGAGGCGAGCTTCCGGCATGACGACCTCGTCGTCTTCCAGTTCCAGCTCGCCAAAAAGCTCGACGGCCTGCCGATCACGCGCGGCTATATCGCGGAGCGTGAGGGGGAGCTTGGGCGGAAGGCGGCTTAGACAAGCTCCGCACTTGTCATTCCAGGACGCGCCACAGGCGCGAACCCGGAACCCACGACTGGGCGGAACATCAGGTGTTCGGCTGCGAGTGGCTCGCCGGTCGTGGGTTCCGGGTTCTTCGCTGCGCGAAGCCCCGGAATGACAAAAGGTGATTCGAGTCGGCCTAGGCTGGCTCCGGCCCGACATAGCGGGCGCGAGGCCGGATCAGGCGTCCGGTCTCGCCCTGTTCCAGCGCATGCGCGATCCAGCCGGCGCAGCGCGCGGCTGCGAACAACTGGAACGGGACATCCGGCCGGAGCCCGAGTTCGCTCGCGATCGCCGTCAGCACGAAATCGATATTCGGCTCCTCGCCGGTCAGCGCCGTGACGGCCCGGCGCGTCTCCTCATAGGCCGGCGGGAGCGTGAACGCCGCGAGCAGCGCGCGGGCCCGCGCATCGCCATCCGGATAGAGCGGATGGCCGAAGCCGGGCAGGGGCATGCCGGTCGCAAGCCGCGCCGAAACCGCCATCTCCACGCCCTCGCTCGCGATCTCGCGCATCAGGCCGAGCACGCGTGGCGTCATCCCGCCATGCAGCGGCCCCGACAGTGTCGCCAGCCCGGCGAGGATGCTGGCGGCGAGCGAGGCGCGCGTCGAGGCGGCGACCCGGACCGCGAAGGTCGAGGCGTTCAGCTCGTGGTCGGCGAGCAGCACCAGCGCGCGGCGGATCAGGTCGGCGCCGCGTTCGTCGCAACCCCAGGCCTGCGCCAGCCGGTGATGGATCGGCCCCTGTCCCGGCCGCCCGGCGATGGCATCGACCAGCGAATCGATGACGGAGGCGGCTTCCAGATAAAGCGCCTTCTTGGTGCGCCCGGCCATGGCGGGATCGCTGGCGGCGCGCGCGGCGATCACCGCGAACATTCGCTGCCGGGCCGGCGCCTCCGGCACGATCGTGAATAGCGGCGGGAAGCGCTGCGAGCCGCAATCCCAGAGCAGCCGCGCGACATCCTCAAGCTTTGCCGTCTCGGCCAGCTTTTCGGCATCCTGCCCGCGATACCAGAGCTTGCCGCGCTGGATCGTGGCGATGCCCGAGGCCAGGATCGGCTCGCCGAAGGCGATCGCATCCTCGGCGATCGCAGCGGGTTTCCGCCCACGCGCCTTGCGATGCTCCAGCCGCGCCACATCCTCGGCCCGGTAGAGCCGCCGGCGCGAGTCGCCGGCATCGCCGCGCGCCTCGATCAGCCCTCGGCTGACATAGGCGTAGAGCGTCTGCGGCTTCAGCCCGAGCCGCTGCATTACCTGTTGCGCCGTCAGCCAGTCGGTCATGGGAAAATATATTGATTATATTGTTCAAGATTGATTCTACTGATGAAGCTATCAATCTTCAAGGCCTCAGATGTTGAGGAGAACCCGCCATGTCCGATGGCCTTGAAGATGTCGTTGCCGCCCATACCGTGCTCTCGGAAGTCGATGGGGCGGCGGGCCGATTGGTGATGCGCGGCCACAGTCTCGATGAGCTCGCGGGCCATACCTCCTTCGAGGAGATGGCCGCGCTGATGCTCGACGGTTTCGTGCCGGATCTGCCCGCCATGAAGGGCTTGCCCGCGGCGCTCGGCGCGGCCCGGCAAGACCTGTTCGAGACGGTCGTGAAGAAGGCCGTTGTCCCGGTGACGCTCGGGCCGGTCGAGATGATCCGGGCGATGACGGCGCTCATTCCTGATGGCGAGGATGCCGGCACGGTGCTGCGGCTTCTGGCGGCCCCGGCCGTCTTCACCGCCGCCTCGTTGAGGTTGCGCCAAGGTCTCGCTCCGGTTGCGCCTGATCCCTCCCTGTCGCAGGCGGCCGATACGCTGCGCATGTTGACGGGCAAGGCGCCGACGAAGCAGCAGGCCGCTGCGCTCGACACCTATCTCGTCACCGTCGCCGATCACGGCCTCAATGCCTCGACCTTCGCGTCGCGCGTCGTCGCCTCGACCCGCGCCGGGCTGGTTTCGGCCGTGCTCGCCGGCATCGGCGCGCTGAAAGGCCCGCTCCATGGCGGCGCGCCCGGCCCGGTGATCGAGATGCTCGATGCGATCGGCGCGCCCGGCAATGCGCGCGCCTGGCTGGAGACGGCGCTCGATCGCGGCGATCGCCTGATGGGCTTCGGCCACCGCATCTATCGCGTTCGCGATCCACGCGCCGATGCGCTGAAGGGCGCGATCCGCCGTCTCGGCGCCGATAGCGGGCGCCTCGCGCTGGCCGAGGCGGTCGAGCAGGCGGCGCTCGCCATCCTGCGCGAGCGCAAGCCGAACCGCACGCTGGAAACCAATGTCGAGTTCTACACCGCGCTGCTGCTGGAGGCGCTCGGCTTCACGCCGGATTCCTTCACCTGCGTCTTCGCGCTGGGGCGGACGACAGGCTGGCTCGCCCACGCCAAGGAGCAGATCGCCGGCGGCCGCCTGATCCGTCCGCAATCGGTCTATGTCGGCCCGCAGCCGCGTCAGGCCGCGTAAGTTCCAGTAGGGCGCGGAGAACCCTTCTCCCGTGTGGGAGAGGGGATCCCGCGGCTGTCTATGACGCCGTCAGCCAAACCGCATAAAGCTCAGCCTCATCGCCGCTCACCACCGTAAGCTCGACATGTCCCGGCGCGTCGAGGATTGCACTGTCGCCGGCGGCTAAGCTCGCGCCGCTCACCAGCCAATCGCCTTTGCGGGCGACCAGCACCAGCAAGCCTTGGTCCGCAGCGAGAGAACCAGCCCCAGACAAACGCTCGACCCGGTGCCGCCAGGCTCCGCGCCGGCTCATCACGTTGAGATCGTCGATCGCCCCGTCGACCAGCACGCCATCCACCGCCCGGTCGGCGGCGAAGAAGAACGGCGCGGTCGCGCGGTCGAGCGCCACCGTCTCGGCGTCACTGAAAGCCAGTCGAATGCCGTTGCCGGTCAGCACCGACAGCGTCCGATCGATCCCGGGGAAGGACGAGAACGGCCCGTCTGCGCCCACATGCGCCATCGAGATGCGCCAGTCGAACTGGCTCAGGGAGGCTCCCTCTGGAGAAACGGCGATCTCGGTCGTGGTGCCACCGCCGTTCTTCCACGGCATGACCTTGCAATCGGCGGCGCGGATGATGCGCATGGAGGGCTCCTAGACCTTGAAGTTCATAAACGCCGTCATTCCGGGGCAGGCCGATAGGCCTGAGCCCGGAACCCATGAACACGACATGGTTCCAGCTCGTCATGCTCGCCCTTGTGGCGAGCATCCACGTCTTGAACACCGCACGGCACGAAAGAAGACGTGGATGGTCGGGACAAGCCCGACCATGACGGAAAAAGGCGGTGTTCATGGGTTCCGGGCTCGGCGCTTGCGCGCCGCCCCGGAATGACAAGATCGCTCAGCCCAGGATGCCCGGCAGGTTGAGCTGCTTCTCGCGGGCGCAGTCCAGCGCGATGTCGTAGCCGGCATCGGCATGGCGCATCACGCCGGTCGCAGGGTCGTTCCACAGCACGCGCGAGAGACGCGCGGCCGCGTCATCCGTGCCGTCGGCGCAGATCACGACGCCCGAATGCTGCGAGAAGCCCATGCCGACGCCGCCGCCATGGTGCAGCGAGACCCAGGTCGCGCCGGACGCCGTGTTGAGCAGGGCGTTGAGCAGCGGCCAGTCGGAGACCGCGTCCGAGCCGTCCTTCATCGCTTCGGTCTCGCGGTTCGGCGAGGCGACCGAGCCGGAATCGAGATGGTCGCGACCGATCACGACGGGAGCCTTGAGCTCGCCGTTCCTGACCATCTCGTTGAAGGCGAGGCCGAGGCGATGGCGATCGCCGAGACCGACCCAGCAGATGCGCGCCGGCACGCCCTGGAACGCGATGCGCTCGCGCGCCATGTCGAGCCAGTTATGCAGGTGCTTGTTGTCGGGCAGCAGCTCCTTCACCTTGGCGTCGGTCTTGTAGATGTCCTCCGGATCGCCCGAGAGGGCAGCCCAGCGGAACGGGCCGATGCCGCGGCAGAACAGCGGGCGGATATAGGCCGGCACGAAGCCCGGGAAGGCGAAGGCGTTCTCGAGGCCTTCTTCCTTGGCGACCTGGCGGATGTTGTTGCCGTAGTCGAAGGTCGGGATGCCCATGTCCTGGAAGGCGATCATCGCCTCGACATGCTCGCGCATCGAGGCGCGCGCCGCGGTCTCGACCGATTTCGGATTGGCCTCGCGCGCCTGCTTCCACTGGCCCATGGTCCAGCCCTTCGGCAGGTAGCCGTTGATCGGGTCATGCGCCGAGGTCTGGTCGGTCACCATGTCGGGGCGGATGCCGCGGCGAACCATCTCGGGCAGGATTTCGGCGCAGTTGCCGAGCAGGCCGACCGATTTCGCCTCGCCGTTCTTGGTCCAGCGGGCGATCATCTCCAGCGCCTCGTCGAGCGTCTCGGCCTTCTCGTCGAGATAGCGGGTGCGCAGGCGGAAATCGATCGAGTCCGGGTTGCACTCGACGGCGAGGCAGGAGGCGCCGGCCATCACCGCGGCCAGAGGCTGGGCGCCGCCCATGCCGCCGAGGCCGCCGGTCAGGACCCACTTGCCCTTGAGGCTGCCGCCGTAATGCTGGCGGCCGGCCTCGACGAAGGTCTCGTAGGTGCCCTGCACGATGCCCTGGGTGCCGATATAGATCCAGGAGCCGGCCGTCATCTGGCCGTACATTGCGAGCCCCTTCTTATCGAGCTCGTTGAAATGATCCCAGTTGGCCCAGTGCGGCACGAGGTTCGAGTTGGCGATCAGGACGCGCGGCGCATCCTTGTGGGTGCGGAACACGCCGACCGGCTTGCCGGACTGGACGAGCAGGGTCTCGTCGGCCTCGAGCTGGCGCAGCGTCGCGACGATGCGGTCGAAATCCTCCCAGGAGCGGGCGGCGCGGCCGATGCCGCCATAGACCACGAGCTCCTGCGGGTTCTCGGCGACGTCCGGATGCAGGTTGTTCATCAGCATGCGCAGCGGCGCTTCCGTCAGCCAGCTCTTGGCGCTGAGCTCGGTGCCGGTGGCGGGGCGGATGACGCGGGTATTGTCCAGGCGAGTCATGAATGGCTCCGTGCGAGAGTCTTGGCCGCGTCCAGGGCGGCGGCGATGATGGCTGACAAGGCGGTTTGCAAGGCGGCGGCCTTCGGTGCGTCGAAGGTCCAGGGCGCGTTCTCCTCGGAGAGATAGGCCGAGAGCGCGATTTCCATCTGGAGCGCGTGAACGCGCTCGGCGGGGCGCCCGTAATGGCGCGTGATCCAGCCGCCCTTGAAGCGGCCATTGGCGATCTGCGTGAAGGGATGCCCGGCCATCGCGGCGATAGCGCTGCCCTCGACACTGGCGGCGCAGCTCTGGCCGGAATTGGTGCCGAGATTCAGCGTCGGCAGCGTGCCCTCGAACAGGCGCGGGATCACCGACTTGATCGAGTGGCAGTCCCAGAGCACGCAATAGCCGTGCTCGGCCTTGACCCGTTCGATCTCGGAGGCGAGCGCGGTGTGATAGGGCTGGAAATAGGCTGCCTTGCGCCGTTCGATCTCGCTCGCGTCGGGTGCGGTCTGCCAGATCGGCGCGCCGTCGAAGGTCGTGGTCGGCACGAGCTCGGTCGTCGCCTGGCCCGGATAGAGCGAGACGCCGGCCGGGTCGCGGTTGAGGTCGATGACGAAGCGCGAGAGCTGCGCCTCGACGATGGTCGGCTGGAAAGGCGCGGCGAAGCTGTAGAGCTGGCGCATATGCCAGTCGGTATCCTCGACCAGCTTGCCACGCGCGTTGAGCTGCGCCGCGACCTCCGGCGGAACGCCGGTGCCGGGATGCGGCATCGAGAGGATCAGCGGGGACGAGCCCCGCGTGACCGTGACGATCTCGGCGCTCATGCGCTGCACTCGGCGAAGCTGTCGAGGCCCGCCGCCTTGCCGACGGCGCCGGAGAGCACGAACTCGGTCGCGGCCGCCAGATCGGGCGCGAGATAGCGATCCTCGGTCAGCGGCGCGATCTTGCTGCGCAGCAGGGCGAGCACCGGCTCCAGGCGCGGGCTGGTCTTGAGCGGGCGGTGATGCTCGATCGCTTCCGCCGCGGCCATCAATTCGACGCCGATGACGCTGGCGGCATTCTTCGCCATGTCGATCAGGCGGAAGGCGCCATGCGTCGCCATCGAGACATGGTCTTCCTGGTTGGCCGAGGTCGGGATGGTGTCGACCGAAGCGGGGTAGGCCTTCTGCTTGTTCTCGGAAGCGAGAGCGGCAGCGGTGACCTGCGCGATCATGAAGCCCGAGTTCAGGCCGGCGTCGCGGGCGAGGAAGGGCGGCAGGCCGCTCATCACGGGGTCGACCAGCAGCGCCATGCGCCGCTCGGAGAGATTGCCGATCTCGCAGACGGCCATCGCCAGGATGTCGGCGGCAAAGGCAACCGGCTCGGCGTGGAAATTGCCGCCCGAGACGATCTCGCCGGGGCCGAGCACCAGCGGGTTGTCGGTGACGGCGTTGGCCTCGATCGAGAGCGTCGCGGCGGCATTGCCGATGAGGTCGCGCACGGCGCCCATCACTTGCGGCTGGCAGCGCAGGGAGTAGGGATCCTGCACCTTCGTATCGCCATGGCGATGGCTCTCGCGGATGGCGCTGCCGGCGATCAGGTCGAGCAGGATCTTGGCGACCTTGATCTGGCCGGGCTGGCCGCGCAGGCTCTGGATGCGCGGATCGAACGGGGTGTCGGAGCCCTTCAGCGCATCGACCGAGAGCGCGCCGGCGACGAGCGCGGCGTCGAAGACGCGAGCGATGGCGGCTAGCCCGGTCATGGCGAGCGTGGTCGAGACCTGCGTGCCGTTGATCAGCGCGAGGCCTTCCTTGGCGCCGAGCGCGAGGGTGCTAAGACCCGCGCGCTTCAGCGCCTCGGCGGCCGGCAGGGTCTCGCCCTTCAGGCGGATCTCGCCGTAGCCCATCAGGGCCGCGGTCATATGGGCGAGCGGGGCGAGGTCGCCGGAGGCGCCGACCGAGCCCTTGGCGGGGATCACCGGCAGGGCATCGGCCTTGAGCGCATTGGTCAGCGCCTCGATCACGACGGGGCGCACGCCGGAGGCGCCGCGCGCCAGGCTCGCGGCCTTCATCGCCAGCAGCAGGCGGACGACGCCGTCAGGCAGGGCAGGGCCGGTGCCGACCGCATGCGAGACGATCAGGTTGCTCTGGAGCTTGGCGAGATCGGCATCGGCGATGCGCACGCTGGCGAGCTTCCCGAAGCCGGTATTGACGCCGTAGGTCACCGTGCCGGCGGCGACGATCTCCTCGACGATCTTCTGGCCGGAGGCGATGTTCTTGGCGCTCTCGCCGCCGAGCGAGGCAACGGCGCCGTCGAGGATCGCGCGCCAGTCGGTGAGGTGGGCTGCGCCCGGGTTCAGCGAAACCGTGGTCATTGTCCGTTCCAGATGCGGGTGTGAAGGGGATTGAAACCGATGCGGTAGGCGAGTTCTGCGGGACGCTCGATCTCCCAGATCGCGAGATCGCAACGCTTGCCGGCTTCCAGCGTGCCGACCTCGTCCTGGAGGCCGAGGGCCTTGGCGGCATGGCGGGTGAGGCCGGCCAGCGCCTCTTCCGGCGTCATGCGGAAGAGCGTGCAGGCCATATTGAGCACGAGCAAAGGCGAGGTCAGGGGCGAGGAGCCGGGATTGGCGTCGGTCGCGAGCGCGATCGCCGCGCCATGCTTGCGCATCAATTCGATCGGCGGCTTCTGCGTCTCGCGCAGGAAATAGAAGGCGCCGGGCAGCACGACCGCGACCGTGCCGGCCTTGGCCATCGCGATGACGCCATCCTCGTCGAGATATTCGAGATGGTCGGCGGACAGCGCGCCCATCTCGGCGGCGAGCTTGGCGCCATGCAGGTTGGAGAGCTGCTCGGCATGGACCTTGATCGCGAGGCCCTTGGTCTTGGCGGCCTCGAACACGGCCCTGGTCTCGTCCGGCGAGAAGGCGATGCCCTCGCAGAAGACGTCGACCGCATCGGCCAGTCCCTCAGTCGCGACGGCATCGAGCAGCGGCCCGGAGACGAGCGCGGTGTAGTCGCCCGAGCGACCCTTGTATTCCGGCGGCACGGCATGGGCGCCGAGGAAGGTGGTGCGCACGGTGACCGGCCGCTCGCGGCCGATGCGGCGCGCGACGCGCAACTGCTTGAGTTCCGCCTGCTGCTCCAGCCCGTAGCCTGACTTGATCTCGACGGTGGTGACGCCTTCGGCCATCAGCGCCGCGAGGCGCTTATCGGCGGAAGCGAAGAGCGTGTCCTCGCTCGCTTCGCGCGTCGCCTTGACGGTGGAAAGGATGCCGCCGCCGGCCCGTGCGATCTCCTCATAGGTCGCGCCCTGAAGACGCAATTCGAACTCATGCGCCCGGTCGCCGCCATAGACGAGATGGGTGTGGCAATCGATCAGGCCGGGCGTGATCCAGCGGCCGGCGCAATCGATGGTCTCGGCGGCCTGGAAGGCCGGCGCCGCGCTGCGCGGGCCGGCATAGACGATGCGGCCGTCACGGGCGGCGATGACGCCGCCCTCGATCGCACCATAGGGCGCATCGACCGCAGGCGACATCGTTGCCAATCGCGCATTCGTCCAGAGCTTGTCGCAGACAATCGTCTCACCAGGCGCTTTCGCCACCGTGCGTCCTCCCGCTACTCTTTGAATTGAAGCCATGATATCTAATTGCATATGCAAATAGCAAGTGTTATTTGCATATGCAATTAAACGCCAATGAGCGACGGAGCGAAACGGTGACCGAGACCCTGCATCTGGCCGAGGCTCTTCTGCCCGAAGGTTTTGCCAGCGATGTGAAGCTGACCGTTGTCGACGGCACGATCACATCCGTCGAAGCAGGGGTGAAGCCGGCGGGGGATCAAAACAGCTTCGCCGGAATCGCCTTGCCCGGCATGCCGAACCTGCACAGCCACGCCTTCCAGCGCGGCATGGCCGGCTTGTCCGAGCGCCGCGGCGCGCCGGAGGATTCCTTCTGGACCTGGCGCGAGGTGATGTATCGCTTCCTCGACCGGCTCGATCCCGATGATGTGCAGGCGATCGCCGCGCAGGCCTTCGTCGAGATGCTGGAAGGCGGGTTCACCGCGCTCGCCGAGTTCCACTATCTCCATCACGACAAGGATGGACGCGCCTACGCGAATATCGCGACGATGGGGCAGGCGATCGCCTCTGCCGCGCAGGAAACCGGCCTCGGCCTCACTCTGCTGCCGGTGCTCTATCGCTTCGGCAATTTCGGCCAGGCGCCCTCGGTCCATGGCCAGCGCCGCTTCGTCAACGAGCGTGACGCCTATCAGCGCCTGCTGGAGGGCAGCCTCGCCGCGATCCGCGACCTGCCGGACGCGCGGCTCGGCGTCGCCCCGCATTCGTTGCGCGCCGTCGCGCTCGACGATCTCGGCTGGGTCTCGTCGCTGCGCCCGAACGATCCCGTCCATATCCATGTCGCCGAGCAGGTGCCGGAGGTCGAGGCGAGCCTGAAGATCACCGGCAAGCGCCCGGTCGAACTGCTGATGGACACGATCCCGCTCGATAAGCGCTGGTGCCTGATCCACGCGACGCATCTGACCGACGCCGAGCGTGACGGCATCGCCCGCAGCGGCGCGGTCGCGGGCCTGTGCCCGATCACGGAGTCCAGCCTCGGCGATGGCATCTTCGACGGCATCCGCTATGCGCAGTCCGGCGGCGCCTATGGTGTCGGCAGCGATTCCAACATCCAGATCGATGCCGGCTCCGAACTGCGCCAGCTCGAATACTCGCAGCGCCTGCGTGATCGTCGCCGCGCGCTCTTCGCGGAAGAGAAGGCTTCGACCGGCCTCGCGCTCTGGCAGGCTGCCTGTGCTGGCGGTGCCCGCGCCTGCGGCCGCGCCATTGGCGCCATCGCGCCGGGCCACCGCGCCGATTTCATCACGCTCGACATCGATCATCCGGCGCTTGTCGGCCGCTCCGGCGCTGAGGCCATCGACAGCGCGATCTTCGCCGCCAACGCCATGCCTTTGCGCGATGTCGTCGTCGGTGGCAGGAGGGTGGTGGCCGAGGGGCGGCATGCCGCCCGCGATTCGGTGCGCGCGCGCTTTGCCGGCGTGATGCGACGCCTGCTCGCGACGGACTAACCAGGGACGACGATGACGGAAACCCGGCTCGACGCGGTGAAACTGGACGGCGCCGGGCCGGTCTATGACCAGATCCGGCGGGCGATCCGCGATCTCGTTGTCAGCGGGGAATGGCCGCCGGGCACCAGCGTGCCGCCCGAGCATGCCCTGATGGAGCAGCTCGGCGCCTCGCGCATGACTGTGCATCGGGCGCTTGTGCAGCTCGCCCGCGAGGGCTTGATCGTCCGCCGCCGCCGTTCGGGAACGGTGGTCGCGACCCCGCCGGCGAGCCACGCCATGCTCGACATCCTCTCGATCCCGGAAGAGGTGCGCCAGCTCGGCCAGGCTTATGCCTATGAGGTGCTGGCGCGCACCGATGGCCGGCCTTCGCCCGAGGTCGCCGAGCTTTTCGGACTCAAGCGCTCGGACAAGGTCGCGCATCTCATCGTGCTGCACCGCGCCGACGGCAAGCCGCATGTGCTGGAGGAACGCGTCATCCACGCGGCCGGTGTTAACGGGCTCGCGGACGAGGATTTCGCCGAGACCCCGCCGGGCGACTGGCTCTTGCAGCACAGCCTCTGGTCGCAAGCCGAGCATGCGATCAGCGCGATCGGGGCGGGTGAAGAGCAGGCCGCCCTGCTGGAGATCGCCGAGGGCGAGCCCTGCCTGCTGGTCGAGCGCCGGACCTGGAACCAGTCGCAGCCGGTCACGGCCGTGCGCCTGCTCTATCCCGGCTTCCGCCATCGCTTCGTCGGGCGTTTCGGGCCGTACGGCGCCGCCTGAGGGCAGGGGCGTCCCGCAATCTGTGCAAAAGAAAAGACCCGCCAGTGGGGCGGGCCTTCATTGGGATGGGATGCTGCCTCAGCAGTCGTAGACGTAACGGCGGCCCCATTCGTCGCGCCCGTAGCAGCTCTGACGCGTCGCCGCGCCGCCGATGATCGCGCCGCTCGCGCCGCCGATGGCAGCACCTGCCAGCGCGCCGCCGGCACGCCCCGTAGCGGCGCCGCCGATAATGGCGCCGGCGCCAGCGCCGATCAGCGCACCCGTGCCGGCATTCTGTTCGCGGGCGGTACAGGCGCCCAGTGCTGCGCCGAGCGCCGCGACGAGCAGCAGCTTCTTGATGATCATGATCTCTCTCTTCCGTGAGATGGCAGGTCGCTCGAAGCACCAAACAGCGTTGGGCGACGAAGGTTCCGCCGGGCGACAGGTCGCCATCGGCGTCTTCCATCGGTCTTCAACTTTGGAGAGGGCTTTGTGTCGGCACAAAGGCCGCGAAAATTCGCGGCTGACCGGAACCTATCGCCGCAGCGCCGGTTGGAGAGACAAGTCCCGCCGGAGGGCGCTTTCTCCGGCATCCCATCGCGAAACAAGGGGGAAGATGATGACCGATGTTCCCATGACCGCCGCTGCGACAGCCAACCCGCTGATCGCGGGTGCCCGCGTCGCCGGAACCGATGTCTACAACACGGCCGGCGACCATCTCGGCGAGATCTACGACGTGATGCTCGACAAGCTGACCGGCAAGGTCGCCTACGCGATCATGTCCTTCGGTGGCTTCCTCGGGCTGGGCGAGAAATACCACCCGATCCCGTGGAGCGTGCTCGACTACGACACGCAGCGCGGCGGCTATGTCGTGCCGCTCACCAAGGAGCAGCTCGAGGCCGCGCCGATGTACGACAGCGAGGGCGAGCCTGACTGGGACGACAAGGCCTATGGCAAGCGCGTCCACGACTACTACGGCACGATGCCCTACTGGATGATGTAGCCGCGACGGTTGGCGCGAAGAAACGCGATCAATCAAAGATTTGAATCGTTTCCGCGTTTCGGGGAAGCGCGGAAACGATCAGGGCGCAGGTCGCGGCGGTTGCTATCCCCCCAGCCGAACCGTCGTGGCGGCGGGATGCGGGCCGAAAGGCCCGCATCTTCTTTTTGGGGTGTCCGCCGGAGCACAAACGCTAACTCCGCGAGCCCTTATCCTGAGGAGGCCCGTAAGGGCCGTCTCGAAGGATGCTCCAGATGCTTCCGGAGCCTCCTGGATCATCCTTCGAGACGCAGCCTCCGGCTGCTCCTCAGGATGAGGGCTGAGCGGGTGCTCAAGCTTCATTTTCGCAGATGCGCGGGAACAGCAGGGCCCCTTCGCGCGTCTATCCGCCGGGGGATCACGACACCCGATGATCCGCAGCGGCGAGTTCGCGCAGCGGTCCCGGCCCTCAATCAGGAGAAGGCGAGATGCGCATCCGCTACGGCTATCGGATCGAGCTGGTCTGTGCCCATGACATGCCCTTGATCACGCTGCTCGACGTGCACCCGTCGCGCCGGCACGATCTGACGACGCCGGACGAGATGAAGCTGACCGCGCTCGCCGATCCCTCCATCGGGATCGCGATGACGCAGGACCTCGACGCCTTCGGCAATATTCGCCGTCGCATGGTTGCGCCCGCCGGCGGCATCCGCCTGGAATCGGAGGGGATCGTCCACGATTCCGGCGAGCCCGACATCGTCAATCCGTCCGCTCGCGAGGTCTCGCCCTCGCGCCTGCCCGACTCGGCCCTCGTCTACCTGCTCGGCAGCCGCTATTGCGAGACCGACAAGCTCTACGATCAGGCCTGGAGCCTGTTCGGGCAGGTCCAGCCGGGCTGGTCGCGCGTGCAGGCGATCGTCGACTTCGTCCACAATCACCTGACCTTCGGCTATCATTTCGCCCGCAATACCCGCACCGCCGCCGAGGCTTTCGAGGAGCGGATCGGCGTCTGCCGCGATTTCGCGCATCTCGCCGTCGCGCTCTGCCGCTGCATGAACATCCCGGCGCGCTACTGCAACGGCTATCTCGGCGATATCGGCGTGC
This sequence comes from Allobosea sp. MMO-172, assembly GCF_037147855.1. NCBI lineage: Bacteria > Pseudomonadati > Pseudomonadota > Alphaproteobacteria > Hyphomicrobiales > Alloboseaceae > Allobosea > Allobosea sp. MMO-172. Next base: position 423,552 of record NZ_JBBCUM010000001.1, on the reverse strand, counting down.
CCGCCAATCCCGCGCCGATGGATTTCAACGCCTGGTTCGAGGTCTTCCTCGGCGGGCGCTGGTACACCTTCGATGCCCGGCACAACGAACCGCGCATCGGCCGCGTCGTCATCGCGCGTGGTCGCGACGCGACCGATGTCGCGATGATCAGCTCCTTCGGGACGCACACTCTGCAGCGCTTCGAGGTCGTCACCGAGGAGGTCGAGGACGTGCCCATGCCGCTGATGCCGCCGATGCCGGAACAGTTCGACGCGCGCCCGGCCGCCGCGTAAGCGCCCTTGCGCCTGGTCGAGCGCCACATATCTACGCCAGCACCATGCGCTACACGATCGTTGTCAATGCCCGCGCCGGAACGGTTCTCGAAGCCGGCGCCGATGCCTTTGCGGCGCGGCTGGAAGCAGCCTTCGCCAACCATGGCTGCGGCGTGGATGTCCGCCTCGTTCCGCCGCGCGAGATCGACGACGCGCTCTCGCTCGCGATCGAGGACAAGCATGCGCTGCCGGTCCTGGCCGGCGGCGACGGCACGATCAACGGCGCGCTGCCGGTCCTGATCCAGGCCGATCGCCCGATCGGCATCCTGCCGATGGGCACGGTCAACGTGCTCGGCCGCGATCTCGGCCTGTTCGGCACGCTCGAGCAGCAGGTCGCGGCGCTCTGCCGGGGCGAGCCGGTCGAGATGGATGTCGGCCGGGTCAACGACCGGCTGTTCCACTCGCTCTCCGGCATGGGCTTTTTCAGCCTGATGGCGCGCGAGCGCGAATATGCCCGCCGCCGCTTCCCCTTCAGCCGCGCCGCCGCCTTCGGCATCGCCGCGACGCGCTCGATCCTCTTCACCCGTCCGGTCATGCTCGACATCACCGTTGGCGACGACCATCGCATCGTCGAGGCCGATGCCGTGTTGGTCACTGTCAACCGTTTCGAGGGTGCGGACTGGCGTCGTCCCCGGCTCGACGACGGCCTCTTCGAGGTCCATGTGCTCAATGCCGGCGGGCTCTATTCGCGCAGCAAGGCGGCGCTTTCGGTGGTGTCGGGTCACTGGCGCGACTCGCATAACCTGACCTCTTTCACCGGCGATGCGGTGACGATGATCCGGCGCGACAAGCGGCGCGGCCACATCACCTTCGACGGCGAGGTCGAGCGCAAGGCGGGGACGCTGAGCTACGGCTTGCTGCCCAAGGCGTTGCGGGTCATCGCCGCGCGCCCCGCCAGCCATTGAACGCGGCCGGATCGCGGCGGCAGAACGCCGCCTGTTCGACAGCGCCCCGTGCCGGTAATCTTTCGCCCGATCCCTCCCGGAGACCGCCTTTCTTGTACCAGCCTCGTATCCTGGTTCCCGCTGCCGCCGCTCTGGTCTTCCTCGGGCTCGCGCTGCTGATCGTCTCCGGGCGCAGCTTCTCCCTCGATACGACGCTGATCATGCTGTTCCGCGACGCGGCCAATCCGGCGGTCCCGCTCGGGCCGGCCTGGTTCCAGGAGGCCGTGCGCGACATGACCGCGCTCGGCAGCTTCATCGGCCTGTTCTTCATGGCGCTGACGGCGACGCTGGCGCTCTGGCTCTGCGGCTATCGCCATCTCGCGATCGGCCTCGTCGTCAGCCTCGTCGCCGCATTTCTGGCGAGCACCGGCCTGAAGATCGCGATCGCCCGCGAGCGGCCGGATATCGTCGAGCATGCCGCCCTGACCTTCACCGCGAGCTTTCCCAGCGGCCATGCCTTCCTCTCGGCCGTGACGCTGCTGACCATTGCCGGCTTCGTCGGTCTCGCCTCGCGGCGGGCCGATATCGCGCGCTTCTGCATGGTCATGGCCGTGGTCATGGTCGGCCTGATCGGGCTCAGCCGCATCTATCTCGGCGTGCACTGGCCGTCCGACGTGCTCGGTGGCTGGGCCCTCGGCATCGTCTGGTCGAGTGTCGCCACGGCCTGGCTCGGCCGCCGGATGGCCGAATCCGATCCGGCCTGAGCCGATCGGGGCTCAGCGCATGTCGATCGTGGCGTTGACGCCGAGATCGGGCGTGCGCCCGAGAATCTTGGCCGTTGCCAGCTTGAAGGCGACGAGCACGCTGCTCGACGGCCCGTCCCAGATCTCGGCCGATGTCGGCGTCAGCGCGAGCAGCGTCGCGTCGGGATCGTCGGGGCCGTTCGGAAACCAGGCGCTCGCCATCGGCGTCCAGACCTGCCGCAGCGTCTCGCGGCCCGGGACTTCCGAGGCCGAGCAGGAGATCGCCGCGTAGAAATTGCGGTCCTCATGGCTGATCGCAACGCTGACGGAGGGCGAGCGCAGCGCCGCCCCGATGATGCCGGTATGCCGGTGCGTGATAAAGAGCAGGCGGTGATGGTCGCGGTCGAGATGGCCGGACATCGGCCGGGTCCTAATATCGCCATCGCTGACGAGTGAAACCATGTAGACCGGGTGCGCCGCCAGCGCGTTCCAGATGCGATCCTGCAGTTCGGTGTCTGGCATGGCAACCTCCTGCCGGTGCGATCCTGTCACGGCCGGCCCCGCATGGAAACCGGCCTGTGCGTCATGCCAACGCCGCGTGGCAGGCAACGTTCCCGGCTCTCGCTGGAACATCGCGACCGGCCCGGCGTTGGGTATGGGCTCGCGGCCCGGCCGCCATCATCGGGAATTGTCCATGGCTCTATCGCGTAATCTCCTGGCCGTGCTGGTCCTCATCCTCGTCGCGGCCCTCACCGTGACCGGCTACTCACTCTATCAGGAGAAGAAGCAGCCGGACGGGATCGAGATTTCGGTCGGCAAGAACGGGTTGTCGATCAAGGAAAAATAGCGGCGCAGCAACCAAAGGTAGCAAAATAGCGCCGATGGGTCGCCGATTGACCAAGGGGTATTGGCCTTGACGGTCCAAAGGCGCTAACACCCGAACCACGAACCTGTGTCGTGGGAGAACGAGATGAACGCGCCTTTCAAGAACCTCATCGCCGGCGAATGGGCCGGTGGGGCCAATGCCTCGCGCAACATCAATCCCTCGAACACCAATGACGTGGTCGGCGAGTATGTGCAGGGCTCGGTCGAGGACCTGAACAACGCGGTCGCCGCCGCCAAGGCTGCCTTCCCGGGCTGGAGCCGCTCCACCCCGCAGGAGCGCTACGACATCCTGAAGAAGGCCTCCGACGAAATCCTCGCCCGCAAGGACGAGCTTGGCCGCCTGCTTTCGCGCGAGGAGGGCAAGACCCTTGGCGAGGGCATCGGCGAGGCGACTCGCGCCGGCCAGGTCTTCGCCTTCTTCGCCGGTGAATGCCTGCGCCTCGGCGGCGAGATGGTTCCGTCCGTGCGCCCCGGCGTCGGCGTCGAGATCACCCGCGAGGCGGTCGGCATCGTCGGCATGATCACGCCCTGGAACTTCCCGATCGCGATCCCCGCCTGGAAGATCGCCCCGGCGCTCGCCTGGGGCAATTGCGTCGTCCTGAAGCCCGCCGATCTCGTGCCGGGCTCGGCCTGGGCGCTGGTCGACATCCTGCAGCGCGCCGGCCTGCCCAAGGGTGCGCTCAACCTCGTCATGGGCCGCGGCTCGGTCGTCGGCCAGGCGCTGCTCGAGCACAAGGACGTCTCCGCAATCTCCTTCACCGGCTCGGTCGGCACCGGCCGCAAGGTCGCGGCGGCCTGCATCGCCGGCAACCCGATGAAGAAGGTCCAGCTCGAGATGGGCGGCAAGAATCCGCTCGTCGTGCTCGACGACGCCGACCTCAAGGTCGCCGTCGAGGTGGCCGTCAACGGTGCCTTCTTCTCGACCGGCCAGCGCTGCACGGCCTCCTCGCGCCTGATTGTCCAGGCCGGCATCCACGACAGGTTCGTCGAGGCCTGCATCGAGCGCCTCAAGACCGTCGTCGTCGACGATGCTCTGAAGGCCGGCACCCATATCGGCCCGGTCGTCGACCAGAGCCAGCTCGATCAGGACCTGAAATACATCCAGATCGCCAAGGACGAGGGCGGCAAGCTGGTCTTCGGCGGCGAACTGCTGAAGCGCGACACCCCCGGCTTCTACCTTGCGCCGGCGCTCTTCACCGAGACGACCAATGCCATGCGCATTTCGCGCGAGGAGGTCTTCGGGCCGGTCGCCAACATCGTCCGCGTCAAGGATTATGACGAGGCGCTGGCGGTCGCGAACGACACCGAGTTCGGCCTCTCCTCGGGTATCTGCACGACCTCGCTCAAGCATGCGACGCATTTCAAGCGCAACAGCGAGGCCGGCATGGTGATGGTCAACCTGCCGACGGCGGGCGTCGATTATCACGTGCCGTTCGGCGGCCGGAAGGGCTCCAGCTACGGCCCGCGCGAGCAGGGCGCCTACGCCAAGGAGTTCTACACCACGGTCAAGACGGCCTATACGCTGGCGTGATCAGCTCGGAACCGAAGCGGGTTGAAGGGCCGCGCCGGAAGGCGCGGCCCTTTTCGTTCAGAACCCTTCCAGCACGATCTTGCCCTTGGCGCGGTTGCTCTCGATCAGCGCATGCGCCCGCTTGAGATTGCTGGCGCTGATCGTGCCGAAATGCTCGGCCAGCGTCGTGCGAACCTTGCCTTCGTCGACGAGCCGCGAGACCTCCGCCAGAAGCTTGCCCTGCTCGCCCATGTCGGCGGTGTGGAACAGCGAGCGGGTGAACATCAGCTCCCAGTGCAGCGACAGGCTCTTGCGCTTCAGCGGATTGGCGTCGAGCACCTTCGGGTCGTCGATCAGGCCGAACCGGCCCTGCGGCGCCATGAGTTCGACGATGCCCTCCAGATGAGTGTCGGTATGGGTCGTCGAGAACACGAAGGCCGGCGCACCGATGCCGAGTGCGGCGACCTGCTCGGCCAGCGGCCTGGTGTGGTCGATGACATGATGCACGCCGAGCTCCAGCGCCCAGGCGCGGGTCTCCGGCCGTGAGGCGGTCGCGATCACCGTGACGTCGCCGAGCTGGCGCGCGAGCTGGATCGCGATGGAGCCGACGCCGCCCGCGCCGCCGATGATCAGCAGCGCATGCGCCGCGCCCGGCACGGGCTTGCGGATGTCGAGCCGGTCGAACAGCATCTCCCAGGCGGTGATGGCGGTCAGCGGCAGGGCGGCAGCCTCCGCGAAGCCGAGGCTCTTCGGCTTCGGCCCGACGATGCGTTCGTCGACGAGGTGGAATTCCGCATTCGAGCCCGGCCGGTCGATGGCTCCGGCATAGAACACGGCATCGCCCGGCTTGAAGCCGATCACCTCCGGCCCCACCGCCTTGACGATGCCGGCCGCATCCCAGCCGAGCACGCTCGCCTGACCTTCCGCCGGCTGGCTGCGGACGCGGATCTTGGTATCGACCGGGTTGACCGAGACGGCCTTGACCTCGACCAGCAGGTCGCGGCCGGTGGCCTTCGGCTCGGGCAGGCCGAGGTCGATCAGGCTGGTCTCGGCGGCGATGGGTTGCGACTGGCGGTATCCGACGGCGCGCATGGCGTCTCTCCTGCATTGCGATGCAGCCGAGATGCGCATAACCTTCAGAAGGCGCAAGAACGCACAATTTCAGCTTATAGTGTCGAAAAGGATACTGTCATGCCGCCGCGCTTCCAGGAGCCCTATTGCTCGGCCGGCTGCCCCGTCGAGGCGGCGCTCGGCCTGATCGGCGGCAAGTGGAAGGGCATCGCGCTCTATCACCTGATGGGCGGCACGCTGCGCTTCAACGAAATCCGCCGGCGCATTCCCGGCGTCACCCAGCGCATGCTGACCACGCAGTTGCGCGAGCTGGAGGCGGACGGCCTGATCGTTCGCGTGGTCTATCCGGAAGTGCCGCCGCGCGTGGAATACAGCCTGTCGGTCAAGGGGCGGACGCTGGAGCCGGTGATCCTGGCGCTGAAGAGCTGGGGCGAGGCGCATGCCCGTTCGCCGCAGCCACAGGCAGCGGAAACGGCGGCCTGAGGCTCAGCCGACCGGGACCACGTCCACGGCGACGCCGACCTTCTGCGTGCCCGGCCCGATCACCACGCCGTCGAGCGGGGCGACATCGGCATAGTCGCGGCCGAAGGCGGTGACGATATGGTCGTCCGCGACGATCAGGTCATTGGTCGGGTCGAGCCCGACCCAGCCGATCTCCGGCCCGCACCACAGCATCGCCCAGGCATGGCTGGCATCGGCGCCTTCGAGCCGCTTCTGGCCCGGCGGCGGGATGGTGCGGATATAGCCGGAGACATAGGCCGCCGGCAGGCCGAGCCCCCTGAGGCCGGCGATCATGATATGCGCGAAATCCTGGCAGACGCCGTGGCGCTGGGCGAAAGCCTCGGCCAGCGGCGTCGTCACCTCGGTCGCCTCGGGATCGTAGGTGAAGTCGCGCCTGATCCGGGCCATCAGGTCGCAGGCCGCCTCCAGCACCGGCCGGCCGGCTGAAAAGCTCGACCGGGCATAGTCGATCACGGCGGGAACATGCGGCACGAGCCGGCTGGGATAGAGGTGATGCGCCGGCGAATCCGGTGCGAGGCTCCGGGAGTCGAGCGCCAGCGCCGCGACATCTTCCCAGTTTCGCGTCAGCCCGGCATGGGGCGGCGGCGGCCGGTCGACCTCGATCCGCGCCCGCATCTCCAGCTTCAGCTCGCGATGCGGCTTGGTGATCGTGATCGTGGTCATGTGGTTGCCGAAGAAGCAGAGCCCGTCATTGCGCTCGGCCGGGCGGGGCGTGATCAGCAATTCACTCTTCAGCACGCGCTGGCCGCTGCCGTCGCGCGGCAGCAAGCGCAGGATGCAGCGCGAAAAGGGCACCGGCCGGCTATAGCCGTAGGTGGTGACGTGGCGTAGCTCGTAGATCACGCGATGCTCGTCATCCGCGAGCCTTCGGGGCCGCTGTTCTGCAGGAAATAGCGGTCGGCGATCGCGCCCGAGAGCCCCATCAGCAACTGCTCGAACAGCAGGATGCTGGTCCGGTCGAGCCGGCTCGCCTCCATCGTCCGGCAATCGGCCGCCAGCCGCAGCACCAGCCGGCGCGGCGCCTCCAGCATGCCGTCATCGGAGAGCGTCGGCAGGTTGGCGATCTCGGTGTCGAGCCGCTCGACCTGGAAGGCGACCGAGCGCGGATTGTAGGGGTCGAGCATGACGAGATCGAGCACCGGCTGCAGGCTGGCGCCGAGCAGGTAGCGCGAGCGATAGGTGATCTGCGAATCCGTCAGGTCGAGCAGGGCGTCGAGGTTGTCGCCGGAGGCGTTGCTGTCCGCGAGTTGCCGGGCGAAACGGCAGGTCGCGATGCCGCGCTCCAACCGCCTGCCGATATCGAGGAAGCGCCAGCCATTGCCGCGCACCATGTTCTCCTGGCCGAGGCCGGAGAAGGCGGCGAGCGATTTCAGCGCCCGGTCGGCGATTTCATAGGTCTCGCCCTCGCTCGGCTTGCGGCCTTCCTCGGGATCGAGCTGATGCTGCAGGTCGCCGAACAGCCGCCAGGCATCGACGGAGAGGCGTTCGCGGATGACCGAGGCCGTGCGCCGTGCCTCGCGCAGCGATGCGGCAGCGGAGCCGTAATCGTCGAGGCTGTAGATCGCGGCATAGGCCTGCGCCGCCGGCGTCCGCTTCTCCTGCCCGCCCGGAGCTGCGCCCCAAGCAACGAGCATGCCGGCGAGCTGGCGCACGGTGTCGTTGCGCCCCGGCGCCGGGTCCGGATCGATCAGTCGGCCGAGCAGGGCGCGCACGAGCCGCAGGATCGCCTCGCCACGCTCCAGATAGCGCCCGAGCCAGAACAGGTTGTCGGCGGCACGGCTCGGCAATGTGCCGGTGACGCGGCGGATGCTGATCCGGTCCGGCGTCGGCAGCAGGCTGACCTGCGCGACCGGCTCTTCCGAGGTGACCCAGACATCGCTGGAGCGCACGCCGTTGCGCATGCTGACCGCGCGCGCATCGGGCTCGTCCGAGATGCGGCAGAAGCCGCCGGGCATCACCTTCCAGCCGTCCGGCGTCGCGGCGGCGAAGACGCGCAGCGTCATCGGATGCGGTTCGAGCCTGCCGTTCTGGAAGACGGGCATGGTCGAAAGGCGCACGACCTCCTGCCCGACATAATCCATGCCGCGCGCTTCGATGCGCTCGCGCAGGGCCGCGCGCTCCGCTTCGGGCAATTCCCCGGCGACGACCTGCGTCGAGTCCACGCCATTGCCGGCGCCTCGGAAGGCCGGCGCGACGCTCATCTCGCCGAGCCGGTCGAGCACCGTCTGGCGCTCCTGCGGCTGGCCGCACCACCAGGTCGCGATGTTCGGCAGAATCAGGTCCTGGCCGAGCACCTGCCGGGCGAGCGCCGGCAGGAAGCCCATCAGCGCGCGCGCCTCGACGACGCCGGAGCCGAGCCCGTTGGCGACATGGACCTGGCCCTGACGCACCGCCTCGACCAGCCCGGCGACGCCGAGCGCCGAACCGGAATTGAGCTCCAGCGGGTCGGCGAAATCGCCGTCGATGCGTCGCCAGATCACGTCGGCGCGCTTCAGGCCGGCAATGGTGCGCACATGCACCCGGCCTTCCCGCATCAGCAGGTCGCCGCCCTCGACCAAGAGGAAGCCGAGATAGCGCGCGAGATAGGCCTGCTCGAAATAGCTTTCGTTGAGCGAACCAGGTGTCAGCAGGGCGATGCGCGGCTCGACGCGCTTGGAGCGCGCGACCAGCCCCGCACGGAAGCTCTGGAAGAAGGCCGCCAGCCGCTCGATATTCATGTTGCGGAACATGTCCGGGAAGGCGCGCGCCAGCGCCAGCCGGTTTTCCAGCGCATAGCCGGTGCCGGACGGCGCCTGCGTCCGGTCCTGCAGCACCCACCAGCGCCCGTCCGGCCCACGGCCGAGATCGGCGGCATAGAGCTGGAGCGTGCCGCCGCCGTTGATGCCGTGCAGCGGGCGCAGGTAATCGGGGCTGCCGGTGACGACGGCGGCGGGCAGGTGGCCTTCCGCGATCAGCTCGCCTTGCCCGTAGATGTCGTCGAGCACGGTCGAGAGCAGTTCGGCGCGTTGCGTGACGCCAGCCGCGATCACCTGCCATTCCGCCTCGGGGATGACGAGCGGCACATGGGACAACGGCCAGGCCCGCTCGCCGACGCCCGGGTCGCGCTCATCGATATCGCCATGGACGCGATAGGAGACGCCGGTATCGCGGACATGCCGGTCGGCCAGTCCGAAGCGCTGGGTCAGCTCCGAAGGCGACAGCGCGCACCAGGCCGAGAGGAACGGCTCCCAATGCGGGCGCACCTCGCCGTTCTCGTCGATGAACTCGTCGAAGACGCCGGGCAGCGGGCGATAGCCGGCGAGCAGCGCCGCGCGCCGCTCGGCCCTGCTGCGTCCCGATCGGATGCGGCCCTGCACCGGCATGCTTCGCGTCAAATCCCTGTCGGGCGCCTCAGGTCCAGCGTGAGCGGGAATTCGGCGCTGCGTTCCTCCGGCGGAATCGCCAGAGGGCCGGGACTATGACCGATCGCCTCGAAACGCGCGAGCCGTCTTGCCTCCGCCTCGTAGGAATTGACCGGGGGTGTCTCGTAATTGCGACCCCCGGGATGGGCGACATGGTAGACGCAACCGCCGAGCGAGCGGCCGGACCAGAGATCGACGATGTCGAAGGTCAGCGGCGCATGCACGGGGATCGTCGGATGCAGGCCCGAGGCCGGCTGCCACGCCTTGAAGCGCACCGCCGCGACCGCCTCGCCCGAGACCCCGGTCGCCGTCATCGGCAGCCGCCTTCCGTTGCAGGTGACGAGATGGCGGCCCGGCACCAGCCCGGTCGCCTTGACCTGCAGCCGCTCGATCGAGGAATCGACATAGCGCACGGTGCCGCCGATCGCGCCTTCCTCGCCCATGACGTGCCAGGGCTCGAGCGCCTGCCGGATCTCGATCTCGACGCCGCCATGCGCGACCTTGCCGAAGAAGGGGAAGCGGAACTCGGCCTGTGCCTCGAACCAGACGGGATCGAAGGCGTAGCCGGCGCGCTGGAGATCGCCGAGCACATCCTTGAAATCCTGCCAGACCATTTCCGGCAGCATGAAGCGGTCATGCAGGGCGGTGCCCCAGCGGACCAGCTTGCCGTCGAGCGGTTCGCGCCAGAACCAGGCGATGAGCGCGCGCAGCAGCAATTGCTGGGCGAGCGACATCCGCGCATCCGGCGGCATCTCGAAGCCGCGGAACTCGACGAGCCCGAGCCGCCCGGTCGGGCCATCTGGCGAATAGAGCTTGTCGATGCAGATTTCGGTACGGTGCGTGTTGCCGGAAACGTCGACCAGCAGGTTGCGGAACAATCGGTCGACCAGCCAGAGCGGGATCGGCGCTTCGCCGGGCCTGGGCACCTGCGCCAGCGCGATCTCCAGCTCGTAGAGCTGATCCTGCCGGGCCTCGTCGATGCGCGGCGCCTGGCTGGTCGGGCCGATGAACAGGCCGGAGAACAGGTAGGACAGCGACGGGTGCCGGTTCCAGTAGAGGATGATGCTCTTCAGAAGGTCCGGCCGGCGCAGGAAGGGCGAGTCGGCCGGCGTCACGCCGCCGAGCACGACATGGTTGCCGCCGCCCGTGCCGGTATGGCGGCCGTCGACCATGAATTTCTCGGCGCAGAGTCGCGCCAGCCGCGCCTCCTCGTAGACGCCCTGCGTGATCGCCGCCGCCTCGCGCCAGTCCGTCGCCGGGTGGATATTGACCTCGATCACGCCGGGATCGGGCGTGACCTTGATCACATCGAGGCGCGGGTCGAAGGGCGGTGCATAGCCCTCGATATGCACGGGCTGGCCGAGCTCCTCCGCCACCGCTTCGACCGAGGCGACGAGGTCGAGATAATCCTCCAGCCGCTCGACCGGAGGCAGGAAGACGCAGAGCACGTTGTCGCGGATTTCGAGGCTGAGCGCGGTGCGGACGTGATCGCCGCCGATCTCCTGCTCGCGCCGGTCCTGGACCGGGCCCGATGCAGCGGCCGCCCCGATGCTCATCTGGGCCGGGCCGGGCCGCTCCTCCGTGGAGGTCGGTTCGGCCGGCCTTGCCTCTGGATGATCGGTCCAGCTCGCTCCCGCCGGCCCGGCGGCCGCCAGCGGCGGGCGCGGCTCCATCGGGTCCTGCGGATGGATATGCGGATACTCGGCCTTGGGCACGACCGGCAGCGAGCCCAGCGGCAAGCGGTAGCCGACCGGCGAGTCGCCCGGCACGAGGAAGAGCTTGCCGCGCCGCAGCTTCCATTTCTCCGAGCGCCAGCGGCGGTCGCTGGCGCCGGCCTGCCAGCGCTGCACGGGAATGACGTAGCCGCGGGGATTGCCGAGCCCGAGCTCGAAGACCCGCGCCATCCGCGAGCGCTCCTCCGGGTCGGAAAGGCGCGAATCGAGCGGATCGACATTGTCGGGAAGCTGCGCCTCCTTGAGCAGCCAGACGCCGGTATCCTCATAGGCCGGCATCACGTAATCGGCGCCGAGGCCAAGCTTCTCGGAGAGCCCCTGCGCCAAGGCCTCGGCATCGCGGATGGTGGCGCTGATCTCCAGTTCGCGGTCGCCGCCGGTCTGCGCCTCCGGTTCGCGGGCGATGAGATCGGCGTTCCGCCAGATCGGCTGGCCGTCCCGGCGCCAGTACAGGGCGAAGGCCCAGCGCGGCAGGCTCTCGCCCGGATACCATTTGCCCTGGCCGTAATGCAGCATCCCGCCCGGCGCGAAACGCTCGCGCAGCCGTCGGATCAGCGTGTCGGCGCGTTGCCGCTTGGTCGGCCCGACGGCGGCGATGTTCCATTCGGCGCCGGTCTGATCGTCGATCGAGACGAAGGTCGGCTCGCCACCCATCGTCAGCCGGACATCCTGGGCCTTGAGATCGGCCTCGACCTTGTCGCCGAGCGCGTCGAGCTCGCCCCAGGACGCATCGGAGAAGGGCAGCGTGATGCGCGGCACCTCATGCACGCGCGTCACGTTCATCTGGAAGTCGAAGGTCGTCTCGGCATAGCTCGCCAGCCCAGAGACCGGCGCGGCCGCGCGGTAATGCGCCGTCGCCGCCAGCGGCAGATGACCCTCGCCGGTGAGCAGGCCGGAGGTCGGATCGAGCCCGACCCAGCCGGCGCCGGGGATATAGACCTCGGCCCAGGCATGCAGGTCGGTGAAGTCCTTGTCCGTCCCGCGCGGGCCTTCGAGCGGATCGATATCCGCCTTCATCTGGATCAGGTAGCCGGAGACGAAGCGCGCCGCGAGGCCGAGATGCCTGAGCGCCTGGACCAGAAGCCAGCTCGTGTCGCGGCAGGAGCCGGACCCGATCGAGAGCGTATGCTCCGGCTCCTGCACACCGGGCTCCATGCGGATGCCATAGGCGATACGCTGTTGCAGGCGCGCGTTGATATCGACGATGAAATTGACCGTGTTGACCGGCTCGCGCGGCAGTTCGGCGAGGAAGGCTTCGAGCAGCGGCCCGGCCGGCTCCGTCACCAGATAGGGCGCGAGCTCCTCGGTCTGCTCAGGCGTATACGCGAAGGGGAAGGTCTCGGCCTGCGTCTCCACGAAGAAGTCGAACGGATTGATGATCGATAATTCGGTGACGACATCGACCTCGATCCGGAATTCCGTCACGGGCTCCGGGAAGACATAGCGCGCCAGCCAGTTTCCGGCCGGGTCCTGCTGCCAGTTCACGAAATGCTGCGCCGGCGTCACCTTCAGCGAATAGCTCTCGATCCCGGCCCGGCAATGCGGCGCCGGCCGCAGGCGCACGATCTGCGGCCCGAGCGTGACCGGCCGGTCATAGCGGTAATGCGTGACATGGTTCAGCGCGGCGATGATGGCCAAGTTTCGCCCCCTAGTCTGAGGCGATAGCCGCCTGCAACGTCAGGTTAGCGAGGCCACCGGCGTGCGCAAGGCATCGCCTGTTCCTGGATGGCGCGACAGCCCGGCAACCCTGCTCAAGAGATGTGCAAAATGCGCCGATCCGCCCTTTCCATCGCCGTTGGTCGACTGGACAGCCGCGATGGACTGGTTGCAGATAGCGCCCAACGGGCGGCGATTGCCCGCGCAACACGAAATGATGGGGAATCCGATGCGTCACGTAGCCAAATTGATGGCGGTTTCGGCCTTTGCCGCCCTGATGTCGACGACGGCCTTCGCGCAGACGCCGAAGGACACGATCGTCATGGCCAAGCAGATCGACGACATCATCACGCTCGATCCGGCCGAGGCTTTCGAGTTCTCGGGCGTCGAGGTCGGCGCGAATGTCTACGACAAGCTGATCAACATCGACATTTCCAAGAACAACGAGCTAATTCCGGATCTCGCCGAGAGCTGGACCGTCAGCCCTGACAACCTGACCTACACCTTCAAGCTGCGCAAAGGTGTCAAGTTCCACTCGGGCAACCCGGTGACGGCGGCCGACGTGGTCTATTCCTTCCAGCGCGCGGTCACGCTCAACAAGTCGCCGGGCTTCATCCTGCGCCAGTTCGGCTTCGTCGCCGAGAACGTGCTCGACAAGGTCAAGGCCGTCGACGAGAACACCGTCCAGATCACGGTCTCGAAGCCCTACGCGCCGACCTTCTTCTACAACTGCCTGACCTCCGGCGTCGCCGCGATCGTCGACTCGAAGCTGGTCAAGGCCAACGAGAAGGACGGGGACTGGGGCAATGGCTGGCTCAAGCTGAACTCGGCCGGCTCCGGCGCCTACAAGGTTCGCAGCTATCGCCCGAACGAGCAGTACACGCTCGACGCCAACGAGACCTGGTGGAAGGGCGCGCCGAAGAGCAAGCGCATCGTCGTGCGCCATGTCGCCGAGCCGGCCTCGCAGCGCCTCCTCGTCGAGAAGGGTGACGTCGACATCGCCCGCAACCTCTCCAAGGACCAGCTCGCGGCGGTCAAAAACAACGAGGCGCTCAAGATCGTTCAGGGCGACAAGGGCTACATCCTCTATCTCGGCCTGAACCAGAAGAACCCGAACCTGGCCAAGCCCGAGGTTCGCGAGGCGCTGAAGCTGCTGGTCGATTACGCCTCGATCGAGAAGAACATCCTCGAGGGCACCTACAAGGGCCACGAGTCCTTCCTGCCGCAGGGCTTCCTCGGCGCGATCTCGGACAAGCCCTACCAGCTCAACGTCGCCAAGGCGAAGGAGCTGCTCGCCAAGGCCGGCCTCGCCAACGGCTTCACCGTCACCATGGACACCCGCTCGATCGCGCCGATCACCGACATCGCGCAGGCGATCCAGGCGACCTGGGCCCAGGCCGGCGTCAAGCTGGAGATCATCCCCGGCGACGGCAAGCAGACCCTGACCAAGTACCGCGCCCGCACCCACGACATCTATATCGGCCAGTGGGGCCCGGACTATCTCGACCCGCACACCAATGCCGAGACCTTCGCCATCAACGAGGACAATGGCGAGGAAGCGAAGTCAAAGACGCTGGCCTGGCGCAATGCCTGGGCCATCCCGGACATGACCAAGGTCACCCAGAGCGCCGTGCTGGAAGCCGACGCGAGCAAGCGCAAGACCACCTATGAAGGCCTGCAGCGCGACCACCAGAAGGTCTCGCCCTTCGTGATCATGTTCCAGCAGATCGAGGTCTCGGCCGAGCGCAAGAACGTGAACGGCTGGGTCATCGGACCGAGCTCCGACACCAACCGCTACGCCACCATCGTCAAGAACTGAGCCTTCCGGCTCAGGAGCCCGCCGCGATCCCGAAAGGTCGCGGCGGGCTTCCTTTCATGCTCATCCCGGACATGGCCCGAATTCGGCACGGCGTGAAACGCCGGTGACCTGTTCCGGCGCTCCGACGAAAAACACTGGAAACGGAGGCGGGTCATGACAGCCGTGACGCAAGCTCCCACAGGCAAGGCCGCCGCGCCGGGCAGGCTGCGGCGCTGGGGCCGCGCGCTCTCGCGCGAGCTGACGACCGTGGTCATCACCATGTTCGGCCTGCTGCTGGTCACCTTCTTCATCGCCCGCGTCATCCCGATCGACCCGGTGCTCGCGGTCGTCGGCGACAACGCCAAGCCCGAGACCTATGAGGCGGCGCGCATCGAGCTCGGCCTCGACAAGCCGCTCTGGCAGCAATTCGCCATCTATATCGGCAAGGTCTTCACCGGGAATCTCGGCACCTCCGTGCTGACCTCGAACCCGGTCACCGAGGACATCAAGCGCGTCTTCCCGGCGACGCTGGAGCTCGCGACGCTCGGCACGCTGATCGGCGTCCTCATCGGCGTGCCGCTCGGCATCCTCGCCGCCGTCAACCAGGGGCGCTGGCAGGATCAGGTCGCCCGCGTCGTCGGCCTTGTCGGCTATTCCGTCCCGGTCTTCTGGATCGGCCTGATGGCGCTCTTGCTGTTCTATGCCAAGCTCGGCTGGGTCTCCGGCCCGGGGCGCATCTCGGTCGTCTGGCAGGACATCGTCACCACCCGCACCGGCGTCATCATGATCGACGCCGCGCTGGAGGGCGAGTGGGAGGCGTTCTGGGACGCTTTCTCGCACCTGATCCTGCCGGCGCTCGTGCTCGGCCTGCTCTCGGTCGCCTATATCAGCCGGATGACGCGCAGCTTCATGATCACCGAGCTGCAGCAGCAATACGTCATCGCCGCCCGCGTGAAGGGCGTCTCCGAGACCGCCGTGATCTGGCGCCATGCGCTGCGCAACGCCGCCGTGCCGCTCTTCACCGTGATCGCGCTCTCCTACATGCATCTGCTGGAGGGCTCGGTGCTGACCGAGACGATCTTCGCCTGGCCGGGCCTCGGCCGCTACCTCACCAACGCGCTGCTCAACGCCGACATGAATGCGGTTCTCGGCGGCACGCTGGTGGTCGGCGTCGTCTTCATCGCGGTCAATCTCCTGACCGACATCATCGGCCGCCTGGCCGATCCGCGCGTGCGCTGAGGAGGCGGACTTATGAGTGACACCTCCTCCGCCGGACTGCATGCCTGGCTGATTAGCGACAGCCCGGAGTCGCGCCGTCAGGCCCGCCTCGGCCAGCTCTACCGGCAATGGCTTGCCTTCAAGCGCAATCCGATGGCGGTGGCGGGCCTCGCCATCATCGTCCTGCTGCTGCTGATCGCTGCCTTCGCACCTCTGATCGCGCCCTTCGACCCGATCGCCCAGGCGCTCGACAAGCGCCTCATGCCGCCCTCGGCGACGAATTGGTTCGGCACCGACGCGCTCGGCCGCGATATCTTCAGCCGCATCGTCTACGGCACGCGGATCACGCTGGTCATCGTGCTGCTGGTCGTCGTCACGGTCGGCCCCTTCGGCCTGCTGATCGGCGCGATCTCCGGCTATTACGGCGGCTGGGTCGACCGTCTGCTGATGCGCATCACCGACGTCTTCCTCGCCTTCCCGCGTCTCGTCCTGGCGCTGGCCTTCGTTGCGGCGCTCGGCCCCGGCATCGTCAACGCCATCATCGCCATCGCGATCACGACCTGGCCGCCCTATGCCCGCGTCGCCCGCGCCGAGACGATGGTGATCCGCAATCAGGACTATATCGCTGCGATGCGCCTGCAGGGCGCCTCGCAGGCGCGCATCATCTGGAAGCATGTCGTGCCGATGTGCATGTCCTCGCTGATCGTGCGCACCACTTTCGACATGGCAGGCATCATCCTGACCGCTGCCGGTCTCGGCTTCCTCGGTCTCGGCGCGCAGCCGCCCATGCCGGAATGGGGTGCGATGATCTCGGCCGGCCGCGAGCAGATATTCGACCAGTGGTGGGTCGCGACCTTCCCCGGCGTCGCGATCTGCATCGTCGCGCTCGGCTTCAACCTGCTCGGCGACGGGCTCCGCGACGTCATGGATGCGAGGTAAGCCGATGGCGAGCGAGCAGCCTCTTCTCGAAGTCGACAATCTCAAGGTCGATTTCCACACGCCGACCGGCATCGTCCGGGCCGTGCGCGGCCTCTCCTTCACGCTCGGCCGCGAGCGGCTCGGCATCGTCGGCGAATCCGGCTCGGGCAAGTCGATGACCGGCCGCGCCATCCTCGACCTGATCCCGCATCCCGGCGTCGTCAGCGCCGACCGCATGCGCTTCCGCGGCCAGGACCTGACGGCCATGGACAAGGGCGCGCGCCGCAAGCTCCGCGGCCGCCATATCTCCATGGTGATGCAGGACCCGAAATTCTCGCTGAACCCGGTCGAGACCGTCGGCAGCCAGATCGCCGAGGCCTATCGCATCCACCGCAAGGCCGGGGCGAAGGAGGCGCGCGAGCGCAGCCTCGCCATGCTGGAGCAGGTGCAGATCCGCGAGCCCGCCCGCGTCTACGACCTCTATCCGCACGAGGTTTCGGGCGGCATGGGCCAGCGCGTCATGATCGCGATGATGCTGATCGCCGAGCCCGAGGTCCTGATCGCCGACGAACCGACCTCGGCGCTGGACGTCACCGTCCAGCTTCAAATCCTCAAGATTCTCGACGATCTCGTGACCGAGCGCGGCATGGGGCTGATCTTCATCAGCCACGACCTGCATCTGGTGCAGTCCTTCTGCGATCGCGTCATCGTCATGTATGGCGGCAAGGTCATGGAGACGCTGCCGGCGGCCGAACTCGCCGATCCGGCGGCCCGCAGCCGCCGCCATCCCTATACGCTCGGCCTGCTCGAATGCCTGCCGGATCTCGGCCATCCGCGGGCGAAGCTCGCCACCCTCAACCGTGACCCGGCGTGGCTGGCATGACGAACACAGCGATCTCCGTCGACAAGCTCAACGTCTCCTTCGGCGACTCCCATGTCGTGAAGGACCTCTCTTTCGAAGTCCGCAAGGGCGAGAGCTACGGCCTCGTCGGCGAGTCCGGTTCGGGCAAGTCGACCGTGCTGCGCGTGCTCTCCGGCCTCAACCGGGAATGGAGCGGCACCGTCGCGATCGAGGGCGCCGTGCAGCCCAAGGCCCGCGACAAGGCCTTCTATCGCAACGTCCAGATGGTCTTCCAGGACCCTTACGGCTCGCTGCACCCCAAGAAGACGGTCGACGATACATTGGCCGAGCCGCTCGCCATCCACGGTCTCGACAATGCCGAGGCCCGCATCGGCAAGGCGCTCTCCGATGTCGGCCTGCCGGCCTCGTTCCGCTTCCGCTATCCGCACCAGCTCTCGGGCGGTCAGCGCCAGCGTGTCGCGATCGCGCGTGCCCTCGTGCTCGAACCCTCGATCCTGCTGCTGGACGAGCCGACCTCGGCGCTCGACGTCTCG
Organism: Allobosea sp. MMO-172; assembly: GCF_037147855.1. Taxonomy (NCBI): domain Bacteria; kingdom Pseudomonadati; phylum Pseudomonadota; class Alphaproteobacteria; order Hyphomicrobiales; family Alloboseaceae; genus Allobosea; species Allobosea sp. MMO-172. Next base: position 405,507 of record NZ_JBBCUM010000001.1, on the reverse strand, counting down.
ATCCAGGCGGAGGTGCTGAACCTGCTCGCGGCGCTGCGGCAGGAGCGCAAGCTGACCTATATCCTCGTCAGCCACGATCTCTCGGTGGTCGGCCATATGTGCGAGCGCCTGCTCGTCATGCAGTTCGGCCGCGCCGTCGAGGAGATGACGGTCGAGACCCTGGCCGCGCGCCAGCCGCAGACGGCCTATGCCCAGCAATTGCTGACCGCGAGCGCGGGCTTTAGGCGCGCGGGCTGAACTGCGAGGGGAGCGGCTCTGCGCCGCCCCCTCTTTGCAGCGCGGCAAAACCGTCTCACTCTGGTCGCAGCCTTACGCTAGATTTGTGGTTCTGATGGGGGGACCGCGCCGTCATCCCGGACAAGCCGCGAAGCGGCGCCGATCCGGGATCCATCATAGGGCGATGCGTTCTACGATGGATCCCGGGGCAAGCCCGGGATGACGCGTCGGGAATGCCCCAGCGAACCGGCACCGCCTGACGGAGTTACTGGATTGATGGACGCCATCGTGGACAACGCGCTTCGGCCTGAGACCGCCCCCGAGCGGACGCCGGTTCCGCCCTTCGATCTCGTGATCTTCGGTGCGAGTGGCGACCTTGCCCTGCGCAAGCTCTTTCCGGCGCTGGCCCAGCGCAATCGCGAGGGCGTCCTGCCCGGCGAGAGCCGCATCCTCGCCATCGTCCGCAAGGAGGAGGATGTCGAGGGCCTGCCCAGGCAGATCGCCAAGCGCCTCGACGAGGAGGGCATCCCGAAGGATCAGGTCGAGCCCTTCCTGCGCCGCCTGACCATGGTGATGCTCGATGCGGTGAAGCCGGAGACCTACGGCGCGCTGAAGCAGGCGCTCGGCGAGAGCGAGCGCGTGCGCTCCTTCTACCTCTCGACGCCGCCCGATCTCTTCATTCCGATCTGCGAGAACCTCGCCAAGGCCGAGATTTTGACGCCGACCTCGCGCGTCATCCTGGAGAAGCCGCTCGGCCGCGATCTCGCCTCGGCGCGGGCGATCAACGATGCCGTCGCGCGCATCCTGCCGGAAAGCCGTACCTACCGGATCGATCATTATCTCGGCAAGGAGACGGTGCAGAACCTGCTCGTCCTGCGCTTCGCCAACACGCTGTTCGAGCGCTCATGGTCGAGCCGCGATATCGACCATGTTCAGATCACGGTGGCCGAGACGGTCGGGCTGGAGCAGCGCGCCGGCTATTACGACAAGTCCGGGCATATGCGCGACATGGTCCAGAATCATCTCATGCAATTGCTGACCCTCTTCGCCATCGAGCCGCCGAACATGCTGGAGGCCGGCGCCGTCCGCGAGGAGAAGATCAAGGTTCTGAAGGCGCTGCGCCCCATCGTCGGGCCGGATGTCCAGCGCTACACGGTGCGGGGCCAGTACGGGGCCGGGCAGATCGACGGCCAGCGCGTGCGTGGCTATTCCGAGGAACTCGGTCACGGCTCGAACACCGAGACCTTCGTCGCCATCCGCTGCGAGGTCGACAACTGGCGCTGGGCCGGCGTGCCGATCTACCTGCGCACCGGCAAGCGCATGGCGCAGCGCTATTCCGAGATCGCCGTCACCTTTAAACCCGTGCCGCATTCGATCTTCGGCGGCGGCTCCTGCGACCGGCTCGACGCCAACCGCCTCTTCATCCGCCTGCAGCCGAACGACGGCGTGCAGCTTCAGCTCATGATGAAGGTGCCGGGCTCCGGCCGGCTCAAGATCGTGCCGCGCCAGCTCGACCTGCGCTATTCCACCGCCTTCGACGAACGCACGCCGGATGCCTATGAGCGCCTCCTGACCGACGTGATCCGCGGCGACCAGACGCTGTTCATGCATCGCGACGAGGTCGAGCAGGCCTGGACCTGGGTCGATCCGATCATCGCCGGCTGGCAGGACTACTACCCGCATCCGCATCGCTATGCCGCCGGCTCCTGGGGCCCGTCGCAGGCGATCGGCCTGATCGAGCGCGACGGCCGCTCCTGGGCCGATCCGGATCTGGTCTGATGGCCGGCCCGCTCGCCTGGCACCGCTTCGCCACGCTGGCCGATGCGTCGGAGGCGCTGGCGGAGGCTGTCGCGGTCCGGCTGAAGGACTTGCTCGCAGGGCAGGGCAGGGCGCTTCTTGCCGTGCCCGGCGGCTCGACCCCGGCGGGCTTCCTCACCGCGCTCGGCCGGCATGACTTGCCATGGGAACAGGTCACGCTGCTGCCGACCGACGAGCGCTTCGTCGCGGCCGATGATGCCGCTTCGAACGAGCGCATGATCCGGGCGCAATTCGCGCCGCTGGCCAAGGGGCGCGCGGCCTTCCTGTCGTTCCACGAACATGGCAGCGACATCGAGGCCGCCGCCGCATTGCTCTGCGCGAAGCTCGCGGAACTGCCCGGGATCGACCTGCTCGTCAGCGGCATGGGCGCGGACGGCCATATCGCCTCGCTCTTTCCGGGTGCGGAAGCGACCTTCAACGCCGTGCCCGATAGCGGCATCGTCGTCGCGCGCCCGCCGGGCCTGCCGCCGCGGCTCTCGCTCTCGCCCGCGCGCCTGCTCGGCGCCGGCTGGGCGAGCCTGCTCGTCTCGGGCGCCGCCAAGGAGGCGGTGCTTCAGGCGGCTGCGGAACGCGAGCACAGGCCTTTGCCGGTCGATCTTCTGCTCGGCAGCCCGCGAGGGCTCGACGTCTACTGGGCGAAGGAGTAGAGCCGGATTTCCTGCTCAAATCGATTGAAAGACGAGACCATGGACGAGACTGCCGCGATTGCCCGGTTGAAGAGCTGCGGCGTGATCCCCGTCGTGGTGATCGAGGACGCCTCGCGCGCCGTCGACCTCGCCCATGCACTGGTTGCCGGGGGCATCGATGTCGTCGAGGTCACGCTGCGCCGCCCGGCCGCGATGGAAGCCCTTGCGGCCATCGCGAAATCGGTGCCGAAGGCGCTGGCCGTGGCGGGTACGGTCGTGACGCCGGCACAGGCCCAGCAGGTCAAGGATGCCGGCGCGCAGGCCGTGGTCAGCCCCGGTTTCAGCGAGAGCGTCGACGAGGCCCTGCGCAAGGCCGGCCTGCCCTGGCTGCCGGGCGTCGCCACGGCGTCCGACTGCATGCGCGCGGTCGCTGCCGGCCGCACCACCGCGAAATTCTTCCCGGCCGAGCAGGCCGGTGGCCCACCGGCCCTGAAGGCGCTCTCCGGCCCGTTCCCGCAGATGACTTTCTGCCCGACCGGTGGCGTCGGCCTGAAGAACCTCAGCGACTATCTCGCCCTGCCGCAGGTCATCTGTGTCGGCGGCTCCTGGCTGGTTCCGGCCGATGCGATCGCCGCGGGGGACTGGAAGCGGATCGAGACGCTGGCGCGCGAGGCGAAGGAGGCTTTCCTGAAGGCGCGGGCGTAAGCGCGGGAAAACAAGCGAGGCGCGAGAGCGAAGGAGTGTCATCCCGTGCGCGCTGCGGCATGCGAATGCCGCTGCGCAGACACGGGATCGTTCTCAGAATAAGGCGCCCTCTCGTCACACGGTCCCGTGTCTGCGCAGCAGCGTTTCACGCTGCAGCGCGCATGGGATGACACCCTATGACAGCTTCTCCCGCACCATTTCCGCGATCGCCAGCGAACTCGTCAGGCCCGGGCTCTCGATGCCGAGCAGGTTGACCAGATCCGGCACGCCATGCACCTCCGGCCCGTCGATGCGGAAATCCGGCATCGGCTCGCTCGGCCCATGCAGCTTCGGCCGGATGCCCGCGTAATCCGCGACCAGCGCGCCATCCGGCAGTGCCGGCCAATAGGTGCGGATCGCCGCGTAGAATTTTTCTGCCCGCGCCGGATCGACCACAAGGTCCTGATCGTGCTCGACCCATTCGACATCGGGCCCGAACTTGACCCGCCCGCCCATGTCGATCGTGGCGTGGATGCCGAGACCGGCCGCCTCCGGCACGGGATAGACGAGATGGCGGAAGGGTTGCTTGCCCGTCAGTGCGAAGTAATTGCCCTTGGCATAGTGCTGCACCGGCACATGCTCAGGCGGGAAGCCGTCGAGCAGGCCGAGCAGCTTCGGCGCGCCATGGCCGGCCGAATTGACCATGGTCCGCACGCTATAGGTAGCCGGATCGTCCCCGCCGAAATCGACGCTGAATCCATCAGCCTCGCGCCGCCAACCGGTGATCGGCGTATTCAGCGCGAGCGAGCCGCCTGCCGCCTCGCATTCGCCGAGCAGCGAGAGCATCAAAGCGTGGCTGTCGACCACACCGGTTTCGGGTGAGAGCAGGGCAATCTCGCAGCGGACCTCCGGCTCCATCGCCTTGGCCTCGGCGCTGGAGAGCCAGCGCAGCGTATCGACGCCCGAAGCCTTGGCGCGGGTCATGATCGTCTCCAGCGCCGGCTTCTGCGCCTCGGAGGTGGCGACGATCAGCTTGCCGCAGGCCTTGTGCGGCAGGCCGCGCTCTCCAAGGTAACGATAGAGCAGCTCACGGCCCGCGACGCAGACGCGGGCCTTCAGCGAGCCGGGCGGATAATAGATACCGGCATGGATGACCTCGGAATTGCGGGCCGAGGTCTGGGTGCCGATGCCCTCAGTGGCTTCGGCGATGACGACCTCGCGTCCGGCCAGCGCCAGCTCACGGGCAACCGCGAGGCCGACGACGCCGGCCCCGATCACCAGACAATCGATGTCGCTCATCGCCTCGCCGTCAGCTGCGCTGCGGCATGGCGATCTCGATGAGGCTCGCCCAGTAGTTCACGCCCACCGGGATCGCCGCATCGTTGAACTCGTAGGCCGGGTTGTGCAGGCCAGCGGAGTCGCCGTTGCCGATATTGATGAAGGCGCCGGGGCGCTCCTCCAGCATGTAGGAGAAGTCCTCGGAGCCCATGGTCGGCGGCACCTCGGTGTTGATCGAGTCCGAGCCGAAGGCCTCCTTCGTCACGCTGGTGGCGAAGTCGGTCTGGCCGGCATGGTTGAAGGTCACCGGATAGCCGCGGCGGTAGTTGAGCTGGTACTTCATGCCGAAGGCCTTCATCACGCCCTCGACGATCTCGGCGATGCGCTTCTCCGCGAGGTCGCGGGTCTCCGGCGTCAGCGTGCGCACCGAGCCCTTGATCTCCGCGGTCTGCGGAATGACGTTGAAGGCCTCGCCGGCATTCAGCGCGGTCACCGAGACGACGATCGACTCGAGCGGGTCGGCATTGCGCGAGGCGACCGTCTGCAGCGCCGAGACGAGCGCGCAGGAGGCGACGATCGGGTCGTTGACGCGATGCGGCGCGGCGGCGTGGCCGCCGAGGCCCTCGATCTTGATGTGGAGCTGGTCGGCCGCGGCCATCGCGGGGCCCTTGCGGATCTCGAACTTGCCGACGGGCACGCCCGGCTTGTTGTGCATGCCGTAGACTTCCTGGATGCCGAAGCGGGTGATCAGCCCGTCGTCGATCATCGCCTTGGCGCCGGCGCCGCCTTCTTCCGCCGGCTGGAAGATCAGCACGGCGGTGCCGTCGAAATCGCGGGTCTCGCTCAGGTACTTGGCGGCGCCGAGCAGCATGGCGGTATGGCCGTCATGGCCGCATGCATGCATCTTGCCGGGCACGGTCGAGCGGTGCGGGAGATTGGTTTCCTCATGGATCGGCAGTGCGTCCATGTCGGCACGCATGGCGATGACCCGGCCGGAATCCTGGCCCTTGCCCTTGATGACGCCGACCACGCCGGTCTGGCCCACGCCGGTGGCGACTTCGTCGACGCCCCATTCGCGGAGCTTGTCGGCGACGAGGCCGGCAGTCCGGTGGACGTCGTACATCAGCTCGGGGTGGCGATGGATGTCGCGGCGGATCGCGGTGATTTCCGGGGTGAGCGCCGCGATGATGTCGGTCTTGGGCATCGTATCCTCTGAGATGGCATGGGGCGACCGCGCAGAAAGCGGGTGCCGTCGCGCAGGCTAGCCCAGCCTCGCATCGCCTGTCCAAGCCGGTGGCGCGCAGGGGATGGGCCTTGGCGGAATGGCTGTGGCCATATCGGAAGGTCACTGACGATCTGCGAGGGGTGCGGAGCGATCTGGGTAACGGTAGTGAAATAATCTGGAAAGGCTGCAGCCATGATTTGGCCTTGCTTGACGATTAGCGGAGGCGGCATCCGCTCGGGCCATCGAGATTATCTGGCCTGATCCATTCCAATTCCTCCTTACAAGTCTGGTAGATGATGCGTCGCTTGTCGTTGCTTGCGTTACTGTGTGGTTTCTTGCCTGCGGCCGCCCTGGCTGATGTCACGCCCGAGAAAATTTCCTTTCAGCCGCAGGTCAAAGGTCTCGGCTGCCTCAAGCCTGAGACGAAGGCGATGATCGCCGAGCTCGTCGCGAAGATCGGCCCGATCCAGATCACCTCGACCTGCGGGGGCCGCCACGCCCGCCACTCGCAGCACTATAGCGGCCGGGCGATCGATTTCCGGCCAATGGCGACCTCTTCGCGCAAGGCAGCCGCCGCCGCACGCGCGATCGACAATGTCGGCGGTGTCGGTACCTATTCCAACGGTCTGGTCCATGCCGATGTCGGCGAGCGCGAGCTGTCCTGGTACGGCCACAAGCGCAGCCGTTACGCTTCCGCCAGCAAGCGCAGCCGCTACGCCCGGCTCGCCCGCAACAGTAACTGACGAAGTCCGCCGCGCGCTTTAGCGGGGCGCGGCGACGAGCCTGTGCCGATAGACCAGATCGTTCGGGTCGGGTCTGTCGGCCACGAGGTCGCGGACGGCGCCGAGCCGCTCCGCCACGGCGGCCGAGCCTGCGTTGTTCGGCGCGATATAGCTGACCAGCTCGGCAACTCCGAGCGCCTGTCCCGCCCAGTCGCGCAGCGCGATGGCGGCCTCGGTCGCGTAGCCCTGACCCTCATGGCCTTCATAGAGCAGCCAGCCCAGCTCCTTCTCAGGAAAGAGCGGGCCATGGCTGATGCCGACCTGCCCGATGCAGAGGCCGTCCGCGCGCCGGTCGATCATCAGCCCGCCATGGCCGAACAGCGTCCAGCAGGCGATGTCGTGGCAGAACAGCCCCCAGGCCTGCCGCTGTGACAATGGCCCGCCGAGCCCCGCCGCACGCGGCGAAGCGAGGAAGGCGGCATAGGCGGGAAAATCAGCCTCAGTCATCGGGCGCAGCACGAGACGCTGCGTCTGCAGTGTCGGGATCGATCGGTCGTTCATAGCCGGTTCCGGACAGGCGTTCAGACGCCGAAGCTCTTGCGCCAGCCCTCGATATCCTCAAGCGCGACATTCGAGCCGCAGAGCACGAGGCAGACGCGCTCGCCCGGCCGGAAGCTGTCCTTGCGCGCCAGAGCGGCGGCGACCACGCAGGCCGCTGCCGGTTCCAGCAGCACCCGCCCGTTCTGGAGCACCCAGACGAGCTCGCGGACGGCCTCGGCGTCGGGCACCACGATGATCTCCTCGAGGAATTGCCGGGCCGCCGCCATGGTGCGCTTCGTCGCGAAGGGGGCGCCGAGCGTGCGGGCGATCGAGGTCGGCCGGATCGCGACAGGTTCGCCGGCCGCCAGAGCCTGCGTCATCGTCGTTGCGCCCTCCGTCTCGACGCCGTGCAGGCGCACGGCCGGGTCGAGGCCCTTGAGCGCGGTGCCGACACCCGCCGAGAAACCGCCGCCACCGATCGAGATAAAGACATGGTCGAGCCGCCCGCCGGCATCGGCCGCCAGTTCGAGGCCGAGCGTGCCATGGCCGGCGATAATGGCCGGGTCATCGTAGGAATGGACATTCGTCATGCCTTGCGCGGCGTAGTCCTCCGCCTTGGCGAAGGCCGCGACGGAATCCTCGCAGAGTTCGACCTGCCCGCCGGCCTCCTCGGTCAGGCGGATGTTGAGGGCCGGCGTCGCCTTCGGCATCAGCACCAGCGCCCGCGTGCCGACGGCGCGCGCGACCAGCGACACGGCGATCGCATGGTTCCCGCCCGAGACGGTGACGACGCCGCGCGCCAGTTCGGCGTCGCTGAGCCCCATCAGCTTGTTGTAGCAGCCGCGAACCTTGAACGAGCCGCCGAGCTGCAGGCTCTCGACCTTCACCCAGGTCTCGACGCCGAGCCGCGCGGACAGCCCCGCGCTGTAATAGGTCGGCGTGCGGCGGACCTTGCCGGCGATGCGCGCGGCGGCGGCCTGGACGTCGGCAAGGGTGACGTCGAATGCGGTGACGTCGAAAGTCATGGCGCTGTGGTCCTCTGCCGCGGCGATTCCGGCTCGGCGGCACGAGAGCGCGGCGGATGCCCGGCCGTCAAGCGCCGGCTGAGCCGCTGGGGGGCGAGCGAGGCTGCCGTCAGGGAGCCGGCGGCGGGCTCGCCTTGGGGCGCGTATGGTTGACCGGGCGCGTCGGTAGCGGCACGGCCGGGCGGTCGGTGCGATACTGGCCCCGCGCGATGGCGCCGAACAGCAGCATCACGGCGGTGAGCGTCATCAACCACCAGGGCAGCAGCGGCGCGAAGCCGAAGACGCTGAGCGCGAAGGCCGTGGTGAAGGCGGCGACGCCACCGGCCGCCAGGGCGCCGGTCATGCGCCCGGCAGCGCGGATCGCGAAATAGAGGCAGGCGGCGGCGGCTGCTGCTCCGACCAGCCCGAGTTCGTACCAGGTTTCGAACAGCAGGGTCGCGGGCGCGGGCTGGGGCAGGGTGCCGTTCATCTGGCCGCGCACGACGGTGTCGAGCCCGTGCCCGGTGATCAGCTCGATCGGCGACTGGCGGATGACGTCGGCCCAGATCGAGAGCATCTGCGCGAAGTCGTCGGCGCTGTCGGGCAGGATCGCGACCAGCGGTGCCATCAGGAAAGGCAGGATTGGCGCGAACAGCATCAGCCCGGCGACGATCGCCGCGATGATCTTCGTGGCGCGCTCCGGATTGGCGGTGACTGCGCCGAAGGCGACGGCACCGAAGATCATGGCGATCGTCTCGCCGTCCTCGAAGCGGGTCAGCGCCAGCAGCGTCACGACCAGCGCGAGGCCGAGCGCGCTGAGACCGCGCTCGCGCGAGAGCAACCAGGCCAGCGCCGGCCAGGCCATGATCAGGATGATCGAGACGCCGCGCTCGACAGCGCCGGGCGGCGTCTCGGCATGGCGCAGTGCCGCCACAGCGATCAGCCCGAGCGCGAAGATGCCGGCGCTGCCGGTGCCGAGCGCGACGAGATTGAGATTCGAGGAGCGCATCCGCTCGGGCAGGGCGGAGAGGCCGACGAAACCGAGCACGGCTGCCAGCATGAGATTGCCGGCCTTCTCGACGGCGGCGCCCGGAAACGGGCTCCAGATCAGCGACAGGAAGGCCCAGGCGATCAGGCCGAGCAGGATCATGCCGGGGCGGCTGACCAGAAGCGCGCGGAGCGTGCCGACGAACTTGCGCGGCTCCTCGATCAGCGTCGCGATGATCAGCAGCGCGATGCCGATCGGCACCAGCACGACGGCGGCCCGGCGCGAAACCAGCGCGGCCAGGGGCAGGACGAGCGCCAGCGTGCCGAAGCCGATGCGCCGCAGCAGCAGCGCGGCATCGGTCGCCGGGTCGAGCGGGGCTTGGGCATTGTTGCGGATCATGCGTTCCGGCGGGGTCCTGACAGCCTCTCGGCCTGCCCGGCCGCCCGGGATGAGCCGCTGCCACCCTAGCGGGCGGAACGGCGCCCGACTGTAGGTGCGGCGCAACACTGCAAGCTGTTTTGACGTCGTCAAATCGGAGGCGCGGAGCATGATGGTCTCCGCTGGCGTCCTTGCAGCGCACAAGCGATGCGACGCCGGGGCTCTGGCGAAGCGGCGGCGTTCGTGAGAAAAACCGGCATGACCATGCTGGCAGCCATCCCCTTCGCGAGCGGTTTTCCGATCGATGCCTTCATGCACGGGCTCGTCGACAGGCTGAAGCGGCAGGGCCTGCGTCTCGGCGGCGTCGTCCAGCATAATGACGCGACCTGTGACGACCGTTGCATGGCGATGTCGCTGGAGGATGTCGCCAGTGGCCGGCGTTTTCCGATCAGCCAGGATCTCGGGGCTGGCGCTTCGGGCTGCCATCTCGATGCGTCCGGGCTCGCCGCCGCCGCCGTCGCCTTTTCCGACGCCTTGGCCGGGCGCGCCGATCTCGTCATCGTCAACCGCTTCGGCAAGCAGGAGGCGGCGGGCGAGGGGTTGCGCCAGGAGATCGCGGGGGTGTCGCTCGCGGGCCTGCCGCTTCTGATCGCCGTGCGCCGCGATTTCCTGCCGGCCTGGCGCGATTTCGCCGGTGACGACTGGCTCGAACTGCCTGTCGATGAAGACGCGGTGGAGCGCTGGGTGCAGGCCGTGACGGCCGTCGCGGCCTGATCGACCCGATGGCTGGGGCGCCGACGATCGGCCTGATCCTCGCGGGCGGTCTTGCCCGGCGGATGGGCGGTGGCGACAAGGCACTGAAGCCGCTCGCCGGCCGCCCGATCCTCGCCCATGTCATCGATCGCCTGCGCGGCCAATGCGACGATCTCGTCCTGAACGCTAATGGCGATCCGGTGCGGCTTGCCGGCTTCGGCCTGCCGGTCGTCGCCGATTCCGTGCCCGATTTCGCCGGCCCCCTCGCGGGTATCCTCGCCGGGCTCGACTGGACCGCAACTCATCGGCCGCAAGCCGGGTGGCTGCTCAGCGTCGCCGCCGATACGCCGTTCATCCCCGGCGATCTCGCCGCGCGCCTGCACCAGGCAAGGGCCGCCGCCGGCACGCCGCTCGCCTGCGCCGCCTCGGGCGGACGACAGCATCACGCCATCGGCCTCTGGCCGGTCGCGCTGCGGGAGGATCTGCGTCGGACGCTGGCCGAAGGCGAGCGCCGGCTCGGCCGCTGGACGCAAGGCCATGGCGTTGCCGTCGCTGAATGGGTGATCGAGCCGATCGATCCCTTCTTTAACATCAACACGCCGGAGGAGCTTGCCGAAGCCGAGCGGCTGGCGGCAGGCGCATCCTGACGTCCGCCTAGCCTTCCAGCAGCGCCTTCAGCGCCGCGAGGTCGCGGGTCACCATGGCCGCGTCCCGCGCCATCTCATCGTCGGACATGCCGTCGCGCTGGAACAGCGTGAACACGATTTCGGCCCCGTCGCCATTGGCGACGACCCGCATCGGATTGTGCATGGCCGGTCCGTGCTCGGGGAGGACGGCATGGTCGAGCACGCCGTGGTTGTTCGGCTCGCTGAACAGGATGCGCATCGGGCCCATCGGCGTCTCGGCGCGCCACGTCATGCCTTCGACCGGCACGAAGCTATGGCCGAGGCCTTCGGCCCAGCGCGGGAAATTCGCGGGCTCGGCGAGGAAGGCATAGACCTCCTCCACCGGCCGCTCGATGCCGATCCCGATATGGCGGGCGCGATGAATGGCCATGGGCTTGTCCTTCAATCTAGAACAAAAAAAGAACAAATCGGACTGCCTGTCAAGCGGCCGTTGGCTTTCGGCGCGGGCTACTCGATGACGATGCGCGGGGCTGCCCGGACCGCGCCGCCGAGGCTGGCCTGCACCTGCCGCGCCAGCGCGACATAGGCTTTTGCATGCGCGCTCGACGGATCGCTCGCGACGATCGGACGACCGCCGTCGGAGGTCTCGCGGATCGGCATGGCCAGCGGAATCTCGCCGAGGAAGGGGATGCCGAGCCGCTCGGCCTCGTGCCGGGCGCCGCCATGGGCGAAGATGTCGGAGCGGTGCCCGCAGGCCGGGCAGGTGAAATAGCTCATGTTCTCGACGAGACCGAGGATCGGCACCGCGACCTTCCTGAACATTGCGACGCCGCGGCGCGCATCGAGCAGGGCGAGGTCCTGCGGCGTCGAGACGATGACGGCCCCGGCCAGCGGCACCTGCTGGGCCATGGTGAGCTGGGCGTCGCCGGTGCCGGGCGGCATGTCGACGACGAGCACGTCGAGATCACCCCAGGCGACCTCGCGCAGCATCTGGGTGATGGCCGAGATCACCATCGGCCCGCGCCAGATCATCGGCGTCTCCTCATCGACGAGGAAGCCGATCGACATCACCTTGAGCCCATAGGCCTCCATCGGCGCCAGCGTCCGGCCCGAGACGATCTGCGGCTTGCCGGTGATGCCGAAGACCTTCGGCATGGACGGCCCGTAGATGTCGGAATCGAGCACGCCGACCTTGAGGCCGAGCGTCGAGAGCGCCACGGCGAGATTGGCGGCGGTGGTCGACTTGCCGACGCCGCCCTTGCCGCTGGCGACCGCGATGATCTGCTTCACGCCCGGCACGCCGGCAGGCTTGGGCGGTCCGCCCGGTCCGGGGCGCTGCGCCTGCTGGCGGGCCTGCATCCCGGCCGAGGGGCCGGCCTTGTCGGCGGTCAGCCCGACCAGAACCTGCGTCACGCCTGGCAGGCCGCCGACGGCGCTTTCGGCCGCCTTGCGCACCGGCTCCATCGCTGCGGCCTCGGTTGCGTCGATGCCGATCGCGAAGATCACCTTGCCGCCATCGACGAGGATGTCGCCGATGCGGCCGGAGGCGGCGAGCGATTGCCCGCTCGCCGGCAGCTTCACCAGTTGGAGGGCCCGCAGGACATCGGCTTGGGAGACGGTCACGTCGTTGGACTCCGTTGGCTCGCGGCTAGGCCGCCTTGCGGATATGGAAGACGAGGACGCCGTCCGCATCCCCCTGTAACTCGACGATGTCACCGGTCTCGCGCACGAGGTTCGGCAGGTCGATCGCCGCCATCGGGTCGGTGCATTCCACGACGAGGAGCGCGCCGGCCCGCGCGGCGATCAGCGCCTTGCGCACCCGCAGCACCGGCAGCGGGCATTTCAGGCCGCGCAGGTCGAGCAGGATCGCATCCGGAGGCGTGCCCGTCGGGGCCATCGTCGTCATGCTGCTTCATAGGACGGCTGTTCGGCGGCGGGCAACCGCCGCCATGCCGCAGGGCGCTTGACCCCGCAGGCGGTGCCGACGATGAAGGATGATCGATCGGGAGGAAGCGGGCGGCGATGCGCTCAGGCGGCCGAAGCAGGCGGGAACCGTGATGGCGCGGCTGGGTGGTGGCCGGACCGATTCCGGGCTCGTCACGCTCGACGAGGCGGCTGCCGATGCGGTCTCTCGCGTGCAGCCGGTTTCCGGCACCATGAAGCTCCCGCTCGCCGAGGCCGACGGCCATGTGCTGGCCGATGCGGTGATCGCGCCGCTCGACCTGCCCCCCTTCGCCAATTCCGCGGTGGACGGTTATGCGGTCCGCTTTGCCGATCTTGCGCCTGGCGCCGCGACCCGCCTGCCGGTGCTGGGCAGGACGATGGCCGGCGAGCCTTCTGCCCTGCTGGAGCAGGGAGCCTGGCGCATCTTCACCGGCGCCCCGGTTCCCGAGGGTGCCGATACCATCGTGATGCAGGAGGATGCCGTCGCGGGCGACGGGGCCGTCATGCTCCCCGCCGGCATCAGGCGCGGCGCCAATCTGCGGCTGGCGGGGGAGGATGTCGCGCGCGGGCACGAGGTCTTGCCCGCCGGCCGGCGTCTGCGCCCGCAGGATCTCGGCCTGCTGGCCGCGCTCGGCTTGGGAGAGGTCACCGTACGGCGCCGCCCGCGCGTCGCGCTGTTCTCGACTGGCGATGAACTCACCGAGCCCGGCCGGCCGCTTGGTCCGGGCGCGATCTACGACGCCAACCGGGCGATGCTGCGCGCGATGCTGGCGCGAGCCGGTGCCGAGGTCGTCGATCTCGGCATCCTGCGCGACGAGGCCAAAGACCTGGAGCAGCAATTGCGCGACGCGTCGGCCGGCAGCGATCTCGTCATCACCTCGGGCGGTGTCTCGGTCGGCGAGGCCGATCATGTCAGGGATGCGGTGCTCGCCTGCGGCACGCTCGATCTCTGGCGCGTGGCGATCAAGCCAGGCAAGCCGATCGCGATCGGCAGCGTCGCCGGCACGCCCTTCGTTGGATTGCCCGGCAACCCGGTCGCGGTCTTCGTCGGCTTCGCCTTCGTCGCGCGCCCGCTGCTGGCCCGGCTGGCGGGTGAAGCCTATGTCCCTCCGCGGGCCCATCCGATCAGGCTGGGCTTCGCCCATGCCAGGAAGCCGGGTCGGCGCGAGTTCCTGCGCGTCTCCCTGGAGCAGGGCGTCGATGGCAGCGTCGTCGCCCGCCGCCATCCCGGCGAAGGCGCGGGCTCGCTCGCCTCGCTGGCGCAGTCCGATGGGCTCATCGTGCTGGCCGAAGATGTCGCGCGGGTCGAGGCAGGCGATTCCGCGCCCTTCCTGCCCTATGCTGAGCTTCTCTAGGCTTCTGTTTTAACGCATTTTCTTCACGCGAACCGGTGTCCACTTCGCTCGAAAATGCTCTAGTCGCGCCGGAAGATCACGCTCGCGCTCCAGCCAAGGAAGAGGGCCAGCAGCACGGTGACGAGGCCATACAGGACGGCCCAGTCATAGGCGCCCGATGCCAGCCGCTGCTCGATCCCGGTCTTGATCACCTCGAAATTGGTCTGCTGCCGCGCCAGCGGCACGCCGCCGGAATAGAGCACGATATCGACGGTGTAGGAGCCGGTCGGCGCCGTCGCGGGGATGTCGACCGGTGCGCTGAACAGCGCGCTCGACAGGAAGGTGACGCCGCGCTCCTCGTAGCCGTAGAGGTCCTTGGCCTGCATGATCCTGACCAGGCTCTCGCGGAAGCGCTGCGCGCCGGGATCGAGATCGACCCAGCTGCCGGAAGGCCGCTCGGCATTGGCGAGGCCGATGCGGTCGCGCTGCGCCGTCTCCTTGGACATCATCTCCGCGATCGGCCGGTTGCTGGCGACATGCAGGAAGACCGGGTTGTCGGGAAAGCGCCGCTGCGTCCGGTTGATCCAGATCGGCCCGAGCCGCTCCTTCTCGCGCACCAGCAGCATCCGCCGGGGCCCGCGCACGGTGACGATGATGTCGTAGGGGTCGCCGCGCGCGATCGTCCGCCCGTCGCGCTCGACCAGTCCGAATACGGTGAGCTGGCTGCCGGTATAGTTCGAGGTGATCTGGATCTGGTGGCTCGACATCGCCGCAATCAGCGTCTCGGCGCGGGTCGTGCCGGCCGTGAGCCCGATGGACAGGGCGGCGAGGAGCGCGGAGAGCCACCTCATCGCGCGCTTTCCGGCACGACGACCGAGAACGGCTCGTTCGGCGGGATGAAGAGCTCGATGGCGAAGCGCAGACCCACCGACAGGATCAGCAGCGCCAGGAGCAGGCGGAAGGATTCGACATTGAGGTTGCGTGCCGCCCGTCCGCCGAATTGCGCGCCGATCACGCCGCCGACCAGCAGCAGCACGGCCAGCACGATATCGACCGACTGGTTGGTGACGGCGTGCAGCACGGTCGCACCGGTCATCGTCACCAGGATCTGGAACAGCGAGGTGCCGACCACGACGGCCGGCGGAATCCGGAAGAAATAGATCAGGCCGGGTACCAGGATGAAGCCGCCGCCGACGCCGAGCACCGCGCCGATGAAGCCGATGACGATGGCGAGGAGTGCGATGGGAATGACGCTGCAATAGAGCCCGGAGCGGTAGAAGCGCTGGCGGAAGGGCAGGCCCATCCACCAGGGATGCATGCCGCCGCGCCGCTTCAGGCGCGCCGGCTTGCCGGCCCGGACGCGCAGCATCGCGCGCAGCGCGTCGTAGAGCATCAGCCCGCCGATGATCGAGAACAGCGTGACATAGGACAGCGTGATGACGAGCTCGAGCTGGCCGAGCCGGCGCATCGTGTTGAAGAACAGCACGCCGAGCACGGTGCCAAGGATGCCGCCGCTGACCAGCACGCCGCCGAGCTTGAGGTCGAGCGCCTTTCGCCGCAGATAGGTCAGCACGCCGGTCATCGAGGAGCCCGCGACCTGCGCCGCGACGGTCGCGACCGCGACGGCGGGAGGGATGTCGAGGAAGATCAGGAGCGGCGTCAGCAGGAAGCCGCCGCCGACGCCGAACAGGCCGGAGATGAAGCCCACCGCACCACTCAGGCCGAGAACCATCAGCACGCTGATCGGCAGCTCGGCGATCGGCAGGTAGATCTGCACGCTGTCCCCTCGCAAGCGGCGCATGGGCGTTTGCATGCGCCTGATTGACCCCAGACTAGGCTGTCCGGGTTAAGACAAGGTCTTGAAATGGAAAGACGGGCCGCTTCCGGCCCGCCCTAGGAAACGATCGTTCTTACTCCCGCGTCAACACGTCGAAAGCATGACGTGGCGCGGAGCGGCTCAGGACCGGGACGGCTTTGCCGGCTTGGCCACCGCTGCGGTGGGCTGGGCATCCCAGCCCTTGGCCGGCGGCGTCACCTCGTTGGCGACGGCGTCGAGCGTCCGGGGCTTCCAGCTTGCCGCCAGGCCCTTGGCCGCGGCGAGGTCTTCGGTCTTCAGGCGCTGGGCCACCTCGTCGCGCTTGCGCCCGGCGTCCTCGTCGCCCTGGCTCGCCGCGACCGAGAACCAGACGAAGGACTGGGCGAGGTCGGTCGGCGCGCCGAGGCCGCGCCCGAGCAGCACGGCGAGATTGTACTGGCTGTCGCGCACGCCGAGCTCGGCGGCGCGGCGGAACCATTCGGTCGCCATCGCATAGTCCGGCTTGCCGGCGACGCCCTCGGCATGGAGCACGGCGAGGTTATGCATCGCCTTGGCATTGCCGCGCTCGGCGGCGCGCTGGTACCAGATCCGGGCGAGACCGAGGTCGCGCTGCGTGCCGATGCCCTTCTCGAACATGTTGCCGACGCGGAACTGGGCCGGCGCGAGGCCTGCGACCGCGGCGCGCTCGAACAGACGCAGGGCCAGCTTGGCGTCGCGCTGGTTGGCCGGGCCGTCGGCGGCCTTGCTCGCGAGCTCGTAGACCGCGCGCGCATCGCCGTCCTGAGCGGCCTTGCGCAGGCCGGCGCTGCCGAGACCGACCGGCAGGTCGCCGATCGCGGTCACGACCTGGGCCTGTTCGGCCGGAGCCGCCGGCGGCGCCGCTACAGGAGCTTCTGCGGCGGCGGGCGCCGTGGGAGCAGCCGCTGCGGTAATGGAGCGCTCGGGCGCGGAATTGCTGGCGGCCGGCTGGGCCGGGGCCTCCTGCGGAGCGGCGGGGAGAGCCGAGGACTGGTCCTTGGCCGGGGCCTGAGCCGGGGTGGCGGGCGCCTCCGGCTGGGCGGCCGGCGGAGCGATCAGGCTGCGGGCTTCGTTGTTGGCGCTCTTGTCGCCGTCGCCGCGCAGCGAGGTGGTGACGAGATGCGCGGTGCCCATCGCGAGGACAAGCGCGGCGAGCCCGAGCAGGAGCGGACGCTTGCGCTTCTCCAGGATCTCCTTGATGCGGCTCGGGCTCTTCGCCGCCGGCTCGGCGGCGGGCGTGGGGGCGGAGGCGGCCGCCTCGCTCGCGGCCTTGGCCGAGCGCCGCGCGGCGGCGATCAGGCTCTGGCGCACCGATTGCGCATCCTGCCCGGCGGCGGCCGCAGCCTCGGGGCGCGGGCGCCCGGAGCCGGGCTCCAGCGGCATGTCGAAGGCGGTCGTGGTGGGCAGCGTGGGCTCGGCGCGGACGGACTCGCTCGCCGGCGCGGCGAAACGGTCCTGCGCGGCGGCACCGACCGAAAGGCTCGCGCCGTCACGCTTGGGAGCGGGGGCGGGCTTGGCCTGGACGACGGAATCGTCGCCGCGCATCGCCGCCGCAAGAGTGCCGGCGGGCGGGCGCCGCTCACCCTGCAATTCGGCTTCGAGGCTGGCGAGCCGCGACATGATCGTCTCAAGCGAGCCGTGGACGGCGCCGAGCGCATCGCGGGTCTGGCGATCGGAGGAGACATGGGTGTCGCGCAGGCCGGTGACCAGGCTCGACAGTTCGGCGATGCCCTTGCCGGGCGCCGCGGTGCTCGCAGCCTGCACGAGCGCGGCGCGTTCGGCGGCGGTCTCCTCGCGCATCGAGCGCAGGTGCACGACGAGGTCCTGCAGCGTCCGCTCCATGCCGTTCTCGGCGGAGCGGGTGGCGGACGCCTCGTCGAGGCGGCTGGCGATGCCTGAGATCTGCCGCTCGAGCGCATCGAAGGAGTCGGCGTTGGCGCCGGGCGCACCGGCTTCGTCGATCTTCTCGGCGAGATGCTTCAGCATCTGCTCGATCGGGTGGAGATCGACCGTGGCCGTGCCCTCGCCGACCATGCGGGTCAGCTGGCTCGAAGCGGCGAGGCTTTCGATCCGGCCGGAGAGCGCCTCGATCTGGCGGGTGACGGCGGAGGGGCCCTGCTCGGCCAGCGTCTCGATCCGATGCTGCAGCGAGTCGATGCGGCTGACGAGATAGTCGCTCTGGCGCTGGGACGCAGCCTCGTCGAGCTTCTGGGACGCGACTGCGTCGAACTTGTGCGAGAGGGCATCGATCTGGTTGCCCAGCGAGGACAGCAGGCCGGCGCCGGGGAACTCGCCGCGCTGCGACAGCACGGCGCCGCGCACGTCGTCGATCGCGTTCGCCAGGCTGCGCAATTCGCTCATGTCGGGCTGGACGTCGCGCAGCCGCCCGATCTCGAAGCCGAGCGTGGCGACCTGCTCGGAGAGGTTCTCCAGCTTGTGGTCCGGGCCACTGGCGCCGAGCAGGTCGCGGAGCTCCGCGATGTCGCGCCGGACGGGGTCGAGATTGCTGACCTGTCCGCCGCGGGTGGCGAGTGCATCGACCTTGGCGGCGAGATGCGCGATCTCCAGCTGGAAGCGCTGGTAGCTCTCGCCGGAACGGTCCTGCGAGATGCGCGAGACTTCAGCCTCGATCCGGGTGAGCGGCTTGAGCAGGGGCTCGAACTGGTCGCGCCGGTCGAGCCTGTCGAGGCGCTCCGCCAGCAGGCCGATCTTGGCCTCGATGACGCTGGTATCGACGCGCACCGGCGCTGCCGGCCGCTGCGGCTGGGCCGGGCGGCGGGTCTCGTAGGAGAGGCGCGAGCCGAGCTCGCGCAGGTCCTCGCGCAAGGCCGAGATGCGTTCGGGGGCGACCGCGGCCGGGCGGGCGGCCACGGCTTCGTCGGTGTCGAGGATGCGCTGGCGCGTGCGGATATCGGTGACGGCGGCGGCAAGCCCCTCGCGGCTGAAGGCGAGACGGGGCGCCTGCTCGGCGCGGGAGTGCTGCGCTTCGACGTTGCGGCGCTCGATCTCGGCGATGCGCTCGCCCATCGTCTTGATGGCGTCGGCGATGACGTTGGTGGCGCGCTCCTGCCGCTCGGCCGAGCCGCGCTCGCTCGACGACAGGCGATCTTCGGTCTTCTCGATCCAGCGGGTGATCGAATCCAGCGCGCCGGCGGTCCGGGCGTTGGCTTCGCGGGTCATGCTTTCAAGGGCGGCAGCCTGGCCGACGAGACTGTCGATCGCCTCGCGCGACGGGGCCGGCTCCGGCTGACGCGGTGCCGTATCCATCCGGCCCTGCGACAGGCGCGCCAGCCGCTCGGACAGGGCGGCGATGTCGAGCTGTTCCGGGGGCGGGGGCGCAAGGGCTTCCTCGCTCTCGTCGCGGATCTTGTGGTCGAGCCATTCGCCCAGCGTCATGCCCGCCCGGCGGGCTGCCGCCTTTGCCGCATCGCGTGTCCGGGGATCGACGCCCTTCACGCTCCAGGGCAAGCTATTGGCCATGATCTTGCTCGCCTAAGGGGACCTTGTCTTCGGCCGGCGAGGCCCCCTGGTGCCATCGCCCTCCGCGCGAACCTTGGCTGATCGTGAAAATACCGTTGACGAAGCCACGACGCCGATACGCGTTCCCGACATTTGGCCCGCATGGTAAACAGCGGGTTAATAACCGGGGCCCGGATCGTTAATTTTTCCCGAATGCCCTTTGGGAAGGGGGCTTTTCCGGCCATGTAACGGTAACTTACCCCACAGCGGGGGCGTATTACCTGACGCAGCGGGAACTCCGCCCGTATCAGTGCGTATCGGTCGATGCCGCCATATGGGCCGGCGATTCGATCCAATCGCAAGGATTGCAGCTTTCATGTCACGCCAAAGCCTGGCTATGGCGGGTTCCTCGATTCATGAAACCCGCTCCGCCGACGACTCCGCCGCCGACCAGACCGGCGATTTCACCATCAGCGACCTCGCCCGCGACTTCGGCGTGACGTTGCGCACGCTGCGCTTCTACGAATCGCGGGGCCTGATCGCGCCCAGCCGCTCCGGCATGACGCGCATCTATTCGGCGCGCGACAGGGCCCGTCTCGCCCTGATCCTGAAGGGCAAGCAGCTCGGTTTCACGCTCGTCGAGATCCGCGCCATGCTCGCCAACGAGGACAAGAAGGGTGGGGCCGGCGATGCCGCCGCATCCGTCGGCGGCCTCCAGCTCAGCCGCGAGCAGATCGTCGAGCAGCTCGAGCTGCTACGCAGCCAGCGCGCCGAGATCGAGGGCGCGATCGCCGAGCTCGAGAGCTCGCTCTCGCGCATGCCGAAGGGCTGAATGGCCGCGCTTCGGCGCCACTGAAGGGCGCCGTCCCGTGTCAGCCCAGCGGCATTTCATGCCGCAGGGCGCACGGGATGACATCGGCATCTCTCCAAAGCCCCGGCTCCGCCGGGGCTTTTTTATGCGCCGTGCCGTGCGCCCTCTGTCGCATGACCGACAAAATCGTATCGTCACAGTTGCAACTTCGTCCAGATTGTTTATATGTGAACTATCTTGATGCGGCGACAGGGATCAAGCGCCGCCTTTGCGACGAGAGGGAGGATCAGATGCCGGTTTACAAGGCACCCGTCGACGACACGCTTTTCCTGCTCAACGACGTCTTCAACATCGAGCGCTACAACAACCTGCCGGGCTTCGCCGACGCCTCTTCGGACGTGATCGAGGCCGTTCTCGGCGAGGGCGCCAAGCTCTGCGAGGAAGTCCTCCAGCCGATCAACCATTCCGGCGATCAGGAAGGCTGCACCCGCCATCCCGACGGTCGCGTCACTACGCCGAAGGGCTTCAAGGAAGCCTATCAGGCCTATGCCGGCGGCGGCTGGATCGGCCTCGCCATGGACCCTGAATACGGTGGCCAGGGCCTGCCTTACACGCTCGGCGCCGTGATGAACGAATATGCCTCGGCCGCGAACATGGCCTTCGCGATGTATCCGGGCCTGACCATGGGCGCGATCGCTGCGCTCTATGTCCATGGCTCCGACGAGATCAAGCGGACCTATCTGCCGAAGATGATCGACGGCACCTGGTCGGGCACCATGAACCTGACCGAGCCGCATTGCGGCACCGATCTCGGTCTGCTCAAGACCAAGGCCGTGCCGAACGGCGACGGCTCCTACGCCATCTCCGGCACCAAGATCTTCATCTCGGCCGGCGAGCAGGACATCACAGGGAACATCATCCACCTCGTGCTCGCCCGCATCGAGGGCGCGCCGGCCGGCGTGAAGGGCATCTCGCTCTTCGTCGTGCCGCGCAACAAGCTCGGCGCCGACGGCTCGGTCGGTGCCAATAACGGCGTGTCCTGCGGCTCGATCGAGCACAAGATGGGCATCCACGGCAATTCGACCTGCGTCATGAACTATGACGGCGCGCAGGGCTGGCTGGTCGGGGCCGAGAACAAGGGCCTCAACGCCATGTTCGTGATGATGAACGAGGCCCGCCTCGGCGTCGCAATCCAGGGGCTCGCCCAGTCCGAGGTCGCCTATCAGAACGCTGTCGCCTATGCGAAGGAGCGCCTGCAGGGTCGCGCCCTGACCGGCGCCAAGGAGCCGGCCAAGCCGGCCGATCCGATCATCGTCCACCCGGACGTGCGCCGCACGCTGATGTCGATCAAGGCCTTCAACGAGGCCGCCCGCGCCTTCGTGCTCTGGAACGCGCTGAAGTCCGACATCGCCCATCGCTCCGGCGATGCGGCCGAGCGCCAGGCGGCAGACGATCAGCTCGGCCTGATGACGCCGGTGCTCAAGGGCGTGCTGACCGATGTCGGCTTCGACAATGCCGTGAAGGCGCAACAGATGTTCGGCGGCCACGGCTATATCGCCGAGACCGGCGTCGAGCAGTTCGTCCGCGATGCTCGCATCGCCATGATCTACGAGGGCGCCAACGGCGTGCAGGCGATGGACCTCGTCGGCCGCAAGCTTGGCCGCGACGGCGGCCGCGGCATCATGGCCTTCTTCAATGAGGTCGGCAGCTTCCTGAAGGAGAATGCCGAGGACGAGGCGCTGAAGCCGCTGCTCGGGCCTTTGCAGGTTTCGTTGGGCCATCTTCAGCAGGCGGCGATGTGGTTCATGAACAATGCGCTCGCCAAGCCCGACAATGCCGGCGCCGGTGCGTCGGACTTCATGCACCTGCTCGGCCTCGTCTCGCTCGGCTACATGTGGGTGAAGATGGCCAAGGCCGCGCAGGAGAAGCTCAAGGCCGGTGCCGACGAGCGGATGAGCGCCAAGCTCGTCACGGCCCGCTTCTTCATGGAGCGCACCCTGCCCGAGACCGCCGCCCATCTGGCGCGCATCACCTCCGGCGCCGACACGACCATGGCGCTCAGCGTCGAGCAGTTCTGATCGAACGACAATCATGCCCGGGCTCGACCCGGGCATATCTTGATGAGTTCGCCGGATAGGAAGATGGTCGGGTCAAGCCCGACCATGACGTCCGGCACGACAACAAGCCGCCGGGTCGCGGCAGGCCAGGGAGATCCCTCGATGGCAGACGCATTCATCTACGATCACGTCCGGACGCCGCGCGGCAAGGGCAAGGCCGACGGCTCGCTTCACGAAGTCACGGCGATCGAGCTCGGCACCCAGGCCCTGCGCGCGATCAAGGACCGCAACGATCTCGATCCGCTCCTCGTCGAGGACGTGGTGATGGGCTGCGTCGATCCGGTCGGCGAGGCCGGCGCGGACATCGCCCGCACCGTCGCGCTCAAGGCCGGCTACGGCAAGGAAGTGCCGGGCGTGCAGATCAACCGCTTCTGCGCCTCGGGCCTCGATGCGGTGAACCTCGCCGCGGCGCAGGTCATGTCCGGCCAGAAGGAGATGGCGATCGGCGGCGGCGTCGAGTCGATGTCCCGCGTCGGCATGGGCGCCTCGGGCTTCGGCATCGCGGTCGACCCCAGCGTCGCCATCGACACCTATTTCATGCCGCAGGGCGTCGCGGCCGACCTGATCGCGACCAAATACGGCTTCTCCCGCGACGATGTCGACGCCTTCGCCGTGCGCTCGCACCAGCGCGCCGCAAAGGCCTGGGCCGAGGGCCGCTTCAAGAACTCGGTGATCCCCGTCACCGACGTCAACGGCCTCGTCATCCTCGATCGTGACGAGACGATCCGCCCCGGCACGGACATGCAGGCGCTGGCGTCGCTCAAGGCTTCCTTCGTCCAGATGGGCGAGATGGGCGGCTTCGATGCGGTCGCGACCGCCGCACACCCGGATGTCGAGTTCGTCAATCACGTCCACCATGCCGGCAATTCGTCGGGCATCGTCGATGGCGCGGCGGCCGTGCTCGTCGGCTCGAAGAAGGCCGGCAAGGCGGCGGGCCTCAAGCCCCGCGCCCGCATCAAGGCCTTCGCCACCGTCGGCTCCGATCTCGCGCTGATGCTGACCGGCCCGGTCGACGTCACCGAGCGCGTGCTGAAGAAGGCCGGCATGTCCGTCAAGGATATCGACCTGTTCGAGCTGAACGAGGCCTTCTCCTCGGTCGTGCTGCGCTACCAGCAGGCGCTCGACATCGACGACGCCATCCTGAACGTGAACGGCGGCGCCATCGCCATGGGCCATCCGCTCGGCGCGACCGGCGCGATGGTGCTCGGCACCGTGCTCGACGAGCTGGAGCGTCAGGACAAGCAGACCGCGCTGGTGACGCTCTGCGTCGCCGTCGGCATGGGCGTCGCCACCATCATCGAGCGCGTCTGAGCGGAACGGCAGGGAGAGAGATCATGAACCTCACCAATTTCCGCTTCGAGACCGACGCTGACGGCATTGCCGTTGCGACCTGGGACATGCCGGGCCGCTCGATGAACGTCATCACCCCCGAGGTGATGGAAGAGCTCAACCAGATCGTCGACAAGGTCGCGGGCGATGAAGCCATCAAGGGCTGCATCATCACCTCCGGCAAGGAGAGCTTCTCCGGCGGTGCCGACCTCACCATGCTCCAGGGCCTGCGCGACCTCTATGTGAAGCTCGCCAAGGAGAAGGGCGAGGCGGTCGCGATGCAGAGCTTCTTCGACGAGAGCCGCAAGCTCTCGCTGCTCTATCGCAAGCTCGAGACCTGCGGGAAGCCCTTTGCTGCCGCGATCAACGGCGTCTGCCTCGGCGGTGCCTTCGAGCTCTCGCTGTCCTGCCAGTATCGCGTCGTCTCCGACGATGCCTCGACCCGCGTCGGCCTGCCCGAGATCAAGGTCGGGCTCTTCCCGGGCGCCGGCGGCACCCAGCGGGTGGCCCGCCTGATGCAGACCGGCGACGCGCTCCAGATGATGTTCAAGGGCGAGCAGGTGAAGGCGCTTCCGGCGCGCAATTCCGGCCTCGTCCATGCCGTCGTGCCGCGCGGCGACATCGTCCAGAACGCCAAGGACTGGCTCAAGGCCAATCCGCAGGCGACGCAGCCCTGGGACCAGAAGGGCTTCAAGCTGCCCTCCAACAAGGTGCACTCGCCGGCCGGCATGCAGATTTGGCCGCCGGCCAACGCGATCTACCGCCGCGAGACCAACGACAATTATCCGGCCGCGCGCGCCATCCTCTGCGCGGTCCATGAGGGGCTGCAGCTGCCGATCGATCTCGGCCTCAAGGTCGAGAGCCGCTACTTCGCCAAGATCCTCAGGACGAAAGAGGCGGCCTCGATGATCCGCTCGCTCTTCGTCTCGATGCAGGAGCTGAACAAGGGCGCCCGCCGCCCGGCCGACGTGCCGCCGTCCAAGCTCAAGAAGGTCGGCGTCATCGGCGCCGGCTTCATGGGCGCCGGCATCGCCTATGTCACCGCCAATGCCGGCCTGGAGGTCGTGCTGGTCGACAAGGACATCGAGGCGGCCGAGAAGGGCAAGGCCTATTCCCATAAGCTGGTCTCCGACCAGATCATGAAGGGCCGCGCCAAGACCGCCGATCGCGATGCGCTGCTCGGCCGCATCAAGGCCTCGGCCGATTATGCCGATCTCAAGGGCTGCGACCTGATCGTCGAGGCCGTGTTCGAGGATCCGAAGGTCAAGGCCGAGGTCATCGCCAAGGTCGAGGCCGTGGTCGGCCCGCGCACCATCTTCGGCTCCAACACTTCGACGCTGCCGATCACCGGCCTCGCCCAGACCAGCCAGCGCCCGAAGAACTTCATCGGCATCCATTTCTTCTCGCCGGTCGAGAAGATGCTGCTGGTCGAGGTCATCATGGCCAAGAAGACCGGCAAGAAGGCGCTCGCCATGGCGCTGGACTTCGTCCGCGCCATCAAGAAGACGCCGATCGTCGTCAACGACACGCGCGGCTTCTACGCCAATCGCTGCGTCGGCAACTATATCCGCGAAGGCCATCTGATGCTGATGGAAGGCGTGCCGCCGGCGATGATCGAGGCTGCCGGCAAGCAGGCCGGCATGCCGGTCGGCCCGCTCTCGCTCAATGACGAGGTCGCGGTCGATCTCGCCTACAAGGTGCTGAAGGCGACCAAGGCCCAGCTCGGCGAAAGTGCGGTCGACCCGGCGCAGGAGAAGCTGCTCGCCGACATGGTCGAGAAGCATGGCCGCCTCGGCCGCAAGAACAAGAAGGGCTTCTACGACTATCCGGAAGCCGGGCCGAAGCGCCTCTGGCCGGGCCTGGCCGATCTCGTCGGCAAGCGGCTCGATCCCGACAGCGTCGATATGGAGGAGCTGAAGCACCGCCTCCTGGTGACGCAGGCTCTGGAAGCCGCGAAGACCTACGAGGAAGGCGTCGTCACCGATCCGCGCGAGGCCGATGTCGGCTCGATCATCGGCTTCGGCTTCGCGCCTTACTCGGGCGGCACGCTCTCTTATATCGACAACATGGGCGCGGCTGCCTTCGTGAAGCTCTGCGAGAAGCTGGCCAAGGCCCATGGCGAGCGCTTCAAGCCGAACCGCCTGCTGAAGCGCATGGCCAAGACCGGCGAGAGCTTCTACGGCACGGCCGAAAAGAAGGCGGCCTGAGCCTCAGGGCTTAAGCTGCGAGCCGCGTGCGCAGCAGCGCCACGAGCCAGTCCGCGAAGACCTGCAGCCGGCGCGACAGGTGCCGGCGGTGGGGATAGAGCAATGTCATCGGCATCGGCTGAGCCCGGTGCCGGGGCATGACCTCGACGAGCTCGCCGGAAGCCAGATGCTCGGTGACGTCATAGGCCGGGATCTGGATCAGGCCGAGTCCGGCGAGGCAGCAGGCGATATAGGCCTCGGCGCTGTTGACGGTGACGCGGCCGGGCAGGGCGCGGCCGTGAAGCGCGTCATCCTCCAGCCATTCCCAGGGCTCGATCCGCCCCGTCGTCGGCGAAGCGTAGTTGACGGCCCTGTGCCCGTCGAGTTCGCCGGGATGACGGGGCGTGCCATACGCCGTGAGATAGCCGGGGCTGGCGACATTGATCAGCGGCAATTCCCCGACCGAGCGCGCGATCAGTCCTGAATCGCTCAAGGGGCCGACACGCAGCACGCAATCGATGCCGTCTTCGATCAGGTTGCTCGCCCGGTCGGTCACGCTGAGGTCGATATCGATCTCGGGGTAGCGGGCGAGGAAATCCGGCAGGGCCGGTGCGATGATCAGGCGCCCGATCCGGCCGGGCACGTCGATCCTGAGCCGCCCGGCGGGGCTGGCGGCGCTGTGGCGGAACAGCGCCTCGGTTTCCTCGACATCGGCGACGAGCCGGGCGCAATGCTCGTAGAAGGCCGTACCATCCTGCGTCGCCGAGACGCGCCGCGTCGTGCGCTGGAGCAGCCTTGTGCCGATCCGCTGTTCCAGTGTCGCGACCGCCGCCGAGACGGAGGAGCGCGGCAGCCCGAGCGCCTTGGCAGCCTGGGTGAAGCTCTCGCATTCGACCACGCGGGCATAGATGCGGAAGAGGTCGATGCGGTCCAAGTCGGTGTTTCCTATTGTTCGTGATGTCTGACCAGTGATGTCTTGATCGAAATCTTTATAGCTGATTTCAGGACGATATCTTGTGGCCATCGATTGCAAGCGAACAGGAGCGTGCGATGGCCGATCACGGCATCAAGGGTAAGACGGTTCTGATCGCCGGCGGCGCCAAGAATTTGGGCGGCCTGCTGGCGAAGGACCTAGCGGCGCAGGGCGCGAAGGCTGTCGCCATCCATTACAACAGCGCGCCGGCCAAGGCTGAAGCCGAGACGACACTGGCTGCGATCAAGGCTGCCGGCGCGCAGGCCTATGCCTTCCAGGCGGACCTCACCTCCGCTGCTGCCATGGAGAAGCTCTTCACCGAGGCCAAGGCGGCGATGGGCTCGATCGACATCGCGGTGAACACCGTCGGCAAGGTGCTGAAGAAGCCGATGGTCGAGATCAGCGAAGCCGAGTTCGACGAGATGAGCGCAGTCAACTCCAAGACGGCATTCTTCTTCCTCAAGGAGGCGGGCAAGCAGGTCAGCGACAACGGCAAGGTCTGCACGCTGGTGACCTCGCTGCTCGGTGCCTTCACGCCCTTCTATGCGAGCTATGCCGGCACCAAGGCGCCGGTCGAGCATTACACTCGCGCGGCCTCCAAGGAATTCGGCGCGCGCGGCATCTCGGTTACCGCCATCGGCCCCGGCCCGATGGACACGCCGTTCTTCTATCCGGCGGAAGGCGCCGACGCGGTCGCCTATCACAAGACGGCCGCCGCGCTCTCGCCTTTCTCGAAGACCGGGCTGACCGACATCCAGGACATCGTGCCCTGGGTCCGCTTCCTCGTCTCGGACGGCTGGTGGATGACTGGCCAGACCATCCTCGTGAATGGCGGCTACACCACGAAGTGAGCTTGCGGTCGGAGCGGCGGCAGGCCTGCGAAGCGCCTGTCGTCGTTCGATCGCATGATGCGCTTCTGGATAAGATCGGGAAGCGGTTTGCCGGTTGGAACCGGTTCCGCGAAGGTCGGAATCGGGGGCGCAAGCAGGAAGTTGGAACGAGTCTATGCCGTCGCGGACGATCCTGAGTTTTCCCGATCCGCGTTTGCGCGTGGCGGCTGCACCCGTCACGCGCTTCGATGCCGATCTGCGCGAGCTCGCGGCCGATCTGCTCGAGACGATGCGGGAGGCGCCAGGCATCGGCATCACCGCGCCGCATGTCGGCGTGTCGCTGCGGCTGGTGGTGCTGGAGCTGGTGCCGGGCAGCGTCCGGACCTACGTGAATCCGGTTCTCGACGGCGTCTCGCGCGAGACCGTCCGCCATGTCGAGGGCAGCGTCTCGATGCCGGGCATTACCGACGAGCTGGAGCGCCACGCCCATGTCCGCGTGCGCTATCACGATCTCGACGGGGCGGAGCATTTCGAGGAGGCGAACGGCCTGCTGGCCGTCTGCCATCAGCACGAGATCGACCAGCTCGACGGCGTCTTCTGGATCGACCGCCTGTCACGTCTCAAGCGCGACAGGCTCATCGCGCGCTACAACAAGCTGCGGCGAGGTTGAGCGCGGGAGCGCTTCGCCTGCCTGCGTTCGGGCGTCGTGGGTTTCGCAGGATCTGTTTTCAGTACTTCGACGGTGAGGAGCGGGCATATGCATATGGCGATGGTCATCGGCGGCGGCGTGGTGCTGCTGGGCCTGTTCCTGCTCTTCGGCAAGCTGTGGGGCGAAGCCCAGCCAGACTATGGTATCGCCGCCAAGCTCTTCGTGCCGGTCTGGCTTGCGGTCGCGCTGGTCAACATGTGGGTCGGCGTCACCAAGGCGGGCTATTCCGTGCGTGATGAGCTGCCGATCCTCGTTCTGGTCTTCGCCGTGCCGGCCTTGCTCGCTCTCTTGATCGCCTGGCGCGTCGCGCGCTGACAAAAGTGCGAAGGCCCGCCTCCCGGGGGAGGCGGGCCTTCTGTCTTCTGCGGCTGGTCACGCCGGCGTTCTGGCTTGAGCCTAGTTCGCGACCGAACGGATCGCCCGGCGCAGCTTGCCGATCAGCTCTTCGATCTGCGCTTCCGAGATGATCAGCGGCGGCGAGAAGGCGATGGTGTCGGCCGCGGTCCGCACCATCAGTCCTTCATCGCGGAACAGGCGGTCCATCGCCTCGAAGGCACGCTTGCCGATGCCGTCGGCACGCGGCGCAAGGTCGATCGCGCCGACGATGCCCAGCGTGCGGATATCGACGACGTTCGGCTCGCCCTTGAGGCTCATCACCGCATCGGCCCAGGCCCCTTCCATCGCCCGCGCCCGTTCGAACAGGCCTTCGTCGCGGTAGATGTCGAGCGTCGCCAGGCAGGCGGCCGCCGCCAGGGGATGGCCCGAATAGGTGTAGCCGTGGAACAGCTCGATCACGTTGTCCGGGCCGCCCATGAAGGCGTCGTAGATATGCTTGCGCACGATCACGCCGCCCATCGGCACGGTGCCGGAGGTGACGCCCTTGGCGAAGGTGATCATGTCCGGGACCACGCCGTAGCGCTCGGCCGCGAAGGCGAAGCCCAGGCGGCCGAAGCCGGTGATGACCTCGTCGAAGATGAGCAGGATGCCGTGCTTGTCGCAGATCTCGCGCAGGCGCTTGAGATAGCCCTTCGGCGGCGGCAGCGCGCCGGTGGAGCCCGCCATCGGCTCGACGATCACGGCGGCGATGGTCGAGGCGTCGTGCAGCGCGACGATGCGCTCCAGGTCATCGGCGAAATGCGCGCCGTATTCCGGCTCGCCCTTGCTGAAGGCCTGCTTCTCGCGGTCATAGGTATGGGCGAGATGGTCGACGCCGGTGAGCAGCGAGCCGAAGAACTTGCGGTTGTTCGACATGCCGCCGACCGAGATGCCGCCGAAGCCGACGCCGTGATAGCCGCGCTCGCGCCCGATCAGGCGGGTCTTGGCGGCCTTGCCCGAAACGTTCCAGTAGGCCAGCGCGATCTTGAGAGCGGAATCCGCCGCTTCCGAGCCGGAACCGGCGAAGAAGACATGGTCGAGATCGCCCGGCGCCAGCGCCGCGATGCGGGCCGCGGCGGCGAAGACCTTGGGGTGGCCGTACTGGAAGGACGGGGCATAGTCGAGGTCGCGCGCCTGCGCCTGGATCGCCTGGATGATCGGCTCGCGGGCATGGCCGGCATTGCAGCACCACAGGCCGGCGGTGCCGTCCATGACCGGCTTGTTGTCGGGCGTGTAGTAGAACATCCCCTCGGCGCGGGCGACCATGCGCGGGTTCTTCTTGAACGACCGGTTGGCCGTGAACGGCATCCAGTAGGCCTCGAGGTCGTTCGGCGTGGCGATGGCGGAGGATGCTGACGTCATTCGAGGCCCCTGTGGATTAACCTTGGTTCAAGCTAGCAGGAGCAAGCCGCCTGTAAATCGCCATCATGGCCGAGGATGGCTGCGCCCAACGGATGACGGCGTGAACCCGCTTGTGGGTGACGTTAGGTCGCCGATGGCGTAAGCTCCCCGCTTGAGGGGCGTAGAACAGAACGGACCCCGATGGCGGAAGGCGCTGATGATCCTGGACGGCTGGACGTACGAGCCGCGGCGATCATTCGCGCGGGCCTCGACCGCGTCCTCGTCTCGGATGCCTTCCGCGCCGCGCCCCAGCTTTCGGCCTTCCTGAGCTTCGTCGTCGAGCGCACCGTCGAAGGGCGTGCGGCCGAGCTCAAGGGCTATACGATTGCGGTGGAGGGCCTCGGCCGGCCGGCTGATTTCAACCCGCAGCTCGATCCGATCGTCAGGGTGGAGGCCGGGCGGCTGCGGCGGGCGCTGGCGCAGTATTACGCCGGTGATGGCCGCGACGACCCCGTGCAGATATCGATGCCGGTCGGCGGCTATGTTCCGGTCTTCACCTGGTTCGGCGGGGAGGGGAACCGGGCCGTGCCAGATGCCTCGGACGAGGCGCTCGAGCCGGATCGGCGGACCGCGTTGCGTTGGGCCGGGTTGACCGTCACGGCCCTGGCAGTCGGCCTGCTCGCGCTCGGCTGGTGGTATCTGGCGCCGCCCCGCGACCCGGTCATGACCGAGGCGGCGAAGCCGGCCGCCGTCGAGCAGGCCGCCGCATCGCGGCGGGACGTCGCTGCGATGCCTCAGCTCGTGCGCGTCGCGATCACGATTCCCGATCCCCCCTCCGATCCCCGGCTGGCCGATATCCTGCGCCGCTTCTCGGCCCTGCTGGTCGACGCGATGGTGCGTTTCGACGACCTCGTGACGATCAAGGCGCCGTTGCCCGGCTCCGCTCTGGCGGACGAGGTCGACTATGTCTTCGAAATCGATGTTCAGGCCGTCGAAGGCGGGGCCGAGGGGTTCGGCCGTCTGCGCTCGGTCAGGGACGGTCGCATCGTCTGGACGACATCGTCGAGCCGCCCGTCGCTCACGGCGCTGCAGGAAAGCGAGCTTGCCGAGATGGCCCGGCGGCTGGCGACGCGCCTGACCGAGCCTTTCGGCATCATTCTCGCCGATGCGCGCCAGTTCCTGCCATCTCCCGCCATCCGCTGCATCCTGAAGGCTTTCGATGCCCGGCGCGCGATGCTGCCCGAGATGCGTCAGGCCTCCCGGAGCTGCCTGGCCAAGCTGGTCGAGCAGGATCCTGGCTTTTATCCGGGCTGGGCCAGTCTCGCGATCATGACAATGAACGAGTACGACGCGTCTTCGGCCTCCCTGACGGCGGCCCAGCCGGATGATGCGGTCGGCACGCGGCCCCCGCTCGACCGCGCGCTCGCCGCCGCCGTGACGGCGATCCGGCTCGCGCCGTCGGGCGCGCGGGCCTATCAGGCGATGATGCGGGTGCTGCTGCTGCGCGGCGCCACCGAGGAAGCGGTCCAGATGGGCCGCGAGGCGCAGGCCCGCAATCCCTATGATCCCGAGATTCTGGCGGATGTCGGCTCGGTTTTCATCCGGCTCGATCGCCCGCTCGAAGGGCTGCCTTTGCTGGAGCGCGCGACAGCGCTCAGCGTCGCCCGCCCGCCGCGCTATGATTTCTATGCCTTCCTCGGCGCCTATCTCGTCGGAGCCGGGAAGGTATCGGAAACCCATGCCGGGATGCTGGCCGCGGATACGAGTCAGTTCAGCCTGCTCGGTCAGGCGCTCAAGGCCGCCGCCGACAAGGACCCGGAGAAGCAGGCCAAGGTACTGGCCCAGCTCGTCGAGAAATCCCCGCATTTCGGGCAGGACCCGCGCACCTTCCTCGAACGGCGCGGATTCTCCCGGCCGGTGGTCGACAGACTGCTGACGGCGCTGGGGCTGGACAAGCCGTAAGCTCGTCCGGCGCGGGCCGGATGTGGCGGAACTGGGGCACGCGCTCGCATAACCGCGCCGGCAAGGTTAATCTGCGGTTGTAGACCGTGATTCGCTTCCCATTCCGATTCCTCGACGTCGCGCGAACGCTGCCGTGGCACCTGCCCGCCTGAAATCCCTGCATCCTCTCGCTGGCGCCGTGACTGGCCTGTCGGCTGGCGCAGCGGTTGCGATCCTGCTTCCGGGCGGGCTCGGCACGGGGTTGGGTATTCTGGCCTCCGGAGCCGGGGTTATGCTGGCGATGCGGGCCTTCGAGCGGCGTGGTCTGGCCCGGCACGAGCAGGCCATGGCGGGGATCGGAGAGGTCAAGGTCCGGCTCGCGACCAATGCCATTCGCCTCGACGCCCTGTCGCAGCGCGTCGAGCAGATGCCGATGCGCGATACCGATGCGGCACCGGCGCGCGCAGCGATCCATGAATTGACGGCCGAGGTCGGGCTGCTCGGCGACCTGATCCATCAGGTCGCGACGACGCTCGCCGACCACGAGACGGTGCTCGCGCGCCTGCCGGAGCCCGCCGCCGCGCCGGTGCCGGCGCCGGCACCCGAGGTGGTGCTCGATCCGGAGGCGATCCGCCGGGAAAGGGCCGAGAAGCTGGCCGCCGAGCGCGCCGCCGCCGCAGCTGCTGCACGCGAGGAGGCCGAGGCCGAACGCGCGGCGCTGATCGGCAAGGCCCTCAGCGAAGGCAGGCTCGAAGTCCATTTGCAGCCGATCGTCTCGCTGCCGCAGCGCCGGACCTGCGGCTACGAGGCGCTGGCGCGCCTGCGGCTGGACGAGAACACGCTGCTTCTGCCGCATGAATTCATCGAGACCGTCGAGACGCGCGGCTTCGGGCCGACGCTGGACGCGCTCGTGCTGACGCGGGCCCTGGCTATCGCGCGCCATCTCGGCTCGAAGGATGGCGGCATCTTCGTCTCCTGCAATTTCAGCCGTGCGACCTGGAGCTCGTCGCGGGCGCTGGCGACCTTGACCCGCATCCTCGACAAATATCGCGACCATACCGCTCATCTCGTCGTCGAGATGCCGCAGGCGGTGTTCCGCGAGCTCGATCCGACCAGCCTCGGGCTGCTCGGCGCGATGTCTGCGAATGGCGTGCGCTTCGCGCTCGACCAGCTCGTCGATCTGCGCCTCGATCCGAGCGCCTTGTTCGATCGCGGCATCCGCTATGTGAAGGCCCCTGCCACGCTGCTCCAGGCGCATCTCGACGGCCGGATCCAGAGCGACATCGCGGCCGGCGATCTCGCGACGCTGCTGGCCCGCGTCTCGGTCACGCTCGTCGCCGATCAGGTCGAGGACAATCCCGCCGCCGCCGACATGATCGAACTCGGCGCCACGATGGGGCAGGGGCTGGCCTTCTCGCCGCCGCGCCCGGTCAAGCCCGAGGTCTTCGCCGAGCCGGAAGCTGCGCCGGTGGCAGCACCTGCACCTGCTCCGGTTGCTCCGGCCCCTGTTCAGGTCGAGGCCCCGCCTGCGCCGCAGAGCATCGCCGAACGCCTGCTCGGCCGGAACAAGGCTTCGCCGGCTCCGCTGCCGTCCCCTGCCACCGCTCCGCAGGAAACACGGCCCGAGCGGCTGCCTTTCCGGGCCGTGCTGCGCCGCGCCAGCGCCTGACGCGCGGCTGCCTGTCGCGCTCTCCGGTTCCGCTTCCGGCGAATCCCGTCTAGATCAGGTTTAGCTGCGGGGCGACGTTCGCCCCTCTCATCCAGCCGCCGGAGATCGAGACAGTGTCGCCATCGGGGATCGCTTCCACCCTTCCGCTTTCGGGCTTCTCCGAGGTCGCGGATCGCTTCGATCTCTGCCTGTGCGATGTCTGGGGCGTGGTTCATAACGGCGTCGCCGCCTATCGCGATGCCGTCGCCGCGCTGATGCGGATGCGCGAGCACGGCATCAGCGTCGTCCTCGTCACCAATGCGCCGCGCCCGGCCGATGTCATCGTCGGCCAGCTCGACGGCTTCGCCGTGCCGCGCGAGACCTGGGACGCGATCGTCACCTCCGGCGATGTCTGTCGCTCGCTGATCCGCGAGCGGGCCGGCCAGCCGATGTTCCGCCTCGGCCCCGATCGTGACCTGCCGCTCATCGCCGGGCTCGACGTGCGCGAGACCTCCCCTGAAGAGGCGGCTTATGTGCTCTGCACCGGCCTGTTCGACGACGAGAAGGACACGGCGGCGACCTATGCCGATCTGCTCGCCGGCTTCGCCGCGCGCGGGCTGCCGTTGATCTGCGCCAATCCCGACCTCGTCGTCGAGCGCGGCGGGCGCATCATTCCCTGCGCCGGTTCCGTCGCGCTGGCCTATGAGGAGATCGGCGGGCCGACGATCTATGCCGGCAAGCCGCACCGGCCGATCTACGAGGCGGCGGTGGCGGCGGCCGAGAAGGCGCGCGGCGCTTCCATCGCCCGCGACAGGATCTGCGCGATCGGCGATGCGATCCGCACCGATATCGCCGGCGCCGACGCCTTCGGCGTGGCCGGCATCATGGTGCTGGCCGGCATCCACGCCCAGGACCTGATGGAAGCGTCATGGGACGAGCGTCATGGCTGGTTCGGCCGGCAGACGCACCGCCCGGCCTATGCCATGCCGCATCTCGTGTGGTGAGCCGGCGATAGAAGGTCGTTTGACGTATCCTGAGCCCTCATCCTGAGGAGCCATTCCTTGGGAATGGCGTCTCGAAGGATGTTTCAGGAAGCGCCCGAGCCATCTGGAGCATCCATCGAGACGCAGCCTGCGGCTGCTCCTCAGGATGAGGGCTGCGGAATTTCGGGGGGAAGCTTTCCGCCGGAAGTCAGGCCGCGGCGCAGACCGATTCGATCTTCGTCTTCAGCGTCTGCGCGTTGAACGGCTTGACGATATAGTTGCTCACGCCGGCCTTCTTGGCGGCGACGACGTTCTCGGTCTTCGACTCGGCGGTAACGATGATGAACGGCGTTTCCGCCAGCGCCGTCTCCTCGCGGACCTTCTGGAGCAGCTCGAAACCGCTCATCGGCTCCATGTTCCAGTCGGAGATCACCAGGCCGTATTTCTTGTCGCGCATCTTCGAGATCGCGGCCGAGCCGTCCGAGGCATCGTCGACATTCTCGAAGCCGAGCTGCTTCAGCAGGTTGCGGATGATGCGGACCATCGTCTGGTAGTCGTCGACGACGAGGATCGGCATGGACGGGTCGAGAGCCATTCTGGTGCTCCAGGCATGACGGTCGCGGTGCTGGAACATACCAGCGCCGTGCCGCTCGCCTGAGTAGATAGCCGGCCCGCCTTGCGAACCGGTTAATCCGATTGCGAACTGACGCAAGGGGAGGAAGGTGCGCCGCACCAAAGTCCAATTGCGCGGATGTTGCGGTTGCGAGATGCTTAACCCGATCGCAGACAGGAGGGCACAGGCCCACGGGCCGCGCGGGATCCATGACAGTTCAGCCGATATCTGGCGGGCTCTACACCGTCCACGCCTTCGAGGATCTGGCCATCGGCCGGAGCGAAAGCCTGATGCGGACCGTGATGGAGCGGGATGTCGCGCTTTTCGCGGAACTCTCGGGCGATGCCAATCCGATCCATCTCTGCGACCAGTTCGCGGCCAACACCAAGTTCGGCCAGCGCATCGCCCATGGCATGCTGACCGCGAGCCTGGTCTCCGCGCTGCTCGGCACGCGCCTGCCGGGGCCGGGCGCGGTCTATCTCTCGCAGACGCTGACCTTCCTCGCCCCGGTCAAGATCGGCGATGTCGTCACCGCCCGCGTCGAGGTCGTCGAGCTGGTGGCCGAGCGCCGCCGGGCCCGCTTCTTCTGCGAATGCCTCGTGGACGGCAAGGCGGTGATGGAGGGCGAGGCCTGGGTCGCCATGCCGCCGAAGCCGCGCGGCTGACGCTTTCGGCCGGCTTGCGGCCTTGACGCCCCGCCGGCCTTCGCCGCAAAGACGATCATCGCCCTGTTCGTGAGGGCAGGTGGACGTTTCCGATTGATGCCATCCCAAGCCGATGCGCCTGACCGCCCCGAGCCGACGGCCGTGGTCCTCGACCTCGACAAGTCCCTTCCGGATGCATTGCGCGGCGCCGTCCTGGCGCTTGGCAATTTCGATGGCGTCCATCGCGGCCATGCCGAGCTGGCGCATCGCGCCGCTTCTCTCGCGAGCGAGCTTGGCAGCCGCCCGGCCGCCTTCACCTTCGAGCCGCATCCGCGCAGCGTCTTTCGGCCCGAGGAGCCGGTCTTCCGCCTGACCGCGCCGCAGCTCAAGCTGGAACTGCTGGCCGAAGCCGGCCTCCCGCAGGTCTTCGTCCTGCCCTTCGATCGCGAGATCGCCGCGATCCCCGCCGAAAGCTTCGTCGACGATCTGCTGATCGGCCGGCTCGGTGCCGCCGGCCTCGTCTGCGGCTACGATTTCCATTTCGGCAAGGGCCGCACCGGCTCGCCCGAGATGCTGCAGGCCCATGGCCTCGCGGCGGGCATTCCCGTTTCGGTCGTGCCGCCTTTCAGCTGGAAGGGCGAGCCCGTCTCCTCGACGCTGATCCGCACGGCGCTGGAAGCCGGCAATGTCGCGCGCGCTGCGCAGTTCCTCGGCCGGCCCTGGCTGGTGCGCGGGCTCATCGCCCATGGCGACAAGCGCGGGCGCGAGCTCGGCTACCCCACGGCCAACATGCAGCTCGCTCGCGACTGCAAGCTGCGCCACGGCATCTATGCGGTGCGGATGAAGATCGACGGCATCTGGCATGACGGCGTCGCCAGCTTCGGCCGTCGCCCGACCTTCGACGACGGCGCGCCGCGGCTTGAAACCTTCGTCTTCGATTTCTCCGGCGATCTCTACGGCCAGCGGGTCGATGTCGCCTTCGTCGACTGGCTGCGCGGCGAGGAGAAGTTCGATTCGCTGGAGGCGCTGATCGTCCAGATGGACGCCGACAGCGCCCGCGCACGCGACATTCTGGCGGGAACGCCGCCCTTCCTTCCGTAAGCCGCGCCTGCTAGAAGCCCCTCATGCCCGCAGAACGCGCCATGCTGATCGATCTTTCCCGGCGAATTACGGGCCCGGCTGCCGCCTCGCGCTGAAGAGCACGGGGGCTTGCGCAGTCCGGGTTGAAGACCGCTTTTCCCGTTTCAAGAGTGGACGCCCGAGGCCCCTGACCGGCCCGCCGTCCCGACTGTCCGAGCCGGATGATGACCGACAAGACCAACACCGCCAAAGCCGCCGAGACCGCTGCCGACGGCGTCGATTATTCCCAGACGCTCTTCCTGCCCCAGACCGAGTTCCCGATGCGCGCCGGCCTGCCGCAGCGCGAGCCGGAATTGCTGGCCCGCTGGGCCAAGATGGACCTTTACCGCAAGCTGCGCGAAGCGGGGCAGGGGCGGGACCGTTTCGTCCTGCATGACGGCCCTCCCTATGCCAATGGCAATATCCATATCGGCCACGCGCTCAACAAGGTCCTCAAGGACCTCGTAACGCGCTCGCAGCAGATGCTGGGCTACGATTCCAACTATGTGCCGGGTTGGGACTGCCATGGCCTGCCGATCGAGTGGAAGATCGAGGAGCAGTACCGCGCCAAGGGTCTGAACAAGGACGACGTTC
The DNA here is from genome assembly GCF_037147855.1 of Allobosea sp. MMO-172. NCBI lineage: Bacteria > Pseudomonadati > Pseudomonadota > Alphaproteobacteria > Hyphomicrobiales > Alloboseaceae > Allobosea > Allobosea sp. MMO-172. The sequence goes on along the minus strand of NZ_JBBCUM010000001.1, from coordinate 367,865 downwards.
CGGTCGTCGAGTTCCGCAAGGAATGCCGCGCCTTCGCCGAGCACTGGGTCGATGTCCAGCGCGAGGAGTTCAAGCGCCTCGGCGTCGAGGGCGACTGGGCCAATCCCTACCTGACCATGGCCTATCCCGCAGAGGCGCAGATCGCCCGCGAGATCATGAAATTCGCCGAGACCGGCCAGCTCTATCGCGGCTCCAAGCCGGTGATGTGGTCGGTGGTCGAGAAGACCGCGCTCGCCGAGGCCGAGGTCGAGTACGAGGAGCATACGAGCGACACGGTGTTCGTGGCGTTTCCGGTTCGGTCTTTCGACGGGCTTAGCGAGAGCAAAGCCGCAAACGCGGCTTTGGAGGCAGCCCTCTCCGGAGCCTCCGTCGTCATCTGGACCACCACGCCCTGGACGATTCCTGGCAACCGCGCGATCTCGTTCAATCACAAGCTCGATTATGAGGTCTATCGCGTTACCGCTGCGGCGGAAGGCAACTGGGCCAAGCGCGGCGCGAAGTATATCCTGGCCCGGAACCTCGCGGGAGGCGTGTTCAAGGCCGCCAAGGTCGAGGGATTCGAGTCGCTCGGCCGGGTTCCGCCCGGCGTTCTCGAAAGCCTGACCGCCGCCCATCCCCTGCACGGGCGTGGCTATGACTTCGTCGTCCCGCTGCTCGACGGCGACCATGTCACCGACGATGCCGGCACGGGCTTCGTCCACACCGCGCCGAGCCATGGTCGCGAGGACTTCGACGTCTGGATGGCCAATGGCCGCCAGCTCACCGAGCGCGGCATCGACACCCGCATCCCCTACACCGTCGATGCCGATGGCCGCTTCACCAAGGAAGCGCCGGGCTTCGAGGGCGCGCAGGTCATCACCGACAAGGGCGACAAGGGCAATGCCAACGACGTCGTCATCAAGGCGCTGGTCGAGGCCGGCAACATCATCGCGCGCGGCCGCCTGAAGCATCAGTATCCGCATAGCTGGCGCTCGAAGAAGCCGGTGATCTTCCGCAACACGCCGCAATGGTTCATCGCCATGGACAAGCCGATCGGCGAGGCCGGCGCGCCGGACGCTGCCGATCCGCAGCCGGTCGCGGGCGGCAACACCGACACGCTGCGCAACCGCGCGCTGAAGGCGATCAAGGAGACGGAATGGGTTCCCGCCGCCGGTGAGAACCGCATCAACGGCATGATCGCCAACCGTCCGGACTGGGTCGTCTCGCGTCAGCGCGCCTGGGGCGTGCCGATCACGGTCTTCGTCGAGAAGGAGACCAAGGACATCCTCGTCGATGCCAGGGTCAACGCAGCGATCGCCGACGCCTTCGAGGCCGAGGGCGCGGATGCCTGGTTCACCGATACCGACGGCGCGCGCTTCCTCAAGCCCTTCGGCTATGACCCGGCGAAGTACGAGCGCGTCACCGACGTGCTCGACGTCTGGTTCGATTCCGGCTCGACCCACGCCTTCACGCTCGAGAAGCGCGCCGACCTGCGCGCCCGCCGTCGCGGCGATGGCGGCAAGGACCGCGTGATGTATCTCGAAGGCTCGGACCAGCATCGCGGCTGGTTCCATTCGAGCCTGCTGGAGAGCTGCGGCACGCGCGGCCGGGCGCCCTACGACATCGTCCTCACCCATGGCTTCTGCCTGGACGAGAAGGGCGAGAAGATGTCGAAGTCGAAGGGCAACGTCACCGCCCCGCAGGACATCATCAAGGACTCGGGCGCCGACATCCTGCGCCTCTGGGTCGCGGCTGCCGACTATTCCGACGACCTGCGTATCGGCAAGGAAATCCTCAAGACCTTCGTCGAGACCTATCGCAAGCTGCGCAACACCATGCGCTGGATGCTCGGTACGCTCGCCCATTTCAGCGAGGATGTCCGCGTCGCCGATCCGCAGACCATGCCGGAGCTGGAGCGGTTGATGCTGCACCGGCTGGCCGAGCTTGGCCCGCAGGTCGAGGAAGCCTATCGCACCTACGACTACAAGAAGGTCGTGTTCCTGCTCTCGCAGTTCATGAACACGGAGCTTTCGGCCTTCTATTTCGACGTGCGCAAGGACGCGCTCTACTGCGACCCGCTCTCCAGCCATGTCCGCAAGAGCGCGCTCACCGTCGTCGATCATCTCTTCCGCTGCCTGACGACCTGGCTCGCCCCGATCCTCGTCTTCACCGCCGAGGAAGCCTGGCTCGATCGCTATCCCGACCAGAAGGCGGCCGAGGGCTCGGTCCATCTCGAGCGCTTCGTCGCGGCCAAGGCCGACTGGCTCGACCCGGAGCTGGCCGAGCGCTGGAGCAAGATCCGCCGCGTGCGCCGCGTCGTCACCGGCGCGCTGGAGCTTGAGCGCGCGGCCAAGCGCCTCGGTTCCTCGCTGGAGGCGGCGCCGCAGGTCTTCGTCTCGGACAGCGACCTCTATGCCGCGCTCTCCGGGGCCGACCTCGCCGAGATCAGCATCACCTCCGGCATCCGCGTCGAGAGCGGCGAGGGGCCGGCCGAGGCCTTCCGTCTTGCCGATGTACCGGGTGTCGCGGTCGTGCCGCATCGTGCCGCCGGCATCAAATGCGCCCGGTCCTGGAAGTATTTCGATCCGGCGACGGCCGACAAGGCTTATCCCCAGGTGACGCCGCGCGATGCCAAGGCGCTCAAGGAGCTGGGAGTGCGCGCCTGATGACGCCCACCCGCCGCCTCGGCCTGCTCACCGTGCTGATCGTCTTCGTCGCCGATCAGCTCCTGAAATGGTGGCTGCTCTACAGCGTCGGGCTGGCCGAGAACGGGCCGTACGATCTCACGTCCTTCCTGACGATCGTGCTGGCCTGGAACCGCGGCATCTCCTACGGCCTGTTCCAGCAGGGCACCGATCTCGGTCGCTGGTTCCTCGTCGTCATCTCCTTCGTCGCGGCCATCTGGCTCTGGCGCTGGATGTGGCGCGAGCCGCGTGGCTTCAGCGTGTTCAGCCTGGCGCTGATCATCGGCGGGGCGCTCGGAAACGGCGTCGATCGTGCCGTCTATGGCGCGGTCGTCGACTTCGTGCATTTCCACTGGGGCAGCTTCAGCTGGTATATCTTCAACATCGCCGACGTCGCGATCGTTGTCGGAGTGCTCGGTCTGCTATATGAGTCCTTCCGCCCGAGCGTGGAAAAGACAGCTTAACGACGGTTTCGCCATTGTTTTGCCGTTCGTCTGGGTTTTGAGACGAGGCGAGATTGTCCGAAGGGAGATTTGACATGGCCAAACGCATGCGCGCGGCTCATCTGCTCATCGCCGGCGGGCTTGTGCTCGCCGCTTCGCCGGCCTTCGCCCAGGACGGCATGCTGTTCAAGAACCTGATGGAAGGTGTCTTGGGCAAGGGAGCCGATGCCGATATCGACTATCGCGCCCGCGCCCCGCTGGTCGTGCCGCCGAACTCGACCCTACCGCGTCCGCAGCAGGCGGCCAGCGAGCGCAACGCCGCCTGGCCGAACGACCCGGACGTGCAGCGCCGCAAGGACGAGGCCAGCACGCCGATCTACATCCCGGCGCTCGGCTTGCAGAACAGGCAGGTCATGTCGCCGCAGGAGATTCGCCGCGGCCGGACCTCGGCGCCCCAGCCTGTCGGTCCGCAGTTCACGCAGGACGACAGCCCGTACGAGAACTCGATCAAGCCGATCCGCATCGGCCGCGAAATGGCCGCGCGCCAGGCCCAGATCGATCAGAACGCCGCCACTTACGGCTCCGAGCCGCCGCGCCGCACCCTCACCGAGCCGCCGGTCGGCTATCGTCGTCCGTCCGCCGCGGCAGCGCTCGGCCCGGGCGAGCGCGGTCCGGTCGAAGACAAGCAGGCTGTCGGCGCGCGCGAATTTTCGACCGGCCGCGGCCCCGTCATGCAGTGAGCAGGCCGGCCTTCGGCCGGGCGTGATCGCACGGGCGTGAACGCCGGTCCGATTGCCCCTTGCCGAAGCAGGGTTGCCTGACCAAGTTGTCCAGAAGGGCGGGCGCGTCGCGCCCGCCCTTTTTTCGATCAAGGAGACGGCATCAGGTGAACATCCATGCGCGCCGGAGCGACCAGGCGGAGCCGGTCGAATCCTTCCGGTTGGCCAATGGCCTCGATGTCGTGGTGGTGAAGGACCGGCGCGCCCCGGTCGTCACCCACATGGTCTGGTATCGCAACGGCTCGGCCGATGATCCGGCGGGCAAATCCGGCATCGCGCATTTCCTCGAGCACCTGATGTTCAAGGGCACGAAAGCGTGGCCCGCCGGCGAGTTCTCCAAGATCGTCGCGAGCTATGGCGGCCAGGAGAACGCCTTCACCTCCTTCGACTACACCGCCTATTTCCAGCGCGTGCCGAAAGAGCATCTGCGCGCGATGATGGATTACGAGGCCGACCGGATGACCGGCCTTTCCTTCGACGAGGGCGTGGTGGCTCCCGAGCGCGACGTGGTGCTGGAGGAGCGGCGCATGCGCGTCGATTCCGACCCCTCCGCCCAGCTCGGCGAGGAATTCTCGGCGACGCTGTTCTTCCACCATCCCTATGGCACGCCGATCATCGGCTGGGAGCACGAGATCGAGCGCCTGAGCCGCGACGACGCCTTCGCCTATTACCAGCGCTTCTACACGCCCGAGAACGCGATCCTCGTCGTCGCCGGCGATACCGACGCCGCCGAAGTGCGCCGCCTCGCCGAGGAGACCTATGGCAAGATCGCGGCCCGCGGCGCGGCGCCCGTCCGTTCGCGCCCGATCGAGCCGGAGCCGCGCGCCTCGCGCCGCGTCCAGCTCAACGATCCGCGCGTGCAGCAGCCCTCGCTGCGCCGCGGCTGGCTGACCCCGACCTATACCGCCGGTGCGCGTGACGAGGTTCTGGCGCTCGAACTCGTCGCCGAGATCCTCGGCGGCGGCACGACCTCGCGGCTCTATCGCAAGCTCTGCGTCGAGGACGAGTTGGCCGCCGGTGCGAGCGCCTATTTCATGAGCTCGATGGTCGATCGCGCCGCCTTCCAGATTTCCGCCAGCCCGCGCCCCGGCGTCGAGATGGCGGCGATGGAGGCCGGGCTCGATGCGGCGCTCGCCGCCTTCCTGGCGGACGGGCCGAGCGAGCTTGAACTCGCCCGCGCCCGCACCCGGCTGGTGGCAGAGACGATCTTCGCTCGCGACAACCAGTCCTCGCTCGCCCGCATCTTCGGCTCGGCGCTGGCCGTCGGCGAGACCGTCGAGGACGTGCTCGCCTGGCCGCAGCGGATCGAGGCTATCGGCCGCGACGCCGTGATCGAGGCCGCGCGCCGTTACCTCAAGCCTGATCGCAGCGTCACCGGCCTGCTGCTGCCCGCCTGACACTGCCGTCTCACCGAACGGGCGGAGACCCTGCTCCGCCGACAGGAAGCGACATGAACGCCCCGATTCCGACGCCCAAGCTCAACACGGCCGGCCCCGCCATCGCCGTCCAGACCGTCCGCTCGCCCGGCGGCGTCGAGGCCTGGCTGGTCGAGGAGCACAGCCTGCCGCTGATCGCGGTCGATTTCGCCTTCGACGGCGGCGCCAGCCTCGATCCCGACAATGCCGCGGGCAGCGCCTATCTGATCTCCGGCCTGCTTGACGAGGGCGCCGGCGATCTCGACGCCGAGGCCTTCCAGGGCCGCATGGCCGACCACGCGATCAGCCTCGGCTTCGAGGCCCGCCGCGACGATTTCCACGGCTATCTCCAGACGCTCTCGACCCATCGCGACACGGCTTTCGAGCTGCTGGGACTGGCCCTCAACAAGCCACGCTTCGATGCCGACGCCGTCGCTCGTGTCCGGGCGCAGGTCATCGCCGGCTTGCAGCGCCAGGCGAAGAATCCCGAGGTGATGTGCCGCAACGCGCTCTATGCCGCGGCTTTCCCGGGCCATGCCTATAGCCGCCCCGAGAAGGGCGATATCGACAGCGTCTCCAGGCTGGAAGCGCCGGCGCTGAAGGCGCTGCGGCCCACGCTGTTGGATCGCGCCGGCCTCAGGATCGTCGTCGTCGGGGATATCACCGCGGACGAGCTGGCCGGGCGGCTCGATGCGCTCTTCGGTGAATTGCCCAAGGGCGAGGCGCGTCCGCGCCCGTCCGAGCCGCTGCCGATCCAGGGGCTTGGCCAGACCCATGTCATCGATCTCGACGTCCCGCAGACCGTTCTGCGCTTCGTCGGGCCGGGGTTGATGTGGGACGATCCCGATTTCATCGCCGCGAGCGTGTTGAACCATATCCTCGGCGGCTCCGCCTTCACCTCGCGCCTGTTCATGGAAGTCCGCGAGAAACGCGGCCTGGCCTATGGCGTCTCCTCCAGCCTGATGCCGATGCGCGAGAGCGCCATGCTGGTCGGCGGCACCGCGACCCGCAACGACCGCGCTGCCGAGTCGATGCAGGTGATCCGCGAGGAGATGCTGAAGCTCGCCGAGGAAGGCCCGACCGAACACGAGGTCGAGGAAGCCAAGCGCTACATCATCGGCTCCTATCCGCTGCGCTTCGACACCTCGCCGAAAATCGCTGGCGAGTTGCTGGCCTTGGCGCTGCGCGGCGACACGCCGGATTTCCTCGCCCGCCGCAACGGCCTCTTCGCGGCGGTCACGCTCGACGACGTCAGGCGCGTCGCGAAGCGCTTGTTCGGCAACCCCGAGCTGCTCGTGCAGGCGGTTGGCAAGCCCGTCGCGCTGGTCTGAAATAGCGTCGTCTCTCTGATCGATACGGATAGGTTCATGCTTCAGCAAAGCTTCGATCTCGCGCTCGAATCCAAGGTCGGCAAGGGTGGCATCCCCGATGCGGCTTTCGAGACGGCGCTGGCCGATCTCAAGCCCGCGCTGGCGAAGCTGCAGGGCCAGGCCAGGGACGGCTCGCTACCGCTGCTGAAGCTGCCGAGCGACACCGCCGATCTCGGCCCCGTGAAGGCCGCAGCCGAACGCTTGAAGTCCGGTGGAACCACTGACGTCCTGGTGCTCGGCACCGGCGGTTCCAGCCTCGGCGGCCAGACGCTGGCGCAGCTCACCGGCTACGGCATCGCCGGGCTCTCGCAATTCACCTCCGGCGTGCGCGTCCATTTCATCGACAATCTCGACCCGGCGACCTATGCGGCCTTGCTCGCCAAGCTGCCGCTCAAGACGACCAAATTCGTCGCCATCTCGAAATCGGGCGGCACCGGCGAAACCCTGCTGCAATCGATCGCGGCGATCGAGGCGCTGCGCGGCGCGCATCTCTCGGATCAGCAGATAGGCACACATTTCGAGGGGCTGTCCGAGCCGGCCAAATCCGGCAAGCTGCACCCCTTGCGCGCTTTGCTCGAGCCCTTCGGCACGCCCTTCCTCGAGCATCACACCGATGTCGGCGGCCGCTATTCCGTCCTGACCAATTGCGGCCTGCTGCCCGCCGCCGTGCTCGGTCTCGATATCGAGGCGCTTCGGCTCGGCGCCGGCCGGGCGGTGGCGCCGCTCTTCGCCGGCAAGGATGTCCGCGAGACGCCGGCCGCGGTCGGTGCCGCGCTGCATCTCGCCGCGATGCGCTCGGGCAAGAACATCGCCGTGCTGATGCCCTATGCCGACAAGCTCGCTTTGCTCACGCGCTGGTGGATGCAGCTCTGGGCCGAGAGCCTCGGCAAGGACGGGCAGGGCACGCAGCCCGTCGGCGCGCTCGGCCCCGTCGACCAGCATTCGCAGCAGCAGCTCTATCTCGCCGGTCCCAAGGATAAGTTCTTCACGGTCATCACGACCAGCGTGAAGGGCAAGGGCCCGCAGATCGACGCTGCGCTGGCGGAAAAGATCGGCCAGGCCGATTTCGCCGGCAAGACCATCGGCGATCTCGTCGCGGCCCAGGGCATCGCCATGATCGACACCTTCGCCAAGAATGGCTGCGCGGTCCGCCGCTTCCATGTCGAGCGCATCGACGAGACCAGCCATGGCGAGATGCTGATGCATTTCATGCTGGAGACGATCCTGACCGGTTACGCGATGGGCGTGGACCCCTTCGACCAGCCGGCGGTGGAAGAAGCGAAGCTCCTCGCCAAGCGCTATCTTGCCGAAGGGCGGGCCTGAGTCGCAGGCGCGCCCGTTGTCATTCCGGGGCGGCTCGCAGAGCCGAACCCGGAACCCACGACTGGGCGAGCCCTTGTCACGCTGCCCGGATCGCTCACCCAGTCGTGGGTTCCGGGTTCTTCGCTGACGCGAAGCCCCGGAATGACAACGGTTGAGCGCACTGCACCGTAACGACGAAGAAGCCATGACCGTCCGCCGCCTTGATCCCGTTCTGGTCGACCGCATCGCTGCCGGCGAAGTGATCGAACGGCCGGCTGCGGCCGTGAAGGAGCTGGTCGAGAACGCGATCGATGCCGGCGCGCGGTCGATCGCCGTCACCATCCAGGGTGGCGGGCGCGAGCTGATCCGCGTCGTCGATGACGGCGCCGGCATGACGCCGGAGGACCTCGAACTCGCGGTCGACCGCCATGCCACCTCGAAGCTCCCCGACGGCGATCTCTTCGCCATCGACACGCTTGGCTTCCGTGGTGAGGCTTTGCCCTCGATCGGCTCGGTCGCCCGGCTTTCGATCGCGACGCGCCGGCGCGATGCCGCGCAGGGCTCAGGCCTGGTCGTCGAGGCCGGCGAGAAGGGCGTCGTCCGGCCCGTCGCGGCCGCGCCCGGCACGCGCATCGAGGTCTCGGACCTCTTCATCTTCACCCCGGCCCGCCTGAAATTCCTGAAGAGCGACCGCGCCGAGGCGCAAGCCGTCTCCGAGATGCTCCGGCGCCTCGCCATCGCCCATCCCGAGATCCGCTTCTCGCTCGAAGGCGAGCATATCAGCGCCTTCGACTGGCCGGCCGAACCGATCGGGGAGGAGGGGTTGCTGCGCCGTCTCGGCCGCGCGCTGGGCCGCGACTTTCCCGAGAACGCGCTGCGCATCGAGGCCGAGCGCGAGGGCTTCCGCATTTCCGGTTTCGCTGGCTTGCCGACCTTCCATCGCGGCACCTCGGCCGGCGTGCATCTGTCCGTCAACGGCCGGCCCGTGCGCGACAAGCTGCTGCTCTCTGCGGTTCGCGGCGCCTATGCCGATGTCGTGCCCTCTGACCGGCACCCGGTGCTCTTCCTCGATATCGGCTGCGATCCGCGCTCGGTCGATGTCAACGTCCATCCGGCCAAGAGCGAGGTGCGCTTCCGCGATCCCGCTCTGGTGCGTGGTCTCGTCGTCTCCGGCCTGAAGGCGGCGCTTGCCGCCGCCGGCCACCGCGCCACCACCACAGGCGGCGCCCGCACGCTCGATGCCTTCCGCGCCGTTTTGTCGATGGGCGGCAGCGGCAACGCGATCCCGCGCCCCTCCTTCCCGCAGGCGCAGAGTTGGAACGCGCCGGCCCCGCTGCCGATGAGCGCTCCGCAATCCGGCTTCTCCGATTTCGCAGCACCTTCGGCCGATGCCCGCGCGCATCTCGCCGAGCCTTCGGCGGACGCGCTCGAGCGGCCGCTCGGCGCCGCCCGTGCCCAGGTCCATGAAACCTATATCGTCGCCCAGACCCGCGAAGGCGTCGTCATCGTCGACCAGCACGCCGCCCATGAGCGCCTCGTCTATGAGCGCCTCAAGGCCGAGCGCGCCCGCAACGGCATCGCCCGCCAGCCGCTGCTCCTGCCCGAAGTGGTCGAGCTCGATCCGGTCGATGCCGACCGTCTGATCGCGGCGGGCAGCGAACTCGAAAGCCTCGGCCTCGTGCTTGAATCCTTCGGCCCCGGTGCGGTGCTGGTGCGGGAGGCGCCGAGCCAGCTCGCCGGCGGCAATCTCCAGCGCCTCGTCCGCGATGTCGCCGATGCGCTCGCCGAGCACGGCACGGCTGGCTCGCTGGAGCGCCGGCTCGACCATGTGCTGGCGACGATGGCTTGCCACAACTCCGTCCGCGCCGGCCGGCGCATGCGCCCGGAGGAGATGGACGCGCTTTTGCGCGAAATGGAGATCACGCCCAATTCCGGCCAGTGCAACCACGGCCGGCCGACCTATGTCGAGTTGAAGCTGTCGGATATCGAGAAGCTGTTCGGGCGGAGGTGAGGCTCAGGTCGGACGATAGAAGCCACGGTCGAGGTTCCAGAGCGTCATGCCGGCGTCCCCCGATTGTGGAAACCACTGCTCATCGACGATGGCCTGAAGTTCGCGCCGCGCCACGATGTAATCGACTGCAAGATTGGCATGCGCAGCCGTCAGGCGGACTTGCATGTTCGGATGCCCAAACAAGCTCATGAGAACCCGCCGCTGATCTCCGGGGCGGGATTTGAGTTCGTTCTGAATGGCTAGAATTTTGTTGTAACGCCTGTTGTAGCTGGCAATGGCGTTGTCTTCGAGAGCGTCGTATTGCAGGATACAAAGCTGCTCGAAGAGGCGCTTCAGCTCTTCGGATGTGAGTGATCTCAGCTTTGATGGGGTCATTTCATTACCTTGAAAAGCCTTAGAGCCTGATGCCCGACGTCCACATGCTCCGCCCAACTCTTGCCGCGCAGATAATCTCGCGGCGCGAGGTTCCCGTAGTTGGTGTTCTGCTTGGTGTACCATCCAGTGATCTCATGGTGCTTGTAGCGCGGGATACTGACTACGTTTGCCATGTCGTCAATATCGGTACGCGGAAAGCCTTGGCGTGACCCCGCAGCCTGCTCGACGATGTGATGGTCATCATAGCCCGGCCGCTTCTTGCCGGCATGCTGCTGCAACTCGGCGAGTGATTGCGGCTCATTCTGGTAGGAGCGGATCGAGGGCCATTCATCGTAAAGCTTCTGCCCTGCTTCGATAGCTGCCAGGACGGCGCCGATCGGACCGGCCCGCCGCGCAATGGCCTTTGCCAAGGCCTTGCCCGCTCTCACCTTCCCAGGCTTGTCTTTCTGAAGAGGTTTGGATGAGTCGGCAGGATCGAGCGCCGGGCCGCCATTGTCGCCGATGGCTGGCCGTCGGCTTTGACCGCCGCCTTCGCCACCGCCCCACTGGCCGCCTTCCGGGCTGCCCGCCGGCACACGCGGCTGGTCGGGGTTGAAGCCGCCTTTTTCGACGAGCGCTTGCAACCGGGTGAGGGCGCGCATCAGGCGTTCGCCAGCGAAGTGGCATGCGAGGGTATGGCGGCGGGCCACCAATGTAGGCCCGCGAGGTTCGATGAAACTGAGGATTGGCATCCGGCGCTTGGTCTCCGCGGCGGATGCGGAGATTAAGCGCGGAAATGTCGCCGGGGATAAGGTCTCGCCGCGCTCGCCTTACGAGGCCCGCAACACCAGAACCTGCGTCTCGCCGTAACCCCGCCGCTCCAGCTCCTCGAAGCCCTCGGGCAGGCTGATCTCGGCATCGGCCGCTTCTTCCAGCACGATCAGGGCATTGGGTGCGAGCCAGCCGCCCTCGCGGGCCGAGACGAGCGCCTTCTCGCCCAGTCCCTTGCGGTAGGGCGGATCGCAGAAAACAAGGCCGAACGGCGCCATGCCGGTGATCGGGCCGAGCTTGGTGGCGTCGCGGCGGAAGATGCGGCTGAAGCCGGCGACGCCGAGAGCCATCTGGTTCTCGCGGATGATGCCGCGCGCCTCCGTGCCGTCGTCGACGAGCAGCGCGAAGCCCGCGCCGCGCGACAAGGCCTCGAAGCCGAGCGCGCCCGTGCCGGCGAAGAGATCGAGCACGCGTGCGCCCTCGACCGCATCGCCATAGGCATGGACGAGCACGTTGAACAGGGATTCGCGCAGGCGGTCCGAGGTCGGCCGGATGCTGCCGATCCCCGGTTTCGGGCCGGCCAGAGGCCGGCCGCCCAGGCGTCCGCCGACGATCCGCATCGCTTAGTCGCGCTTGCCGCCGCGCGGGCCGCCGCCGGGGCGCGGACCACGTCCGCCGCCCGGCTTGCCGCCGAAGGGCCGCCCGCCGCCGGCGGGACGATCCGAGGAGCGTGAGCCGAAGCCCTTGCCGCCCGGCTTGTCACCGAAGCCGCGGCCACGGGGCCGGTCATCGCCGGGCCGGTCGGAGGGCCGTCCGCCGAAGCTCTTGCCCCCGAAGCCTTTGCCGGCCGGCTTGTCGCCAAAGCTCCGGCCGCGCGGCCGGTCCTCGGCCGAACGCTCGCGGAAGGCGCGGGCAGGACGCTCGGCGCCGTCCCGCCGGGCACGGTCGGGGCGCTCGCCACGCGGGGCGCGATCTTCCCACGGCCGATCGCCACCGCGATCGCGTTCGCCGGCCTCGCTGCGGGGGCGCCGTGCCGGCCGCTCGTCGCCGCCGGTGCGGGAGAGGGGGCGCTGCGTGCGCGCCTCGTCGCCGCCACGCTCTTCGCGGCCGCGCTCCTGGCGCGGCATGCGGTCGGGCCTGCGCTTGCTTTCGCGGGCAGGCGCGGCGCGTTCCTCTGCCGCCGGGGCGCTGACGCGCTCGACCAGCACGCGCCGGCCCTTCGGATCGGCGATCGGCGTGTCGCGGCGGCGCTTGACGTCGCCGGTGGCCTCGCGCTCCTGCCGCTCCAGCTTCGGATCGGCGCCGCGGCGCGGTGGGGCCTTGCGCTCGCGCTGCGGTTCGGTCTCGGCATCGCGCCAGACGGTGCGGGTCCAGGGCTTGTCGCCGCGCAATTCGCGCACCGCCTCGCGGCGGGTCTCATGCTCGTCCTCGACGCTCTCGCGACGGCGGCGCGGGCGGTCGTCGCCGCCCGGGGCCGGGCGCGGCGCGGCCGGCAGGGCGTCGCGGCGCGGCGATTCGAAATCGGCGCCGGCCTTGGCCGCGAGCTCGGTGCCGAGCTGGTCCTGCAGCACGCGCGAGCGGATCTCGTCGACCTCGCCCTCTTCGAGCTCGCCGAGCTGGAACGGGCCGAAGGAGATGCGGATCAGGCGGTTCACCGTCAGCCCGAGATGCTCGAGCACGGTCTTGACCTCGCGGTTCTTGCCTTCGCGCAGATCGACCGTCAGCCAGGTGTTGAAGCCCTGCTGGCGCTCGAAACGCGCCGTCACCGGCCCATACTGGATGCCGTCGATGGTGACGCCGTCCTTGACTGTGTCGAGCACGTCCTGCGTCACCTCGCCGAAGGCGCGCACGCGGTAGCGGCGCAGCCAGCCGGTCTCCGGCAGCTCCAGCACGCGCGCCAGCCCGCCGTCATTGGTGAGCAGCAGCAGGCCTTCGGTGTTGATGTCGAGCCGGCCGATGGTCAGCACGCGCGGCAGATCCTCCGGCAGCACGTCGAAGACGGTCGGGCGGCCTTCCGGGTCGAAATTGGTCGTCACCACGCCGCGGGGCTTGTGGTAGAGCCAGAGCCGCGTGCGCTCGCGGGCCGGCAAGGGCTCGCCGTCGATCAGCACGATATCGGTCGGCTTCACATCGAAGGCCGGGCTTTCCAGCACGGTGCCGTTCACGCTGACGCGGCCTTCCGCGATCATCGCCTCGCTGTCGCGGCGCGAGGCGACGCCGGCACGCGCCATCACCTTGGCGATCCGCTCAGGCTCTTCCGCAGTGATCAGCTTGCGCTCGGGCTGAGCCTCGCGCGGACGGCGCGGGCGATCGTCCTGCCCCTCGAAGCGCGGCCCGCGTGGCCGCGAGAACCGTTTCTCACCATCGCGACCCTCGCCACGCGGCGGCCGGTCGCCCTGTGGCCTGTCGCGGCCAGCAAAGGGACGGTCGCCTGTGCGGCGCGGGCGCTCATCGCCCGAACGCTCGCGGAAGCTGCGGCCTTCGCCTTCGGTCCTGGCGCGGACCGGGCGGTCGCCGTCGAAGCGGCGCGGACGCGGAGCCTCGCCCTCGGCGCCGGCAGGGCGCTCGAAGCGGCGGGCCGGACGCTCGTCGCCGGCCGAATGGCCGCGGAAGGGCTTGCGCTCGCCGTCGCGGGCGGGACGGTCATCGCCGGCCGAACGGCTACGGAAGGGTTTGCGCTCGCCATCGCGGGCAGGGCCGCGGCCTTCGCCGCCGGAGCGGCCGCCGAAGCTCTTGCCACCGAAGCCTTTGCCGCCGGAGCCGGGTCCACGGCCGCCGGCGCCACCGCCCTTGCGTGGGCCGCGGCCTCTGTTGTTGTCGTCGTCTTTCATGGTTGCTCCTGAGCCGGCCGAGCACAACCGCTTTGCGGGAAAGGCCTGGCTCGCTTATTCGCTAGAGCCCGCGCCGATCAGATTGCAAATCTGACCGGAGAACGCGGTCTCTATCAATATCTGAGAGACGGATTCACCGATCAGGTTGAATCAACCTGATCGGATCCGGCTCTATAGCCGGCGCTTGTAGCAGAGGCTTTCCCTCGCTGCGAGCGCCAAAACCGGGGTTCTTGATGTCGAAACCGCAATCACCCTCCGCGCTTGACGCGATGGCGCTCGCCTTCGACGAGGCGAAGGCCGCTGCCTTGCGCGGCGAGGTGCCGGTCGGTGCGGTTGTGGTGCGGGACGGAACGATCCTCGCCAGCGCCGGTAACCGCACGTTGGAGCTGAAGGACCCGACGGCCCATGCCGAGATGCTGGCGCTGCGGCTCGCCTGCGAGACGACCGGCAGCGAGCGTCTGATCGGCTGCGACCTCTACGTCACGCTCGAACCCTGCCCGATGTGCGCGGCGGCGATCTCGTTCTCCCGGATCAGGCGGCTCTATTTCGGCGCAGGCGATTCCAAGGGCGGCGCGGTCGAGAACGGCGTCAGGCTCTATGAGAGCCCGACCTGCCACCACGCGCCGGAGGTCTATGGCGGCCTGCGCGAGACGGAAGCCTCGGCGCTGCTGCGCGATTTCTTCCGCGAGCGGCGCTGACGCTCAGGTATCCGACGAGGCGATGCCGAATTTCGCCGCGAGCTGCGCGCGGTCCATGCAGGAGACGTCATAGGTCACCTGCCGGCCCTTGAACTCGGGCCGCTTGCCGAGTTCCCGGGTCATCGAGCGGAGGATGTCGTCGACCCGTGCTTCGCAGGCCTGCGCGGTGGTGAAGTCCATCTCGCTGATGCGGCTTGTGGCGCAATGCGCCTCGCCGGCGACGCAGGCCATGACGACCATGGTGAAGGCATCCATGCGAGCCGCTCCCGTTGCTGCCGGCCGAGGCTGCGCCCGTATGGTTAGCGCTTGGTTAAGCCTGCGAACTCCGCCCAGCTTTGCTAAGCAAGGGCCGGACCATCAGGCCAGGCTGCGCCAGCAGAGATAGGCGCCCAGCGCGAGCAAACCGGCGAAGAAGCAGATCTTGAAGGTCGCCGGCGAGATGCGGCTGCGGATGAACTGCCCCGCGCCCATGCCGATCAGCGCGGGAACGAGCGCCAGCAGCGACTGCCAGGCGACCGTGCCGTTGAGCGCGCCTGCCCCGATGAGGCCGAAGGACAGCGCCAGCGTCGAGACGATGAAGGAGATGCCGAGCGCCTGCACCAGCTCGTCCTTGTCGAAGCCGAGGGCCTGCAGATAGGGCACGGCCGGCAGCACGAAGACGCCGGTCGCCGCCGTGACCACGCCCGTGGTGAAGCCGATGACGGGGCCGAGCCAGCTTTCCCAATGGGGCGGCACGCGCAGTTTCGCCGCCTTCAGCCCGACGAGCGCATAGAGGATGAGTGCCGCGCCAAGCCAGAGCGTGGCGCGGCCGTCCTTCTGCTGTTGCAGCAACCCGGCGCCGGCCCAGGTGCCCAGGCAGATGGTCGCGAGCATCGGCCAGAGGCGCTTCAGCGTGGCCCCGAGCTTCGGCCCGGTCGCGATCTGCCAGCCATTGGTGACGAGATTGGGCACGACCAGGAGCGCTGCCGCCTGTGCCGGGGCCATGACCACGCCGAGAATGCCGACCGCGATGGTCGGCAAGCCCAGCCCGATGACGCCTTTGACGAAGCCGGCGAGCACGAAGGTCGCGGTGACGAAGATGAGGAGGGTCGTGTTGTCCATGGCTCGCTTGTGGCATCGCTGACGGTGGCTGTCGCGGCCCGATGCTACGGCCGTCGCCGTAGCGTTCCCGCTTGCGATGCGAAGGCGATGGCGCATCATGCGATCATGAGCACGCCAAATCTGTACTCTGGCCCCTATCTCGCGGAGATCGCCCATCTGATGGGAGATCCTGCTCGCGCCAACATGCTGCACGCACTGATGGACGGGCGCGCGCTGACGGCCAAGGAACTCGCCTGGATAGCTGGCGTCGCGCCGCAGACGGCAAGCGGCCATCTCGCCAAGCTGATGCAGGGCAAGCTGATCGACGTCGCCGTGCAGGGGCGCCATCGCTACTATCGGCTCGCCGGGCCGGAGGTGGCGACGGCGCTGGAAGGCCTGATGGTGCTCGCCAATCTCGACGGCACCAGCCGGCGCCTGCCGTCGCGCGTCGGCGCCGAGCTGAGCCAGGCCCGCACCTGCTACGATCATTTTGCCGGAAGGCTCGGCATCGGCATCCACGATGCCCTGATGGCGGGCGGCCATCTCGCCGCGAGCGAGGGCGGTTATGCGCTGACCGCCTCGGGCAAGGCGATCTTCCGGGCGCTGGGCCTCGATCCCGACGCCTCCGCCAGGAGCCGCCGCGCCGCGCTGCGCCCCTGCCTCGACTGGAGCGAGCGCCGGCCGCATCTCGCCGGCCATCTCGCGGCGGCGCTCGCCTGCCGCTGCTTCGAGATGGACTGGGTCAGCCGCCGCAAGGATAGCCGCGCCGTGATCCTGACCGAGGAGGGCCGCGCGGTGCTGGGGGCGACGCTGCCCGGCTTCCGTTGCGATGCGCCGGAGCCCGTCAGCCCCGCGCTTCGAGAGCCCGTTCCAGCGCTCGCTTGACCTCGTCCTTGATCGGCTCGGCCGCCGCGAGGATCGCCCTGGCCTTGAAGAAGTCGAGCCCGCCGACGCCGTCTGCACCGGCCCGGATCAGGATATCCGGTGGCTCCTGCTCGATCACGCGCTGGACCAGCGTGCGTGTCAGGATCTGCGAGGCGCCGACGAGCGCCTCCATCGCGCCGGGAATGCGCGCTTCCCCAGGCTCGGTCATCGGCGCGCTGACATCGACCGCGACGACGATGCGGTTTGGCGCCAGAAGGTTCCGATAGGGCAGGGGATCGATCGCGCCGCCATCGATCAGCACGCGCCCGCCGAGCGCGACCGGCCGCACCAGCCCTGGAATGGCGAGTGAGGCCGCCACCGCCGGTGTCAACGGCCCGTCGTGCAGCGCGACCACGGCATGGCGGTGATAATCCGCCGCGATCGCGGTGAACGGGGTCGCCAGTTCCTCGAAGCGGTCGGGCACGGCTTCCGGCCAGAACAGGTCGAGCAGCCTTTCGCCGTCGATCAGCACGGGATTGCCGAGGCCGCGTACCAGATCCGCGAGCTTGCCGACGCGGCAATCGAGCAGGCGTGCGATCACCGGTGCCCGGTCGCGGAAGGTCGCGAGCACATGCTCGCGCAATTCACGGCCCGATAGCCCGGCGGAATACGCTGCGCCGATGATCGCGCCGATCGAGCAGCCGGAAATGCGCGCTGGTTTGAGGCCGAACTCGTCGAAAGCCTCCAGCACCGCGATATGGCTCAGACCCCGCGCTCCGCCGGCTCCGAGCACGAGCGCGATTTCGGGCGTGGTTTCGTTTCGAGCGGACTTGGCGGCGCGGGAGCCCAGCATGCCCTCGGTTCCGCCTTGCTGCTCAGGCCGGGGCCCGTGCGAGAAACGGCTTCAGCGCCGCCAGCGTCGCCTGCGGGTTCTCCTCCGGGAGGAAATGGCCGCTGTCGATGGCCTGCCCCTCGGCCTGTGGCGCGAAGGTCTGGTGCCAGATATCCAGCGGGCTCGCGCCCTTGGCGGGGATGCCAGCCTCGCCCCAGAGCACCAGCGTCGGGCAGAGGATGCGCTTGCTCGTAGCAAGATCGGCCTTGTCATGCTCGATATCGGTGCTGGCGCCGGCGCGATAATCCTCGCAGGCCGCATGGCTGCGTGAGGGGTCGCTGAAGGATTCCGCGTAGGATTGCATCGCCAGCGGGTCGAACAGGTCGAGATTCTTGGCCCGGCTCCAGCTTGCGATCGTGCGGTCGAGCCAACCGACCGGGTCGGCCTTGAGCAGGTTCTCCGGGATCGGCTCGGGCTGAGCCAGGAAGGTCCAGTGATAGACCTGCATGGCGCGGGCCGCGTTCATGCCCTCCCACATCGAGACCGTCGGCAGGATGTCGAGCAGGGCGAGCCGCTCGACGCGGCCGGGATGGTCGAGCGCGAGCCGATAGGCGACACGCGCCCCGCGATCATGGCCGATCACGCCGAAGCGGATATGGCCGAGCGCCTGCATCACCGCGACGATGTCCTCGCCCATGCCGCGCTTGGTATAGGTGTCCTTGCCGCCATCGCCATGCGGCGCCGCCGACCAGCCATAACCGCGCAGGTCGGGGCAGATGACGGTGTGGGTCTTGGCCAGCTCCGGCGCGAGCCGGTGCCATTCGGCATGGGTCTGCGGGAAGCCGTGGATCAGCACCAGCGGCGGGCCTTCGCCGCCGACGCGCGCGAAGATCTTGCCGACCGGCCCGTCGATCCAGTGCGCCTTGAACCCGGGGAAGAGGGAGTCGATGTTCGCCATGGCCGGGAGCATAACCCCCGTCACAGCGCCCTGTCAGCCTTGCTCGCGCTTGACCGCCTGCCAGCCGATGTCGCGCCGGCAGAAGCCGCCGGGCCAGTCGATCTTGTCGACCGCCTCATAGGCACGCTTCTGCGCCTCGCCGACGCTCTTGCCGAGCGCGACCACGTTGAGCACGCGCCCGCCATTGGCGACGAGATCGCCGTTCCGGAGCTTGGTACCGGCATGGAAGACGAGGACATCGTCCAGCGCTTCGGCCTTCTCGACATCGCGGATGATGCTGCCGGTTTCCGGCTTGGCGGGGTAGCCCTTCGCGGCAAGCACGACGGTCAGCGCCGCCTCGTCGCGCCAGCGCAGGTCGACCCGGTCGAGTACGCCGTCGCAGGCGGCCAGCAGGGCCGGCACGATGTCGCTCTTGAGGCGCGGCATCAGCACTTCGCATTCGGGATCGCCGAAGCGGGTGTTGTACTCGATCAGCTTCGGCCCCTGCGCCGTGATCATCAGCCCGGCGAAGAGCACGCCCTGGAACGGCGTGCCGCGCTTGGCCATGCCGGCGAGCGTCGGTCGGATGATCTCGGCCATGACGCGCTCCGTCAGAGCGGGCGTCATCACGGGGGCCGGGGAGTAGGCGCCCATGCCGCCGGTATTCGGGCCGGTATCGCCATCGCCGACGCGCTTGTGGTCCTGCGCCGAGGCGAGCGCCAGCGCATGCGTGCCGTCGCAGAGCGCGAAGAAGCTGGCTTCCTCGCCGATCATCCATTCCTCGACCACGACCTCGGCGCCGGCCGCGCCGAAGCTGCCGGAGAACATCATGTCGATCGCCTCGTTCGCCTCATCCAGCGTCTCGGCCATGATCACGCCCTTGCCGGCGGCGAGCCCGTCGGCCTTGATCACGATCGGCGCGCCCTGCGCGGCGACGTAGGTCTTGGCGGAGGCGGCGTCGGCGAAGCGGCCGAAGCCGGCGGTCGGAATGTTGAACTCGGCGCAGAGCTCCTTGGTGAAGCCCTTCGAGCCTTCGAGCTGGGCCGCGGCCTTGGACGGGCCGAAGACCTTGAAACCGGCGGCGCGCAGATCGTCGGCGATGCCGGCGACGAGCGGCCCCTCCGGCCCGACGACGACAAGGTCGATGCCCTGCAAGCGGCAGAAGGCGACGACGGCGGCGTGGTCGGCGACATCGACCACGACATTCTCGCCGCAATGGGCCGTGCCGGGGTTGCCCGGTGCGATGAACAGCGTGTCGCAGAGCGGCGAGGCCGAAATCGCCCAGGCGAGCGCATGCTCGCGGCCGCCCGAACCGATCAGAAGAATTTTCATGCTGGCTCCGATCCGCATGGGCGGTTGTGTGAGCCCTCATCCTGAGGAGCGTTCCGTGAGGAACGCGTCTCGAAGGATGCTCCAGAGCGCGCTGGAACATCCTTCGAGACGCGTTCCTCAGGATGAGGGCTGAGGTCGGTCGAAAGGACCCTTGCGCAATAGCGGCACCGGGCGCCGCGGGCAACGCTTCTGCTGTTTCGTCCGTCCGGCTATGGTCCCGGCCATGAGCAGCGAATCGCAGCAGACGACCGGCAATGCGCCCGAATGGAGCGTCTCTGACCTCTCGGGAGCGCTGAAGCGCACGATCGAGGACAGTTTCGGTTTCGTGCGCGTGCGCGGCGAGATTTCCGGCTATCGCGGCCCGGTCGCCTCCGGCCATGTCTATTTCTCGCTGAAGGACACCAACGCCAAGATCGATGCGGTGATCTGGAAGGGCGTGTTCGGCCGCCTGAAGACCCGTCCGCAGGAAGGGCTGGAGGTCGTCGCCACCGGCAAGATCACCACCTTCGCCGGCAAGTCGAGCTACCAGATCGTCATCGATTCGCTGGAGCTGGCCGGTGTCGGCGCGCTGATGGCGCTGCTGGAGGAGCGCCGCAAGCGCCTCGCCGCCGAGGGGCTCTTCGCCGAGGAGCGCAAGCAGCTCATCCCCTATCTGCCCTCTGTGATCGGCGTCGTGACCTCGCCGACCGGCGCCGTCATTCGCGACATCCTGCACCGCCTCGAGGATCGCTTCCCGCGTCACGTCCTGGTCTGGCCGGTGCGTGTCCAGGGCGAGACCAGCGCGGCCGAGGTCGCCAACGCTATCGCTGGCTTCAATGCGCTCCCCGTGGGCGGGCGCATCCCGCGGCCTGACGTCATCATCGTCGCGCGCGGCGGTGGCTCGCTCGAAGACCTGATGAGCTTCAACGAGGAGATCGTGGTCCGCGCCGCAGCGGCCTCGGAAATACCGCTGGTCTCCGCCGTCGGCCATGAGACCGACTGGACCTTGATCGACCACGCCGCCGACCTGCGCGCGCCCACGCCGACCGGCGCGGCCGAGAAGGTCGTGCCGGTGCGGGCCGAGCTGATGGGCTTCGTCGCCGATCTCGCGCGCCGCCATGCCGGCGCGATGCTTCGCCTGTCGGATCGCCGCCGCAGCGACCTGCGCGCGCTGGCTCGCGCCTTGCCCGGGCCGGAAGCGGTTCTCTCCGGCCCGCGCCAGCGGCTTGATCTCGCCGCGACGCGGCTGGCGCCCGCGCTGGCGCGCAATGCGCGCACGCATGAGCAGCAATTGCAGGCGCTCTCGCGTCGGCTGGAGGCACGTTCGCCTCGGCTCACGCTGGTTCGCCTGCGGACACAGCTCGATGGTTTCGGGCGCGCGCTGGCCGCCGCCAGAGGCAATGCCGTTGCCGGCGAGCGCACCCGGATCGCCAATGCCCAGGACCGTCTCGCGACGCTGGAAACACGGGCGCGCAATGCCTTCGGGCAAAGCCTGATCCAGCGCGGTGAACGCGCGATCGTATTGGCGCAGCGAGCCGAGCGCGCCTTCGGCCAGACCTTGCATCGCCGTGCCGACCGGCTGTCCTCGCTCTGGGCACTGATCCGTTCGCTCGGGCCGGACGCCGTGCTCTCCCGTGGCTATGCCCTGATCCGCGACGAAGCTGGAGCGCTGGTGCGCAGCGTCGAGGCTGCCCAGCCGGGCCGGGCGCTCTCGGTGCAAACGGCCGATGGCAGCTTCGGGGTCACCGTCTCGGGCGGGGAAGGCGGGGGAGCAAGGCCGCCTGCGCCGCGCCCCTTGCGCAAGGCGCCGACGCCGGGATCGCAGGGCGACCTGTTCTGAGGTTCAGGGCGCGGTCAGGAAGGCCTTGACCCGCTTCAGCGCGTCTTCGCGCGCCGCCATATTGGTGCCGACCGTCGCCTTGCCGGTGCCGCTGGCGGAATAGGCGATGTTGTCGCGCTCCTTCACCTCGAGGCGCGGATGGTCGAAATCATGCAGCGCGCCGGGATAGAGCACGAGCCCGACCTGCTCGCCGCGGGCCTGCGCGGCCTTGGCGAGATGGCTGCAGGGCGCGGCCGGCGTCCAGTCGTCGGCTTCGCCGATCAGGATCAGGAGCGGGATGCGGGCTGAGAAGCTCGGCGACTCCGACTGGCTCCGGCAGGCAGGGTAGAAGGCCGCGGCGCGCTTGAAATCCGGCATGCCGTCGGCGGGCAGGCGCTCCTTGCGGATCGCGGTCAGGACGGTGAGGCCACCGCTCGACCAGCCGAGGAGCGCAATCGAGTCGGGCTTGATATTGCCGCGCTGCTGCAGCCAGCTCCGCGCCGCCATCGCATCGGCGACGCGCTCCCGGTTGGCCCGGACAGTCAGGTCCTTCACACCGCATTGCGAGCCGAGTCCGCGCGAGCCGTAGCTGTCCGGCATCAGCACGGCGAAGCCGGCGGCGGCCAGCCGCTCGCCCCAGTCGGCATGGCGGAGCGAAAGCTGGCCTTGCTCGCGCCACAAGCCGCCGCAACCATGCAGCGCGACGACAGCCGGAAACGGCCCCTGGCCGGGCGGCAGATAGAACACGCCGGTCAACGTTCCCTGGTCGGTCGCAATGGCCACGCGCTCGTAGCCACCGGCGTGGACGGCCGGTGCTGCGAGCAGCGCAAAGCTCATCAGACACGCCATGAGGCGCAGGAGACTGGACATCGTCGACCAGAAGGTTATCACAAACCCCGGAGTATCCCGGCTTTCCGTTTCCCGATCAATGATTTGATGCAATTTTCATGAACATCAGCGAGCGCCTTCCGCCTCACGGTCCAGAAGCGGTCATCGATTACGGCCCCGGCGAGTTCCGCGTGGTCAAGCCTGGCGCCTTCGTGCGCTGCGCGGTGACCGGTGCGCCGATCCGTCTCGACGATCTCCGCTACTGGTCGATCGAGTGGCAGGAAGCCTATGCATCGTCGGAAGCCGCGCTCCTCAGGCTGCGCCGCGCCGGCCGCGCCTGACGACCAGAAGCCTGTCCCTCCAGCCCTCATCCTGAGGAGCGCTCGCAGAGCGCGTCTCGAAGGATGGTCCAGGAGGCTCCTGAGACATCTGGAGCATCCTTCGAGATGCAGCCTGAAGGCTGCTCCTCAGGATGAGGGCTGTTGAGAGATGTTCAGCGCCCTTCGTCAAGCCTGGCGAGCAAGCCGCTGATCCCGGCCGGCTCGGCGAAGACCAGCGAAACCGGCACCACGACCAGCGAATTGCGCGCATCCTCGGGCCAGAGCGGCGCGAGCTTGGTCCAGTCCTTCTCCGTCGTGGCGACCAGAGCGTCATGCTCCCGCGCAGCCGCCAGCGCCGCCGCGACATCGCTTTCGGCGTAAGGGTGATGATCGCCATGGGCCTGCTCGGCCGCGACGATCGCTCCCGCATCCCGCAGCGTGGCCGCGAATTTCTCCGGCCGTCCGATCCCTGACAGGGCCACGACCTTCCGCTCGCGCAAGCGCTCGACGGCAACATCGGCAGGCTTGAGCGTGCCGGCGAGAACCGGCTTCTTCGCCTCGCGCGCGGCAGCGGCAACGCGCTCGCCTGCATCGCCCGGCCCGATCACGATGATGGCGTCCGTCTGGCTCATCTGCTCGGCGAGCGGCGCGCGCAAGGGGCCGGCCGGCAGGCAAAGCCCGTTGCCGGCGCCGCTTGCCCCATCGACCACCGCGAGCCTGAGCCGCTTGACCAGCGACGGGTTCTGCAGCCCGTCATCCATCACGACGATGCTGGCGCCGAGCCCGCGCGCCAGCCTGGCGCCGGCCACGCGGTCGCGGGCGATGACGGTGCGGGCATGGCGGGCCATCAGCAGCGGCTCGTCGCCGACATCGGTTGCGCGATGCCGGTCCGGATCGACCTCGACCGGCCCCGTGAGCCGCCCGCCATAGCCGCGCATCAGCACGAAGGGTTTTTCGCCCCGCTCTGCCAGCAGGCGCGCAATGGCGATCGCGGTCGGTGTCTTGCCCGCACCACCGGCGATGAAATTGCCGACGCAGATGACCGGAAGGCTGGCTTCCGTTCCGGGCTGCTGCATTCGCCGCAAGGTGATCCGACCGTAGACGAAGCCGAGCGGCTGAAGCAGCCGGGCGAGCAGCGTGGGCTTGTCCCGCCACCAGAAGCGCGGGGCCCGCAGCATCAGGGCGCGCTCTCGCGCTGGCCGATCGCGACCCGCATCAGCAGAGGCTCGATCGCGTGGAGCGTGCGGTTCAAGGCGCCGCCGAGCTCGGTCGCTGTCTGCGCGGCGGCACGTGCTGCCTGTCGGGCCTCGGCCGGATTGTTCAGCCAGCGATGGACCGCGCCGGCGAGAGCCTGCGCATCGGCGACCTCGCGCGAGCCGCTGTCGCGGTCGAAGGCGGCGAAGATCTCGGCATTGTTATGGACATAGGGGCCGTGCAGCAGGGCGCAGCCGAGCTTGGCGGGTTCGATCGGGTTATGCCCGCCGATGCCCTCGACCAGCGAGCCGCCGAGGAAGGCGACCTGCGACAGCCGGTAGAACAGGCCGAGTTCGTTGACGGTGTCGGCGACATAGAGATCGACATCGCGCTCGGGGCTTCCGCCCGCCGCGCGGCGCGAGACCGCGACATCGTTCGCCTCGGCCAATGCCTCGATATCCGGGCCGCGCTGCGGGTGGCGCGGCGCGATGATGGTGAGCAGCTTCGGCAGGTAGGGCTTGATCGCGAGATGGGCGGCCAGCACCAGCTCGTCCTCGCCGGGATGCGTGCTCGCCGCGATCCAGACCGGGCGGCCCGTCGTCTGGCCGTCGAGAATGGCGAGCGTGTCCGGATCGGCGGGCGGAGCCGGCACGTCGAATTTCAGGTTGCCGGCGACGCTGACGCGCGGCGCGCCGAGCTGGGCCAGCCGCTCGGCATCGCCCTGGGACTGCGCGAGGCAGGCCTCGAAGCAGGAGAGCAGGAAGCGCGAGGTCTTCGGCGTCTTGTACCAGCGCGCGAAGGAGCGCTCCGACATCCGGCCGTTCACCATCACGACGGGGATGTCGCGGCGCTGCGCCTCGATCAGCAGGTTCGGCCAGATCTCGGATTCGCAGATCAGGCAAAGGTCGGGCCGCCAGTGATCCATGAAGCGGCGCATGTAGCGGGGCACGTCGAGCGGAATGTACTGGTGGATCACGCCGCCCGGCAGCCGTGCCGCCATCAGCTTGGCGGAGGTGACGGTGCCGGAGGTCACCAGCACGGCGAAGCCGCGCTTCTGCAGTTTCGCGATCAGCGGCAGCAGGGTCACGGTCTCGCCGACGCTGGCGCCGTGCAGCCAGACCAGCGGCTTGTTCGGTCGCTTGACGCTCGCGTGGCCGCGCCGCTCGGCGAGGCGCGTGGCATCTTCCTTGCCGCGCCGCTGGCGCCAGAGCAGGAGCCCGGCCGCCGCCGGCTCCAGCAGGGAGGTCGCGTAGCGATAGCTGCGGAGGATCGCGCCCTTGCCGCTCATGCCGGCGCCCCGGCAGCGAGCTGCTTCTCGCGCAGGCCGGCGCCCGGATCGCTGCTGCCGACCAGCGCGTAACCGCGGGCATGGACATCGTCGAGGCTGGCCTGAAGCGCGAGGCGCGCCGCCTCCTGCGTCGCCTCATCGGCGTCGCGCGCGACCAGGATCGGATCGCCGACGACGATGGCGCAGCGCCCGAAGGGCAGGCCGATCGAGGCGCGGTCCCAGCTGTTGAAATCGATGCGCCGGCTGGTCACCACGGCGACCGCGCGGATCGGCCGCCCGGAGGCGCGGGCCAGCGCGATGATGCCGGGGCCGACGATGCGGGCGCGCTTCGGCACGTCGGCGGTGAGCACCATGGTGTCGCCGGCCGCGAGCCGCCTGACCATGGCGAGGAAGGCGCTGGCGCCGCCCTTCTCGCGGACCTTCTTGCCGAGCGCGCCCGAACCGCGGATCGCGCCGATGCCGAGCTCGCGCAGCGCCACGGCGTTGAAGCCGCCATCGCCATGGCGCGAGACCAGCGAACAGGCCGGCATCCAGTCCGGCCGGGCGAAGGGGATCATGATGTGCTGGCCGTGCCACATCGCGAAGATGAGCGGCAGGTCCGGCCGGACATGATCGTAGATATCGGCGGGTTCGAAGACGATCCGGTTCGTGCGCTGGACGAGGCGCAGATAGCCGGCCAGCAGGCGGCCGAGCGTTTCCTGCGCCACGCGCGTCTTGAGGATCGAAAAACCCATGGGTCCTGTCGTTCTAGAGCATCGGCCCGAAAAGTGGCACGCGGTTTTCGGGCTGAGCCGATGCAGAATCAAAGAGCTGGGAGCATCGGGCCGAATACGATACCCGGTCTGACGCTCCCCGCCGGTTTCAGCTCAGCTCTGGGCGGTCTCGGGGTCGAGCAGCCGGTGGAGATGAACGATGAAATAGCGTGTCTGCGCCTGGTCGACCGTCTGTTGCGCCTTGGCCTTCCAGGCGGTGTGGGCGGTGGCATAGTTCGGGAAGACGCCGACGATGTCGAGCTTCGCCAGGTCCTTGAAGGTGATGCCGTCGAGCGAGGCGAGCTCGCCGCCCAGCACGAGGTGAAGAAGCTGCTTCTGTTCAGGCTCGGTGCTCATCGAACTCTCCTGCAAGGGGCTTGGCGCCCCCATAAGCCATCCCGGCGGCCCAAGCGAGCGGGCCGCGCCGGGGGCGTTGAAAAAAATCGTCAGGCGGGCTGCGGCCGTCCGTCGCGCAGCCGCTCGATCGCCGCTTGCAGCGGCGTGGCAAGCCTGCCGTTGCTGGCCGCGAGCATGCCATGGACCGGCACCTCGCGATTATAGACGACCGGCCGGCCCTCGCCGTCGGTCAGTCGCCCGCCGGCCTCGCTCAGCACGAGATCGGCAGCGGCCAGGTCCCAGTCGCGGGCATCGGGCGAGATCAGGCCGGCATCGATCGTGCCGTCGGCGATGCGGGTGAGACGCAGCGCCAGCGACGGAATCCGGCCGACGGCCTCGAAGCGCTCGGTCTGCGCGAGCGCGTCGAGCATCGGCTTGGGCCCGGCGATGCGCGCGCCGGTCAGGCTTTCCGCGGATGATGTCCGGATGATCTCGCCATTGAGCGTCGCACCACCATTGGCCAGCGCGCGATAGGTCGCCTGGCAGGCCGGCGCGTGGACGACGCCGAGGATCGGCGCGCCCTGGTCGAGCAGGGCCACGCAGACGGCCCAGTCCGGCGAGCCCTGCATGAAGGCGCGCGTGCCGTCGATCGGGTCGACGACCCAGACATACCGGTGCGACAGCCGCTGCGCGTCGTCGACCGTCTCCTCGGAGAGCCAGGCGGCCTCCGGCAGCAGTTCGGACAAGCGGATGCGCAGGAAGGTGTCGACGCCGATATCGGCCTCGGTGACGGGGGAGCCGCCGCTCTTCGACCATGTCCGCGCCGCCGTCGTCGCGCCCGGCCGGAACAGGTCCAATGCGATCGCGCCGGCTTCGAGGCAGCTTTCGCCGACGGCTTTCAGCAGCTCGGCCGCGATCGGTAGCGTGGTGGGGTTCATGGCTTTCCTATCGGCCGTGAAAGTCGCCGTTACAAGCCGAAAATGCGGCAGCGGATCGAAAGATTCCGTCAAGCATCCGGCAGGAAACGAGCGGTTTGAGGCCGGATCGGGGCGGAATCACCTTCCTTTAACCCAACCCCTTAAGCGCTCGGACACGGCTGGCGGCCATCCTCACATGGCAAGCACGAGAGCCCCGGCATCGACAGAGGGCTCCGTTGCAGCAGGGATTACAGAGAGGCGTTACAACCGATGGCCAGCGTCACGCCGGCCGCCGGAGAGAGCGGTTTTGTGCCTGTTCTCTCCGGCGGTCCGACAACCCCCGCGATCGTTTCCCGCAACCCGATGCCGGCTCGGCCGGTCGCTCCGGCGATCGAGCGCGTCGGCTCCGTGCGGATCCTGCGCGGCACCGCCAATTGGCGCGGCGTCGCGCTGCGCCTGGCCAATCCGGCCGGCGACGATGAGCGTTTCGAACTGGCTCTTACCGCCGGTGACGGGCGCTCCATCGTGGTGGCCTCGGTCGATCAGGAGGATGCCGTCGCGCTCTGGCGTGATTTCGGCCGGACCAGCGGTCTGCAGCTGCTGCTGGAAGGTGCCGATGGCGTGGTGAGCGAGCCTTACCCGCAGCTCGGCCGCGTTGCGCTCGGAGCGGTTCGCATCCGCCGCCGCCACGGTCTGCTCAATGGCCGTCGCCCGCGCTTCCTGACCCGCCGCAAGACCGGCCGCCTCGCCGAACTGCCGGTGATCGTCAGCGGCGACCGGATGACGGACTGAGCCTCAGAACAGCGACCGGCTCGCCGCATCGAGCGCGAGCCCGGCTGCCAGCAGCAGCCCGGCATCGCGGTTCGACCGGAATATCCTGAGTGCTTCGGGCGCCGTCGCACCGTTGATCCGTGTGACCTGCCGGCCGAGATGACCGGCGAAGGCGGCGAAGCCGAGCCAGGCGACAGGGCCGCCGCCAACAAGCCAGATCGCCGTACCGGTGAGTATCGCCGCCAGCGCGAAGCAGAGCGCCACTGCCTCGCGCGTGTGGTCGCCGAAATAGCGCGCGCTCGAGCGGATGCCGGCGATGACGTCGTCTTCCAGATCCTGCATCGCGTAGATTGTGTCGTAGCCGACCGTCCAGGCGATCGCTGCCGCGTAGATCAGGTAGGCAGGCGCATCGAGCCGGCCGAAGACCGCGCTCCAGCCCATCAGCCCGCCCCATGAGAAGGCGAGGCCGAGCACGAATTGCGGCATGTTCGTCACCCGCTTCATGAACGGGTAGATCGCGACGATCGCGAGCGAGGCGATGCCGAGGATGATCGTGAAGCGGTTGAACTGCAGCAGCACGACGAAGCCGAGGAGTGCCTGCGCGACCATGAACATGGCGGCGGCTTTCGCCGTCACTTGTCCCGAAGGCAGCGGTCGCCCGCGCGTGCGCGCCACCTCGGCGTCGAGCTTGCGGTCGATAATGTCGTTGAAGGTGCAGCCCGCCCCGCGCATCAGGACGGCGCCGATGAAGAAGAGCAGGCAGTGCCAGGGATTGGGATAAGGCTGGCCGGCCGCGATGGCGGCAAGACCAGCGGCCCACCAGCAGGGCAGAAGAAGCAGCCACCAGCCGATCGGCCGCTCGATGCGGGCAAGCTTCAGGAACGGCCGGGTCGCCCGAGGCGCTGTCGTGTCGACCCAGTGACCGGTCAGCGCGTCGGGAAGAGGCGCATCGCGCCCGGGCATCGCTCCGAGGGGAGACGGATCGGGCATGGCGCCGGCGCGCCGGTCAGAGCGCGCCTTGCGGGACGCGCATCCCGCCGCCGACACCGCCGGTGATGGAATCTGCGCCGCCGAACGGGTTGGCGCCCTGCGCCTGCTGCTGGGCGCGGCGCTGCATCGCGGCCTGCTGCTTCACGGCGTTGCAGGCCTGGGCGCGGAAGCCGGATACCTTCTTGTTGTCGGCCTGCATGCCTTCGATGAAGGTCGGCGGAATCTGGCACCAGTCCTGGTTGGCGGTCGCGAACTTGATCGCGGCATCGCCATTATTGGCGAGGCGGCCGAAGGCGCTGCAGGCTTCCTGCGGCGTCATCTTCTGCTTGGACTTCTGGGACGCCGCAAGCCGCGCGACGATCGACTGGCGCTCGGAGAGCAGCTTCTGGATCTGCTCGCAACCCGAGGCTTGCGCGTTTGCGGGAGCCGCCATCAGGAACGGGGCCACGGCCAGGCCGAGCACCGCGATAACGCCTGAAGCCATCCAACGCCGCATGGTGTCCTTACTCCGGATTGCCGGCCCGCCCGGCCGAT
This sequence comes from Allobosea sp. MMO-172, assembly GCF_037147855.1. Lineage (NCBI taxonomy): Bacteria > Pseudomonadati > Pseudomonadota > Alphaproteobacteria > Hyphomicrobiales > Alloboseaceae > Allobosea > Allobosea sp. MMO-172. Next base: position 338,455 of record NZ_JBBCUM010000001.1, on the reverse strand, counting down.
CGTTAAATACGTCCTTAACAGCAGGCGCTGTTAACGCCAACGACTCTTGCGAGTCCATGGGTGGCCTTATGGGATGCGCCGCCTGTTACATGGGGATTGTGGCGTTTTTCGCGTTGCTTCCCCAACGCTACCATCGAGTCTTGGAGACGCCTGCGCCCATGTCCGTTCCTGATTTCGCCCGGCACCGGCTCTTCATCGACCAGCCCTTGGCCGCGGCGGCGATTCTCCCGCTCGAACGCGAGCAGGCCAATTATCTGCTCAACGTCCTGCGTTTGCGGGCCGATGGTACTATCCTCGTCTTCAACGGGCGTGACGGCGAATGGCTGGCGCGCCTCGTGCCGGAAGGGCGCAAGCAGGCCAGTCTCGAACTCGTCCGGCAGACGAAGCCCCAGCCCCCCGCCTCTGATCTGCATTACCTGTTCGCACCGCTGAAGCATGCCAGGCTCGACTACATGGCGCAGAAGGCGGTCGAGATGGGGGCAGGGGTGCTGCAACCGGTGCTGACCCGGCGCACCCAGGTCTCGCGGCTCAATCTCGACCGGATGCGCGCCAACGCGGTCGAGGCGGCCGAGCAATGCGGCATCCTCAGCCTGCCGGAGATCGCGCCGGAACGCTCGCTCGAAGTCGCCCTTGCTGAATTGGCGCCCGAGCGGCTGCTGGTCTTCTGCGACGAGGGCATGGCGGAAGCGAGCCCGCTTTCGACCTTGGCGGCGTGCAAGCCCGCGCCGCTCGCCGTCCTGATCGGCCCCGAAGGCGGTTTCGACGAAGCCGAGCGCCAGTCGATCCGGGCGCGGCCCAATACGCTGCCGATCTCGCTCGGCCCGCGCATTCTGCGGGCGGATACGGCTGCGGTCGCGGCGCTCGCTCTGGTGCAGGCCGCGCTCGGCGACTGGCCGCGCAGCTGACGCGGAGGGCTGCGAGGCCTGCCGCCAGCGCCGGTCGCCTTTGCGCGAATGCACGATACCGGTCGTTGTCGAGCGCCCGGCGCTCGCCTATGTCTGTGCATCCTCTTCCGGCTTCCTCCGCGCTTTCGGCGTCGGGGCCGGCTGTCTTGTCTCATCTGCCGGAGCGCCCATGGCTCGCGACGTGTCCGATTCGACCCCGATCGGTTCCAAGGCCGAACTGATTGCGTGGATCGCCGCCGGCGAGAAACCGGCCTCATCCTTCCGGATCGGCACCGAGCACGAGAAATTCCCGTTCTACCGGAGCGATCTGGCGCCTGTTCCCTATGAGGGCCGCGCCGGTGCCGCCGGCATCCGCGCCCTGCTGGAAGGCATGCAGCAGCGACTGGGCTGGGAGCCGATCGTCGATGCCGGCCACATCATCGGCCTGGCCGGGCCGGATGGCGGCGGGGCGATCTCGCTGGAGCCCGGCGGCCAGTTCGAATTGTCCGGCGCGCCGCTGGCGACGCTGCACGAGACGGAAGCCGAGCTTCAGGCCCATCTCGCCGATGTGAAGGCCGTGGCCGCCCCGCACGATATCGGCTTCGTCGGCCTCGGGGCTTCGCCGCTCTGGACCCGCGCCGAAACGCCGGTGATGCCGAAGGGCCGCTACAAGATCATGGCGAACTACATGCCGAAGGTCGGCACGATGGGCCTCGACATGATGTTCCGGACCTGCACCGTGCAGGTCAATCTCGACTTCGCCAGCGAAGCGGACATGGTCCGCAAGCTCCGGGTCTCGCTGGCATTGCAGCCGCTTTCCACTGCCCTGTTCGCGTCCTCGCCCTTCCTGGAGCGCAAGCTCAACGGCTTCCAGTCGATGCGCTCCGAGATCTGGCGCGATACCGACAATGCCCGCTCGGGCATGCTGGCCTTCGCCTTCGACGAGGGCATGTCCTATGAGGGCTATGTCGACTGGGCGCTCGACGTGCCCATGTATTTCGTCAAGCGCGGCGACACCTATCACGACGTCGCCGGTGCCTCCTTCCGCGACCTGCTGGCCGGCCGCCTGCCGCAGCTGCCGGGCGAGAAGGCGACGATGTCGGACTGGGCCAATCACCTCTCGACGCTGTTCCCCGAGGTCCGGCTCAAGCGCTTCCTCGAAATGCGTGGCTGCGATGCCGGCCCTGTCGACATGCTGACCGCGATGCCCGCCTTCTGGGTCGGGCTGCTCTACGATGCGACCTCGCTTGATGCGGCCTGGGATCTGGTCAAGGGCTGGAGCGCCGCGGAGCGGCAGGCGCTGCGCGACGCAGTGCCGCGCGAAGGGCTCGCCGCCACGGTCGGCGGACGCAAGCTGACCGAGATCGCTGCCGAAGTCGTGGAATTGTCGCGTGCAGGCCTTGCGCGTCGGGCCTTGAAGAACGCCGCCGGGCAGGATGAAACCCGTTTCCTGACGCCGTTGCATGGCATTCTGGAGCGTGGCCAGAGCCTCGCCCAGGCGCTGGAAGCGCGCTATCGTGATGCCTGGCACGGCAAGGTCGAGCCGGTCATGACCGAGATGGCGCTCTAAGCCGCCAGAATTCACTCAAAAGAGCTGGTTTAGAGCGGATTGCCGGTCCGGAATTAACGAATTGGACGATTCATGCCGCTAGCTTGGCGGCATGAAGCAGATCTGCACCAGCTTTGCTGCGCTTCTTCGCGACGAACGCGGAGCGACCGTGATCGAGTACGCGCTGATTGCCGGTCTGGTCTCGATCAGCATCGTCGCGGGCGCGACCGCGATCGGCCAGGATCTCACCGCGAAGTTCACAGCGGTCCTGGCAGGCTTCAAGGGCTGAAAAAGCCCAGGCAGGCCCCCCGGCTCAGCCCTATTCCGCCGCTGTCTTGAAGCTCGCCAGGTTGTCGAGGCTCTGGATGATGTGCTCCGCCAGCGCGTTCGACAGAACCGAGGGATCGAAGCGGGTCCGCAGCAGCCCGATCTTGCATGACGGCAAGGTTGCGAAGCCTTCCGAGGGGCCGAGGATGCGCATGCCCGGCCGGACGGCGCTCTCCGGCAGCACCGAGATCGCGAGCCCGGCGAGGACGGCTGCGCCGACCGCCGTGGAGTTCCAGCTCGCATAGAGCACGCGGAAGCGGCGGCCCTTCGATTCCAGCGCATCGACCGCGGCCTGCCGCCAGTTGCAGGTCGGCCGCCCCAGCGCGAGCGGCAGCGGATCCTCTTCATGGACGCTGTGGCGCGCCGAGGTGACCCAGAGCAGCGGCTCGATGCGGATGATCTCGCCCTGGCCGCGGCTTTCGACATGGGTGATGATCGCAAGGTCGATATCGCCGGTTGCGATCCGCTCCGCCAGCATCGGCGTCGGCTCGCAGACCACGGTGACCTCGGCCCGCGGATTCGAATGGGCGAAGCGCGCCAGGATTTCCGGCAGGTAGCGGTCGGCGTAATCGTCGGGCACGCCGAGGCGGATGCGACCCTTGAGATCCGCATCGGCGAAGGAGGCCACGCATTCGAGGTTGAGGCGCACGATCCGGCGGGCATAGTCGAGCAGCCGCTCGCCATCCTCGGTCAGCTTGGCATGGCGGCCGTCGCGCCCGAACAGGGGGCGGCCGACCCGCTCCTCAAGCCGCTTCATCTGCATGGAAACCGCCGATTGCGTCTTGAAGACGATCTCGGCGGCGCGCGTGAACGACCCGGTATCGGCAATCGCGACGAAGGTCTTGAGCTGATCGGCATCGAGCACATGAGCCATTGGCGATCCCCATCCACCGTTCATCAATATCAGTGTTGCGAGACATCATAACCATTCGTTTGGCTGATGACCAGAGCCTCGCTAAGGTCTGGATGCACTCCGAAATTTTCCGTCAATGGCGCGTCCGGGCGGGGCGGAGAGGCACAAGATCAACGTTCCGCACCGCCAGAGGAGGCCGTCATGCTGCTCATGACCATTGCCGCGAAGTCGCTCTCGTCCGTTTCGGCCGGCGTCACGCGTGTTGCCACCATCGCTGCTGCCGGAACCATTCAATTCGTGCGCGCGCTCGCCCATCGCCGAGAGGTGATGCGCCTGGGCGCCGAGCTCGACGAGCGCGGGCTCAAGGATATCGGCCTCGTGCGTTCAGATATCGATGGCGCGCTGGCGACGTCCTGGCTCGACGATCCCTCGACCGTCCTGGCCGAGCGCTCGCGCTCCACGTCGAATCTCGCCGCCGCGCGGCGCGAGCACGCCCTGCGCCATGCCGGCGCGGCGCCGATGCTGGCCGGGAAGGCCGATATCACGGTTGCACGCTGCGCCTGACCCCTTGGCGACAGCGTCCCTGCGGGCGGGAGCTTCGTGCTTCCGCCCTTTTTCATGTCTTCAGCTTTGAGGGGCTGGGCTTGCTTTAGCGGCGCCCCTGTCCGCCGCCGAGCATGGCGTCGAGGATCGATTTCAGCGCGTTCTGATGGTCGTCCTGGATCTGGCGGCCGTGCTCGAACATCTGGTTGAGCGCGTCGAGGCCGATCGAGCCCGGCCCGTTGGCCGAGGACGAGGGCGCAGCCTCCTCGAGCTCCGGTTCCGGCGCGGGCGCACGCCGCGGCGCGCTGCGCGGGCGGGGAGCGGGCTCCGGCTCCGCTTGCTGGGGCGCCATGCCGCCGAACATGCCGCCGAGAATCTGGCCGAGCGCGCCGCCGAACGGGTCCGAGGGCGCGGCTTGCGGGTTGGGCTGCGGCTGGCCGCCGGCCTGGCCGAACATGCCCTTGAGGATCGCTTCGAACGGATTGGCCGGCATCTGCGGCTGCGGCGGTTGCATGCCGGGCATCTGGCCGCGCATCATCTCGGCGAACTGGCCGAGGATGCCGCCCAGCCCCTCGTTGCTCGATGTCTTGGACAGGCCGCCCATCAGCATTGCGGCGATCACCGGCAGCATCTGCTTGAGGATCGCCTGCGAGACGCCGCTGGTCGCGGCCGCCTGCGCGGCGATCGCCTGGCTGACCTCGCGCGAGCCGAAGAGCTGGCTCAGCACGTCGTTGCCGGCGTTCTGGGCGCCGGCCGGAATGCCGTAGCCGCCGGCCTCGAAGAAGCGGGCATAGGGCGAGGCCGTCATCATCTGCGCCAGCGAGCCGAAGGCGTAGGGGTCGCGAGTCTGCCGCTGCAGCCCCATCGAGAAGGCCGGCAGCAGGGCATCGAGCGCGGCCTGCGTCTGCTGCAGGCTCAGGCCGTATTGCTGGGCGAGGTTCGGCAGCGCCTGGCCGTGCTGGGCCGACTGCATGATATCGAACAGGTTCATCATCGACGCTTCTCCCCGGCCGGCCTTTGGCTCCGTACCTAGGAGGACGATAGCAGGGTGTCCTTGCCTGGCAAATCTGTTGCGGCCTGCCGTTGCGCGGCCCGGCGCTCCAGCCGGGTGATGCCGCGATAGGCGAAGACGAGCGCCAGCACGCCGAAGGCGACGGCGCCGAGTGCCGAGCCGGCCATCGCGCCCTTCGGCCCGGCAAGATGTGCGCCGAGAATGGCGAGCGGCACGGTGCCCAGCGTGGCGCGGCCCCAGCTGAAGATCGTCGACAGGAACGGCATGCCGAGATTGTTGAAGGCGGCATTGGCGACGAAGAGCATGCCGACGAAGATCCACATCGGCCCGGCGATCAGGCAGAAGAACAGCACGAGCTCCGCCGTCAGCCCCGTCGCATGGAAGGCGGAGACGAGGATGTCGCGGAAGGCGAAGAGCAGCGCCCAGGAAACGAGGACGCAAGCTGCGGCGAAGATCGCCGAATCGGTCAGGCCCCGGCGCATCCGGTCGAAGCGCCCGGCGCCCCAGTTCTGGCCGAGGATCGGCCCGACCGAGCCCGACAGCGCGAAGAGCACGCCGAAGGCGACGGGCACGAGCCGGTCGACGATAGCGAGCGCTGCGATCGCCGCATCGCCGAACCGGGCGATGACGCTGGCGAAAACCGCGTTGGCGATCGGGTTCGAAAGATTGGTCAGGATCGCCGGCCCCGCGATGGCGAAGGTCCGGGCGGCATCCTGCCGGATGAAGGACAGGCGCGGCCGGTCGATCATGTCATGCACCGTCACGCAAGCATGGAAGCCGATGGCGATGATGATGATGCGCGCCAGCACGATCGCGATCGCGGCGCCGTCCGGCCCGAGCCCGAAACCGAAGATCAGCAGCGGGTCGAGCCCTGCCGTGACGATGCCGCCGCCGAGCGTCACGAACATCGCGCGCCGGGCGTCGCCGACCGCGCGCAGGATGCCGGATAGGCCCATGCCGATCGCCATCAGGGCGTTCGACGGCAGCACGATGTAGAGGAAGGAGAGGGCGACCGCATGCGACTGGTCGCGCGCGCCGAGCAGGCTGAGCAGCTTCGGCAGGAAGGGCAGCACCGCGAGCGAGATGACGAGGGCGACGAGCGCCGACAGGACCATGGTCGAGGCCGCGATGCGCCGCGCGGCCGGGCGGTCGCCCGCCCCGATGCTGCGCGAGGTCAGCGCCGTCACGGCGATCATCAGCCCGACATTCACCGAGACCATCAGGTAGAGCACGATGGTGGCGAAGCCGACCCCGGCCGTCGCCTCCGGCCGGCCGAGCCAGGAGACGTAAAGCAGCGACAGAAGATCGACGACGAAGACCGCCATCAGCCCGACCGAGCTCGTCGCGGTCATCACCGCGACATGGCGCATCAGAGGGCCTTCGAGGAAGACGGCCTGCGCCGGCCGCGCGGTAGCCTCGCTCATCGCTCGGGCTCGCCGACGCCGCCGACCGCGACCTCTGCGCCGCCATCCTCGATGACCTGCCGCGTCTCGGGCGTGAGCGGCTTGGACTTGGCCTTGGGCGGCACGAGCGGCTCGGGCGTGACGCGGGGCACGCGGTTGATCGCGGCGGCGAGCCCTTCGTTGAACTGGATCTCCATGCGCTGCGCGTCGCGGTCGCGGACATGGTCGATGACGAGCTCGGCCTCGTCGCGGGTCAGGCCCAGCGTCTCCAGCGTGACGCGGCCGAAGCCCAGCGCCGATTCGAAGGTCTCGCGCATCTGGAAATCGACATTCGCCTTCATCAATTCGATCGCATGGATACGGTCATAGGCCCGCACATGGAGGCGAACGCTCGGGAATTCGGCCTTGACCATCTCGACGATCCGGAGCGCCGCCTGCCTGTCGTCGACGCAGATGCAGATGACGCGGGCCTTGCCGGCGCCGGCCGCGCGCAACACGTCGAGCCGCGTGCCGTCGCCGTAATAGATCTTGAAACCGAACTGCGCGGCCGAGCGGATGCGCTCGACATCGGAATCGATGACGGTGACGTCGATATGCTGGAGCAGCAAAGCCTGCGTCACGATCTGGCCGAAGCGGCCGAAGCCGATCACCATCACCGGGCTGTCGCCGGCGCCCTCATAGTCCTCGTCCATCGTCGCGGGCGTGACGCGCGCCAGCAGCGCCGCATCGATCAGCTTGGCGACGACGGGACCGAGCAGCATGCTGATCGCCGCGAGCGCGGTGACCATCGCCGATTGCTGGGCCGTGAGCAGCCCGTTCGCGAGCCCGAGCGGCAGCAGCACGAAGGCGAATTCGCCGGCAGGCGAGAGCAGGGTGCCGGCCCGGATCGCCTCGAGCCAGGACGAACAGGACAGCCGCAGGATCGAGGTCACCACCGCGATCTTGAACAGCACCAGGAGCGGCGCGGCGAGCGCCAGCAGCAGCCAGTTGTCGGCAACGAGCTTGAGGTCGAGCGACATGCCGACCGCCATGAAGAACAGGCCGAGCAGCACGCCGCGGAACGGCTCGATATCGGCTTCGAGCTCGTGCCGGAAGTGCGAATCGGCCAGCATCACGCCGGCGAGGAAAGCGCCCATCGCCATCGAGAGCCCGACATGCTCCATCAGGAGCGCGGCGCCGAGCACGATCAACAGCGCAGCCGCCGTCATCACATCCTTGGCGCCTGTATGGGCGAGGATGCGGAAGAAGGGGTTCATGACATAGCGCCCGGCCAGCACGATCAGCACCAGCGCGAAGAGCGCGATGCCGAGGCTGGCCAGCGCCATCATCGGGCTACCGGTTTCCTTGCCGCCCGTGGTTGCGAGCAGCGGCAGCAGCGCCAGCACGGGCGCGATCGCCATGTCCTGGAACAGCAGGATCGAGAAGGTGCGCCGGCCATAGGTCTCGTTGCCGTCGCCGCGCTCCTCCAGCAATTGCAGCGCGATCGAGGTCGCCGAGAGGGCAAGCGCGACGCCGACGGCGACCGCTCCCGCTGCCGACAGGCCGAAATACCAGCCGGCGAGTCCGATGCCGCCGGCGCTCAGCGCCATCTGCGCGAGGCCGGAGCCGAGAATGTCCTTGCGCATCGAATAAAGGCGCGAGGGCTGCAATTCGAGGCCGACGAGGAAGAGCAGCAGCACGACGCCGATCTCGGCCGTGCCGCGGATCGCATCGGGGTCCTTGATCACGCCGAGGAGCGAGGGGCCGATGACGATGCCGGCCGCAAGATAGCCGAGCACCGCCGATTGGCCGAGCTTGCGGAACAGCGGCACGGCGATCACCGCTGCGGCGCAGAAGGTCAGGATCGGCGGAAGGTAGCTGGCATGCGAGGCGGCGTCGGCCATGCGGAACTCGGGGCTTTTGGAACGGGCTTGGCGGTCCGGCGCGACGCGCGGCGTGGCGGTCCGTTGCTCTATCTAGGCTTTCGGTGGCGATCCTGCGAGAGGCAATCGGCATGGCGGCCAAGCCTGCGCCGCTTCGCTTCCTTGACATCGCCCCGATCCCGCCGAAAGAAGACGCGGACCGATGGAGAACTCTTCGCGCGTGACCAAGCCGCCGCTCGACATCCTGCTCTGCGCCCCGCGCGGCTTCTGCGCCGGGGTCGTGCGTGCCATCGACGCTGTCGAGAAGGCGCTGAAGCTGCATGGCGCGCCGGTCTATGTCCGCCACGAGATCGTCCATAACAAATACGTCGTCGAATCCCTGAAGCGGAAGGGCGCGGTCTTCGTCGCCGAGCTCGACGAGGTGCCGGACGAGACGCGGCCGGTGATCTTCTCGGCCCATGGCGTCGCCAAGGCGGTGCCGGCGGCGGCGAAGGCACGCAATCTCTTCGCCATCGACGCGACCTGTCCGCTGGTCACCAAGGTCCATCGCGAGGCCGAGGTCCACCACAAGCGCGGCCGCCATATCCTGCTCGTCGGCCATGCCGGCCATCCCGAGGTGATCGGCACGATGGGCCAGCTGCCCGAGGGCGCGATCACGCTGATCGAGACGCTGGACGACGTTGCGACGCTTGAGGCGCCGGAAGGCCAGCCGCTCGCCTATGTCACCCAGACGACGCTCTCGGTCGACGACACCCGCGAAATCGTCGAGGCCTTGCAGGCCCGCTTCCCGGAGCTGATCGCCCCGCACAAGGAAGACATCTGCTACGCCACGACCAATCGCCAGGAGGCGGTGAAGCGCGTCGCGCCGCTGGTCGAGGGGCTGATCGTCGTCGGTTCGCCCAATTCCTCGAATTCGCAGCGCCTGCGCGAGGTCGCCGAGCGCGCCGGCTGTCCGGTGGCGCGGCTCGTGCTGCGCACCGACGAGATCGACTGGTCGGTTTTCGGCAATATCCGCAGCCTCGGCATCACCGCCGGTGCGAGTGCGCCCGAGGTGCTGGTCGAGGAGATCATCGACGCTTTCGCCGCGCGCTACGATGTCCGCGTCGAGACCGTCTCGACCGCCGACGAGAACGTCTTCTTCCCGCTTCCGCGCGAATTACGCGGCGAGGCGACGCCGGACGCGGCGGAATAATCTCAGCAGAAGAGTGCAAGCGTGGCCGTCTATACCGAAGTGCCCGATGACGAGCTGGCCGCCTTCGTGGCGCGCTATGGCATCGGCGATCTCCTCTCCGTCAAGGGCATCGCCGAGGGCGTCTCGAACTCCAATTTCCTGCTGCATACGACCAAGGCCTTCTACATCCTGACCCTCTATGAGGAGCGGGTGGACGAGACGGAGCTGCCCTTCTTCATCGGGCTGATGGACCATCTCGCCCGGCGCGGCCTGATCTGCCCGGTCCCGCTGCGCATGGATGACGGTGCGGCCGTCGGCCGGCTGGCCGGCCGTCCGGCGGCGATAGTCTCTTTCCTCGACGGCCTGTCCGTCCGGCGCCCGAACGTGACGCATTGCGCCGAGCTTGGGCGCGGGCTTGCCCAGCTGCACGAAGCCGGTGCCGATTTCGGCATGGAGCGGGTCAATTCGCTGTCGGTTCCCGGTTGGCGCCCGCTGGCCGAGCAGGCGGGGGCGGCGGCGGATACGGTTTCCCCGGGGCTGGCGCGGCGCGTCATGGCGGAGGTCGAGGTCCACGAGCGTTCATGGCCGCAGGACCTGCCGCGCGGCGTGATCCATGCCGATCTCTTTCCGAACAATGTCTTCTTCATCAAGGACAGGTTGTCCGGCCTGATCGACTTCTATTTCGCCTGCACCGATGCCTTCGCCTATGATCTGGCGATCTGCCTCAATTCCTGGTGCTTCGAGGCCGATGCCTCGTTCAACCTGACGAAGGGCCAGGCGCTGCTCGCCGGCTACGAGAGCGTGCGGCCACTCACTCCGGCGGAGGTCGAGGCATTGCCGCAGCTCTGCCGCGGCTCGGCGCTGCGCTTCCTGGTGACGCGACTGGTCGACTGGCTCAACGTGCCTCCGGGCGCGCTGGTCAAGCCGCTCGATCCGCTCGAATATGACCGCAGGCTCGTCTTCCACCAGCGCATCGCCGACGCTCGCGAATACGGGCTGAAGCGATGAGCGAGGGGACGGTCGAAGTCTGGACGGACGGGGCTTGTTCAGGGAATCCCGGTCCCGGCGGCTGGGGCGCGATCCTGACCTTCAACGGCGTCGAAAAGGAACTCTCCGGCGGCGAGGCGCAGACCACCAATAACCGCATGGAATTGATGGCGGCGATCGCCGCGCTTGAGGCGCTGAAGCGTCCCGTCACGGTCGCGCTCCACACCGACAGCCAGTATCTGCGGCAGGGCATCACCGGCTGGATCCATGGCTGGAAGAAGAACGGCTGGAAGACGGCTGATCGCAAGCCGGTCAAGAACGCCGAGCTCTGGCAGCGCCTGGAAGCCGCGCTCGGCCGCCACAAGATCGAGTGGAAATGGGTCAAGGGCCATGCCGGCGACGAGATGAACGAGCGTGCCGACGCCCTGGCGCGCGCCGGCATGGCGCCGTTCAAGAGCGGCGGTCGCTGAGACCTCGCGACCGCTCTCGACAGGAGGGCATCTGGCGCTTTCCGGGCCGCTGCATAGGTACGGCCCATGATCGCCGTCGTCGCCCTGATGCTGTTTGTCTGCCTTGCCGTGCCGGCCGGTCTGGCGTGGAGACTATGGCGCCTCGACGAACCAAGCCGCCTGGCATGGTTGATCGCGTTGGCCGAGGCGGCGGTGTTGCTGGCGTTGATCCTGTTGCTCGGACGCTGGGACATGGCGGGCCTGTGGAGCCGCGTCCTGCTCCTCGGGGCAGTCGTTGCAGCGGCTTTCGTCTCCTTGATGCGCCATGCCCGGCGGCCATGGCTGGTGGCTGGGCAAGCGTCGATCTGGCACAGCCATGGCCACAGGCTGGCCGCGCTCGCCCTGTCCGGGATGGCGCTCGCCTATGTGACGAGTGGGCTGGCGGCGCGGGACCGGCCGCATGCGCTGGCGTTTCCGCTCGATGGCGGCCGCTTCGTCGTGGCCCAGGGCGGTGGCATCGGCATCCTGAACCATCACAGCGGCCATCGCGTCCAGCGCCACGCTGTCGATATTACGGCCGTGGGAGCCTCGGGCTTTCGGGCGTCGGGCCTGTTGCCTCAGGACCCTGCACGCTACGCCATTTTCGGCAAGCCCGTGATCAGCCCTTGCGATGGAACCGTTGCGGCGGCAGTCGACGGCCTGCCCGACCTGTCGCCGCCGCAGGCCGACCGGAACAATCCTGCCGGCAATCACGCCGTGCTGGCCTGCGGCGGGCTGCTGGTCGAGCTCGCTCATTTGCGCAAGGGGAGCGTTGCTGTCGCTGTCGGTAAGCCCATCCAGGTCGGCGACCCCATCGGGCAGGCCGGCAATTCGGGCAACAGCACCGAGCCGCATCTGCACATCCACGCCATCGACGCGGTTTCCGGAGACGGCGTCCAGATGTCCTTCGACGGGGCCGTCCCGGTTCGCAACGCCTTTTGGCAGCGCTGAAGGGCGAAGGGCAGCCTTGCGAAAGCCAACGGGCGGCCGGACCGTAATCCGCTCGGAGCCTCAAGCTCGGGCACGCGCCGGCATGGCGCCGTTCAAGCCGGGGCGCTAGTCTCCGCACAGCTTCCGGAAGGCCGAAACCGCGCTGGCGGCTCGCGCACCGATCTCCGCCTCGCTGGGCTGTTCCAGCGTGCGGATGACGCGCCTGATTTGCTGGTCGCCGATCAGAAGGCAAAGGAACCACTCGGTCGCCTCGCGCGCTGACGGGGCATTCAGCTCGCCGTCAGCTATTCCGCGTGCGATCAGCGTTTCGATCAGCGGAAAGACGGTGCTGCGACCGGCGAGATTGATCGTGGCACCCAGCTCTCCCGTTTCGTCGGAAGCGGCGGCTCGGTTCAGCAGGATCGCCTTCTCGCCCAGCAGCATCGAGAGCAGGATCGGTGCGATCCCCTCCAGCGTGGAGATAGCATCCCTCCCGTCTTCTATCGCCGACTGCAACGTGTCCGCTGTCGCCTGCGCGTTCCGCTCGACCATCGCTGCGAGCAGTCCGCGCTTGCTGCCATACCAGCGATAGAGCGTCTCGTTCGAGGCTTTCGCCTCCTTGGCGATGGCCAGCATCGACACCCCGCCATAGCCGCGCTCCCGGATCAGCCGATAGGCCACGGCCTCGATCTCGCGCTGGCGCTCCGTCCTGCTCTCGTCCCGCATGCCGATCTCCGCCGCATCTTGATCGAATCCGTATCTCTATGTACGGATAAATCAAGTGTACTAGTGTGTACGGATAGGGGCGGCGCCATGGCCAATCTGCTCGTGATGATATCGACGGCGTCGATCCTGCTCTGCGGCGCGATCTTCGGTTTCTTTTATGCCTGGGTCTGTTCGACGATGTGGGGGCTGGATCAGGCCGATCCGCGCGTCGCGATCGCCGCGATGCAGGCGATGAACGCATCGGTGCGCAACATCACCTTCTTCCCGGCCTTCTTCCTGACCCCGGTGGCTCTGGCGCTGACGGCGCTCGCCCTGTTCCTGTTCCGTCAGCGGCAGGCGGCGTGCTGGTTCATGGCTGCGGCCGTCATCTACGCGGCTTTCGGGCTCGGCCTCACGATGCTCGTCAACGTTCCGATGAATGAGGCGTTGGCGAAGGTCTCACCCGTTCCGTCGGATATCGACGCGGCCCGGGATATCTGGGCCGGTTATTCCGGCCGCTGGCAGGTCTGGAATCAGGTTCGCACGGTTGCTTCGGGGCTGGCACTGGCCTGCGCCGCTTTCGGGTTGACGCGGTTGCAGTTCACCGGACCGAAAGCTGGAAGCTAGCGCTCGTGCAGATAATGGCTCAGCCGCAGGAGTGGTTTCATGTCGAGCGACTGCGCCAGGCGGATCGAGGCGACGTTGTCCTCATGCACCTGATAGCGGGCCAGCAGCCCGCGCCGCTTCAGCTGGTCGAGCGCTGCCGCGACCACGCGCGCCCCGAGGCCGCGTCCGCGCTGGTCGGGCCGCGTGACCACGCCGCCGATCTCCCAGACATTGCCATAGCTCTCGAAGGCGAGGCAGACGGAAAGCGGCTCATCGCGTGAGCCGACCACGCATGTGAAGGCGCGTCCATCCGCCAGCAGCGGCGAGAGCCAATCCCGCTCATGATCCTGCGTGCGATAGAGCGCGTACATCGCATTCGTGGCGCTGCTCGCGACGAGGACGCCATCGTGATCGCCAACGCGCTCCGGCGACGTGAATGACAGGAAGCTGGTCTTGCGCACGAGCGGATAGCGCGGGTGGACGGCGTCGTGCTCGGCCGTGCTGCCGAGCTTGAAGACGACGCCGCCATCTATCGGCAACTCGTCCAGCAGCGCTTCCGTCAGTGCGGTGTCGTCGCTGCGGAGGAGGGCGGCATGGGCGGCCGTCGGATAGGTCTTGCGGTCGTAGTCGCTGGCGGCGGTGTCGAGCAGGACGAGCGTCGCCGTGCCGGCCGGCGAGAGCCGTTGAAGCGCCCGCGTATGCTGCGGAAAAGCCTGCAGGTGCTTCAGCAAGACCACATTGCCGAGCGGATCGGCGCCGAGCCGCTCGATGATCTCAGCCTTGTCCCGGATCGCGATCACGCTCGCTCCGGCCGGGTCTCTCAGCCCAGCGGCTGGCGGTAGACGATGAAGCCGGACTTGTCGGCGACCTTGTCGTATAGCGCCTGTCCCTGCAGGTTGGATTCATGCGTCTGCCAGTAGACGCGGTAGCAGTTCTTCGCCCGCGCCATCTGGTTCACGGCCTCGATCAGCTTGCGGCCGACGCCGGCGCCGCGCGATTCCGGCACGGTGAACAGGTCCTGCAGGTAGCAGATCGGCTTCTCGCTCCAGGTCGTGCGGTGGAGCACCCAGTTGACCATGCCGAGCGGCTTGTCGCCTTCGAAGGCAAGAAAGCCGCCCATCGGCTCCTCGCCGCCGGTCAGGCGCCCGAAGGTGATCGCGTCGATCTCCGGCGGCAGCGTCGCCTTGTAGAAGGTCAGGTAGCCATGCCAGAGCGGCGTCCAGGCCTCCCGGTCGGTCGCGGCAAGCGGGCGAATGGTGATCTCGGCCATCGGTGTTCTCCTCCGGCCCGGAAGCTAGCTTTGGTTTTCCGGCTTGTCTCATGACAAGCGCAGATCGGATCGATCAGTTGGGCTGGTCTGACGCCAGGAAGCGCTCGACAGCGCTGGCGCTCAAGGCCTGAGCGGGATCTTCTCTCCAAAGATCGAGAATGATAGCCGCCAGGCGGGTCCTCGCCCGGCTCTGCTGCTGGCCGCCGACGGTGTTGACGCTGTTCACCGCCATCCAGGCGGCGTCGAACGCGCCAGCCAATTTTGCCAGCTCCGCAGGTTCGACAACGGCGCTTTGAAACGGCATGTCCTCCTCCATGTGCCGGAGAAGTGGAGCAATTTAAGAGGCGGTGCACTCCTCGCAATGTCAAAAGCTAGGTCGGCTTCCGCCCCTTTGCCGTCATTCCATCGCCGCATAACAACAGCCACGGGATGCAGCGTTGCGGAAGTTTATTTTGGCTTTATCACATAGTATAAAGCAAAATGCAGGGCGCATGCGGCAAAGAACACCGCCAGAACGCCGACCCAAGGCTTGATTTCTATAAAAACAAACATCAGCAAATATGAGGATATAAATATAAAAAGCATATCAATTATGTAGAGTAGCGCCATATCAAATTACTCTCCAATTAGGATACCTCATCGTGCGCCAGATAGGTTAAAGGCGCCTTCTTACCCTTCCAAGCGTCATTCCGTCCGCTTCCGGCCCTCTGCAGACATTTGCTCGATCCGGCCAGCCAACAAAAAGCCCGCGCAGCGCCTGCGCGGGCTCCAATCTCTCTCCGTGCCCTCGGGCTCAGAGCTTGGCGAGCATCGCCTCGGCGCCGGAGGCTTCCGCCTTGCCGGCGGCTTCCTCGACGCTGAGCACCTTCACGGTGCCGTCCTCGACCAGCATCGAATAGCGCTGTGAGCGGGTGCCGAGGCCGAAGCCCGAGCCGTCCAGCGAGAGGCCAATTTCCTTGGCGAAATCGGCGTTGCCGTCCGAGAGGAACTCGATCACGCCGGCGCCGCCGGTCGCCTTCGACCAGGCCTCCATGACGAAGACGTCGTTGGTGCTGGTGACCATGATGGCGTCGACGCCCTTGGCCTTGATCTCGGCTGCCTTCTCCAGATAGCCGGGCAGGTGGTTGCGGTGGCAGGTCGGGGTGAACGCGCCGGGCACGGCGAAGAGCACCACCTTCTTGCCGCTGAACAGGTCGTCCGTCGTGCGCGCGGCGGGGCCGTCGGCGGTCATGACGCGGAACGTCGCCTGGGGAAGCTTGTCACCCACCTTGATGGTCATGAGCCTGTCTCTCCGTGAAGCCTGCGGCCAGAGGGGCCGCCCAGCTTGAGGGATTAGGGCTTTGAGGCGGGGATGTCGAGGTCGAGCCGCGTCTCGATCGGCCGCGGCGTGCCGCGCACGGTGAAGATCAGCGGAACCGGGCCGGCCACGCCTTTCGGCCGCTCGTCGATCCGGATCTGGGCGAGGACCGTGCCGTCCGCCTGCGGCGTCAGGCGGGACTTGCCGAAGGACCACATGCCCGAGCCTTCGACGAAGATGTCCTCGATCCTGCCTTCCGGCGGCGGCTGCAGGATGAGGCGCAGGCCGGGATCGACCACGCTGTCGTCTGGCGCGGCCTCGACGATCGCGATCTTCTCCTTATGGGCGCCGGGCTTGACCGGAACCGGCACGCGCGCTTCGAAGCTTTCGAGCCGCGGCGAGGTCACGGTGGTCACGCCGGGTTCGAGCCAGAGGCTGGCCTCGCCCTTTGCGGGTATGCAGATCTTCTCGCAGACCGCATAGTCGAGCTTGAGCACGACGAGGACCGGCCGCGACGGATCGACCGGCTGGACCGAGATCGGGATCACGACCTCGCCGACATAGCCGATGGAATAGCCGGCCGAATCCTGGAAGCGCTCGGGCACGGGCCAACGCACGTCGAGCCCGCCGATATTGGTCGAGCCCGACCAGTCGAAGGCCGGCGGCACGCCGAACTGCCCGGGGCTGCGCCAATAGGTCTTGTAGCCCGGCGACATCACGATCTCGACGCCGACGCGCTGCTTGCCGGTCGATGTGGTCGGCCCGGCGATCAGGCGCAGCTTCGCGTGCTCGCTCGCGGACCATGGCGACGTCGCGGCCTCGTTGGGTGTTTCCTGCGCGTGCGGGGCGGGGCCGAGCGTCAGGGGCAGCAGCGCCAGCAGGGGAAGGATGCGGTTCACGGGCCCAGCCTTTAACGATCGCGAGCCTGAAAAGCGAACAAAACCTGTCTTCCTCCGCCGGTCGGCGCCTGAACGATCTCGCGGCAACATCGCGCAGGATTGGGGCACAATCGCGATAGGGGCGGCCCCACGTGGCATGACGCTGCCGGTGCACGCGAACGTGATCGGGAGCGGGGCGCAGCCGCGAAGGCGCTCCTCGGCACCATCGGCCTCAGCCAAGTCTTGCCGAGACTCCCCGACAGCCTCTAGCATGAGCCTCATGAAAATCGGCTCACAATCGCGCGTCGGCGGCCGCAGCTATCTCGATGGGCAATGCCTGATCGCGATGCCGGGCATGGCCGATACACGCTTCAGCCGCAGCGTCGTCTATGTCTGCGCCCATTCCGAGGACGGGGCGATGGGCATCATCGTCAACAAGCCGGCGGGCGATACGAAATTCCCGGAGCTGCTCGTCCAGCTCGACGTGATTCCCTCCGAGGAGGTGATCCGCCTGCCGAGTCGGGCCGAGCGCATGCAGGTGCTGCGCGGCGGCCCGGTCGAGACCAAGCGCGGCTTCGTCCTGCATACCGCCGATTTCTTCCTGGAATCGGCGACCTTGCCGATCGACGAGGGCATCTGCCTGACCGCGACGCTCGATATCCTGCGCGCCATCGCCAATGGCGACGGGCCGGAGAACGCGGTGCTGGCGCTGGGCTATGCCGGCTGGGCCGCAGGACAGCTGGAGGCCGAGATCCAGTCGAACGGTTGGCTGCATTGCGCCGCCGATCCCGAACTGCTCTTCGACGAGAGTGTCGAGACCAAGTACCAGCGCGCCCTCGGCAAGATCGGCATCGACCCGGCCTTCCTGTCGCGTGAGGCGGGGCACGCTTGATCCCTTCTCCCCTTGGGGGAGAAGGTGTCTGCGAAGCAGACGGATGAGCGAAGGGCCGCACGAACGGCCCTTTTTCTGTTTCTGCGATGTGGTGCTGCCCTCATCCGTCAGCGCTGCGCGCTGCCACCTTCTCCCCCGAGGGGAGAAGGATTCTTAAGCCACCTCGGTGGCAGCCGCAGCCGCTGCGCCCATCAGGCGCCGCGCCTCCGCCGCCGTCATCGGCTGGCCGAAGATGTAGCCCTGCGCGTATTGGCAGCCGAGCTGGTAGAGCTCGATCGCATCGGACTCGCTCTCCGCGCCTTCGGCGACGACATCCATGTGCAGATCGGCGGCGAGCTGCACGATCGAGCGCAGGATCACCGGCGGGCGGCCATTGCCCATCTGGCGCACGAAGCTCTGGTCGATCTTGATCGTGTCGAACGGGAAGCGCTGCAGGTAGGACAGCGAGGAATAGCCCGTGCCGAAATCGTCGAGCGAGAGGCCGGCGCCGAGATCGCGGATGCGCTGCAGCATCTGCGCGGCATATTCCGGATTCTCCATCACGAGGCTCTCGGTGATCTCGAGCTTGAGCGTGCCCGGCAGCACGCGGCGGCGCCCGAGCACGGTCTTCACGTCATGCAGCAGGTCGTGGCGCAGCAATTGCCGGCTTGAGACGTTGACGCTGGCGAAGATCGGCGGGTCGACTTCGAGCGCCGCCTGCCAGGCCTCCAGCTCGCGCGCCGTCTTGTCCATGACATAGACGCCGAGATCGACGATCAGCCCGGTCTCCTCGGCGATGGCGAGGAAATCCTGCGGCATCAGGCGGCCTTCGCGCGGATGGTCCCAGCGCACCAGCGCCTCGAAGCCGGCGATGGTGCGGTCCTCCAGCCGGACGATCGGCTGGTACATGACCTGGATCTCGTTGCGCTCGATCGCGCGGCGCAGGTCGCTTTCGAGCGCGAGCCGGTCGTTGCGGTCGGTCCGCATCGCCGGCACGAAGACCTCGATCTTGTTGCCGCCCTGGCGCTTGGCATGGGCCATGGCGAGCTCGGCGTTCTTCAGCGCGTCTTCCTTGCGCGAGGCCGGCGCCGGGTCGAACAGGGCCAGACCGATCGAGGGCGTCAGCACGATCTCGCGCTCGGCATAGGTGATCGGCGTCGAGACGGCGCGGCGCACCAGCTCGGCCAAGGCCAGGATGCGCTCGGGATCGCGCTCGGAGACCAGGATCATCGCGAAGGTGTCGCCGCCGATGCGGGCGAGCGTGTCCTGCGCCCGCAGCAGGCGGCCGAGACGGCGCGCCAGCGTCAGCAGGATCGAATCGCCGGCCGAGAAGCCGACGGATTCGTTGACCTGCTTGAAGCGGTCGACATCGATGACGAGCACGGTCGGGCGGATATTGTCGTCGGCGCGGGTGAAGCCGAAGATTGCGCCGAGCCGGTCCTGGAACAGCTTGCGGTTGGGCAGGCCGGTCAGGTTGTCATGGACCGCGTCGTGCAGCAGGCGCTCCTGCGCGGTGCGCTGCTCGGTGACGTCGGCCAGCGTGCCGATGACGCGGATGACCTCGCCGTCCGAGCCGATCACCGGCCGCGCCTTCACGTTGATCCAGTGATAGGCGCCGTTGGCGGAGCGCAGGCGCAGGTCGAGATTGAGCTTGCCGCGGCGCTGTTCCAGCACGGCATCGAGCGTGACGCGGTAGCGGTCGCGATCGGCGACATGCATGTGTTCCAGCCAGCGCACGGCCGAGCCTTCGAGCGAGCCCTTCGGCAGGCCGAGCAGCGTCTCGATCTGCGGGGAGACGAAGACCTTGTCGGAGCTGACATCCCAGTCGAAGACGAGGTCGCCCGAGCCGGAAAGCGCGAGCGCCCGGCGCTCGGTATCGGACACGAGCCCCTGCGAGATCGCCCCGCCGGCGAAGGCGTGCTGGATCACGGTGAACCCGATCAGCAGCACGATCAGGACGAGGCCGCCCAGCAGGGCAGGCGCCACCAGATCGCGCTGGAACTGCCCGGTCACGGTGAAGCTGGCGGCGGTGACCCAGACGGCGAGCAGGAACCAGGTCGGGATCAGCATCACCGCCCGCTCGTAGCCATGCGTCGCCAGATGCACGACGAGGATGAAGCCGATCGCCGCGACGGCTGCGATCGAGATGCGCGCGATGCCGGACGCCATCGGCGCGTCGAAGACGGCAAGCCCGACCAGACCGGCCAGACCGAGAATCCAGAGCAGCGTCACATGGCCGTAGCGCACATGCCAGCGCGACAGGTTGAGATAGGCGAAGAGGAAGACGAGCAGCGTCGCCGCCAGCACGACCTCCGCGCCGGCGCGATAGATTCGCTCGATCGCCGGGGTCAGCGGGAAGAGACGCTGGAAGAAGCCGAAATCGAGGCCGGCATAGGCCAGCACCGCCCAGGCCAGTGCCGCCGCGGCCGGGAAGATCACCGCGCCCTTGACCACGAAGATGATGGTCAGGAACAGCGCCAGCAGGCCGGCAATGCCGATGATGATACCCTTGTAGAGGGTCAGGCCGTTGGTCTTCTGCCGATAGGCTTCGGCCTCGTAGAGATAGAGCTGCGGCAGGTTCGGCGACTTGAGCTCGGCGACGAAGGTGACCGTCGTGCCGGGGTCGAGCGTGATCAGGAAGACGTCGGCGTCGGGGCTGGGCTCGCGATCGGGCGCGAGGCCCTGGCTCGCCGTTACGGCCTCGATGCGCTTGTCGCCGAGATCGGGCCAGATCACGCCGGAGCCGATCAGCCGGTGGAAGGGCGCGACCAGCAGGCGGTCGATCTGCTCGTCGGAATCGTTGGTGAGCGCGAAGACGATCCAGTCCGGACGCGCGCCGGCCTCTCGGGCCTTCACAGCGATGCGCCGGACGATGCCGTCCGGGCCCGGAGCGGTCGAGATCTGGATGACGTCGCCGTCGGACTTGTTGCGCTCGACGACATTGGTCAGGTCGATCACGGGAGCATCGACCGGGACGCGCACCGGCTCGACGGCCTGGGCCGGGAGGACTGCAGCGCAGAACCACAGGACAAGGCCGGCCAGGGCGAGGCCGACCCTTAAGATGCGCGCGGAAATGGACAAGCTGTGCTCGGCTATCAGGCGGGAAGCGATCATTCGCAATTTAACGAAAAGCCCTATCGGCCGCTCATGGCAAGGGCAAGGCGGAGCGGGGCTGTGGTCAACCGCCGCAGTCACGGCCGGCTTCCGGGCAAGGTGTCGGTGGAGAGTACGGCATAGAGCAGGTGGTCGGCCCAGTTGCCGTTGATCTTGAGATAGGCCCGCGCCAGTCCCTCGTGCTGGAAGCCGACGCGCTCCAGCAGGCGCCGCGACGGCTCGTTATTGGGCAGGCAGGCGGCCTCGACACGGTGCAGCGCGAGGTCGGAGAAGGCGAAGCGCACGGCGCCGCGCACGGCCTCCGTCATATGGCCCTTGCCGGCATGGCGCCGGCCCATCCAGTAGCCGAGCGTGCAGGCCTGCGCGACGCCGCGCCGGATCAGCCCGAGCGTCAGCCCGCCGATCAGGGTTTCGGTCCCCGTCTCGAAGATGAAGAGCGAATAGGCCTCGTCGGTCGAGATCTCGCGGGTGGCGCGCTTGGCGCGCAGGCGGAACGAGGCGCGGGTCAGGTCGTCCTCGTTCCAGGTCGGCTCCCAGGGCGTCAGGAATTCCCGGCTTTCCATGCGCAGCAGTGCCCAGGCCGCGTGATCGCTGGCCTGGGGCGCGCGCAGATAGAGGTTCGGCGTCCGGATCAGCGGGCGGCTTGGCGGCTCGCTCGGGAAACGGAAGAGCGCCATCGCCGGTCAGTCCGCCGCCCGGGCCGCGTGGCGCAGGCGCTTGGCCGGCGGCAGGCCATGGGTCGGACCCACCGCCGCGATGGTCGGCTGGTGCCCGAGCAGCGAGCGGCCGGCAGCGCGGACGTCGTCCAGCGTCACCGCATCGAGCCGGGCGGCCAATTCCTCGCGTGGGATCGCCCGGCCGAAGAGCAGAACCTGCCGCGCCATCTGCTCCAGCTTGCCGCCGGGGCTTTCGAGCGAAGCCAGCAGGCCGACCTTCATCTGGGCACGGGCACGGGCGACTTCCGCTTCGCTGACATCCTCCGCCGCCTGACGCAGGCAGCCGAGCGCGACCTCGATCAGTTCGCCCGCATCCTCAGGCGCCGTGCCGGCTCCGATGCCGAAGACGCCGCAATCGGAGAAGGGCCAGTGGAAGGCGTCGATCGCATAGGCGAGGCCGCGCTGCTCGCGCACCTCCTGGAACAGGCGCGAGGACAGGCCGCCGCCGAGCACAGAGGCGAAGATCTGCAGCGCGTAATGCTGGCCGCCCTTGAAGGGCAGGCCGGGCAGGCCGAGCACGAGATGGACCTGCTCCTCGTCGCTGCCGATGCGGGCCTCGCCGCCGCGATACTCGCCGGCTTCGCGCTCAAGAGGCTTGGCGGGCGCGGCCGGCAGCTTCGACAGATGCTCGCTTGCCAGCGCCACGAGCTCGTCATGGTCGACCGCGCCGGAAGCCGCGAGCACCATGTTGCCGGCATGGTAGTTGCGGGCGAGATAGGCGCGGATCGCGTCGGGCGTGAAGCCCTTCACCGTCTTGGCTGTGCCGAGGATCGGCCGGCCGATCGGCTGGTCGGGGAAGGCCGCCTGCAGGAAGCGATCGTAGACGAGATCGTCCGGCGTATCCTGCACGGCCGAGATCTCCTGCAGGATCACGCCCTTCTCGCGCTTCAATTCCTCCTCGGTGAGGGAGGGCGAGGTGATGATGTCGGCGAGGATATCGACGGCGAGGCCGAGATCCGAGCCAAGCACGCGGGCGGTGTAGCAGGTGTATTCGACGGAGGTCGCGGCGTTCAGATCGCCGCCGACGCTTTCGATCTCCTCGGCGATCTCCAGCGCGCTGCGTCGTGCGGTGCCCTTGAACGCCATATGCTCGAGCAGATGGGCGAGCCCATGCTCGTTCGGGAGCTCGTCGCGCGCGCCGGCGCCGATCCAGATGCCGAGCGAGACGGTGGCGGCATGGTCCATGCGCTGCGAGACGATGCGCAGGCCCGAGGGCAGGGTGGTCAGCGCGACATCGGGATCGTGAGGACCTTCCGGCCGCGCGGGCGCGGCCAGCTCGTGCTCGTCCACCGGGGCGGTCGCGCTCACGCCGCCGCTCCGCGCACGGCCCGCGCATGCTCGCGCACGAAGGCCTCAATCGTGCCGAGGTCGTTCGGCAGCAGTGTGACGCGCTCCTTGCGCTCCATCAGGTCGGCGAGATGGGCGGGCAGTGCCGGCTCGACGCCGCTCGCTGCCTTCACCGCCGCCGGGAACTTGGCGGGATGGGCGGTGCCGAGCACGATCATCGGCGTGGCGGAATCGCGCTTCAGCGCCTGCCGCGCCGCGCCGACGCCGATCGCGGTATGCGGATCAAGCAGATAGCCGGCCTCGGTCCAGCTCTTCCTGATCTCATTGGCGATCTCGTCCTCGCTCTGCGAGGCCGCGTCGAACTCGCTGCGGATGCGCTGGAGCGCCTCGGGCGCGATCTCGAAGCGGCCGGATTGCTGCAGAGACTGCATCAGGCGGCGCACGGCGGCGCCGTCGCGACCATGCGCTTCGAACAGGAGGCGTTCGAAATTCGAGGAAATCTGGATGTCCATCGAGGGCGAGGTCGTCGCCTGGACACCACGCATCTCATAGGCGCCGGTCTCCAGCGTGCGCGCCAGGATGTCGTTGCTGTTGGTCGCGATGCCCAGCCGCTCGATCGGCAGGCCCATCTGCTTGGCAACCCAGCCGGCGAGGATATCGCCGAAATTGCCGGTCGGGACGGTGAAGGAGACCTTCCGCCCCGGCCCGCCCAGCGAGACGGCCGCGGTGAAGTAATAGACCACCTGCGCCGCGATGCGCGCCCAGTTGATCGAGTTGACGCCGGAGAGCCCGATCTCGTCGCGGAAGGCGTGATGGTTGAACATCGCCTTCACGAGGTTCTGGCAATCGTCGAAAGTGCCCTCGACCGCGATGGCATGGACGTTGTCGGCATCGACCGTGGTCATCTGCCGGCGCTGCACGTCCGAGACGCGGCCCTGCGGATAGAGGATGAAGACGTCGACGCTTTTCAGCCCCTTGAAGGCATCGATCGCCGCGCCGCCGGTATCGCCAGAGGTTGCGCCGACGATGGTCGCGCGCTGGCCGCGCTGGCCGAGCACATGGTCCATCAGCCGCCCGAGCAACTGCATCGCCACGTCCTTGAAGGCGAGCGTCGGGCCGTGGAACAGCTCCAGCACGAAGAGATTGTCGCCGATCTGCGTCAGCGGGCAGACGGCCGGATGGCGGAAGCCGGCATAGGCCTCGCGGATCATGCCGGACAGCGCGCCGCTCTCGATATCGCCGTCGGCGAGCGCGCCGAGCACGCGTTCGGCCACTGCCGTATAGGGCTTGCCGGCGAAACCGGCGATCTCCGTGGTCGAGAGTTTGGGCCAGCTCTGCGGCAGGTAGAGTCCGCCATCGCGGGCGAGCCCGGTCAGGAGCGCGTCGGAAAAGCTGAGCGCCGGGGCTTCACCCCGGGTGGAAACATGCAGCACGATCTTGGCCTCGGTGGTCTCAGCCTGATGCTATAGGCCGGTCCGGCGCTTTGGGCAAAACCGTTGCGCGTTCAGCCCGCCGCCGCTCCCTTCCGCGTCTGCCAGACCCAGGCCGCGAACACCCCGAGCAGCGTCAGTGCCAGCCCGAACCAGGTCAGCGCGTATTGCAGGTGGTTGTCCGGGATGCGCGCGATCAGCTCGCGCACATCGACGCCGGCCGGTGGCGTCATGCCGTCGCCCTCGCGGGCCGCTTCCAGATAGAACGGTGCGGGTGGCTGGCCGAGCGCGGCTGCGATCGCGGCGGGGTCGCGCGTGTAGAACTCGCGGATCGCCGGGAGGTCCTGCGGGGTGAAGCTGTTGCGGCTCTCCGGCGCCCGCAGGAAACCCTTGATCGTGTCGGGGCCGCTGGCCGGGCCGACCTGGCCGAGCCGGCCTTCCGGCACGAAGCCGCGATTGACCAGGATGATTCCGCCATCCTCCAGCTTGAACGCCTGGAAGACCCAGCGTCCGAAACCGGACAATTGCCGGCTGCCTGGCGGACCGGCGGCGATCGTGGTGCGCACGCCGGCGATCCGGTCGTCGATATAGCTGCCCTTGGCGACGACATGGGTCAGATCGAGCGCGGCAGGATCGAGCTTCGCCCAGCTCGCGCTCGGTGGCATCGGTGCCGGCCTTCCGGCCGCCTGTTCCCGAAGGCGGTCGATATAGGCGTGCTTCTCGCCCATGCGCTGGAGCTGCCAGGTGCCGAGCGTGCACAGCACCACCGTGCCGACGACCGTCAGCAGCGTCGGCAGCAGCAATCCGGGCCTGCGAGGTGCGGGGGACGACACGGCGGTCACGATTCGCGTCTGCCTTCCTCGGCCTTGTGGGCGTATTGCAGGGCGACGGCGAGCCCCTTCATCGGCCTGAGCAGGCCGAGGCAGAGCACGATGGCCAGCGGCAGCCAGATCATCAGGTGCAGCCAGATCGGCGGCTCATAGGCGATCTCGACATAGAGGGCCGCGCCCAGCACGATAAAGCCGGCGATCAGCATGATGAACACGGCCGGGCCGTCGGCCGAGTCGGCAAATTTGTAGTCCAGCCCGCAGGCATTGCAGCGCGGCTTGAGCTTGAGGAAGCCGTCGAACAGCGCGCCTTCGCCGCAGCGCGGGCAACGACCCGCCAGCCCCGTCGAATAGGGGGAGGGGAGTGTGGGTTCAGGACCGGCCATTGCAGCCTCCCAGAGCATAGACCCGAAAAGTGGAATCCGGCTTTCGGATCGATGCGAAATCAAAGGACCTAAGCAGGAAAGGCGGCCTCGCGGCCGCCTTTCAGACGTTGACCGCGAGGGCGCGGTAAGCGGCGTCAGTGTCCGGCAGCAGGCGCGCCCGCTGCCCAGACATAGATCGCGGCGAACAGGAACAGCCAGACCACGTCGACGAAGTGCCAGTACCAGGCGGCGAACTCGAAGCC
Organism: Allobosea sp. MMO-172; assembly: GCF_037147855.1. Lineage (NCBI taxonomy): Bacteria > Pseudomonadati > Pseudomonadota > Alphaproteobacteria > Hyphomicrobiales > Alloboseaceae > Allobosea > Allobosea sp. MMO-172. Next base: position 312,817 of record NZ_JBBCUM010000001.1, on the reverse strand, counting down.
GAGATGCTGGTCCGGCTTGAAGTGACCGAGATAGGCCCGGTAAAGGCAGACCGCCAGGAAGATGGTGCCGATGATGACATGCGCGCCGTGGAAGCCCGTCGCCATGAAGAAGGTGGCGCCGTAGATGTGGCCCTTGAAGCCGAAAGTGGCGTGCGAATACTCGTAAGCTTGGCAGATCGTGAACAGGACGCCGAGGATCACGGTCAGCCACAGCGCCTGCTTCAGGCCGGCGCGATCGTTGTTGATCAGGGCGTAGTGCGCCCAGGTCACGGTCGTGCCCGAGGTCAGCAGGATCAGCGTGTTGAGCAGCGGGAGGTGCCAGGGATCGAAGGTCTCGATGCCCTTCGGCGGCCAGTGCCCGCCAGTGAAATCGTAGCGCAGATAGTTGATCTGCTCGCCGGCGAAGAGGCTGGCATCGAAGAAGGCCCAGAACCAGGCGACGAAGAACATCACCTCGGAGGCGATGAACATGATCATGCCGTAGCGGTGATGGAGCTGCACCACGCGGGTGTGGTGCCCTTCCTTCTCGGCCTCGCGGATCACGTCCATCCACCAGGCGAGCATGGTGTAGAGCACGCCGAGCAGGCCGGCGCCGAACACCAGGGGGCCGAGATGCATGCCGCCGACCGGCAGCGCCTTCATCCACATCACCGCGCCGATCGCCATGATCGTCGCGCTGGCGGCGCCGACGAGCGGCCACGGGCTCGGATCGACGAGGTGGTAATCGTGGTGCTTCGTATGGGCCCCGGCCATCGTATTCAGTCTCCGCGTACGGCGTCTTGTCCGCGCTTTTGATCTAGCGTGGTTCTACAGTTTCGGATTGCCCGCGTCACCCTTGACGGGGCCGGCCTTGTCCTCCGCGACGGGCTGGCCCGACTTGGAGGCGAAATAGGTGTAGGACAGCGTGATGGCGTGGACCCCGTCGAGCTCGCGGTTTTGAGCGATTTCGGGGTCGATATAGAACACCACCGGCGCCTCGAAGCTCTCGCCGGGCTTCAACGTGTGCTCTGTGAAGCAGAAGCACTGGATCTTGACGAAATAGGCCGCGCCCTTCTCGGGGGCGACATTATAGGTCGCGATGCCCGTGACCGTGCGGTCCGAGCGATTCGTCATCTTGTAGAACACGGTCTGGGTCTCGCCGACCCTGACCTTGATCTCCGGGCTTTCCGCCTCGAATTTCCAGCCGAGACCCGGCGCGACATTGGCGTCGAAACGCACCGCCATCGTGCGGTCGAGAATCTTGCCGGCGCCGGCCGTGCCCGTCATCGGCGTGCCGCCGAAACCGGTGACCTTGCAGAACAGGTCGTAGAGCGGCACCGCCGCGAAGGAGGCGCCGAGCATGCCGAAGGCAACGCCGGCGCAGATCAGCGCGGTGCGCGCCGGATTGCCCTTGCGCTGCTGGGGGGCGGGCGCCGTCATCACAGCGGCCGGTTCAGGATCGCGGGGCCGGTCTTCACCAGCGTGACCACGAAGAAGAAGATCACGAGCCCGCCGAGCACCAGCGCCAGCGCGATCGAGCGGCGGCGGCGGCGTGCCATGTCCTCGGGCGAGAACGGGGCCGGAGCGGCCTGCTGAGGGCGCTGATCGCTCATCCGATCACCTTCGGCAGCGCCCACATCAGCCCGAAAGCATTCTCGACGAGCAGCACGGCGAACAGCAGGAAGAGATAGAGGATCGAGAAGCCGAACAGCGACCAGCAGGCCTTGGTCGCGGCGGGGCCTTCGGTCCGCAGCCAGACCTGGATCGACAGCGCGATCATGACGAGCCCGGTCGAGACCGAAACGGCGAGATAGAGCAGGCCGCCGAAGCCCATCAGAGCCGGCAGGACGGCGACCGGCGCCATGATCAGCGAATAGAGCACGATCTGCCGGCGGGTCGCGGCCGGGCCGGCGACGTTCGGCATCATCGGGATGCCGGCGCGGGCGTAGTCGCGCGATTTCACCAGTGCCAGCGCCCAGAAATGCGGCGGGGTCCACAGGAAGATGATCGCGAACAGCACAAGCGAGTGCCAGCCGAAATCGCCGGTCACGACGGCCTCGCCGATCATCGGCGGGAAGGCGCCGGCGGCACCGCCGATCACGATGTTCTGCGGCGTCCAGCGCTTCAGCCACATCGAATAGACGACGGCGTAGAAGAAGATCGTGAAGGCCAGCATCGCCGCTGAGAGCGCGTTCGCGACAAGGCCGAGCACCAGCACGGAACCGATCGAGAGCGTCAGCCCGAAGGCCAGCGCTTCCGAGGGCAGGATGCGGCCCGACGGAATCGGCCGCTTGGCGGTGCGGCTCATCAGCGCGTCGATATCGGCGTCATACCACATGTTGAGGCAGCCGGACGCGCCGGCCCCGACCGCGATCGCCAGGAGCGCGGCAAGGCCGAGCACGGGATGCACGGAGCCCGGCGCGGTGGCCATGCCGGTCAGCGCCGTCACGATGACCAGCGACATCACGCGCGGCTTCAGCAGCGCGAAGAAGTCACGCGCTTCGCCGGTGGAGGCTGTCAGGCTCTCGGTGCGGGTCTCGAACGCAGCAGACATCGGTTGAATCGTCTTCGTACTCTTGTGAACGGCGCCCGTGGGCGCGGGGTCTTCGCGGCGATGGTTGCCGCCCGTCTCCGGAACGCTCCTTGGAGCGCTCGGGGGAAGGGCGGCGGCGGGTCGTGGGACCCGCCGCCTCAAGCATCGGACCGAAAAGTGGGACCCACTTTTCGGAAAAATCGGATGCTCTAGCAGTCGGCGAGATCATCGCGCGTCCATCGACGCGCGATGATCGAAGTCTCAGTGGTCCGAGCCGGTGATGCGCGGCAGCGTCTCGAACTGGTGGAACGGCGGCGGCGAGGACAGGGTCCACTCCAGCGTCGTCGCGCCTTCGCCCCACGGATTGTCACCGGCAAGCTGCTTCTTCGTGAAGGCGACCACGAGGCCGTAGAAGAAGATCAGCAGGCCGAAGGCAAAGATGTAGGAACCGATCGACGACCAGAAATGCCATCCCGCGAAGGCGTCCGGATAGTCCACATAATGACGCGGCATGCCGGCGAGCCCGAGGAAGTGCTGCGGGAAGAACAGCAGGTTCGCGCCGACGAAGGCGACCCAGAAGTGCAGCGTGCCGATCCAGTCCGGGATCACGTAGCCGCTCATCTTCGGGAACCAGTAGTAGAAGCCCGCGAAGATGCCGAACACGGCGCCGAGCGACAGCACGTAGTGGAAGTGCGCCACGACGTAATAGGTCGCGTGCAGCGAGCGGTCGACGCCGGCATTGGCCAGCACCACGCCGGTGACGCCGCCGACGGTGAACAGGAAGATGAAGCCCATCGCCCAGACCATCGGCGCGGTGAAGCGGATCGAGCCGCCCCACATCGTCGCGATCCAGGAGAAGATCTTGATGCCGGTCGGGACCGCGATGACCATCGTCGCGAACACGAAATAGCGCTGCGTGTTGAGCGACAGGCCGGCGGTGTACATGTGGTGCGCCCACACGATGAAGCCGACGACGCCGATCGCGACCATGGCGTAGGCCATGCCGAGATAGCCGAAGATCGGCTTCTTCGAGAAGGTCGAGATGATGTGGCTGACGATGCCGAAGGCCGGCAGGATCATGATGTACACTTCGGGGTGACCGAAGAACCAGAACAGGTGCTGGTACAGGATCGGATCGCCACCGCCGGCCGGATCATAGAAGGTCGTGCCGAAGTTGCGGTCGGTCAGCAGCATGGTGATCGCGCCAGCGAGGACCGGCAGCGACAGGAGCAGCAGGAAGGCCGTGACCAGCACGCCCCAGGCGAACAGCGGCATGCGGTGCATGGTCATGCCCGGCGCGCGCATGTTCAGGATCGTGGTGATGAAGTTGATCGCGCCCAGGATCGAGGCGGCACCGGCAAGGTGCAGCGACAGGATGCCGAAATCGACCGACGGACCCGGGTGTCCGGATGTCGAGAACGGCGGATAGACCGTCCAGCCCGTGCCGACGCCCTTGGCGCCCGGCGCGCCCTCGACGAACATCGAGATGATCATCAGGATGAAGGCGGCGACCGTCAGCCAGAACGAGATGTTGTTCATGCGCGGGAAGGCCATGTCCGGCGCGCCGATCATCAGCGGCACGAACCAGTTGCCGAAGCCGCCGATGACCGCGGGCATGACCATGAAGAAGATCATGATCAGGCCGTGGCCGGTGACGAAGACGTTGTAGCTCTGGCCGTTGGCGAAGATCTGCAGGCCGGGCTGCTGCAACTCGATGCGCATCATGATCGAGAGGAAGCCGCCGACGAGACCCGCCATGATCGAGAAGATCAGGTAGAGCGTGCCGATGTCCTTGTGGTTGGTCGACAGGAGCCACCGGCGCCATCCGGTCGGATGGTCGTGATGGGCCTCGTCATGGCCGTGAGCGTGAGCCGCTGTTGCCATCGTTCTTCTCCTCGGCGACTTACTTGGACGCGGCAGCAAACTTGCTGCCCGCATCTTCGGCATTGGCGAATTTCTGCTTCGCTTCCGCGAGCCAGGCGGCATAGCGCTCCTGGCTGACGACGCGGACGGCGATCGGCATATAGGCGTGGTCCTGGCCGCAGATGAACGAGCACTGGCCGTAATAGATGCCTTCGCGCTCGGCCTTGAACCAGGTTTCGTTCAGGCGGCCGGGAATGGCGTCGATCTTGATGCCGAAGGACGGGACCGTGAACTTGTGGATGACGTCGGAGGCGGTGACCTGGACGCGGACGATCTTGCCGACCGGGATGACGGCCTCGTTGTCGACGGCGAGCAGGCGCGGCGCCTCGGCTTCGGCGATACGCTTGCTGGCGATCGCCTTGGCGCGCTCTTCCTCGTTCAGCATCAGCGAATCGAAGGTGAAGCCGCCGCTCTCCTTCGGGTACTCGTAGGTCCAGCGCCACTGGTTGCCGGTGACCTTCAGGGTCATGTCGGACTGCGGCACTTCGAGCTGCAGCTTGAGCAGGCGGAACGAGGGGATAGCGATCACGACGAGGATCAGGACCGGGATCACGGTCCAGGCCACTTCGAGCAGCGCGTTATGCGTGGTCTTGGAGGGGACCGGGTTCGCCTTCTCGTTGAAGCGGAAGACGACATAGATCAGCAGCGCCAGCACGAAGAGCGTGACGATGGCGATGATGATGTTCAGCCAGTCATGGAACCAGTGGATGAACTCGGCGACGGGCGTGACGGCGCCCTGCAGGTTCATCTGCCAGGGAGACGGCATGCCGGTGCCGGCGAGCGCCGGGACGGTCGCCAGCGCTGCGACGGCAAGGGCCGTGGCGGCCGCTGTTGCAAAAGTCCTGCTCAGAAATCGCATCGATCCGACATGCTCCTCAATCGACTTGCATGGGAGCCGACCGGCTTTGCCCCACGCATGAAGGGGCGACCGTGAAGTCGCCTCATTCTTCGAGATTGCGATAAATCAAAGATCACGCTTGCGCCAGAGGGGCAATGAAGACTGCCCCCATCCACAGTGCGGCAAAATCGCACGAGGCCTTGACGAAGCGCCGGGGCGGGCGTTCCGCCTTGACAGGACCCACCCTGCATGGTCCGAACGCGTTTTATGTTGAGGAGCGGCGGGATTCTCTGGCGCGGTCGGCGTTTTGCCTGAATTCTGCGCTTCTGCTGCGGTTTCACGGTCCGGTTTGGAAGGGATGGCAGGGATGATGAGGATCATCGGAGCGGCAGGCGCCCTGGCGCTGGCGCTCATGGGGACGAGCCTCGCCGCCGGCTCCGCTTTCGCGCAGGGCGCGGTGCGCTCAACACATGGCGACTGGCAGATGCGCTGCGAGGTGCCGCCGGGCGCCAAGGCGGAGCAGTGCGCGCTCGTCCAGAACGTCGCCGCCGAGGACCGGCCGAATCTGACGCTTCTCGTCATCGTGCTGAAGACGGCGGACCAGAAGAGCCGGCTGCTGCGCGTCGTCGCCCCGCTCGGCGTGCTGCTTCCCTCCGGGCTCGGCCTCAAGATCGACGACAAGGATATCGGCCGCGCCGGCTTCGTGCGCTGCCTGACCACCGGTTGCGTGGCGGAGGTCGTCATGGACGATACCCTGCTCGGCCAGCTCAAGGGCGGCAAGAGCGCGACTTTCATCGTATTCCAGACGCCGGAAGAGGGGGTGGGCGTGCCCGTTTCCCTCAATGGCTTCGGCCCGGGCGTGGAGGCGTTGCCGTGATCGATCAGACTGTGTTCGCGAGCCGTTGGCTTGCCCTGCCGTTGCTGTGCCTCGGCCTTGCCGGTTGCGGCGCGGGTTCCTCTTCCGGAGGCAATACCGCGCTCAACGTCATCATGTTCCAGTCCACCACACCCCCCCCGGCCGACCAGCTGCCGAAGGACGACGAGCAGGACCAGCAGCTCGTCTGCCCGGAGGTCATCATCGCCGATGGCGGCGCCGCGATCCGCGCCCAGTCGGGTCAGGATTCGAGCGGCCTGCGCTACCAGATCTCGATCACCAACGTCGCGCGCGAATGCACCGCGACCGGTAACGGCACCTTCCGCCTCAAGGTCGGCGTCGAGGGGCGCGTTCTGCTCGGCCCGGCCGGCGGTTCCGGCAGCTACGGCGCCACGCTGACGACCACTGTGATGCGCGGGACGAGCGTCCTCGGTAAGCGCAGCGCGCGCGTCGGCGCGACGATCCCGTCGGGCCAGGGCGGCGCCGACTTCACCCATGTCGAGGAAGGCATCATGGTGCCGGCCGGCAAGGGCGACGTCGAGATCTTCGTCGGTCTGGGCGGTGGCGGGCCTGCCGCGCCGGCGCGTCGCCGCCGCTGATCGAGGCAGGGTTTGCCGTGAAAGACGACGGCGCGCCGATTGACTCAATCGGCGCGTCTTGTATCTGTGCCGAAGCCGCATATCCCCGCGGGAGAGACCGGGCTTCGAGCCCGGCGCCGAAGGCGCAACCGCCCCGGAAACGCTCAGGCAAAAGGGCCGCTGGGGATTTGGCGCTCTGGAAAGCGGCGGGCAGCGATGCCCGCCCACCGACGGGTGTAACTCGTCCGATCTTATGGGTCGGGTGGGGAAATCTCTCAGGTGCCGAGACAGAGGGGGCGCGTTCCGGACACTATCGTCCGGGGCTTGCGCTTGACTCTGGGAGGGGCATGCCATGGCTGCCGAGGCCAATACCGATACTGCCGGCGCTGCTGCGCCGCTGAAGACCCCGCTGCATGCGCGCCACGTCGCGCTTGGCGCCCGCATGGTGCCCTTCGCCGGCTACGACATGCCGGTGCAGTATCCTGCGGGCATCCTGACCGAGCATAACTGGACGCGCGAGAAGGCCGGGCTCTTCGACGTCTCGCATATGGGCCAGTGCTTCCTGATCGGCCCCGATCACGAGACCACGGCCAGGGCGCTCGAAGCGCTGATCCCCGCCGATATCGTCAACCTCGCCCCCGGCAAGCAGCGCTACTCGCAGCTCCTCAACGAGGAAGGCGGCATCCTCGACGACCTGATGGTGACGCGCTCGATCGATCCCGACGAGGATGGCGCGCTCTATGTCGTCGTCAACGCCGCCTGCAAGGATGCCGACTACGCCCATATCGAGGCGCGCCTGCCGGCGAATGTGAAGCTGGTCAAGGCCGAGCATCGCGGCCTGATCGCGCTGCAGGGCCCCGGCGCCGAGGCGGCGCTCGCCGCGATCGCTCCCGAAGCGGCCGAGATGGGCTTCATGTCCTCGCGCACCATGAAAGTCGCCGGCATCAAGGCGAATGTCAGCCGCTCCGGCTATACCGGCGAGGACGGCTACGAGATCTCCGCCGCCGCCAACAAGATCGGCGACATCTGGGACACGCTGCTACTCGACGGCAACGTCAAGCCGATCGGCCTCGGCGCCCGCGATTCGCTGCGTCTCGAAGCCGGCCTGTGCCTCTACGGCCATGACATCGACACCACGACCTCGCCGATCGAGGCCGCGCTCAACTGGTCGATCCAGAAGCGCCGCCGCGAGGAGGGCGGTTTCCCCGGCGCCGCGCGCGTCCAGCGCGAGCTGGCGGAAGGCGTCTCACGCATTCGCGTCGGCCTGAAGCCGGAAGGCCGCGCCCCGGCTCGTGAGGGCACCGAGATCGCGACGCCCGAGGGCGAGGTGATCGGCGTCGTGACCTCCGGCGGTTTCGGCCCGACGCTCAACGGCCCCTGCGCCATGGGCTATGTCGCCAAGGCTCATTCCGCGCCGGGCACGCAGCTCAACCTGATCGTTCGCGGCAAGTCGCTGCCGGCCGTCGTGGCGACGATGCCTTTCGTGCCGAACGGCTACAAACGCTGACCCCTTTTCCAGACAACTGACGCCAGGAGGAAACCATGGCCGAGACCCGCTACAGCAAGGACCACGAATATATCCGCATCGAGGGTGACGTCGGCACCGTCGGCATCTCCGACTACGCCCAGTCCCAGCTCGGCGACGTCGTCTTCGTCGAGCTCCCGAGCGTCGGCAAGGCGCTGGCCAAGGGCGGCGAAGCCGCCGTGGTCGAGAGCGTCAAGGCGGCGTCCGAGGTCTATGCCCCGGTTTCCGGCGAGGTCGTCGAGGTCAATGGCGAGCTCGAGGCGGCGCCCGGCACCGTCAACGAGGACCCGGCCGGTAAGGGCTGGTTCCTGAAGATCAAGATCAAGGACGCCGGCGAGCTCGACGCCCTGATGAACGAGGCCGAATACCAGGACTACGTGAAGTCGCTCTGATCGGGTGTCGTCCCGCACGCGCCGCAGCACGTAAGTGCTGCCGCGCAGATGCGGGACCGCCATCAGGATAAGGCGCCTTCTCGTCGCACGATCCCGTGTCTGCGCAGCGGCATTCCATGCCGCAGCGCGCACGGGATGACACCCCGAAACGGAATCACCCCATGCGCTATCTCCCGCTCACCGATACCGACCGCGAGGACATGCTCGCGCGGATCGGCGTCTCCGATGTCGACGCGCTGTTCAGCGACGTGCCGGCCGGCAAGCTGCTGAAGGCCCCGGTCGATCTGCCCCGCGCCAAGGGCGAGCTCGAGGTCGAGCGCATCCTCGGCAAGATGGCGGGCAAGAACACCGCTGCCTCCGCCGTGCCCTTCTTCGTCGGCGCCGGCGCCTACAAGCACCATGTTCCGGCGACGGTGGATCACTTGATCCAGCGCTCGGAGTTCCTGACCAGCTACACGCCCTATCAGCCCGAGATCGCGCAGGGCACGCTGCAATATCTCTTCGAGTTCCAGACCCAGGTCGCCGCGCTGACCGGCATGGAGGTCGCCAACGCCTCGATGTATGACGGCTCGACCGGCACCGGCGAGGCCGTGCTGATGGCGCATCGCGTCACCAAGCGCCGCAAGGCGGTGCTGTCCGGCGGCCTGCATCCGCATTACACCGCGGTCGTCGAGACCCTCTCCGAGATGGCCAATGACGAGGTCGTGGTCCTGAAGCCCGATGTCTCGGCCAACGAGGACATCCTCTCCCAGATCGACGACAGCACCTCCTGCGTCGTCGTCCAGTCGCCGGACGTGTTCGGCAACCTGCGTGACTTGAAGCCGATCGCCGAGAAGGCCCATGCCCATGGCGCGCTGCTGATCGCGGTCTTCACCGAGGTTGTCTCGCTCGGCGCCGTCGTGCCGCCCGGCGCTCAGGATGCCGATATCGTCGTCGGCGAAGGCCAGTCGATCGGCAATGCCCTGAACTTCGGCGGCCCTTATGTCGGCCTCTTCGCCGCCAAGTCGAAATATATCCGCCAGATGCCGGGCCGGCTCTGCGGCGAGACGGTCGATTCGACCGGCCAGCGCGGCTTCGTGCTGACGCTCTCGACGCGCGAGCAGCATATCCGCCGCGACAAGGCGACCTCGAACATCTGCACCAATTCCGGCCTCTGCGTGCTGGCTTTCACCATCCACATGACGCTGCTGGGCCAGACCGGTCTTGCACGTCTTGCCGAGGTGAACCACGCCAACGCCGTGAAGCTCGCCGACGCGCTCGCTGGCGTCGAAGGCGTGACCGTCCTCAACGACAGCTTCTTCAACGAGTTCACCGTGAAGCTGAAGAAGCCCGCTGCCGAGGTCGTCGAAGTGCTCGCCGCCAAGGGCATCCTGGCCGGCGTTCCCGTCTCGCGACTCCTGCCCAAGGCCGGGCTCGACGACCTGCTGATCATCGCCTCGACCGAGGTGAATACCGATGAAGACCGGGCGGCCCTCGTGGCGGCGTTCGTGGAGGTGCTGTGATGTTGAACCGTCAGGGACGTCCCACCCAGGCCGGCGAGGCGGCTCACGCCGAGCACGCCACCTTCACCGGCAACAAGGCTCTCCAGCAGGTCGAGCCGCTGATCTTCGAGATCGGCCATCACGAGGCGACCGGCGTCGATATCGACAAGCCGGCGCCCTTCAAGTCGCGCCTCGGCAAGCATGCCCGCCAGGGCGAGATCGGCCTGCCCGGCCTCTCCGAGCCCGAGACGATGCGTCACTTCGTGCGCCTCAGCCAGAAGAACTACGGCATCGATACCGGGCTCTTCCCGCTCGGCTCCTGCACGATGAAGCACAATGCCCGCCTCAACGAGAAGGTGGCGCGGCTTCCGGGCTTCTCCGACGTGCATCCGCTGCAGCCGACCTCGACAGTGCCCGGCGCTCTCGACCTGATGCTGGAGCTCGCCCGCTACCTGATGACGCTGACCGGCATGCCGGCCGTCGCGCTGAGCCCCAAGGCTGGCGCCCATGGCGAGGCCTGCGGCATGATGGCGATCAAGGCCGCGATTGCCGCCAAGGGCGAGGGCGCGACCCGCAATGTCGTGCTCGTTCCCGAATCGGCCCATGGCACCAATCCGGCCACCGCAGCCCTGATCGGCTTCTCGGTGAAGGCGGTTCCGGCCCGTCCGGACGGCACCGTCGCGGTCGAGGACGTCAAGGCGCTGCTCGGGCCGGATATCGCCGCGATCATGCTGACCAACCCGAACACCTGCGGCATCTTCGAGCCTCAGATCGTCGAGATCGCTGCGGCGATGCATGAGGCCGGCGCCTATTTCTACTGCGACGGCGCCAACTTCAACGCCATCGTCGGCAAGGCCCGTCCCGGCGATCTCGGCGTCGACGCCATGCACATCAACCTGCACAAGACCTTCTCGACGCCGCATGGCGGCGGTGGTCCCGGTGCCGGTCCGGTCGTGCTCTCCGAGCGTCTGGCGCCCTTCGCGCCGGTGCCTTTCATTCATGTCGAGAACGGCAAGCCGCATCTGATCGAGTCGCGCGGCGAAGCGCCGGCGGGCAACCAGCCCTTCGGCCGCATGACCGCCTTCCACGGCCAGATGGGCATGTATGTCCGCGCGCTGGCTTACATGCTGAGCCACGGCTCGGACGGCATGCGCCAGGCCTCCGAGGATGCGGTACTGAACGCGAACTACATCCGCGCCGGCCTCGCCGACCTGATGTCGCTGCCCTTCCCGGATCACCCGTCGATGCACGAGGTATTGTTCGACGACGAGTGGCTGAAGGGCTCGGGCGTCTCGACGCTCGACTTCGCCAAGGCGATGATCGACGAGGGCTACCACCCGATGACGGTCTATTTCCCGCTCGTCGTCCACGGCGCCATGCTGATCGAGCCGACCGAGTCGGAATCGAAGGCGGCGCTCGACCTCTTCATCGCGACGCTGCGTGATCTCGCCATCGCGGCCAAGGGCAATGACAAGGAGCGCTTCACCAGCGCCCCGCATCACGCCCCGATCCGCCGCCTCGACGAGACCCGCGCAGCCCGTTCGCCGGTGCTGAAATGGGAAAAGCCGGCCCCCGCGCAGGCGGCGGAATAGGGCGTTCCCGACCATGCTGACGACATTCGTCAGCATGGTGAAGGGCGCGGGCAGCTTCTTAAGCATTCCTTGACCATGTCGCGGAATGATCCCCCGGTGCCGCTCTGTGCGGCCCGGGGGTTTTCATGTCTGCGCGTCCCTCCATCCTCGCTCTTGCGGCTGCTGCTCTGCTGGCCTCGACGGCGCTCGTGCGTGCCAACGAGCCGAGCTACGGCCCCAACACCTATGACCGCACGCTCGAGGCGCTGATCGCCCATGAGGACGTCGCCAACCGCGGCGGCTGGCCCAAGGTGCCGGCAAGCGCCAGCGCGCTGAAGCCGGATTCGCAAGGTCCGGATGTCGTCGCGCTGAAGCAGCGCCTGCTCGCCAGCGGCGATCTCGCGCCGGAAGCCGTGGCCGGCGATGTCTACGACGCGAACGTGGTCGAGGCGGTGAAGCGCTTCCAGCGCCGCCATGGCCTGTCGGATCTCGGCACGGTCGGGCGCCTGACCCTCAAGGCGATGAACACGCCGGTGGAATCGCGCCTGAACCAGCTCACCGCGACGCTGGAGCGCCTCAAGGGCAACGGCTTCAATTTCGCCAATCGCTATGTCGTGGTGAACATCCCCGGCGCCAGCGTCGAGGCGGTGGAGAACGGCACGGTCGCCCAGCGCCACCTCGCCATCGTCGGCCGGCCGGACCGGCCCTCGCCGGTGATCCAGGCCAATATCTCCTCGGTCAACCTGAATCCGTACTGGACGGTGCCGATGTCGATCGTGAAGGCCGACATCATCCCGCACATGCGCAAGGACCCGAGCTTCATCGCCAAGTCGAACATGAAATTGCTCGGCGCCGAGAACAAGGAAATCGACCCGGCCAGCGTCAACTGGGCGACCCTGAAGAACCCCTATTTCTACGTGCGCCAGGAGCCGGGCCCGACGAACTCGCTCGGCCAGATGAAGATCGACATGCCCAACAGCGATGCGGTCTACATGCACGACACGCCGAAGAAGACGCTGTTCCGCAACGACGTGCGCTTCAACTCCTCCGGCTGTGCCCGCATCGAGGGCGTCCGCGACCTCGGAGCCTGGCTGCTCGAAGGTTCGGAATGGAACCGCCAGTCGATCGAGGACGAGATCGCCAAGGGCGAACGCAAGAACATCACGCTGAAGAAGCAGGTTCCGGTCGCCTGGGTCTATCTCACCGGCTGGCAGGGCGCTGACGGGCAGGTGCAGTTCCGGGACGACATCTACGGGCTCGACACGCCGCAGGGCATTGTCACCTCGACGATCCAGCCGCGTAAGCCAAAGCCGAAGGCGGCCGTGGTCCCGCCTGCGCGGCCTGCCGCGGCGCCGATGGCGGCCTCAGGCAATCCGCCGGCCGCGACAGCGACGGCCAGCAACTGAGAACCCTCAGGGACGCTTCAGGATCGCCATCACCGCGTCGATCGCCTCGGCGCGGGCCTTTGGGTCGCTGCCGATCGTGACCATGCCATCGGGCCGCTGCGAATAGGCCGCCTTGCGTTCGCGCAGCGGCAGGTTCGGATGGTCGAAATCGTGATGGGCGCCGGGAAACCCGACGAAGCGCGCGCCGCCGCTGCGGGCGAGCTCCTCGCATGGGGCGGCCGGCGTCCAGTCATCGGTCAGCCCCTGGAAGATTGCCGTATCGGTTTGCGCCTGCCAGCCGCGCTTCAGGATGGCGCGGCAGCCGGGATAGAAGGCGATGACGTGGCGCAGACGCTTGGCCTCGGGCGCACCCGCGACGCGCAGCGCCGTCGAACCGCCATTCGACCAGCCGATCAGGGCGATACGCTGCTTCAGGGCAAAGCCCTGCTTCTCCAGCCAGTCGACGGCGGCGAAGGCGTCGCGGGCGCGGCCGGCCGGCGTCAGTGCGCGCTCGCGCTCGTTGCACAGTGCCTTGATGCCGCGAGGCCCGAAGCTGTCGACGAGGAGCACGGCATAGCCTGCGCTGGTCAGGCGCTGCGACCAGTCGTCCTCGCGAGCATTGATTTCCCCTGAACCCCTGTAGAGCCCGGCGCAGCCATGCAGGCCGATCACGACGGGGAAGGGGCCTGTACCGGCGGGGCGCGCCAGCCAGCCCACGAGATCGCTTGAATCGCGCGACGGAAAGCTCACCTTTTCGAAGGCGTTTGCGGCAGCCGTAGCCACCATGAAGGGCAGGAGCGCGACGGCGAGCAAGCGGGTGAGGCGACCGATCATCCCTAACCTCCTTAGCTTTCAAAATGTGCGATCAGGCTTGCTCGTTCGCCCTCGAACCACGGGTCATCCCGGGCTTGCCCCGGGATCCATCGAAGAGTGCCGGAGCTTTACGATGGATCCCGGATCTCCGCTTCGCTGCGTCCAGGATGACGTTGTGTTCCGCCCGCATCGACCGGCGCCGGGTGATTGCGATAGTGGCGCCCCACGCCGGAGTTCCCTCAATTGAACGCCAAAGAAAAACGCCGCGTCCTTGCGGGCGCGGCGTCATCATATCGAGCAATCGGCTGCAGGCTCAGTTGAGCTTGGCCTTGACCTCGCTCAGCCCGGCGGCGAAGGCCGCTTCGCCAGCCTTGCCGGCCATCTGGCCGCGCAGGATGGTCTCGGCCGCCTTGGTGGCAGCCTCCGCAGCCGCAGCGCGAACCTCGGCCTCGGCCTGGCTCTCGGCTTGGGCGATCTTCTCCTCGGCCGCCTTGGTCCGGCGGGCGACGAAATCGGCGAGCTTGGCCTCGGCTTCCGCCGCGAGGCGCTTGGCCTCGTCATTGGCGGAGGAGACGATCTCGGCGGCTTCGGCCTCGGCGGCCTTGCGCTTGGCATCGTACTCGGCGAGCAGCTTCTCGGCCTCCTGACGCAGGCGGCGGGCTTCCGCCAGCTCCTGCGCGACCTTCTCGCCGCGCGCGTCGAGCGCCTTCACGATCGCGCCCGGCACGCCGAACTTGACCAGGATGGCCAGGAAGATGACGAGCGCGACGCCGACCCAGAAAGTATCCATCTGAACTCTCCTCAGCCGCGCGTCAGGGCCTGGTCGACAGCCGCCGACGCCTCGCTGGCGCTGGGAGCCTGACCGGTCAGCTTGGTGACGATGGCGGCGGCGATGTCGCTGCCGAGATCGCGGACATTGCCCATCGCGTTGGTCTTGGTCTTGGCGATGGTCGCCTCGGCCTGCGCCATCTTGGCGGCAAGCTCGGCCTCGGTGGCGTGACGCTGGGCGTCGCTCGCCTTGGCGCCGGCTTCGCGCGCCGTCTGGGCGATGCCCTGGGCGTTCTTGCGGGCCTCGGCGAGGGCCTTCTCATAGGCCTGCGCCATGTCTTCGGCCTTGGCCTGCATCTCGGTGGCCTGGTCGAGATCGCGGCCGATCGTGTCGGCGCGCTCTTCCAGGATCGAGCCGAGGCGCGGCAGCGCGACCTTGGACATCAGCCAGTACAGCGCACCGAAGGTGACCGCGAGCCAGAACAGGTTGCTGGCGAAATGCGCGGGGTCGAAGGGCGGGAAGGAGGCCTTCTCGCCGCTCAGGCCCGGAGTGGCAGCCTGCGCCGCACCCGCCGCCAGAGTGGCGAACGAGCCGACAGCCAGAAGCCGTCCTTGTCGCGCGAACCCTGAAGATCGAACCGGCATAGCGTGCCTTTCAGCGCTTAAGATAAGGAACCGTCGCGCGCTTGGCCGATGGCCCGAACGCGCGACGAGAAAGCAGTCGACGAAAACGTCAGACCACGAAGAGCAGGACGAGCGCGACGACGAACGCGAAGATGCCCAGACCTTCGGCGAGCGCCGCGCCGATGAAGGCGCGCGGGAACTGGCCGTCAGCCGCCGACGGGTTGCGGAGCGCGCCCGAGAGGAAGTTGCCGAAGATGGTGCCGACGCCGATGGCGGCGAGGCCCATGCCGAGCGAGGCGAGGCCGGCGCCGATGAACTTGGCTGCAACAGGATCCATGGTCTTATCTCCAGTGTGGAACTTAATTGACAGGGGTGGGATGAACTCTCGCGAGCGCTGCCCTTGGCCTCAGTGGCCGGGATGCAGCGCGTCGTTGAGATAGACGCAGGTCAGGATCGCGAAGACATAGGCCTGCAGGAAAGCGACGAGGAATTCGAGCGCGGTCAGCGCAACCGCCAGCAGCAGCGGCAGCGGCGCGATGGCATAGCTCAGCACGGCGCCCGAGCCGAGCAGCGCGACGACGAAGCCGCCGAAGACCTTCAGGGCGATGTGGCCGGCCAGCATGTTGCCGAACAGACGAAGCGACAGCGAAACCGGGCGCGACAGGAAGGAGACGGCCTCGATCAGCACCATGAAGGGCAGGAGCCAGCCGGGCACGCCCGACGGCACGAACAGGCCGAAGAAATGGCTGCCATGCTTCACGATGCCGTAGATCAACACGACCGAGATGACGAGCACGGCGAAGGCGGCGGTGACGATGATCTGGCTGGTGACGGTGAACGAGCCGGGGATCATACCGAGCATGTTGCTGGCCAGCACGAACATGAACAGCGAGAACACGAACGGGAAGAACTTCATGCCTTCCTTGCCCATCACGCCGGTCAGCGTGGAGGCGACGAATTCGTAGATCATTTCGGCGAGCGACTGCAGGCGGCCGGGGACGACCGCACGCTGGCTCGAGCCGTAGATCATCAGCGCCGAGACGACGCCGAGCACGATCACCATCCACAGCGAGGTGTTGGTGAACGACAGGTTGATGCCGAGCGGCTTCAGCTCAACGAGATTCGTGATGTGGAATTGGTGGATCGGATCGATTCCGCCGCCGGCCGCCATGGTCTCGTTCCTCGTCGCGCGGCCCGGACGGCCGCCTTTCGATCAATTCGCCTTCGGACCGCCCTTCGACCCGGAGGTCGGACGCGAACCGAGCCGGTAGACAGCCCTGAAACCCGCGATGGTTCCGATCACCAGGAAGGCGATCAGCAGGAACGGGGACGTTCCCAGCCACCGGTCGCCGAGATACCCGATCAGGGCACCCGCGATGACACCGCCTGCAAGATCCGTCGCGGCGCGAAAGCCTGAGGACATCGCGCCCGCAAGGGCCTTGTCCTCTCCAACCGGGCTGGCGCCCGGCTTTTCGTTCTCTTCCGCCCGCTGGATCGCGGACTTCAGGGAACCCAGTCTTGCGCGCAACTCCGAGTCTGAAGCGTTTGGGTCGGGTTCGGACATGGTCTTGGTCTCCGTCTTGATCGCGTTTACGCCGCGATCCGGCGAAAAACCACTATAACCACGACCAAACCCGCGCATCGAGCCGTCGTCAGCACGGCCTCCTTTATTGGCAGCCCCCCGCGCTGTCAAGGCAGGTGGATAATGTCTAACGCATTGGAATATCTATAAATTCTGGCAAAGTGCGACAATCTTGCCGCATTGCGGGACCGAATGTGGCATTTTTTCAGCGGGGCGCGGCCGTTCCCGGCTAGGTTTTTGGGGATGATCGCGCCGCTTATCCCGCGTCGCGGATGCGCTCGGCCGTCGCGAGATCGACCGAGACCATCTGGCTGACCCCGCGCTCGGCCATGGTCACCCCGAAGAGCCGCTCCATCCGCGCCATCGTGATCGGGTTATGCGTGATCAGGATGAAGCGCGTTTCGGTATTGCGGGCCATGTCGACGAGCAGGTCGCAGTAGCGCTCGACATTGGCGTCGTCGAGCGGGGCGTCGACCTCGTCGAGCACGCAGATCGGCGATGGATTCGTCAGGAACACCGCGAAGATCAGCGCGGTCGCGGTCAGCGCCTGCTCGCCGCCGGAGAGCAGCGTCATCACCTGTGGCTTCTTGCCGGGCGGGCGGGCGAAGATTTCGAGCCCGGCATCGAGCGGGTCTTCCGAATCCACCAGCTTGAGCTCGGCTTCGCCGCCGCCGAACAGCACGCCGAACAGGCGCTGGAAATGGCCGTTGACGACGTCGAACGCGGCGATGAGCCGCTCGCGCCCCTCGCGATTGAGCGCGCCGATCGCCTGCCGCAGGCGGCGGATCGCCTCGGTCAGGTCGTCGCGTTCCCCTGAAAGGCCCTCGCGCTTGGCCTTCACCTCGGTCAATTCATCCTCGGCGCGCAGATTGACGGCGCCGAGCCGCTCACGCTCGCCCTTGAGATTGGCGAGACGCCGCTCGATCGCCTCGGGCTCGGGCAGCGCGTCTCCGGCCTTGATTCCAGCGATCGCCTGCAGGCCGTCGAGCCCGGTATCGAGCCCGTCCTCGATCTGCCGGATGATGTCGCCAACGCGCTGGCGCGCGGCTTCGAGCCGCGCTTCAGCCGAGGCACGCCGCTCGCGAGCGCCGGACAGGCCTTCGAGCGCGATGCGGGCCTGCCGGTCGGCCTCCGCAAGGGTCGTCTCGCCTGAGGCGAGCTTGTCGGCAGCGTCCCGGCGCGCATCTTCCGCCTGCTCGATTTCGGCGACGAGGCGGCGCCGTTCGGTCAGGAAGGTGTCGGGTGCTTCGAGAAGCGCCTTCTGCTCGGCGTCGGCGGCGTCGATTCGGCGTCGCGTCTCCTCGGCGCTTTGCAGGCTGGCCGTGGTGCGCTGTTTCCAGGCCTTGATATCGGCGGCGATGGCTTCGCGGCGGCGGGCGCGCAGGTCGGCTTCACGCGCGAGGGTCTGGACGCGGGCACGCGCATCGGAAGCGGCGGCCCGGGCCTCGCCCAGCGCCACGCGGGCCTTGAGCAAGCTGTTTTCCAGTTCGGCGGAAGCGGGCAGGGCGGCAAGCCCGGTCTCTTGCGCCGCGACCTGCTGCGAAGCTTCCGACACGGCCTGGCCGAGGCGCTTGATCGCTTCCGCCAGCGTCGAGCGCTTGACCAGCGTCTCGGCCGCCTTGCGCTCGGCAACGGTCAGTTGCTCGCGGGCCTGATCGACGCCGCGTCGTGCCTGCTTTGCGGCTTCGATGGCCGCGCTTTCGGCCTGTGCGGCCTGCCGCGCCTCGGCGCTCACAGCCTCCAGAGCCCGGCGCGCAGCCTCCGCCGCCTCTCGGGCCGCTTGCGCCTCGCGTTCCAGGTCGGCAAGGCGATTCTTTTCGGAGAGGCGCCGCGCCGCGGGCGAGGGGGCGTCGGCCGCGCTGGTGAAGCCGTCCCAGCGCCAGAGATCGCCCGCCTGCGACACGAGAATCTGGCCCTGCTGCAGGGAGTGCCGCAGAATCTCTCCATCCTCTGGCGTGACGACGCCGATCTGCGCCAGCCGCCGGCGGAGCGCCGCCGGCGCCTTGACATGAGCGAGCAGTGGTTGAGCGCCCGAAGGCAGGGCTGGGTCGTCCCGGCCTTCGCCGGTATCGTCCCAATGAGCGGGGGCGGTCGCCTCGGTCGAGGCGTCGAGATCGTCGCCGAGCGCGGCGCCGAGCGCAATCTCGTAGCCCTTGGCGACGCTGACGGCTTCGAGCACCGCCGGCCAACGATCACCCGCAGCGGGGGCCAGCAGCTTGCGCAGCGTGCCGATCTCGGTGTCGAGGCGCTGTGCTCGGCGGTCGGCCTCGGCGAGGGGGCCGCGCTGCCCGGCTTCGCGCTCGCGCGCCGAAGCGACGGCATGGCGCGCCGTGACGACATCCGCATCGGCGGATTTCAGCGCCTTCTCGGCAGCGGCCAGAGCCTCGCGGAGCTTGTCGAGCACGATCTTCGCATCGGAGGCATCCAGCGCTTCAAGTTCGCGGCGCAGCTTGTCGCGTTCGGCTCCGGCGCGCTCCTGCCGCTCGCGCGCCTCGCGCAACGTGCGTTCCAGAGCGCCGCGTCGCGCGGCAAGGTCGGACAGGGCGGCCTGCGCCGTGGCCTGCTCGGCTTCGGCTGCGGCAAGCGCTGCCTCGGCGGTACGCTGCGCGGCCGCTGCGGTCTCGGCGCCTGATCCGGCACCATTGCCTTCCCGGGCGAGCGCCTCGTCCTCCTCCGCCAGCCGGGCGAGGCTCTCGGCAGCGTCGCGGCCGATCGTCTCCTGCCGCGACAGGTCGGCCTGCAATTCGGCGAGGCGCTTGCCGAGTTCCTCGGCGCGCTGGCGAGCCCGCCTGTTCTCCGCTTCGAGCTCGTCGAGCCCGCGCTTCAATCGCACCAGCACTGCTGCGGCTATCGCCTCGCCCTCGCGCAGCGCCGGCAGTTCATGCGCGGCAATCGCCTGTCTCTTGGCGGCTTCGGCTTGAAGCCCGGTCTGGTCGGCGACGCCGCGCACCGCTTCTTCGAGAACATGCGCCGCCTGTGCTTCCTGGGCGCGGGCGTCGTGCAGGGCGATGACGGCGAGCGTCGCCTCGGCCCGGCGGATATCGGCGGCGAGGCTGCGATAGCGGCCTGCCTGTCGCGCCTGACGCTGCAGGGCGTCGATCTGCCCGTCGATCTCGCCGAGCACGTCTTCCAGCCGGGTCAGGTTGTCCTCGGCGCCGCGCAGCCGCAGCTCGGCCTCATGTCGGCGGCTGTGCAGCCCGGCGATGCCGGCGGCATCCTCGAGGATGCGGCGGCGCGATTGCGGCTTGGCCGAGATGATCTCGCTGATCTGTCCCTGCCGGACGAGGGCCGGCGAGCGCGCGCCTGTCGCCGCATCGGCAAAGAGGAGCTGCACGTCCTTGGCCCGCACCTCCTTGCCGTTGATGCGGTAGGTCGAACCTTCCTCGCGCTCGATCCGGCGCGTGACCTCCAGCACATCGGCTTCGTTGAAGGCGGCGGGCGCCTTGCGGTCGCTGTTGTCGAGGGTGAGCGAGACCTCGGCCATGTTGCGGGCCGGGCGCTCGTTGGAGCCGCCGAAGATGACGTCGTCCATCCCCGAGCCGCGCATGTTCTTGAACGAGCTTTCGCCCATCACCCAGCGCAGGGCTTCGACGAGATTGGACTTGCCGCAGCCATTGGGGCCGACGACGCCGGTCAGGCCCGGCTCGATCGGGAATTCCGTCGGCTCGACGAAGGTCTTGAAGCCGGCGAGCTTGAGGCGCGTCAGATGCATCGGCGCCTTTCTCCTTCTCCCCTCGGGGGAGAAGGTGGCCCGGCGTAGCCGGGTCGGATGAGGGAAGGGTAGGGCAGCGCGAACCTGCCCTCATCCGTCAGCGCTTCGCGCTGCCACCTTCTCCCACCCATCTCGGGCCTGCCCGATATGGGCATCTTTTCTCGCATGTCGGAAACATCCGACATGCGAGGGGAGAAGGAAACGCACGCGAAATCCGCTGCCTCAGTTGCCGAGGAGCGGCTCCAGGATCTTGTCGAATTCGGCGATCGTGAGCGCACCGGAACGCTTCTGCCCGTTGATGAAAAAGGTCGGCGTCGAATCCACGCCAGCCTTGGCCCCGCCATCCTTCACCACGGTGATGGCGTCATAGATATCCTGGCGTTTCAAGCAGGCTTCGAACGATTCCTGTGTGAAGCCGGCCTGCTTGACCAGCGCCGAGAGGGCATCGACCGGCTTGTCGGTGAAGGCCCAGTTGCGCTGCTGCGCGAAGAGCAGGTCCGTCATCGGGTAATATTTGTCGTTGCCGTTGCAGCGGGCCAGCATGAAGCCGGCGGTGGCCAGCGGATCGAGCGGGAATTCGCGCAGGTTGAAGCGCACCTTGCCGGTGTCGATGTACTTCTTCTTCAGCTCCGGCCAGGTCGCAGCGTGGAAGCTCGCGCAATGCGAGCAGGTCAGCGACGCGTACTCGACGATGCTGACCTTGGCGTCGGCGGAGCCGAGCCAGACATCGCCCAGCGGGCCGGCATCGGGCAGCTTGGTCTGGGCCCGCGCGGCGGTGCCGCCAGCGAGCGCGGCAGCGGCGATGCCGGCTGCGCCGGTCAGGAGCTGTCGCCTGTTCGTCATCGTGAGATATCCTCGGAAAGGTCGAAATCGGTTGGAGCTATAGAGGCCATCGCGATTGTGGCAAGAGCGCATCGTGCCGCGCACCGCTCCGCTCACGAAGCCGTGTCATCGCCTTGCGTTTTCGCGCGCAGCGCCACAGCCCGGCCGAGCTTCGCCAGCGCCTCGCGCAGCCCCTCGTCGGCGACGCCGGAAACCTGCGCCTCGACGCGCGCCGCCGTCTCGCTGTCGAGCTTCGGGGCCGGCTTCGCAACGACAGGCGCCGCCACCGGCCCCTGCTTGAGCACGAGCTTGCCGACAGCCCGCCAGCCCAGATGCGTGTTGACGCGCTCGACCAGAAGCGGCCCGAGATGCTGCATCTCCAGCGCGAAGGCGCTCTCGACCCGCACCACCATCGTCGCAGGCTCCGAGGCCTCGCCCGGCGCCGGCCGGCGCCGCGGCCAGTCGATCTTGAGCGGGCGCGAGCGCGCCGCCAGCCGCTCGCCGACGATCTCCGGCCAGAGCGAGACGATGGCGCGCCCCGCGAAGCCCTGCGCGGCGAGCGCGGGCGCGATGCAGTCGTCGATCAGCTCTGCGAGAGGTTTGGCGGACATGGCTGCATTGTGGGCACGGCGCTTGTGAGCCGCAAGCCGTAGCCTACGAATGAGCGGCGATGGCGAGATGAGATTCTGTCGTGAAGACGTTTCATCATGCCGCAATGACGGCCGGGTTCGGATGGTCCATGAAGATCGAGCAGCCGCGACAGGCTGCTCGCAATCGAGACAGAAGGAAGACGATGTCGCTTTTTGCACGTGCCGGCCTACTCGTGGCCCTTGCATTGACCATGCCGACCGCCGTCGCCGCGCAGGGCACGCAGGTTTTCCAGGCCCCCGACGGCGCCTACACGTTCAACTATCCCCAGAACTTCGCGCTGGATCACGAATTCGCCGATGGGACCGGCGACGTAACGGGCGTCACCGCATCGTCGCCGACGAATGGCGATGTGATCATCACGCTTCTCGGCCCTCGCGACGCGGGCGAGTTCAAGGAGGCGAGCGAGGCGACGCGGCGGGGCATCACGGACGCCTTCACCAAGGCGATCGCGCCTTTGCCCTCGACCACGCTCAAATCCTCGTCGATGACCACGATGCTCGGTGGCCCCGCCGTCGACATGATCTTCCAGAACGTTCGGATGCCCTTCAGCAAGGAGCGTCCGCAGCTCAAGCGCTACGTTTTCACGATCGCGAACGGCAAGGCCTATAATTTCGAGTGCATCTACCGGGCGGACAAGGCCGAGCAATTCGCGCCGGCCTGCGATCTCGCCGTCTCCACGGTCCGACTGCGGGATGCCGCGGCGAAGGCGAAGCCTGCCGGCGGCGGGGCGGCCCCGGCCGCTGCCGGAAGCTGCAGCAAGGAGGAGCTCAACAAGCGTTCCATGCAGGTGATGGAGATCACCTCCGGCATGATGATGAAGGATCAGTCGCCGACAACGATCGAGCGACTCAGGAAGGCCCACGAAGCGATCAGAGCGGTCGACGAGCGGGCCGGCCAGACGCCCTCCGCGCAGGATTGCAGGGATATCGAGGCCATCATCGCATCGCTGAAGTAACTGCGCCGCGAGGCGGTCTCCGCAAGCCCTTCGCCCCCTGCCTGCCGCGGCTGGCGGGGAGCAGGCGAAGCTCTATACAAGGGATCGCTTCAGAGGCTTGAAGGGCAACGGGAATAGCGATGGGGCCGTTTTACGTCGTCACGGACTGCGAATTCGACGGGCCGACGCCCGGTGCAAATTCCATGCTCTCGTTCGGCTCCGTCGCCGTCTCGGCCAGCGGCCGCATTCTCGGGGAGTTCGAGGCGGTTCTGGAGCCGCTGGAGGGCGCAGGCCGCGATCCCGGCACCATGGCTTTCTGGCAGAGGCACCCGGAAGCCTGGGCCGCTGCCACCAGCAATGCGGAGCCTGCCGCCACAGTCATCGGCCGTTTCGTCGATTGGGTGAGATCATTCGATGGCAAGCCGATCTTTGCCGCGCACCCGGTCGGCCTCGACGGGCTGTGGTTCGATTTTTACTTGCGTCGCTTTATCGGGCGCCCGCTGCTGGAAGGCCCGTGGGTCTCCGACCGCCTGTTTTCTCACGCGGCGCTTTGTCTGATGTCCATGGTTGCGGGCAGCACGGGGCGGGGGCATTGGGAATGCGATGTGGAGAATTATCCCGCCGAATGGCTCGGCGATGTCGAGCATACGCATCGCGCGATCGATGACGCGCGTGGCTACGCAAACCTCCTGAGCTTCGTCATCCGGGGCGGACGTGCGGCGGACGGACGTTAGGACGGTTCCCGTCGATCCCGCCCTTCCGCAGCCATGACCTCTCGGGCTACATCGACCTCATGACTCCAGAGGCCCGCGCCGCCGATCTTCTCGCCTGGTACGACCGTCATCGCCGGGCGCTGCCCTGGCGTGCGGGCGCGGGCGAGCGGCCCGATCCCTATCGCGTCTGGGCCTCCGAGATCATGCTGCAACAGACCACGGTCACGGCGGTGAAGCCCTATTACGAGCGCTTCATGACCCGCTTTCCGACCGTGAAGACCCTCGCCGAGGCGCCCTCCGAGGAGGTCATGCAGGCCTGGGCCGGGCTCGGCTACTATTCCCGCGCCCGCAATCTCCATGCCTGCGCCAAGGCGGTGATGGAGAACCATCGTGGCCGCTTTCCCGATACCGAGGACGAGCTTCGCGCCCTGCCGGGCATCGGCGCCTATACGGCCGGTGCCGTCGCGGCCATCGCCTTCGACCGGCCGGCGGCGGCCGTGGACGGCAATGTCGAGCGCGTCATGAGTCGGCTCTTCGCGATCGAGGACGAACTGCCCGGCGCCCGGCCCCTGATTCGGGAGCATGTGCTGGCGCTGCTGCCGCATGGTCGCCCCGGCGATTTCGCTCAGGCGCTGATGGATCTCGGTGCCACCATCTGCACGCCGCGCAATCCCGCCTGCGGCCTCTGCCCCTGGCGCGAGCCCTGCCGGGCGAGGATCGCCGGCACGCAGGAGAGCTTTCCGCGCAAGGCGCCGAAAAAGGCCGGCGTCACCCGCTATGGCGCGGCCTTCGTGCTGACCCGGCAGGATGGCGCGATCCTGCTGCGCACCCGGCCGGCCAAGGGCCTGCTCGGCGGTATGGCCGAGGTGCCGACCAGCGAATGGCGGGCCGATTACGAGCTCGACGGCGCGGCGCAGGATGCGCCCTTGCCCTTGAGCTGGACACAGGTCGCGGAGCCGGTCCGCCACGTCTTCACGCATTTTCCGCTGGAGCTGACGGTGTTCACCGGCAGCGTTCCTGCGCGCACTCAGGCCCCGGCCGGCATGCGCTTCACACCACTGGCGAACCTGTCCGGCGAGCCGCTGCCGAGCCTGATGCTCAAGGTGGTCGAGCGCGCCGGGCTCTACAATTCGAAGACGCGATAGGTCATCGTCGGCAGCTCGACGGACCATTTGAAATAGCCCTTCGAATAGATCTTGCCGCGGTTCGGCGGCCAGGGATCGTGGATGCGCAGCGTCGTGCCGGTGCCGTCCGGGTTGCCGTCGCCGCGCATGCCGACGATGACGATCATGTGGCCGGGGCTGCCGCGGCCGGCCGTGTACTCGTCGACGCGCCAGAGCATGTCGAACATCAGCGGCCCGCGCGAGACCGCCTGACGGAGCTGCTCCACCGACCATGACTGCGGTGCATTGCAGCGCAATCCATGGACGCGGCCATAGCGCTGGCCGGTCACGATCGCCTGGTCGCTTTCGGAGGAGTTCAAGAGCCCGCCATCGGAGGCGATCATATCTGGCGGCGTCTTGGCGATGATGATCGGCACGGTCGATTTCTTCATCATCGCCGTCGAGGTCGCCCAGCACGTCGTGTTGGTCGGCTGCGCGATGAAGGGGACCTTGTGCAGGATCGGCGCGAAGGCCTCGGTGTCGTAGAGGCAGGCCTGGGTCGCAGGCCCCGCCTGGCCATCCTCGACCAGCCAGTTCTTGCGCTGGAAGGCGATGACCGCGTTATGCGTGAAGGTGCCGAACTGGCCGTCGGGCACGAGTTTGGGCACCGGCTTGAGCTTGGCGTTCAGCGCTTCCTGAAGCGTCTTGACCTCGGGCCCGCGGGAACCGGTCTTGAGGATCGTCGCCATGCTGCCACCCTCGCTGTCATGCGTGCGAAGATGCGCGTGTCCCTGACGGGCGCGCATCCTCCGAACGAATGAGCGATAGCGGCGCTCTTGCCTGCCGATTCAGGCTGCGGCCATCTGTGCCCTGATCTCGCCGCGCAGCGCGTCGAGCACGGTGAGCCCGCCTTCGCGCTCGACATGCCAGAAGGTCCAGCCGTTGCAGGCGGGCAAGCCCTGCGCCAACGCACCGACCTTGTGGATCGAGCCGACCGCCGGGCCGAGCAGCAGCGTGCCGTCGGCACGCACCGTCGCCTTGTAGCGGCGCTTCTCATCATGGACGGTCTCGCCGGCCTTCACCAGCCCGGCTTCGACCAGGCTGAGGAAGGGCACGCGCGGCTCGCTGCGCTTGGAGGGCGCGGTCGAGAAGGCTTCCGGCGCGAGCGGCGTCACCGCGGCGATGCGTTCGCGCGCGGCCTTGGCATAGACCGGGTCGCGCTCCAGCCCAATGAAGCGGCGGCCGAGCGCCTTGGCGACGGCGCCGGTCGTGCCCGTGCCGAAGAACGGATCGAGGATGATGTCGCCTGGATTCGAGGCGGAGAGCAGCACGCGGGCGAGCAGGGCTTCCGGCTTCTGCGTCGGATGAACCTTGGCGCCGCTCTCGTCCTTCAGGCGTTCCTCGCCGGTGCAGAGCGGCAGATACCAGTCCGAGCGCATCTGCAGGTCGTCATTGCCGCCCTTCAATGCCTCGTAATGGAAGGTGTATTTGGAAGCTTCGCCACGCGCCGCCCAGATCAGGGTCTCATGCGCATTGGTGAAGCGCCGGCCGCGGAAGTTCGGCATCGGATTGGCCTTGCGCCAGACGATGTCGTTCAGCATCCAGAAGCCGAGATCCTGCAGCGTCGCGCCGACGCGGAAGATGTTGTGATAGCTGCCGATGACCCACAGCGCCCCGTCCGGCTTCAGGATGCGGCGGGCAGCCGACAGCCAGTCGCGGGTGAAGCGGTCGTAATCGGAGAAGGAGGCGAATTTGTCCCAGTCGTCGTCGACGGCATCGACGAGGCTGTCGTCGGGCCGGCGCAGATCGCCGCCAAGCTGGAGATTATAGGGAGGATCGGCGAAGATCAGGTCGACGCTCGCCGGGGGCAGGGCGTTCATCGCAGCGATGCAATCGCCGACGAGGACCTGATCCAGCGGCAGCTCCTGAGGAATGCCGATATGTTCGGGAAGGCTCTTGGCCTTCATCCGGGTCCCCAGTGCAGGCCGTCCGGTACGCGAAACCTGAATCCGGACGGGAGCACTGGCGGTCCCGGTACGCGAGATACCCATGACGCCAAGACCGTTACGCAACTTCAACGAGGGCGATATTGGTCAGACAGGGTAAAGGTCGGGTTTCCGCTTTGAAAAAAATGCGTCCCATTCTGGGGCTGCAACTTTTGCCTAGCCTATTGGGAATCAAAGGAAATTCGTAAACGGCGGTTAACGTCTGGAGCTGCCGTTACGGCAGTTTACAAGGGCGGTCCGTTTCCCTCTTGGCCAAAACAGGCCGTCATGCTCGGACTTGACCCGGGCATCTCGTGACATGGGGGCGCCGGGACCTCTTTCCGGAAGGGATTATCGGGTCTGCGCTTCGCTCAGCCCGAGAATGACGCGCAGCGGAACAAGGCTTCTACCGGAACCAGACGCCCTTCACCGGTGCGAAGGAATAGCGGTGCTCGGGGCAGGGGCCGTGTGCGGCGATCGCCTTGCGGTGCTGCGGCGTGCCGTAACCGACATGGCCGGAGAAGCCATAGGCCGGGTAAAGCTGCGAGAGCCGCGCCATCATCCGGTCCCGCGTGACCTTGGCGACGATCGAAGCCGCCGCGATCGAGGCGACCTGTCCGTCCCCATGGACGATCGCCTCGCAGGAGCAGGCGAATTGCGGCGGGTCGTTGCCGTCGACCAGGATGTGGAGAGGTGTCAGCGGCAGGGCGGCCACGGCGCGGCGCATCGCCAGCAGCGTCGCCTGCCTGATGTTGATGGCGTCGATTTCCGCAGCGGTCACGCTGGCGATGGATACCGCCAGCGCCCGTTCCATGATCTCGCCGAACAGTTCCTCGCGGATCGCGGCCGACAGCTTCTTCGAATCGTCGAGCCCGTCTGGCACCCGCCCGGGATCGAGGATCACCGCCGCCGCGACGACAGGGCCCGCGAGCGGCCCGCGCCCGACCTCGTCGATTCCGGCGAGTGGCCACAGGCCGTTGGCAATGGCGGAGGTCTCGCGGCTGAAATCGGCGGGCATGGCGGGGTTATGCAGCAGGCCGGGGCATAGGGCCAGAGCGGCGAGGATGCGCTCCACCGGCTAACGTGCATTCACACCGCCATGCTCGTGCCCGACTTGGTCGATGCCGGAACCGCGGGAAACCCTCTCCCGGAGGGAGAGGGCAGGGTGAGGGGTAGGCCGTCGGACGCCATGGTTGCAACCCAACCGCGGCAGCTGTGAGGGGCCACGCAACTGGTCCAGCGGCCGACACCTCACCCCTACCCCTCTCCTTACAGGAGAGGGGATCCCGCGGTTTTCAATTGTCTCGTCGCGCTGCCCGGAAACCCAACCCTCAAAACAGGCTCAACTGCGCCTTCTCCTTCTCCGGCTTCACGAAAAGGTCCGTCCGCAGCCGTCGCCGCGTTGCGTTGAAGCCGATGCGCTCGGCCGCCATTTCGAAGCGCCGCCCGATCATCCAGGCATAAGGGCCGGAGCCGACCATGCGCTGGCCCCATTGCGAATCGTAGTCCTTGCCGCCGCGCGTCGAGCGGATCAGCGACATCACATGCCGGAGCTTGTCGGGGTGATGCGTCAGCAGCCATTCCTGCACTATGTCGCGGACTTCGAGCGGCAATCTGAGCAGCACATAGCCGGCGGCTTCGGCGCCCGCCGCCTTCGCTGCGTCGAGAATGCGCTCGATCTCGTGCTCGTTGATCGCCGGGATGATCGGCGCCACCAGCGCCGTGACCGGGATGCCGGCTTCCGACAGCTTGCGGATCGTCTCCAGCCGCTTGGCGGGGGAGGCGGCGCGCGGCTCCATCCCGCGCGCGGTCTTCGGGTCGAGCGTCGTCACGGAGAGCGCGACCTTGACCAGCCCTTTCTCCGCCATCGGCGCGAGGATATCGATGTCGCGCTGGACCAGTGCCGATTTCGTGACGATGCCGACGGGGTGGTTGAACTTCGCCAGCACCTCCAGGATCTGGCGCATGATCCGGAGCTTCTTCTCGATCGGCTGATAGGCGTCGGTATTGGTGCCGATCGCGATCGTGCGCGGCTGGTAGGAGGGCGAGGATAGCTCCTTCTCCAGCAGCGCTGCCGCATCGGGCTTCGCCGTCAGCTTGCTCTCGAAGTCGAGCCCCGGCGACAGGCCGAGATAGGCATGGGTCGGCCGGGCGAAGCAGTAGACGCAGCCATGCTCGCAGCCACGATAGGGATTGATCGAACGATCGAAGGAGATGTCCGGCGAGTCGTTGCGCGTGATGATGGTGCGCGCCTTCTCATAGGCGATCTCGGTCGAGAACGGCGGCAGCTCCTCCAGCGAGCCCCAGCCGTCATCCTCGGTGACGCGCTGCTCCATCTCGTAGCGGCCGCCCGGGTTGATCGTGGCGCCGCGCCCGCGCCGCCTGTCGGGATCGATGCGGTGGCCGGCATAGGCCATCGGGTCGGCGGGGGCTACGACCGGCGCGGAAACGCTCGGCTCCCTGTCAGCTCGCCGCAGGGGCTGGGCCGCCGGGAAGGGCCGTAAGGTGGGTCTGGCCTGGGGCATGGCTTCCGAACCGCGTCACGCGCCGGGAATCGACGCGTTCTGGTCTCATGTAGAGTGAACATATAGGGAACAAAAAGCAAGTGACGGGATTGTGGCATGCTGCGTTGCGGCATAGGATTTTGCTCATGCTCACAGCCGTGATCCGCAGCGATGGTTCCCAGCAGGCGCTCGCCGCGACCCTCTCCGTGCTGATTCCGGCCGTGGCGGAAGGCTTTCTCGGCCACGCGGTGCTCGTCGATACGGTTGGTTCGCCCGAGACGGAACGGGCTGCCGACGCGACCGGTGCCCGCTATCTGCGCGCGAG
The DNA here is from genome assembly GCF_037147855.1 of Allobosea sp. MMO-172. Lineage (NCBI taxonomy): Bacteria > Pseudomonadati > Pseudomonadota > Alphaproteobacteria > Hyphomicrobiales > Alloboseaceae > Allobosea > Allobosea sp. MMO-172. Next base: position 283,202 of record NZ_JBBCUM010000001.1, on the reverse strand, counting down.
CAACGGCAGCGCCTGGCAGGACGGCGCGGCCGGTGCGCGGGGTGATCGCGTAGTCCTGTTCGATGCCGGCGACGTGCCGCAGGCCCATTGGGTGCAGGCCGTGGAGCGCCATCTTCTGGTGGCTGCGGCGAAGCCGGCCCTGATTCCCGCAAGTGGGATCGCCGCTTCCCTGCGCGAGCGGCTGGCCTTTTCACTGGGCGCCCGCAGGCTCGGGGCCGGGCTCGTCATGCTACGCGCGGCGGCTGCGGCCGGCCGCATCGACCGGGCGCCGGTGCGCTTGCCGGTCGTGCGGGAGCGGGCCGGCTAGGCCGTTCTCGCGCTCCACAATGTCATCGGCCGGTCATGCTGCAGGTGCATGGCAGATCGCGTTTCGCGGCGGAACTTGTGCGATGCAGCATAAGTTCATATGTTGACGGTTGCCCAAAGCACCTCCCTCAGACCTTCGAAAGGAGAGACCCATGCTTGACCGGCACGATTCCTGTTCAGCGTTCGAAGCCGAGCGCGAAGAGGACAAACGCGAGGAACAGCAAGAGGACGAAGATACGTTCTCGCCTCGCGTGCATCAGGAAGGATTCTGGAGCTGATAGCTCCATGAAAACGAAGCGGAGGGCTGGATGCCAGCCCTCCGCGCCGAATGTGGATGTCGCGGGCCCGGTTCGGGCCCGTTCTGTTGTCCGGGCCTTGCCGGCGTTACCAGCGGCGGTCGTAGTTGCGACGGGGGCCATAGGGCGGCGGGCTGTCATGGCGCGGGCCGTATCCGGGGCCGCGGCCGTAACCGGGACCCCGGCCGTAGCCACGATCATAGCCGCCAGGGCCACGTCCGCCGCCGCGGTTGTAGCGCCGCTCCGCTTCCAGGTTCCGTTGGATCATCATCATCCGCTCGCGCTTCGCGGCGCTGGCGGTGAAGGCGATCGGCTGAGCGTCGAGCTGCTCGGCCAACGCCGGCGGAAGCGTTTCGCTCACCGGTGCTGCCGACGCTGCCGGCGCCATCATGGCTGCGCTGGCGGCAAACGCCGCGGCGATCAGGAAATGGCGCATGAGAGGTCTCCAGTGGCTCATCCGCGCAACCTAGGTCGATAAGGATAACGCGGTGTGAACGATGGAGGTCGCGTCAGACCGGGTTCCGGAACGTGTCGCAGCGCTGCATGGAGCCGGACTGGAAGCCGACATTGAACCATTTCGTGCGCTGGGCCGAGGAGCCGTGCGTGAAGGAATCCGGCACCACGACGCCCTGCGATGCCTGCTGCAGCTTGTCGTCGCCGATCGCGGCGGCCGAGCGCAGCGCTTCCTCGATATCGCCCTGGTCGAGCCGGCCCATCGCCTGGATGTTATGGGCCCAGACGCCGGCGAAGCAGTCCGCCTGCAGTTCGATCCGCACCGAGATCGCGTTCGCGTCGCGCTCGGAGGAGCGCTCGCGCAGCTGGTTGGCCTTGGGCAGGATGCCGAGCAGGTTCTGGATGTGGTGGCCGACCTCGTGCCCGACGACATAGGCATAGGCGAAGTCGCCGCCGCCGCCGAGCTTGCGCTGCATCTCCTGGAAGAAGGAGGTGTCGAGATAGACCTTCTTGTCGGCCGGGCAATAGAACGGCCCCATCGCGGCCTGCGCCGTGCCGCAGCCCGAACGGTCGACGCCCGAGAACAGCACGAGGCGGGGCGGCTGGTAGCGGGTATTGGCCTGCTGCGGCAGGATTTTCGACCAGATATCCTCGTTCTGCGCCAGCACGGCCGAGACGAAGCGGCCCATCTCGTCCTGCGGCGGGCCGGAGGAGCGGCGCGTCTCCTGCGTCTGCGGGCGCCCGCCGATGCCGCCGATCAGCTCTGCTCCGCCGATGAGCAGGCGCGGGTCGATGCCGAGCGCCCAGCCGAGCAGGCCGAGCACCACCATCGTGCCGATGCCGACGCCGCCGCGCCCGCCCGGCATGCCGGCGAAACCGCCGCCGCTGCCACGCCTGTCCTCGAGATTCTCGGACTGGCGGTAATCTTCCCACTGCATGAAGGCGTCCTCGGCGAAGCGTCCCCGCAATCTCGCCGGGAGAGGCGGGGAACTCAAGTCGTCTTTGCAGGCCGCTCCTGAACGTGCGGTGACTGCGCCGGTTCCGCTCAGTGGTAGCCGCTGTCGGCCCTGACCTTGCCGCGGAAGGTCCAGTACACGAAGGCCGTGTAGAACAGGATCATCGGCAGCAGGAAGGCGACGCCGATCAGCACGAAGACATGGGAGGAGGGCGCTGCCGCTGCATCCCAGATCGTGACCGAGGGCGGCACGAGATAGGGAAAGTTCGAGATCGACAGCCCGAGGAAGCAGAGCAGGAAGATCGCGATGGTGAAGGCGAAAGGCGTGAATTCATGCGCGCCATGGAGCCGCTTCCAGGCCATGTAGCCGCAGAGCGCCGTCAGCACCGGGAAGGGCCAGAGCAGGGCGAGATTGCCCGGCGTGAACCAGCGCTCGGCGATGCGCGGATGCGCGAGGGGCGTCCATAGCGAAACCAGCGCGGCGAAGCCCATCAGCGCCAGCAGCAGCGTCCTGGCCTGCCGGCGGGCCCGCTCCGCGACCGGCCCGTCGGTCTTGAAGATCAGCCAGGTCGCGCCGAGCAGGGCATAGCCCACCACGACGCCGATGCCGCACATCACGGTGAAGGGCGTCAGCCAGTCGAACGGGCCGCCGGCGAACTGGCCGTTCGCGACCGTGACGCCCTGGATCAGGCCGCCGAGGATGAGACCCTGCGAGAAGGCGGCGACGGTCGAACCGAGCCAGAAGGCGAGGTCCCAGCGGCGGTGATGCGGCTTGGCCACCCAGCGGAACTCGAAGGCGACGCCGCGGAAGATCAGCGCCAGCAGCATCAGGATGACCGGGATGTAGAAGGCCGGCATGATGATGGCATAGGCCTGCGGGAAGGCGACCCAGAGCCCGCCGCCGCCCAGCACCAGCCAGGTCTCGTTCCCGTCCCAGAACGGCGCGACCGAATTCATCATCTGGTCGCGCTCGCCCTCGTCCTTCGTCGTCGGGAACAGGATGGCGATGCCGAGGTCGAAACCGTCGAGCACGACATAGAGCATCACGGCGGTGCCGATCAGCCCGGCCCAGATCACGGGGAGGTACCATTCCATCGGTCGTCTCCTCAGATCGCGGGCTGGATCTTGTCGTCGCCGGGCTTGCCGTCGCCGAAGATCGCGGCGGCCTCCCCCTGCGCGGCCTTGAGCGGGCGCTGCGACGGCTGCTCCGGTGCGTCGTCGCCGGATATCTCGTCCGGCCCCTTGTCGATCAGGCGGTTGATCAGCAGGATTCCGGCCGTGAAGACGACGGAATAGACGCAGACGAAGAGCGCGAGCGAGATCGCGACCTGCAGCGTCGTGACCGGCGAGACGGCGTCGGCCGAGCGGATGATGCCTGTCGCCAGCCAGGGCTGGCGCCCGACCTCGGTCACGAACCAGCCGGAGAGGATGGCGATGAAGCCGGCCGGCCAGGTGTATTGGGCGATCCAGAGCCAGCGCCGCGATTCGAAGACGGTGCCCTTGCGCCAGAGCCAGGCGCCCACCCAGCCGAACAGGATCATCAGCACGCCGATCCCGACCATCGCCCGGAAGGCGAAGAAGGGGATGAGCACGGGCGGACGATCCTCGACCTTGAAATCCTTCAGGCTGGGGAAGAGCGCGTTCATGCTGCCATGGGTGACGAGGCTGGCGACGCCGGGGATCGAGATCTCAAAGCGGTTGAGCTCGGCCTTCTCGTCGGGCCAGGCGAAGAGCACGAGCGCGCCGGGCTTGGACGAATCCCAGTGCGCCTCGATCGCGGCGAGCTTGGCCGGCTGGTAAGTCGCGGTGTCCCGGCCATGGAAGTCGCCGATCACGGCCTGGAGCGGCGCGGTCAGCGCGATCATCAGGATCGCCATCCGCACCATCGTCTTGGCCGATTCGGTGCGGTGTCCGGCGAGCAGGTGCCGCGCCCCGGTTGCCAGCACGACGAAGGCGGTCGTCAGATAGGCCGCCGTCATCATATGCGCGAAGCGTAAGGGGAAGGTCGGGTTGAAGACGATCTTCATCCAGTCGACGGGATAGGCGATGCCGTCGCGCACCTCATGCCCCGCCGGATACTGCATCCAGCTATTGGCCGAGAGGATCCAGAAGCCGGAGAGCGCCGTGCCGCCCGCGACGATGACGGCGGAGAGGAAATGCAGCCAGGGCGGCACGCGCTTCCAGCCGAACAGCATCACGCCGAGGAAGGAGGCCTCGAGGAAGAAGGCCGAGAGCACCTCGTAGCCGATCAATGGCCCGATGACGTTGCCCACTGCCGTCGAGAACCGGCTCCAGTTGGTGCCGAACTGGTAGGACAGCACGATGCCGGAAACCACGCCCATGGCGAAGGAGACCGCGAATATCTTGGTCCAGAAGCGCGCGAGCAGATGGAATTTCGCATCGCCCGTCTTCAGCCACAGCCCGAGCAGCGTCGCGATATAGGCCGACAGCCCGATCGTGAAGGCGGGAAAGACGATGTGGAAGGAAACCGTGAAGGCGAACTGGATGCGTGAGAGCAGAAATGCATCGATGACCATCGCAGAACTCCGTCGGCCACGCCCTCAAGGCGCTGGGTAACGCCCGCTGGGGCGCTTCTGGATGTGATCTAATGTAACTCTGCCTTGTGTCGCCCCTGCGCGCAACGTCGCTGCGTCAATTCTTCCCGTCGAGCGCGGTCTTCAGCGCCCGCAGATCGCGCCAGGCGAGGCGCTTGTCGAGCGGCCGCCGCAGCAGGTAGGCCGGGTGCAAGGTCGCGATCGCCCGGATGCGCCGCGTGCCCGTATCATATTCCACCCATTTGCCGCGCGAGCGCAGGATACCGGTGAAGCCGAGCAATCCTTGGGCCGACGGGCCGCCGACGCAGACCAGGATATCGGGATCGGCTAGCTCGATCTGGCGCTGGATGAAGGGCAGGCAGATCGCCACCTCCTGCGGCGTCGGCGTGCGGTTGCCCGGCGGCCGCCAGGGCAGCATGTTGGCGATATAGACATCGTCCTTCCGGCTCAGCCCGATCGCTGCCAGCATCCGGTCGAGCAATTGCCCTGAACGCCCGACGAAGGGCAGGCCGATCCGGTCCTCGTCGGCGCCGGGCGCCTCGCCGACCATCATCACCCGTCCCTCAGGGTTACCATCGGCGAAAACGAGGTTCTTGGCGGTGGCCTTCAGCGCGCAGCCCTCGAAACCGGCGAGCGCCGCTTTCAATTCATCGAGCGTGCGGGCCTCCCGCGCCAAAGCCTTGGCGCTGACCGTGGCGTCGTCTGGAGCCGTCGCAGCCGCCGCCATCGGCCGCATAGGAGCCGCCGGGCGGCCGGGCAGGGGCCGCAGGCGCGGCTGGCCGTTGCCGCCGGCGGGAACCGGATCGGCGAAATGATTGCGCGGCGTCTCATCGAGCGCCTCGGTCACGCCCATCTCGGCGTACCAGCTCAGCAACTCATAGGGATCGGGCGCGTCGGGGCCGACTGCATCGGACAGGCTCATAGGGGCATCCTATACCCTGCAAGGCCGCTTCGCGAGCCGACGCAGTTGCAAAATGGAACGCGCGCTTGGATAGAGGGGTTCCAGACTATAGCATCGGACCGAAAAGTGGATTCCACTTTTCGGAAAAATCCGATGCGATAACAAATGGCTAGATCGCCATCGCCGCGTCCGTTCGGGCGCGTGGCGATCTAGCTGAAGCCGGCATTGAACGACCTGGCAAAATAGTTCATATATAAACTATCACGCGACGCGGTTGCTGAGGCGGAGGGCAGGATGGATCTCAAGGAAGCGCAGAGCGAACCGCGCGAGAGCATGGACTATGACGTCGTCATCGTCGGCGCCGGCCCTGCTGGCCTGGCTGCGGCGATCCGGCTGAAGCAGCTCGACGAGAACATCTCCGTCGTCGTGGTCGAGAAAGGCGCCGAGGTCGGCGCCCATATTCTCTCCGGCGCCGTCATCGATCCGATCGGCCTCGACAAGCTGGTGCCGGATTGGCGCGAGGACCCCGATCGTCCCCTGACCACCGAGGTCAAGGAGGACGTCTTCTACTTCCTGACCCAGCCGAACGGCATCCGCCTGCCGAATTTCGGCATGCCCGCGCTGATGAACAACCACGGCAATTTCGTCGGTTCGCTCGGGCTGGTCGCCAAGTTCCTGGGCGCGCGCGCCGAGGCGCTCGGCGTCGAAATCTATCCGGGCTTCGCTGCCGCCGAGCTGCTCTTCAACGAGGACGGCTCGGTCGCCGGCATCGCCACCGGCGACATGGGCATCGCCAAGGACGGCACCGTCTCCGACCGCTTCACCCGCGGCATGGAATTGCGCGGCCGCTACACGCTGCTGGGCGAGGGCGCGCGCGGCTCGCTCTCCAAGATCGCCATCAAGAAGTTCGCCCTCGACGAGGGCCGCGAGCCGCAGAAATACGGCATCGGCCTGAAGGAACTCTGGCAGGTCAAGCCGGAGAAGTTCCACAAGGGCCGTGTCCAGCACTCCTTCGGCTGGCCGCTCGACAACAAGACCGGCGGCGGCTCCTTCCTCTATCATTTCGACGACAACCTGGTCTCCGTCGGCTTCGTCGTGCATCTGAACTACCAGAACCCGACGCTCTCGCCCTTCGACGAGTTCCAGCGCTTCAAGACCCATCCGCTGATCCGCGACACCTTCGAGGGCGCCAAGCGCATCGCCTATGGCTCGCGCGCCATCACCGAGGGCGGCTTCCAGTCGGTGCCGAAGCTGACCTTCCCGGGCGGCGCGCTGATCGGCTGCGCGGCCGGCTTCGTCAACGTGCCGCGCATCAAGGGCAGCCATAACGCGATCCTGTCGGGCATGCTCGCGGCCGAGAAGCTCGTGCCGGCGCTGCAGGCGGGCCGCCAGCATGATGAGGTCGTCGAGATCGAGACCAGCTGGCGCGATAGCGCCATCGGCAAGGACCTGAAGCTCGTCCGCAACGTCAAGCCGCTCTGGTCCAAGTTCGGCACCTTCCTCGGCATCGGGCTCGGCGGCATCGACATGTGGCTGAACCAGCTCTTCGGCTGGTCGCCTTTCGGCACGCTCAAGCACGGCAAGCCGGATTTCGCGACGCTGAAGCCGCTCGCCGAGGTCACGCCGATCACCTATCCGAAGCCGGACGGCAAGATCTCCTTCGACAAGCTCTCCTCGGTCTTCCTGTCCTCGACCAATCACGAGGAAGACCAGCCGGCGCATCTGAAGCTGACCGATCCGTCAGTCCCGATCACGCAGAACCTGCCGCTCTATGGCGAGCCGGCCCGGCTCTACTGCCCGGCGGGCGTCTACGAGGTGGTCTATGAAAACGCCGAGACCAAGGCCAATCCGCGCTTCGTGATCAACGCGCAGAACTGCGTCCACTGCAAGACCTGCGACATCAAGGACCCCGCCCAGAACATCACCTGGACGGTGCCGGAAGGCGGCGGCGGGCCCGGCTACGCGAATATGTGATCGCGTTCGGCTTGTCTTCGGAGTGGTCGACTATTCGATCGCTCTTAGTCGGCACCGCCCTTGTCATTCCGGGGCTTCGCGCAGCGAAGAGCCCGGAACCCACGACTGGGTGAGCCGCCAACAACCGCGTATCGAGTGTGTCACCCGGTCGTGGGTTCCGGGTTCGTGCCTGCGGCACGCCCCGGAATGACAATCGGCGTGCAGGTCCATCCGCTGAAACAAAAAAAGGGCGCGCCGGCAGGCGCGCCCTTTGTCGTCAGACCGGGTCTGATCAGCCCTTGCGGACGATCGGGGCGACCGGCTTGGTCTCTTCCTTGGCGCAGCCGGCGACGAAGCCGCCGAGAAGCGCGACAGCGGCAACGCTCAGAATGATCTTCTTCATTGGAATAGTCCCAGTGGAATCGCTGCATGAACCGCAAGCGGATCGAATATAGGCACGATATCCTTTGCGGATGATTGCCGTTTTCTTGGGTCGGCCTCTTGGTCATCGGGATTCCGGCGAGTGTTGCGCGGCTGCTACGAAACCGGCGCATTCATGGGGAGGCCGGCTTGCCCGCCCGCCCGGAAACCGCCATCTTGGCAGCCTACGCGAAGCGATCACGGTCCGCTGGAAGAGTGCGCCCCGAGATGGTGAGGCTGCGGACCGAGGGAGAATGGCAGTCGTGACATTATTGAAGAAGGTTCGTGCCTCCGGCACGGCTGCTGCGTTGTCGCTGTTGATGTTCCTGCCAGCCGTGGCCGCCGCCCAGGGCGCGACCCAGCCGCGCACGGCTGATTCGCTGGAGCCGGGCGACAGCCTGGAGGGCAACTACCTCGCCGCGATCGTCGCCGGCGCCTCGCGCGATCTCGGCGCTGCCTCCGTCTATCTGCGCGAGGCGATCAAGGAAGACCCGCAGAACAACGACCTGACCGAGCGCGCCTTCGTCGCCTTCCTGGCCGACGGCGCCATGCAGGACGCCTTCCGCGCCGCCGACAAGCTGATCCAGCAGGACCCGAGCAACGGCCTCGCCCAACTCGTCATCGGCATCCGCTCGATCAAGCAGAAGAGCTACCAGACCGCGCGCAACCATCTCCAGCGCGGCGGCAGGGGCCGCGCGGCTGATATCACCGCGACGCTGCTCTCGGCCTGGTCCTATCTCGGCTCGAACAATCCCAAGCGCGCCATCGAGACCCTGGAGCGCCTGAAGGGCGAGCCCTCCTACAATCTTTTCCGCGACTATCATGCCGGCTTGATCCTCGACGCCGCCGGCCGCAGGGCCGATGCCGAGAAGCGCCTGAAATCGGCCTATGACGCCGAGAAGACCACGCTCCGGCTGGTCGATCTCTGGGCGCGCTTCCAGGCCCGCAGCGGCGACTTCAACGGCGCGGCCGAGACCTATGCCGGCTTCGACCGCCTGCTGCCGAACCATCCGATCATCCGCGAGGGCATGACGCTCGTCGGCAAGAAGGAGCAGCCGCCGCGCCAGATCTCGACGCCGCAGCAGGGCGCGGCCGAGGTGCTCTACGGCCTCGCCAGTGCCGGCAACCGCCAGGGCGACGAGGCCGCCGCGCTGCTTTACCTGCGCATGGCGATCTATCTCGACCCCGGCCACGATCTCGCGATTCTGACGCTCGGCGATATCCTGGAGCGCGCGCGCCAGCCGGAAGACGCCGTCGCCGTCTACGACAAGATGCCGGTCTCCTCGCCGCTGCGCCCGAATGCCGAGATCCAGGCCGGTCTGGCGCTGGAAAACCTCGGCAAGCCCGAAGAGGCGGTGAAGCATCTCGACAAGGTCATCGCCGAGCGCCCGGACGATGTCGATGCGCTCTCGGCGCTCGGCAACATCTATCGCTCGCGCAAGCAGTTCGCGGAGGCTGCGGCGGCCTATGACAAGGCGATCGCGAAGCTCGCTTCGCCGGGCCGGGCCAACTGGGATCTGTTCTATTTCCGCGGCATCGCCCGCGAGCGCATCAACCGCTGGCCCGAGGCCGAGGCCGATCTGCGCAAGGCCCTGGAGCTCTTGCCCGATCCGCTCGGCCGCGAGCGCGCGCTGGTGCTGAACTATCTCGGCTATTCGCTGGTCGACAAGCATCTCAAGCTCGACGAGGCGCTCGACATGCTGCGCCGCGCCGTGGAGCTGCGTCCGCGCGACGGCTACATCATCGATTCGCTGGGCTGGGCCTATTATCGCCTGGGTCGCTACGAGGATGCGGCGCGCGAGATCGAGCGCGCCTCCGAGCTGCGCCCCTCCGACCCTGTGATCAACGACCATCTCGGCGACGTCTACTGGCGCACCGGCCGCCAGCTCGAGGCGAAGTTCCAGTGGAACCACGCCCGTGACCTGAAGCCTGAGCCCGAGGATCTCGCCAAGATCCTGCGCAAGATCGAGCGCGGGCTGGAAGAGCCTTCGGCCAGCGCCACCGACGACACCAAGAAGGATGGCGGCTGACGCTCTCGCGCCGCCGGCCTGACGCCGTGTCCCTGCCGCTGACGACGCGCGCCCGCGCCAAGGTCAATCTCGACCTGCGCGTGCTCGGCCGCCGTGGCGACGGCTATCACGAGCTCGAAAGTCTTGTCGCTTTCGCCGGCGTGGGCGACACGCTCTCGCTCGAGCCCGGCGCGCCGCTATCCCTGACGCTCTCGGGGCCTCGGGCCGAAGGGCTGGCCGTCGATGACGGCAACCTCGTCCTGCGCGCTGCCCGCGCGCTGGCTGCTGCACGTCCCGGTTTGCGCATGGGCCGCTTCCATCTCGTCAAGCGTTTGCCGGTCGCCTCCGGCATCGGAGGAGGCTCGGCCGATGCGGCCGCGGCATTGCGCCTGCTGGCGCGGCTGAACGGCATCGCCCCGGCTGATCCGCTGCTGCGGCAGGTCGCGGCTGGAGTTGGCGCCGACGTACCCGTCTGCCTCGATTCGCGGGCGCGTTTGATGGCCGGGATCGGCGAAAAGCTCGGTCCTGTCCTCAGGCTGCCACCGCTCTTCGCGCTGCTCGTCAATCCGGGTGTGGGTGTCGAGACCGTCGGAGTGTTCCGTGCGCTCGGCCTCAAGGCCGGTGAAGTGCTGGCGGAAGCGCGCGCGGCCAACCTTGCAGCGCCGGCATCCGCGGCGGAGTTGCTTGGGCACCTGACCGCGACGACCAACGATCTCGCTCCGCCCGCGCTGCGTGTGGCGCCTATGATCGGCGAGGTTCTGGAGCGGCTTGCGGCGCTGCCGGGCTGCCGGCTCGCGCGCATGTCGGGCTCGGGCGCGACCTGCTTCGCGCTGTTCGACGATTGCATCGCCAGCGCCGCCGCAGCGAAGGCGCTGCAGGGTGACCGGCCGGGCTGGTGGGTGAAGCCTACTCTGCTGAGCTGACGATCGGCGGGCTGCTCAATGCGCCCGCGCGACGCAGAAATCGACGGCGGCGTTGAGCGCCTGCTTCATCGGCGAGGCGGGGAAGAGCCCGAGCGCATCCTTCGCCATCCGCGCATAGTGCTCGGCCCGGGCGATCGTGTCGTCGAGAGCCTTGTGCCGGCGCATGATCGCCTGCGCTTCTTCGAGGTCGCCGTCGCGGATTTCGCCGTCCTGAAGCGTGCGCTTCCAGAAGGCGCGCTCGGCCTCGTCGCCGCGGCGGAAGGAGAGCACGACAGGCAGGGTGATCTTGCCCTCGCGGAAATCGTCGCCGGTGTTCTTGCCGAGCTTGGCCGCGACGCCGCCATAGTCGAGCGCGTCGTCGATGAGCTGGAAGGCGATGCCGAGATTGAGGCCGTAGCTGCGGCAGGCGGCGGCATCGGCCTTCGAGGAATTGGCGATCACCGGCCCGACCTCGCAGGCTGCGGCGAAGAGCTCGGCCGTCTTGCCGCGGATCACCGAGAGGTATTCGTCCTCGGTCGTTTCCGTGTTCTTGGCGACCGAGAGCTGCAGCACCTCGCCTTCGGCGATCACGGAGGCGGCGGTCGACAGGATGTCGAGCGCGCGCAGCGAGCCGACCTCGACCATCATCTTGAAGGCCTGACCGAGCAGGAAATCGCCGACCAGCACGCTCGCCTCGTTGCCCCAGAGCATGCGGGCGGCGAGCTTGCCACGGCGCATGTCGCTCTCGTCGACGACATCGTCATGCAGCAACGTCGCGGTGTGCATGAACTCGACGGAGGCCGCGAGCTTCACATGGCCTTCGCCCTGGTAGCCGCAGAGATCGGCCATCGCGAGCGTCAGCATCGGCCGCAAACGCTTGCCACCCGACGAGATCAGGTGATTGGCGACCTCCGGGATCATCGTCACGTCGGAACCGGTGCGCGAGATGATCATCGCATTGACCCGCTCCATATCCGGACGCGTCAACGCGACCAGCGGCTCGATGCTGGCCTGATTCAATTCCCGTTCCTCGAGGGAGACGACGACACCCACTGGAAACACTCCGGGTCAGATCCTTACGCCGGGGCGGCGTGCCCGTCCCATGCCACAACCGTTGCATGGGACGCCAGCCCCTGCAAACCGGCGCGACGCCGCACCTTTGCGTGAGCGAGGGCAACGAAAGCTCCGGCTCTTGCGCGAAGCAGGCTGCTTGGGCTCCATGGGGCCATGCACGAACTCATGCGCACCAACGACCTTGTCCTGCTCGGCGCCGTCGAGGCCCTGCTGGCCTCCGCCAATCTCGATTGCCTGATCGCCGACCAGCATATCAGCTCGCTGGAAGGCATGATCGGCGCCTTCCCGCGCCGCCTGCTGGTGCGCGAGGCCGATCGGAAGCGCGCCCGGGCGCTGCTGATCGAGGCCGGTTACGGCGCAGAACTGCGCGATGAGTGAGAGCGAGCCGGATTCGGGGCTCGGCGAGATCGTCGAGGATCGCCTGCTCGATGGCCGGCTGCGGCTGCTCCAGCCGCGCAAGGGCCACCGCGCCGGCAGCGACGCGATCCTGCTCGCCGCTGCTTTGCCCAAACTCGGGCAGGGCGCCTTGCTCGATATCGGCGCTGGCGTCGGCACGGTCGGCCTCGCGGCTGCGCTGGCCCAGCCCGATCTGCGCGTCACGCTGCTGGAGCGCGATCCGGAGCTTGCCGCGCTGGCGGAGCGCAATGCCGGGCTCAACGGAATGGTCGGGCGCGTGACGGCCATTGCCGGCGATGTCACGGCGCGGGCCGCGGCGCTCTCGGGCCTCGGCCTGGCCGCTGCCTCATATGACGCGGTCGCGATGAATCCGCCCTTCTATCCACCGGGCGGGAGCAGGGCATCACCCGTGCCGAATCGCAAGGCCGCCCATATGGCGGAGGGCGCGCTTGAGCCGTGGCTGCGCACGGCCCGGCGGCTGCTCCGGCCCGGCGGGCATCTGGCGCTCATCCACATGGTGGAGGCACTGCCCGAGGTGCTGGCCGGTCTTGAAACCGGTTTCGGCGCGGTCGCGATCCGGCCAATCCATGCTTTTGCCGAGAAGCCGGCGATCCGGATCATCGTCACGGCCATCCTGAACAGCAGAAAGCCGGCAGCCTTGCTGCCGGCTTTCGTGATCAATGGCGCCGATGGCAAGCTGACGCCGCTCAGCGATGCGGTGCATCGCGGCCGCGAGCGCCTCGCCCCCGATTACCAGTAATAGGGGCGCGGGCCGTAGAACCGCGGCGGGCCGTAATAGGGCCGCGGGCCATAGAAGCGCGGCGGACCATAGTAGCGACGCGGGCCGTAATAGCGCGGACCATAATAGCGCGGCGGGCCGTAATAGCGCCGTGGGCCGTAATAATACTGGGCCTGCTGCACCAAGCCTTCGCTCGCAGCGGCGGTCGCCGCCATCGGGGCGGCCCCGACCGGAGCAGCGGAGGCAGAGGTGGCGCCGAGGCTGGCCGCGCCGAGCGCGCCGGCGGCGGCCACCGTGACGATCATTGTCCGAAACATGAAAACCTCCATGAGATGGCGTCGGCAACGCTTGCCGTCGGATGAAACGCCGCCCTTGAGTTGTGACATTACGTCGTCGAACCTGAACGGCGGAGGATCGCGCCGTTCACCTTGCCTTCAGCCAATGGCCGCAATGCGGCCACGCTTGCTGCCGCTCAGCGGCAGACCCGCACCGGGCGGACGACCCAGCGCCAGCCGTCCCAGATACGACGCTCGGACCAGAAACAGCGCGGGCGGTGATAGGAGGGGCGCGGGCCGTAGTGACGGCGCGGGCTACGATGGTACTGGGCCTGTTCGATCAGGTTTTCGCCGGCTTGTGCGGATGGCTCGGCCTGAGCGGCAAGCGGACCGGCCGGAGCGGGGGCCGCCGTCAGGGCGAAGCCACCCAGGGCGCCCGCCACGGCCATGGCGATGAACGCTGTCCGGAACATGGTCTTCTCCGTCGAAGGTGCCATCGGCAGTGCCGATGGGTGACGCGATGTTGCCGCCGGATAGCGAGGACGTTGTTGCTGAACGGCGCTAACGGGCGCCGTTCAGCTCATTCCATCGAAACCGACGGGAGGCCGGCTCAGCGGCAGACGCGAACCGTCCGGCGCACCCAGCGATAGCCGTTCCAGACGCGGCGGGATTCGCTCCAGCAGCGGCGGACATGCGGGCGGCCCGGGCCGTAATGCGGCCGGCCGCGATGCCAGGCCTGCTGGACGAGGCCGGTTTCTGCGCCGGCGGCAAAGGTCGTGCCGGCGGAAATCGGGGCCGCGGAGGCCGGGGCGCTGCTCATGGCGGCACCGAGCAAGGTTGCGGCGCCAAAGGCGGCGGCAATGATGCGGGTTGTCAACACGGGCGTACTCCTTCGTTGTTCGAACCGCCGGCCCGGCATCAAATGCTCGCCCCGAGCATCGCTGGCCATGCGGTTGCCTTTGTCGATATCAGACCGGTTATGAACGAAACCTGTCCGGCCGCGGTTCCCGCTCAAGCTTGACCATGGCGGGCCCGAACCCTAATCACCGCCATTCCCTCGTTTTCGGAAGGTTGCAGGCACTTGTCCGCCCCCGCGCCACTCTCGCATTCCACCATCCCGGCTTCCTCCCCGGCGATGGACCCGACCCGCTCTTTCCAGGGGCTGCTGCTGACGCTGCAGCGCTTCTGGGCCGAGCGAGGTTGCGTGGTGCTGCAGCCCTACGACATGGAGGTCGGCGCCGGCACCTTCCACCCGGCGACGACTTTGCGCGCGCTTGGCCCGAAATCCTGGCGGGCGGCCTATGTCCAGCCCTCGCGCCGCCCCAAGGACGGCCGCTACGGCGAGAACCCCAACCGACTTCAGCATTATTACCAGTTCCAGGTCATCCTGAAGCCGTCGCCGCCGAACCTGCAGGAGCTCTATCTCGACTCGCTGCGCGCCATCGGCGTCGATCTCGGCCTGCATGACGTGCGCTTCGTCGAGGACGACTGGGAGAGCCCCACGCTGGGCGCCTGGGGCCTCGGCTGGGAATGCTGGTGCGACGGCATGGAAGTCAGCCAGTTCACCTATTTCCAGCAGGTCGCGGGTGTCGAATGCGCTCCCGTGGCGGGAGAGCTGACCTACGGCCTCGAGCGCCTGGCAATGTATGTCCAGGGCGTCGAGAACGTCTACGACCTCAATTTCAACGGCCTCGATGGCGAGGACCGCATCTCCTATGGCGACGTCTTCTTGCAGGCCGAGCAGGAATACTCTCGCCATAACTTCGAGCATGCCAACACGGCGATGCTGTTCCAGCATTTCACCGACGCCGAGACCGAGTGCAAGGCGCTTCTGGCCGCCGGCGAGCCGGCCTCGGGGGCGAACCAGCCCCGCCACGAACTCGCCCTGCCGGCCTATGATCAGTGCATCAAGGCCAGCCACATCTTCAACCTGCTCGATGCGCGCGGCGTGATCTCGGTCACCGAGCGGCAGAGCTACATCCTGCGCGTGCGCGAGCTCGCCAAGGCCTGCGGCGCGGCCTGGCTGAAGACCGCCGGCGGGGGAGCGAACTAATGCCCGATCTTCTGCTCGAACTGTTCTCCGAGGAAATCCCGGCGCGCATGCAGCGCAAGGCCGGCGAGGACCTGAAGAAGCTCGTCACCGATGCGCTGGTCGAGCGCGGCCTCGTCTATGAGGGCGCCAAGGCCTTCGTCACGCCGCGCCGTCTGGCTCTGCATATCGCTGGTCTGCCCGTTCGCGGCCGCGACGTGCGCGAGGAGCGGAAAGGTCCGCGCGTCGGCGCACCCGACGCCGCCGTGCAGGGCTTCCTCAAGGCTGCCGGGCTGACCTCGCTCGATCAGGCGACCATCGTCAGCGATTCCAAGAAGGGCGACTCTTATGTCGCCATCATCGAGAAGCCCGGCCAGGAGACCGTCGCGGCCATCGCCGAGATCGTGCCGGCCGTGATCCGGTCCTTCCCCTGGCCGAAATCGATGCGCTGGGGCAAGGCCTCGGCCGCCGGCGCCAGCCTGCGCTGGGTGCGCCCGCTGCATTCGATCCTCTGCACATTCGGCGCCGCCGAGACCGAGGATCCGGAGGTCGTGCCCTTCGAGGTCGACGGCATCGTCTCCGGCAACACGACTTATGGCCATCGCTTCCATGCGCCTGCGCCCATCATGGTGAAGCGCCTCGACGACTACGTGACTTCGCTGGAGAAGGCGAAGGTCGTGCTCGATGCCGACCGCCGCAAGGAGATCATCCTCACGGACGCCCGCAACCTCGCCTTTGCGCACGGGCTCGACCTCGTCGAAGACGAGGGGCTGCTGGAGGAGGTCGCTGGCCTCGTCGAATGGCCGGTCGTGCTGATGGGCTCCTTCGAGGAGCGCTTCCTCGACATTCCCGGCGAGGCGATCCGCGCCACCATCCGCGCGAACCAGAAATGCTTCGTGCTGCGCGACCCCGCGACCGGTAATCTCGCGAACCGCTTCATCCTGGTTTCGAACCTCGTCGCCAGCGACGGCGGCGTGGCGATTACCGCCGGCAACGGTCGCGTCGTGCGCGCGCGTCTCTCGGACGCCGCCTATTTCTGGCAGACCGATCGTGGTTCGCTGCCGGATCTCGATACCTTCAAGGACAGCGCCGAAAAGCTCGGTCTCGATCTCGCCAAGCCGCTCGACCAGCGCATGGCCAAGCTCGACAAGCTCGGCGTCGTCTTCCACGCCAAGCTCGGTACGCAGGGCGAGCGCGTCCAGCGCATCGCGGCGCTGGCACGGGAACTGGCCCCGATCATCGGTGCCGATCCCGACAAGGCCGAGCGGGCCGCGAAGCTCGCCAAAGCCGATCTGCCGACCGAGATGGTCGGCGAGTTCCCTGAGTTGCAGGGCCTGATGGGCCGGAAATATGCCGAGCTTCAGGGCGAGGACGCTTCGGTCGCGGCAGCGGTCGAGGAGCACTACAAGCCGCTCGGCCCGTCCGATCGCGTGCCGAACGACCCGGTTTCTGTGGCGGTGGCGCTGGCCGACAAGCTCGACACCCTCGTCGGCTTCTGGGCCATCGACGAGAAGCCGACTGGGAGCAAGGACCCCTATGCGCTGCGGAGAGCGGCGCTGGGTGTGATCCGGTTGGTGGTTGAGAATGGGGTGCGGCTGGGGCTGCACTCTATCTTTGCCGACAGCTTCAAGATGCTCGTTTCGCAACTGATCGCCAAGGAAACGGGCCATCAGTATCAGGATTACGATCAAGCTTTTCGGGCTCATTCGGAAGTGGTCGAGCGCTTTGCCCGTTTCGATCATTCGGTCGCCGGTACGATCAAGGCGGGTGGAGCGGATTATCGCGTCGAGTCGGACGGATCCAAGGCCGGCTTCAACACCGATCTCCTCTCCTTCTTCCACGACCGCCTGAAGGTCATGCTCCGCGACCAGGGCGCGCGGCATGATCTCGTCGACGCCGTGCTGGGCGAGGGCGCTGCGGCCAATGACGATCTCCTGCTCATCACCCGCCGCGTCGCCGCGCTCGGCCGTTTCCTCGACACCGAGGATGGCAAGAACCTGCTCGCGGGCTACAAGCGCGCCGCCAATATCCTCAAGGCGGAGGAGAAGAAGGACGGGGAGGGCGCCTTCGCCGAGGCTCCGGACCTGCACCTCATCGCCGAGGCCGGCCTGATCGAGGAGAAGGCGCTCGCCGTCGCTCTCGCGCAGGCGACGCCGAAGGCCGAGGTTGCCGTCGCTAACGAGGATTACGAGGGCGCCATGGCCGCGCTCGCCGAAATCCGCCCGGCGGTCGATGCCTTCTTCGACAAGGTCACGGTCAACGATCCCGATCCGGCCTTGCGCGCCAACCGCCTGAAGCTGCTCAACCAGCTCCGTCAGGCGACGCGCGCCGTCGCGGATTTCGACCGCATCGCCGGCTGAGGCAAGGACAGCGCGGGGAACCCCTTTCCCGGATGGGAGAGGGGCAGGGGTGAGGGCCTGCCGCCAATCACCCTTGCTCTACGCTCTCTACCGATGCTGTTGCCATCGAGCGGAACTGGTTCTCTGACCTTCCCTCACCCCTACCCCTCTCCCATTCGGGAGAGGGGTTTTCTGTTGTGGTTCCTGCGTACGTCCTTGCCCGCCCCTTTCGCCGGCAAACCCGCCTCCGGAACCTATTCCCGCCCTGCGACGTTGTTTTGCCGGGGCTGACAGGCCGCGAATGCGTCGCGGCTGGGCTCCGGGGGGCCGGCTACCGGCCGAGACAAAGGGCTGAAAGCATGTCCACTCTGATTTCGCTGCTGATCACCGTTCTCGTCATCGGCCTCGTGCTCTATCTCGTGCGGATGCTGCCGCTCGACGGGCAGATCAAGAACGTCGTGCAGATCATCGTGATCGTGATCGGCATCATCTCGCTGCTGCGCTATCTCGCTGTTTTCTAAGGCGATTGACGGCGTCGCCACGCTGGTTCAGACTTCATGAGGTCCAGAGGGCCCCGGACGATCCCCGTCCGGGGCCCTTTTCCGTTTCAGGACGTGATCGCGATGAACGCGCCGAACCGCAACGGCCATATCAGGCTGACCTCCCATCCCGAGCCGGGCAGCGCCGCCGCGCGCTTCCCTATCCGATGGGGCGCCGCCACCGCCGCCGAGCGCGGCCCGATCATTGCCTCGACCACCAACCCGGCCGACCGCAACGTCATCGGCGCCCATGGCGGCTCCTATTCGGTCTATCGGGCGCTCGCCATCTCGGCCCGCGCGATGAACCCGCAGCAGCGCCCGGACCTCACCAATACCCATCCGACGGCGGAGATCGCGCCGCAGCCGCAATGGGGCGATCCGAAGAAGATCGTCTCGCTCGATCCGTTCGGGCACACGGTCGCGCAGGATTTCGGCCGATTGATCGGCGAGGGCATCGATATCCGCCCCTCGATCGCGATCACCAAGGCCAGGCTCAACCTGCCGGAGATCCTCGCCGCGATGGGCGCGCATCGTCTCGCTGCGGACGGCCATATCCTGCACGGTTCGGGCGATATCAGCGTCACCAAGATCGCGGTCGATCCGGTCTGGTATTTGCCGGGCATCGCCGAGCGCTTCGGCACGACCGAGAGCGAATTGCGTCGCACGCTCTTCGAGCAGACCGGCGGCATGTATCCCGAACTGGTGACGCGGCCGGACCTCAAGGTCTTCCTGCCGCCGATCGGCTCGATCACGGCCTATGTCATGGGCGAGGCCTCGCGCCTCGCCGACCCGAAGACGCGCATCGCCTGCCGCGTCCATGACGAGTGCAATGGTTCCGACGTGTTCGGCTCCGATATCTGCACCTGCCGGCCCTATCTCACGCATGGCATCGAGGAATGCGTGAAGGAGGCGCAGAGCGGCGGCGTCGGCCTCATCGTCTATAACCGCAAGGAGGGCAGGGCGCTCGGCGAGGTCACCAAGTTCCTCGTCTACAACGCCCGCAAGCGCCAGGAGGGCGGCGATTCCGCCGCGACCTATTTCGAGCGCACCGAATGCGTCGCCGGCGTGCAGGATGCCCGCTTCCAGCAGCTCATGCCGGATGTGCTGCACTGGCTCGGCGTCACGCATATCGACCGGCTGATGTCGATGTCGAACATGAAATACGACGCCATGGTCGAGAGCGGCATCACCATCGGCGAGCGCGTCGCGATCCCGCCAGAATTGATCCCGCCCGATGCCTCCGTCGAGATCGAGGCCAAGAAGGCCGCGGGCTACTACTCGCCCGACGGCGCGCCCGGCGACAACGCGCTGAAGTCGACGGTCGGCCGCGACCTCGACAAGTTCTGATTCCGCCACGCCTGCCTGAGTTGATGATGCCCGACCGTGATCCCGAGGCGTTCCGCGCCCTGTTGAAACCCGCTGCCGTGCGCGAGCGCGCGCAGGAGATGCTGGAGCTTGGGCTCGCCGGCCAGCTCCTGCATTTCAGCGTGCATCCGGAGCGGCTCGAAGCCTGCGCGGACTATGTGCTGGAGACGATCCGCACGAACTATCCGGCATTCGACATCCCCTTCCATGCGCGCTGGCGCCATTTCTCCGTCGATGGCGAGGATCGCTGGCAGAAGCTCGACAAGGCCGCCGGCTTTGCCAATCCTGCCGCGCGGGGCCGCGCCGCCTATGATCTCGCCGTCGTCAGCGTCCTGCTCGATGCCGGTGCCGGACCCGACTGGCGCTATCGCGACTCCGCGACCGGCCGCGAGATCGGCCGTTCGGAAGGGCTGGCGCTCGCCTCGCTCGACATGTTCGCCGCCGGCCTGTTCTCCAGTGATCCCGCGAAGCCCTTGCAAGCCGATGCGGCTGGATTGAAGCGGCTCGATGCGGCGACGCTGGCGCGCGGCTTCCAGGCCGGGCCGGACAATCCGCTGCTCGCGCTCGATGGCCGTGCCGCGCTGCTTAACCGCCTCGGCGAGGAACTGGAACGGCAGGGCCTGTCACGGCCGGGCGCGCTGTTCGATCGGTTTGCCTCGGCAGCCGAGACCGGCACGCTGCGGGCTCCGCATCTGCTGGGCGAGGTGCTCGGCACCTTCGGCGGCATCTGGCCGTCGCGCCTGACATTGGCTGGGGTGGCGCTCGGCGATACCTGGCGCCATCCGCTGATCGCGTCGGGGAAGCCGACGGAGGGGCTCGTGCCCTTCCACAAGCTCTCGCAATGGCTGACCTACTCGCTGATCGAGCCGCTGCAATGGGCCGGCATCGCGGTGGTCGATATCGACGAGATGACCGGCCTGCCGGAATACCGCAATGGCGGGCTCTTCCTCGACAGCGGCGTCATCGCGCTGAAGGACGAGGCTGACCGGACGAAGGCGCATGAGGTCTCGTCGCCGCTCGTGGTCGAATGGCGGGCGCTGACGGTGGCTCTGCTCGACGAGGTCGGCGCACTCATCCGCCAGCGGCTCGGCCGCTCGCGTGATGAACTCCCGCTCGCCAAGGTGCTCGAAGGCGGGACCTGGGCGGCCGGGCGCCGGATCGCGCGCGAAAAGCGTGTGGATGGCGGCCCGCCCTTGACCATCGTCAGCGATGGCACGGTATTTTGAGGGTAAGCCAAGGTTCGAGAGCAAGGTCCGAGAGATAGAGGGGTAACCGGCGTATGACTTCGAGCCAGGACGGCGTCACCGTCGTCGACCATCCGCTGGTCCAGCACAAGCTCACGCTGATGCGCGAGAAGGATCGCTCCACCAAGAGCTTCCGCCAGCTCCTCAACGAGATCGGCATGCTGCTCTGCTACGAGGTGACGCGCGATCTGCCGACCGAGCTGATCGAGATCGAGACGCCGCTGCAGAAATCGATGCAGCCGGTCATCTCCGGCAAGAAGCTGGTCTTCGCGCCGATCCTGCGCGCCGGCGTCGGCTTCCTCGACGGCATGCTGGAACTCGTCCCAGCGGCCCGCGTCGCCCATATCGGCCTTTATCGCGATCCCGACACGCTCCAGGCCGTCGAATATTACTTCAAGGCGCCCTCCGACATCACCGAGCGCATGATCGTGGTGATGGACCCGATGCTGGCGACGGCGAATTCCGCCGTTGCAGCGGTCGAGCGTCTGAAGGAGCGCGGCGCCAGGGACCTGCGCTTCGTCTGCCTGCTCGCTTCGCCGGAAGGCGTCGCCCGCCTGCGCGGCGCCCATCCCGATGTCCGCATCTGGACCGCCGCGATTGACGAGCGCCTGAACGATCACGGCTATATCGTTCCCGGTCTGGGCGATGCCGGCGACCGCATGTTCGGCACTCGCTGAAGCCCGGTATCCGAACGACAGAAAGCCCGCCCCGTGAAGGGCGGGCTTTCCAGCCGATTCAGGTGCCGCCTGAATCGAAGCGCCGGATCACTCGATGATCTGAACGATGCGGCGGGTCTGCGGCTCGACGATCACGGTGCGGTCGTTCACGACCGTGTAGCGATAGTTCGAGGCGTTCGGCGCGTAGTCGGCTGGCAGCTGACGATACACCACGCCGTCCTGCGGCAGCACGGTGCCGACCGCGACCGGCTCGGCATAGGTGTAGGACGGCACGCGCTGCTCGACGACATAGGTGCGGAAGCGCGGCGAGGCCGCATCGCCGACGATCGCGCCGACAACCGCGCCGCCGACGCCGCCGACCACCGCGCCCACAGGGCCGCCGACAACCGCGCCGCCGACCGCACCGGCCGCGGCACCGCTGGTCGCACCGCCAACCGCGCCGCCCGAGGGCTGGCTCTGGGCGAAGGCGACCGCCGGGGTGATGGTCAGGGCGGCAACGAGAGCAAGCTTCTTGAACATGGGATGTCTCCTTTCGAAGCTAATCTTCGGCGAGGACAACCAAGGCGTGCTGGAACAGTTCCCGGAAAACCGGTCACGAGATGTTAACGGCTGGAAACGGGGCGAAGAAAAGCGCTCCGGAACAATGGCTTGGCGGGTCATGACAAAAGCCGGACCCGGCGCATGTCTTGCGAAGCGGGCGCTGGAAACGAAAACGGCGGGCCCGCAAGGAGCCCGCCGCGTCGTCGTCTGAGAGGGCTGAAAGCTTACTGCTTCGGCGCGGCCGAAAGCGCGGGCGTCAGCTTGTCGGCATCGCGCTTGATCAGCGCGGCGAAGCCGGCGGGCGTGCGCTCCTCGGCGGTCGGCAGCACAGTGCCGAGGTCGAGCAGGCGCTTCTTGGTGCCCTCGTCGTTGAGCGCCTTGCCGAGCGCGTCGACCAGCTTGTCCACGGCCTCCTTCGGCATGCCCTTCGGGCCGGCGATGCCGTTCCAGGCTTCGATCTGGTAGTCGGGCAGGCCGGCTTCCTTGGTGGTCGGCACGTCGGGCAGGGCCGGCGAGCGGTGGGCCGAGGCGATGGCATAGGCCTTGATCGTGTTGGCGCGGACCTGCTCGGCGACCGAGACGATCTGGTCGCACATGAAGTCGACCTGGCCGGAGACGAGGTCGTTCAGGGCAGGACCCGTGCCGCGATAGGCGACCGCGTTGATCTTCGGCGTGCCGAGGATGCCCTTGAGCAGGGTGCAGGTCGTCCAGGAAACCGAGCCGAGGCCGGCATGGGCTTCGTTGAACTTGTCCGGATTGGCCTTCACGGCCGCGACGAAGGCCTTGAGATCGGGCGCCTCGAGGTTCTTGCGGGCAACGATCAGGATCGGCGTGCCGCCGGCCAGGCCGATCGTCTGCATGCCGTTGATCGGGTCATACTTGAGGCCGGGATAGGTGGCGGGCGCCGCCGAGAAGGTGCCAAGATGCCCCATCGCGATGGTGTAGCCATCGGGTGCTGCCGAGACCGCGCGGGCGATGCCCGTGGTGCCGCCGGCGCCGGCGACGTTCTCGATCACGATCTGCTGGCCGAGCGTCTTCGACATGTGGTCGGCGACGATACGGGCGATGATGTCAGTCGGCCCGCCAGCGGCGAAGGGCACGATCATGGTGACGGGCTTCGTCGGATAGCCCTGCGCCTGTGCGCCGCCGGCAAAGGCCAGCGTGGCGGCGGCGGCAAGGCCGAGAACGAGCTTCTTCATGCGTATTCCTCCCTGAGATTGGCTTGAGATGAAACTGGGGGGCTGTCGCCGGGGCGGCAACCCCGTCATTCGGTGAAGGCTTCCTCGCGCTTCTTCGAGATCGAGGGCAGGAGCGCGATGGTGAGCACGGCCACGGCGACCAGCAGCAGCCCGGCCGAGATCGGCCGCTCGACGAAGGTCCAGAACGAGCCGCGCGAGATGATCAGCGCCTGCCGGAGCTTCTCCTCCATCAGCTTGCCGAGCACGAAACCCAGCAGCATCGGCGCCGGCTCGAAGCCGAGCTTGATCAGCAGGTAGCCGAATAGGCCGAACAGCGCCGTGAAGGCGACGTCGAGCGGCTGGTTGTTTACCGAGTAGATGCCGATGCAGCAGAAGATCAGGATTGCCGGGAACATCAGGCGATAGGGCACTTGCAGCAGCTTCACCCATAGGCCGACCAGCGGCAGGTTGATGATGAGCAGCATCAGGTTGCCGACCCACATCGAGGCGATCATGCCCCAGAACAGCTCGGGGTTGCGGGTCATGACCTGCGGGCCGGGGATGATGCCGTGGATCGTCATCGCGCCGACCATCAGCGCCATCACCGCATTCGGCGGGATGCCGAGGGTGAGGAGCGGAATGAAGGCGGTCTGCGCCCCGGCGTTGTTGGCCGATTCCGGCCCTGCCACGCCCTCGATCGCGCCCTTGCCGAAGCGGGACGGGTCCTTCGCGAGCTTCTTCTCCATGGTGTAGCTGGCGAAGGGGCCCAGCACCGCGCCGTTGCCGGGCAGGATGCCGAGGATGCCGCCGACCGCCGTGCCGCGCAGTACCGGCGCAACCGCCTGCTTGATATCGTCCCAGCCCGGCAGCAGCCGGCCGATCTTGCCCTTGACGACGTCGCGCGCTTCCGGGCTTTCGAGATTGCGCAGCACCTCGGCGAAGCCGAACACGCCCATCGCCAGCACCGAGAAGTCGATGCCGTCCGAGAGCGAGGCGATGCCGAAGGTCAGGCGTTCCTGCCCGGTCTCGAGATCGGTGCCGACGGTGGAGAACAGCAGGCCGAGCATGATCATGCAGAAGGCCTTGAGAATCGAGCCGCGTGCCAGCACGACCGCGAAGCACAGGCCCATCACCATCAGCGAGAAATACTCGGCCGGGCCGAAGAGCAGCGCCATCTTGGTCAAGGGCGCGCCGAGCGCGGCGATGATCAGGGTCGCGACGCAGCCGGCGAAGAACGAGCCGATCGCGGCCGTGCCGAGCGCAACGCCGGCGCGGCCCTGCCTGGCCATCTGGTGGCCGTCCAGCGTGGTGACGACCGAGGTCGCCTCGCCGGGGATGTTGACCAGGATCGCAGTGGTCGAGCCGCCATACTGCGCGCCGTAATAGATGCCGGCGAGCATGATCAGAGCGCCGGTCGGGTCGAGCCCGAAGGTGATCGGCAGCAGGATCGAGATCGTCGCGATCGGCCCGACGCCGGGCAGCACGCCGATCAGCGTGCCGACGAGGCAGCCGGCGAAGCAGAGCGCGATGTTCTTGAAGGTGAGCGCGACGCCGAAGCCCAGCGCGAGATTGGAGAACATATCCATCGGTCAGATCCCCAAGAGCCAGGGCGCCAGCGGGATCGGCAGCGACAGCGCATACTTGAACAGCAGGATGCAGCCGGCGGACATCGCGACCGCGAAGATCAGCAGCTCCTTGATCTTGCGATCATCGGCGGCGAGGCCGGAGAAGAAGATGAGGAGCGGGCCGGAGACCAGCAGGCCCAGCGCCGGAAGGCGGATCGGGCCGAACTCGAAGCCGCGGATGGTCAGGCCGAACAGGCAGGCGCCGCCCAGCGCGAAGAAGATGCCCTTCCAGGACCAGCCCGAAAGCTTCTCGCCGTTATAGCGCAGCGAAGCGAGCGCCAGCATCAGGCCGAGCGCGCCGCAGATCGTCGCGAAGGCCTTGGGCAGCATGCCCGGCCCGAGCTGGCGCAGCGTGCCGGCCGGAAGCTCCCAGGAGAAGACGAAGGCGCCGAGCGCCAGCAGCATCATGAACACGCCGCCGGCCAGATCCTGCGTCGATCGCACGCGCAGGCCCTGGGCCCGCTCTATCTGATTCAAACTCATCAGGCTCCTCCGACTGGCGACCCGGTGCGGGCGGTCCGTTTCTGCGTTTTTGGTGCGGTGAAAGGCAGGATGTGGCGATCGTCGAGCAGCGTCACGCTATCCCGGAGGATAGCGAGGAAATCGTCGCGGGACGGCAGCTTCTGCTGCGGGCGCCAGGAGACGCCGATGAGAGCGCCCGGCGGCGGCGGATCGAGCATCGCGCCGCGCAGGCGCCGCATCGTCACGCCGGGGAAGGAGAGGCGGGAGACCCAGTCCGGCGCCAGCGCCATGCCGAGCCCGGCGGCGACCGCCGACATCATCGCCGGCTTCTCGGTCGCCTCGATCGTGACGTTCGGCACTGCACCGACGCTCTCAAAATAGGCCATGACCAGATCATAGGCATAGGGCCGCAGGCGCTTGGAGGGCACGACGAAGGGCTCGCCGACGAGATCGAGCATGGTCAGGTGCTCGCGCGCGGCGAGCGGGTGATTCTCGTTCAGCACCACGACCGGGCGCTCGACGCGCAGGATCTCGAAGGCGCAATCGGTCGGCTTTCGCGGCGGGCGTGTCAGCGCCATGTCGAGCTTGCCCGCTTCCAGCATCTGGATCAGGGCGGTGGTGATCGCCTCGACGAACTTGATCTCGATGCCCGGAAACCGGGCGCGGAAGGCCATCAGCGCCTCCGGCACGAAGCTCGACGAAGCCGCGTCGATAGCCCCGACGCGCAGCACCTTGCCGGAGGAAAGCGAAGCCTCCCGCACCGCGCGCGAGGCATGTTCCATCTTGACGAGAATGCCCTTGGCTTCTTCCAGCATGATCAGCCCGGCGCGCGTCATCGCGACCTGCCGGGTGGTGCGGGTCAGGAGGGCGACGCCCAGTTCGTCTTCGAGGGTGCTGATCTGGCGCGACAGAGCCGGAGGCGCGATGCCGAGCCGCTCGGCCGCCCGGCCGAAATGCAGCTCTTCCGCTACCGCGATGAAACATCGCAGTTGCCGCACATCCATGAGCCGTCCCCTGTCCCGTGTATCGCTTGCCGCGATATCTCTATCGGTGGCCGTCGCCAATAGCGGTTCCGGCCAAGGTGTCGACCCTACAGAAATTCATAATCTTTTGACAACAAAGCCTTTCGGCTGAGCGCAGCCCAGGCCGCCGGGCTGTGGACGGCATTCCGATGCTGCGGGACAGAGATTACGCAGCCGGGGTGGGATCGGTCCGGGCGATTCGCACGATGCGGCCGTCGATCAGAGCGAGTCCGACGAAGATCGCCGCCATGCCGGCGAAATGGCGCGGCAGCAGGGCTTCGCCGAGAAGGCCGGAGCCGAGCAGGATCGCGCTGACGGGGATCAGGAAGGTGACGAGCATGACATTGCTCGGCCCGGCCGTGCGCATGATCCGGAAGAACAGGAGATAGGCCAGCGCGGTGGAGATCAGCGCCAGTCCGACGAGGGCGAGGAATGCCGTCTGCGACGGCACCGGCAGCGTCCAGGGCGGGTGCATCACGAAGACGATCGGGAGCATCATCAGGGTCGAGGCCGAGAGCTGGCCCGTGGCTGCCACCAGCGGCGACACGCCGCGGAAGCGCCGGCCGAGCAGGCCGGAGAATGCATAGGAGACTGCGGCTAGGATGCAGGCGATCTGCGCTGCCAGATTGGAGCCGAGGCCGCTGAGCGCGTCCGGACCCATCAGGATCGCGACGCCGATGAGGCCGGCCAGAACGCCGCCGAGCTTCAGGCCGGTCGCCCTCTCGTTGCCGAAGCAATGCATCACCAGCACCGCGAAGATCGGCGTGGTCGCGTTCAGGATCGAGGCGAGACCGCTTGCGATCTGCTGCTGGCCCCAGAGAAACAGGCTGAACGGGATCAGGTTGTTGAGAATGCCCATCCCGAAGAAGGCGAGCCAGAGTTCGCGCCCGACCGCCATCGACTGCCCGGCGATGCGCACCACCAGGAGGAGAGCCAGTGCCGCCAACCCGACGCGTACCTGCACCACCGCGAAGGGCGGCCATTCGGCCACGGTCAGCTTGTTGAAGAAGAACGAGCCGCCCCACAGGATCGACAGGATGATCAGCAGGAGCCATTCGAGCGGCCCCATGCGCAGCGCGGGAGCGGGTATTGGCTGTGTCATGGCGGAAGCTCTGCTCTCTGGCCGGGTCATCCCGCGTCAGTAGGTGGCCGGGCAAGGCCCGGCCACCCGTATCCTGTCTCCGCTCAGGCGGCTTCGGCGTCGCGCGCCTGCCACATCGCCTGGAAGGCCGGGCGTGCCTGGCAGGCATCGAGCCAGGCCTTCACGCGCGGATGGGCGTCGAAGAGCTGGGTCGCCGGCTTGGCGTAACGGATGACCTCGGCGACGTTGATGTCGGCGACGGTGAAGCGGTTGCCCATCACGTAACCGCCGTTCTCGGCGATCGTCCTGTCGAGTACCGCGAAGGGGCCGGGCAGGGCGGCGAGAGCGGCCTCGACCAGCTCCGGCTTGCGCTTCTCCGGCGGATAGGCGGCGAGATGGAACTGCAGGTTGAGCGCATGGGTCTCGCATTCGGTCGCGGCCCAGAGCGACCACATCACCGCGAGCCCCTCCTCCTGCGCGTCCTTGGGCGCGAGCGGCCCGCCATGCTTGCGGGCGAGATAGAGGTTGATCGCCAGCGATTCGTGCAGCTTGAAGCCGTTGTCGTCGATGCTCGGGATATGGCCGTTCGGGTTGATCTTCAGGAAATCGGCGCTGCGGGTATGCAGCGGCACGCCCGCCGCGTTCGGATCGGGCAGGCGATAGGCCTGGATCACCGGGACATGGTTGAAGGGCAGGCCGAGCTCGTTGGCGAGCCAGATGACGCGCGTCGCGCGCGAACGGTAACAGCCATAGATCGTCAGGGACATCGGCGGGATCCAGCGAGAGAGTGCGGAACGGGGACGCGCTCGGCAGGGGCCGGTGCGTCGCGGCGACAATAGGCTGAGCGCGCGGTATCGGCCAATGCCAATCATCGCCGCGCGCGGAGCAAAAAACCGTTTGACGCGCGCGCTTTGCGGGTGCATTGGCCTCCTGCTTCCGGCCCTGCGGCCGGCTGCTCACAGGAAACCCCGACCCGATGCCAAGCGACAGTCCCAGCCGACAGTCGAAGCCGTCCGCCGCCGCCTCGCGCGCCTGACCGGGTTTCCCGGCTCGCCTGCGATCCGGCCACGACGGCCCGATCGCAAGGAACAGAGCCATGAATGATACCGCCGCCACCACGGACCTCCTTGCCGTGACGCTGGCCCAGACGCTGGCGCAGGAACACGTCGCCGACATCGTCGAGACGCTGAACGACCAGGATACCGCGACCATTGCGCATGTCCTGGCCGAGCTGCCCTTCGAGCGCGCGGTCGAGGTGCTCGACCAGCCCGAGTTCACCGCTGCCGCCGAGGCGCTGGCGCAACTGCCCGACCAACGCGCCGGCGCGCTGCTCTCCGCCATGTCGGCGGATCGGGCGGCCGACGTCTTCCAGGAGTTCGACGAGGAGACGCGGGCGCGCCTGAGCGGGCGCATCGACCGCCAGACCCGCTCCGACCTCAAGAAGCTGCTGGCCTATCCCGAGCACAGCGCCGGCTCGATCATGACGACCGAGTTCGTCAGCGTGCCCTCGAACTGGACGGTGCAGCAGACGCTCGACCATATCCGCCGCGTCGAACGCTCGCGCGAGACGGTCTACGCGATCTACGTGCTCGATTCCGTGACGCGCAAGCTGGTGCGCGCGGTCTCGCTGCGCCGCCTGATCAGCGGCGATCCCGAGGCGCCGGTCGAGTCGGTCGTTCCCGCGCACAAGCCGATCTGCGTGACGCCGGAGGTCGATCGCGAGGAGGTCGCCCGCCTCATCACCAAATACGACCTGCTCTCGGTGCCTGTCGTTGATGCGGAGGAGCAGCTCATCGGCATCGTCACCTTCGACGACGTCATCGACGCGATGATCGCCGAGACGACCGAGGACGTGCAGAAGCTCGGCGGCATGGAGGCGCTCGACGAGCCCTACAAGGAAATCGGCTTCCTCGCGATGATCCGCAAGCGCGCCGGCTGGCTCTCGATCCTGCTGGTCGGCGAGATGCTGACGGCCTCCGTCATGCAGTTCTTCGAGGGCGAGCTGGAGAAGGCGATCGTGCTGACGCTCTTCATCCCGCTGATCATGAGCTCGGGCGGCAATTCCGGCTCGCAGGCGACCTCGCTGATCATCCGGGCGCTGGCGCTGCGCGAGGTCACGCTGAAGGACTGGTGGCGGATCGCGCTGCGCGAACTGCCGACCGGCCTCACGCTCGGCAGCATTCTCGGCGTGATCGGCGTGGTCCGGATCATCGTGTGGCAATGGCTCGGCCTTTACGACTACGGCCCGCACTGGATCCTGATCGCGGCAACCGTCGGCGGCGCGCTCGTCGGCATCGTCACCTTCGGCTCGCTCGCCGGCTCGATGCTGCCCTTCGCCCTGAAGCGGCTCGGCTTCGACCCCGCCAGCGCCTCGGCGCCCTTCGTCGCGACGCTGGTCGATGTCACCGGCCTGGTGATCTATTTCGGCGTCGCCGCCGCGATCCTGACCGGGACCCTGCTCTGATAAAACGAAAAGGCCCGGGGCAGCAGCCCCGGGCCTTTTGGTATCGGGAACGTGGTTTGATCAGCTCGCCAGCACGCGCTGCGGCGGGAAGGTGATCTCGACCAGCGTGCCTTCTTTCTTGACGGATGTGATTGCCATGGCCGCGCGGTTCGCCTCGACCAGCGCCTTGGTCAGCGGCAGGCCGAGGCCCGTGCCGCCGGCGCGGCGCGTCGTCGGCACCTGGCGGAAGGGTTCGAGCGCGAGCCGGAGCTCGTCGTCGTCCATGCCGATACCGGTGTCGCGGACCCGCAGGATCGCCTCGCCCTGGTCGCCGAGCGCGGTCGAGATGATGACCTGCCCGCCGGCATCGGTGAACTTCACCGCGTTCGACAGCAGGTTGATCGCGATCTGGCGGATCGAGCGCTCGTCGGCGACGACGGGGGGCAGCTTCGGCGAGAGCCCCGAGCGCAGCACGACACGCCCGCGCTGGGCCTCCGGCTGGAGCAGCGACACGGTCGACAGGGCGATCTCGTTCAGGTTGACGCTGACGAAGTCGAGATCGAGCTTGCCGGCCTCGATCTTGGCGAGGTCGAGCAGGTCGTTGACGAGGCTGATGACGTAGCCGCCCGACTGATGGATGTCGCGCAGGTATTCCTTGTAGCGCTCGTTGGCGATCGGCCCGAAGCGCTCCTCCGCCATCACCTCGGCAAAGCCGATGATGGCGTTGAGCGGCGTGCGGATCTCATGGCTGATCTTGGCGAGCACGTCGGATTTCTGGGCGCTTGCCGTCTCCGCCGCCTTGCGGGCCTCGACCAGTTCGCCTTCGGTCTTCTTCCAGGCGGTCAGGTCGCGCAGCACGGCGCAGAAGCGCGGCTCGCTGCCATGGGCGATCTGGCCCATGGTCATGAAGAGCGCGATTTTGCCGCCCTGACGGACGCGGCCCTGCACCTCGCGCCCATCGTTGAGCACCGAGGCGACGCCGCCGCCCTTCAAGCCTTCGAGATAGTCGAGCGCCGGCGCATGGCTTTCGCCGGCGAAGAGCAGGGTGAACAGCTCGCCGGTGACCTCGCGCTGGTCATAGCCGAACAGCGCCTCGGCCGCCTTGTTCAGGGAGAGGATGCGGCCGCGATCATCGACCGTGACGACGCCGTCGGTCGCGGTGTCCAACATGGCCGTGAGCTCGCCGATGCGGGCGTCGCGCGCATCGGCATCAAGCCGCAGCGCCTCGACCCGAGCCGCCGATTCGGCCTCTTCAGCCGCGAATTCAGCGGCGAGCTCGGCTTCCTCCGCCTCTTCCGGCGTCAGCACTGCAACTTCGCTGCCGTCGCCGCTCGGGTGGCGGAAAGCCATCAGCGTCGCCGGCTCGTCCTGCCAGCTCACGCTCGACAGCACGGCATCGACATGGACGAGATGGCCGAGCCGGTCGATCAGCGTCATCGTGCCGCCATCGGTGCGGGCGGCTTCCTTGATCAGGCGGCTGACCTTGCCGCCCGCCTTCAGGTCGGCGAGATCGGCATAATCCAGCAATTCGAGCAGCGTGCGGTTGGCATAGAGCGCCTCGTCGCCGCGATTGACGAGCACCGCGATCGGCAAACGGTCGAGCACGTCGGCATGCGAGTTGCGCTGCCGGGCAGGGGCGAGGGCAGCGTCCGCTTCCACCTTGGCCGCCGATGCCGCTTCCTTCTCCTTGACCTGCAACGGCGCGACCGGCGGCAGGCGTGGCGCGCTCGGCTCGTCATCGCCTGCGAGCCTGGCGCCCAAGGCCTTGGCGATCTCGCGGAAGGCATTGCGCTCAGCCGAGCTCAGATGCGATTTCGACGGTTCGAGAACCGGCCGGATCGCGGTCAGGTGGCCGTTGCGGAGGGGAACGATCTTGCCGGGCGGCGAATCGGGTTCCGGTGCCGGAGGGGCTTCGGGAGCGAAGGCCTGCTCTGCGGATTCCGCAGCCTCGTCGAGCGCGACATCGGCTTCGTCCGCCGCGTCGTCATCGCTCTCGGGCAGTTCCGACAGATCCTCTGCGTCGGACACACTGGCCGCCGGGGCGTCCTCGTCGACCAAGCTGACCGGCGCGACTGCGCTGTCATCGTCGGCAACGGGCGCGGCTGCTGCAGCTGTCTCGTCCATGGCGGCTAGATCGGCTGCCGGCTGTTGGACCTCGTCTTGCGCGGTTTCGGCGGCAGCCGGAACCTGCTCCGTCTCCGCGATGGCGTCCGCCGCCGGGGCATCCGCCTCGGGCGTCGGGAAGGGGCAGCGTTCGTTGAGCCGGGCGATACCGAAACCGCGGAAGCCGACAAGCTGGCGCGAGATATCGAGGACCGGCACGCCGGACAATTCGACCGGAGCGGCTTCACCGGGCGAATCGGTGCGCCAGAGCACGCTATGGCCGCTCCAGGTCGCTGCCTTGGCGAATCGTTCGATCAGCCCGCCGTCGCTATCGGCGAAGGCGAGGCCGAGCAGATCCTGCCAGCGTTGGCCGATAAGACCGGCCATCGCGGCGTCCCCGGTGAGGGCAGCGATATTGTCCGAGAGTTTCGTCAGCCGGCCTTCGCGGTCGCTCTGCCAGAGGAAGCGGACCGTCGCCGGCTTGGCGGGGGAGGGGGCATCGTCCTGGGTAGCGGTCTCTGCCGGGGCCGGCGCGGCGACAGGCGCAGATTCGCTGGCCTTCGGAACCGTGATGCCGAGGCGCCGCAGCTCGGAAGCCTGCACGGCGATCGCCAACGCAGAACGCCCATCGGCGAACGAAACCAGCTTGCTGCCGCAGGTGACGGGGACTGCGGCGAAGCTCGCGGTCAGGCGCAGGCGTTCCAAGCGGATGCCGTTGGCCGAGGCCAGGCCGCCGGCCAGCAGGTTCAGGCGCTGCCGGGTCGGTGCCGGCAGGCTCGCTTGTCCGCCGAGCAGCGCTTCGGCCGCCGCATTGACGAAATGGGGCTTCTCGGCGGCCGGATCCCACAGCAGCAGGGCGCCGCCGGCGGCAAAGGATGCAAGGGTGGCGTCTTCAGCCGCCGCCACGCTCCACTCCGCCCAGTCCTCTCCGGCCTTGCTCATGCCTGCCCGCTCGTTCGATCCGCGCCCGTTATGCCTAACAAAGCCTTAATAGACCCCAAACGGCGGCAAATCCATGGAACCGAAGATCGCTCTCCCGCTTCTCATCGAAACAGCGTTAACATGGCCGCCGTGGCCGATTGTCACGCTGTTGTCATTGCGCTGCAACAATGATATTGCAGTGCACAATGATCTAGGGATGGATCACCACACCACAGGAGGATTCGATGAACGGCAAGCTGCCTTATGAAGTGCCCACCGAAATGCGCGAGTTCGCCGAGCGCAGCGTCGAGCAGGCCCGCAAGGCGTTCGACGGCTTCATGGGCGCTGCCCATAAGGCTGTGGACAATGCGCACGGCTCGGCCGAGAGCGCCCGCGCCAACACGCAGGACGCGACCCGCAAGGCCATCGCCTATGCCGAGAACAACGTCGCGGCCGCGTTCGATTTCGCCCAGAAGCTGGTGAAGTCGAAGGACCTGACCGAGGTGATGCAGCATCAGTCCGACTTCCTGAAGTCGCAGGTCGCCGCGCTCCAGAGCCAGATCAAGGACCTCGGTGCCGCCGCGCAGGACGCCGCCACCAAGGCTGCCGAGACCGTCAGCAAGGCGACCAAGGGTCGCTGAGACTGATTCGGCGCCGCATGGCGCCGCCATCGCTTTTGGCCGGACCCTGTGTCCGGCCTTCGCTGTTTGCTGCTGAAGGAGAGCTGTCATGGTCAAGCCTGCTCCGACCCGGACCAAGTCCAAGGTTCCGGTCAGCCTGTCCCCGGTGAAGGCGCTGACGCCCGCGCCCGCCGTGACGCCGCCATCCGCTGCGGCACCCCAGAAGCCGACGATTCCCGCTCAGCCCGTCGCTGCCGTCCCGGGCAAGCCCGTCGCCGCCAAGCCTGCTCCGGTTAAACCGGCGCCTGCCAAGGTTGCGGCTCCCGCGCCGTCGCCGGCCCCGGTCGCTGCGGTCAAGCCGGCTCCCGCCAGCAAGCCCGCCCTCGCGAGCGCCCCGAAAAAAGCGACGCCGGTCAAGATCCGGGTCGAGAAGCCCGCGGCGAAGGTCGCCGGGCCGAAGGTTGCCGCGAAGGCCGCCAAGCCTGCCGCGGTGGTGTCCAAGCCCGTAGCCGCCGAAGCCAAGCCGGCGCCGGTCAAGCCGGCCGTCGTCGAAACGGTTCCGGTCAAGCCTGCCATCGCCAAGCCTGCCGTCGCCACGCCGGCGCCCGTCGCGGTTGCGCCGGTTGTCGCCGCGAAGCCGGCGGAACCCGCTCCCGCTCCCGCCCCGGCCGCCAAGGCGCCGCCTCCGCAGCCCGCCTCCCTCGATTCACTGCCCTTGCCACGTCCGCCCGAGGCGGCGACCGTCGTCACGGCGACGGCGATGAGCCAGGCGCTCACCATGGCGCGTGCCTTCGGTGCCCTGCAGGCCCGCATGCTCGATCATGCCTGCGCCGAGCTGGAGGCGACGCTGGGCGATGCGCAGTCGGTCGCGCGCAGCAACAGCGCTTCCGAGGCGATCGCCTTGCAGGCCAAGGCTGTCCGCCGCAGCTACGAATCCTATGCCGAGCACCTCAAGGAGCTGGCGCGCACCGCCAACGCGGCCCTGCGCAAGGACTGATCGAACGGCCGGATTCGGCGCGTGCGAAGGCCGCGCCGAAATTCCGCAGCCGGAGTTGAATTACGCGGTTGCAAAAGCGGAGAGTCGGCACTAGGGTCCGCGCCGCTGACGACCCCCGCCACGGCGGCTGGTCGCGAAGCCTGTGTTTGGGCAGCCATAGCTCAGTTGGTTAGAGCGCTAGATTGTGGATCTAGAGGTCCCCCGTTCAAGCCGGGGTGGCTGTACCATTCTTCTTTCGGACATTGTCGGGACGTCCCACCCCTTGGGGTTCGCCGGCTTAGCGCTGCCCCTTGGCCGCCCCTTGAAGCGGCCTTTGCGCTTCGCCATATCATGCTCAAGCGGAAGGGTTCGCCTTTCGCCTGCGGGATGCTGCCCGGCGGCGGGTCCCGATGTTCATGAGGCGCCTTTCGAGGGCCTGGAGCGATGACGCGTCCACCTAGTTTGTCTCACCCGTTTCTGCTTGGCTTCGACGATATCGAGCGTGCGCTCGATCGCGTCGCCAAGGGCGCGAGCGAGGGTTACCCGCCCTATAACATCGAGCGGCTGCCCCGGACGGAGGACGAGCCCGATCGCCTGCGCATCACCTTGGCCGTCGCGGGCTTTGCGCGCGAGCAACTCGAGATCACGCTGGAAGAGAACCAGCTGACGATCAGGGGTCGCCAGAGCGACGACAAGAATCGCCAGTTCCTGCATCGCGGCATTGCCGCCCGTCAGTTCCAGCGCAGCTTCCTGCTGGCAGACGGCATGCAGGTCCTCGGCGCCGATCTGTCGAACGGCCTGCTGGCGATTGATCTGGTCAGGCCGGAACCGGAACGGCTCATCCGGCGTATCGATATCATGAGCCGCGAGTAGAGGGACGGGGACCCGTCCAGCTTTGAAGGATGCGCCAGCGGTTTTCGCATCTGTTCATAATTGAAGGCGCAGTATCAGAACCGCATTCGCACTGCTCTGAAGGAGGGCGCGATGAAACAGGACAGGAATCTCATCCAGATCAACCCGCTGACCCCTGCGGAATTCGCCGCGCTCGGCACCGGGGAGGTCGCTTACCTCAAGTCGATGAGCTCGGACGAGCTGATGCGGATCTTCCCGCAGGCTCCCAAGATCGAGTCCGGCTTGCAGCTCTTCACCCTGCTCTCGGCCGATGGCGCGCCGATCCTCGTCACGGATTCGCGCGAGGCCGCCACGGCCAATGCCTGGGAGCATGACCTGAGGATGGTCAGCGTCCACTGACGTCGGCCTCTTCCCGCCTCAGGGCGCGGTCGCGATTCCCGCGACCGCCGCTTGCAGTCTCACGATATCGTCCGGCGTGGACAGGCGGTGATCGCCGTCCTTGATCAGCGTCAGCACGACGGGGGCGCCGCTGAGATGCTCGACGAGCTTGAGCGCCTGGCGCCAGGGCACGTCCGGGTCGCGCATGCCCTGCAGGATATGCACGGGGCAGCCGGCCTTGATCTCGCCGCCGAACATCAGGTGCTTGCGCCCGTCTTCGATCAGGGCGCGGGTGATCGGCGTCGGTTCCGGCGAGTACTCCGATGGCCGCAGCCAGACGCCTTCCTCCAGGATCGTCCGGCGGATCGAATCGGGCATCTGTGCCCACATCAGGTCCTCGGAGAAGTCGACGGCGGGCGCGATCAGCACGAGCCCGGCCGGCTGCAAGGCCGAGCCGAGCAGCTTGCGTGCGGCGAGCAGGGCGATCCAGCCGCCCATCGACGACCCCACCAGGATCGGGCGCTGGTGGCACTGGCTTTCGATCGCCGCCAGTGCATCGCCGAGCCAGTCCGACAGGGTGAAGCTGCCGAAATCGCCATCGCTCTCGCCATGGCCGCCATAGTCGAAGCGCAGGAAGGCGCGGCCGGCGCTCCTGGCCCAGTCGGCGAGCGCCTCGGCCTTGGTGGCTCGCATGTCGGAGCGGAAACCGCCGAGCCAGACCACCGGTGCGCCTGTTCCCTCCTGCAGGAGATAGGCGAGGCGGCGCTTCGAGGGGGCGTTTCCGACCTCGAGCCATTGCGGCGGCTGGCGCTCCAAGGCAAATCTCCTGTGACGAATCAGGGCGGCGCGGCGATTAGAGGCTGCGGCGCCTAATCGATAGGGGCATATTCGTCCCCGTTTACGAAAGTCCAGACCGAGAGCGAATGTCCTTCAAGCCGGGTGCCCATCTTTCGCTGCCTTCGACCGAAACGCATCCGCTGGCGGGGCGGACGATCCTGCAGATCATTCCCGAGCTGGAAGCGGGCGGGGCCGAGCGCACCGCCGTCGACATCGCCAAGGGGCTGACCGATGCCGGTGCGCGCGCGCTGGTCGCCACTGAAGGCGGGCGCCTCGTCGCCGAGTTGCAGGCCAAGGGCGGGGTCTGGCTGCCGTTCCCGGCTGCCTCCAAGAACCCGTTCGCGATGCTCTTTAACATCCGCAAGCTCGCGCGGCTCTGCAAGCAGGAGGGGGTGGAGCTGATCCATGCCCGCTCGCGTGCGCCCGCCTGGGTCGCGCTCGGCGCGGCGCGGCTGCTGAAGCTGCCCTTCGTCACCACCTATCACGGCTCCTATAACAGCCGCTCGGCGGTGAAGACGCTCTATAACTCGGTGATGGCGCGCGGCGATGTCGTGATTGCCAACTCCGTCTATACGGCGGGCCTGATCCAGGCGAAGCACCCGGTTGCCGGCGACCGCGTCCGGGTCGTGAATCGCGGCACCAATTTCTCGGCCTTCGCACCGGCCGCCGTCGGCGCCGAGCGGGTGCAGGCCCTGCGCAAGGCCTGGGGCGTCGAGCCTCACCAGCGCATCGTGCTGCTGCCCGGCCGGCTCACCAACTGGAAAGGCCAACGCGTCCTGATCGAGGCCGCGCGCATCATGCGCGATGGCGGCGATACCGACACGGCCTTCATCCTCGCCGGCGATGCGCAGGGTAGGGACGGCTACGTCAAGGAACTCGATGCCCTGATCGCCAAGGCCGGGCTGGAAGGTCGCGTGAAGCGCGTCGGCCATTGCTCGGACATGCCGGCGGCGATGCTCTCGGCTGCGGTCGTCGCGGTGCCCTCGACCGATCCCGAAGCCTTCGGCCGCGTTGCGGTCGAGGCGCAGGCGATGGGCACGCCCGTCGTGGTCTCGGATCTCGGCGCGGTGCCGGAAACCGTGCTGGCGCCGCCGCAGGCTCAGCCCGGCGAGCGCACCGGCTGGCGCGTGCCTCCGGGTGACGCCGCGGCGCTGGCCGCCGGCCTCAACGAGGCATTGGCCTTGCGCCCTTCCGCCCGCGATGCGCTGGCGCGGCGGGCGCGGATCCATGTCGAGCGGCATTTCTCGCTCGAAGCGATGGTCGCGGAAACCCTCGACGTCTATTGCGCGTTGCTGGAGCGCTGACCCGCTTCCACAGTGGGAGATGGCTGCCGCAGCGGTGTCATGCATTGACATCGCCCGTCTTTGTGCAATGTGTCTGCAACAACGGCGCGAAGCGCGCCAAGTACAGGAGAATACCCCCATTCGTCGTCCCTACCGCGCTGCCCCGACCCCGACCAAGGAAGGTCCCCGCTCGAACCGCGATATCCGCGGAGTTCGCGAGGTTCAGCTCATCGACGATACCGGCGCCAACCGTGGCGTCGTATCCTTTTTCGATGCGCTGAAGCTTGCCGAGGATGCCGGCCTCGACCTCGTCGAGATCGCCCCGAACTCCGTCCCGCCGGTCTGCAAGATTCTCGATTACGGTCGCTTCCGCTTTCTCGAGCAGAAGAAGGCCTCGGAGGCGCGCAAGAAGCAGCGCACCATCGAGATCAAGGAAATCAAGCTGCGCCCCGGCATCGACAAGCACGACTACGACGTGAAGATGAAGGCCATGCACGGCTTCTTCGAGGAAGGCGACAAGGTGAAGGTCACCCTGCGCTTCCGCGGCCGCGAGATGGCGCACCAGGACCTCGGCGTGAAGGTGCTGGAACGCGTCAAGGTCGATACCGCCGAGATCGCCAAGGTCGAGAGCGACTGGCAGCTGGAAGGCCGCCAGATGGTGATGGTGCTCGCGCCGCGCTGAGGCGCACGCCACCCGCGATCGCTTACGGATCGAGAAAAAGGGCGCCGCTGGCGCCCTTTTTCATTTGGCCTTTCTCAGCAGCCCGTCGAGCATCGCGTCGAAGGCCTCGGTCGCGCTCTTGAGCGCGGCTTCCGGGTCGGGCGCATGGGCGATCCACTGCGCCGCATGCTGGGTCGCGCCGAAGATCAGTGTCGCCACGGCTTCCGGATCGAGCGGCGCCAGGACGCCCTCGGCGACGAGCGCATCGAGGCTTCGCGCCATCATCCGGATGCAGTCGTTCTGGATCGGCCAGCTCCAGGGGTCGCCGAGCACGGCCGGGCCGTCGCGCAGCATGATGCGCTGCATTTCCGGCTCCAGCGACATGGCGAGATAGGCGGCGCATTCGTCGCGGAAGCCGGTCCAGCGATCGCCGGCCCTGGCGGAGACGGCGCGCAACCTGACCGTCATTTCCGCATCGATCTGGTCGATGACGGCCGCGAGCAGCCCCTTCTTGTCGCCGAAATGGTGATAGAGCGCGCCGCGTGTCAGCCCGGCGGCCGCCGTCATCTCGTCCATCGAGGCATCGGCATAGCCGACCGACCCGAACGCCTCGCGGGCGGCGGCGATCAGGCTGGCGCGGGTTTCCGCAATCATGTCGGCACGAAGTCGGCGGGCCATCATATCCCCATCACATACGCCCCGTATGTTAATTGACATACGGGGCGTATGCAATTACGCATTCACTCACATACGCGGCGTATGTCCGCAATCACGGTCCGAGCCATGCCTAACCCCTATCGCGAAATCTTCCAGGCGCCGGGCGCCTTTGCCTTTTCCGGGGCCGGCTTCATCGCCCGCCTGCCGGCCTCGATGGTCGGGCTCGGCATCGTCACCATGCTGTCGGAACGGCGCGGCGAATATGCGATCGCAGGCGCGGTGGCCGCGACCTTCGCGCTCGCCAGCGCGCTGATCACGCCGCAGGTCTCGCGCCTCGTCGATCGCTATGGCCAGAGCCGCGTGCTGCTGCCTGCCGCGGCTGCCGGGGCGCTCGCGCTGAGCGGCCTGATGGTCGCGACCTGGACGGGCGCGCCGAGCTGGCTGCTCTTCGTCTTCGCGCTGCTCGCGGGCGTGACGCCGAGCATCGGCGCGATGGTCCGGGCGCGCTGGACCGAGTTCTATCGCGACACCCCGCAATTGCGCACCGCCTTCGCCTTCGAATCGGTGGTCGACGAGGTCATCTTCATCATCGGGCCGATCGTCGCGATCGGGCTGAGCGTCGGGTTGTTTCCCGAGGCCGGGCCGCTTGCCGCCTTGATCTTCCTCGTCGTCGGCGTGCCCTTGCTCTGCGCGCAGCGGCGCACCGAGCCGTCGGTCCGCGCGCATGTTGCCGGCACGGACATCTCGGTCATCCGCGTCGGCGGCATCCAGATCGTCGTGCTCGTGATGATCGCGATCGGTGCGATCTTCGGCACGGCCGAGATCACTGCCGTCGCTTTCGCGGAGGCGCAGGGTCAAAAGGCCGCCGCGAGCCTGCCGCTCGCCGTCTACGCGGCGGGCTCGCTGATCGTCGGCCTCGTCTTCGGGACGTTGCGGCTCAAGGCTTCGCTCGCCATGCAGTTCCTCGCCGCGATCGCGCTGGCGGCTGCGACCACCTTGCCGCTGCTGGCCGTGACCGGGCTCTACTCGCTGGCGCTGGTGTTCTTCATGGCCGGTGCGGCGGTCTCGCCGACGATCATTATCGCCATGGGGTTGGTCGAGCGGCTGGTGCCGGCGCGCCAGCTCACCGAAGGCATGACCTGGGCGATCACCGGCATCAATATCGGCATGGCTGCCGGCGCTTCGGCCGCGGGCGTCCTGATCGACGCGCATGGCGCCCAGAGCGGCTTCTGGATTTCGGTAGGGGCGGGCGTCGCGGCGTTGCTGGTCGTGCTTGTCGGCTACAGCCGCCTGCTCGGCGCGCGGAGCGAAACGCTGGTCTGCGAAGCCGCCTAAAGGCACTCGTTTCAAGAGCTGGCCGACTGTTCAGAAAATGCGCCGTCATCCCGGACAAGCTGCGCAGCAGCGCCGATCCGGGATCCATCGTAGAGTTCCACCGCCCTTCGATGGATCCCGGGGCAAGCCCGGGATGACGACGCGTTTCCGAGCGTAATGAACGCCAAAAAAAGGCCGCCCGATCGGGGGGCGGCCTTCATTATTTCGGCCTCTCGCCTCAGCGGATCGGCGGGCCGTATTGCAGGCCGCCCTTGGTCCAGAGGTTGTTGACGCCGCGCGGCAGCGGGTTGGTGGTCTTGGCGCCGAAATGGCGCTCGAAGCTCTCGCCGTAATTGCCGACGGCCTTGACGATCCGCACGACCCAGTCGTTGCTCAGGCCGAGGCCCTCGCCGAACTTGCCCTCGGCGCCAAGCATGCGGCGGATCTCGGGATTCTGCGAGCTCTTGGCCATCTCCTCGACATTGGCCTGGGTCACGCCGAGCTCCTCGGCATTGATCGTCGCGATCACGGTCCAGCGGACGAGGTCGAACCAGGCGGGGTCGTTCTTGCGCACCCATGGGCCGAGCGGTTCCTTGGAGATGACCTGCTGGAGCAGGACATGCTCCTCCGGGTCCTTCAGGCGTCCGCGCGTACCGGCGAGCGAGGAGAGGTCGGTGGTGTAGGCGTCGCAACGGCCGGCCTCATAGGCCTGCACCGTATCCTCCAGCGTCGCGAAGGCCACGGTCTCGAACTTGATGCCGTTGGTGCGGCCGTAATCGGCGAGGTTGAGCTCGGTCGTCGTGCCCTGCGCCACGCAGATCGAGGCGCCGTTGAGGTCCTTGACCGCGCTGACGCCGAGCTTCTTGCGAACGATGAAGCCCTGACCGTCATAATAGTTGATCGCGGTGAAGGTCACGCCCTGGCCGATATCGCGGCCGAGCGACCATGTCGTGGTGCGCGCAAGCACGTCGATCTCGCCGGATTGCAGCGCGACGAGGCGGTTCTTGCTCGACAGCGAGAGATAGGTCGCCTTGTTCGGGTCGTTGAAGATCGCGGCCGCGAGCGCGCGGCAGACATCGGTGTCGAAGCCCTGCCAGACGCCGTTCTTGTCCTGCAGCGAGAAGCCCGGAACGCCCTCGCTGGTGCCGCAGATGATGTTGCCGCGTGCCTTGATCTTGTCGAGCGTCGATTGGGCAAGGGCGGGAGCGGAGGCGGCGGCCGCCAGGGCAAGGCCTGCGGCGAGGGCGAGAAGCTTCTTCACGGGGAGACTCCAGATGCGGAACGCGCCTGTTGAGCTTACGGCGTGACAACCATTTGAAGGAAGCGGATAAAGCACTGCCGCTTTTCCGGGCGGTCCCATTGGGGATTGCCGGCTTCGCACTTGCAATAGCCGCCATTTTCTGCGATAGGCCCGGCCTTCGATCGCCCGGCTGATAAGGGCTGCCGTGGCGATCGTGCTTTGCTTCCTGAAAGCAAGACATTGGCAACGCGCTCGAAAGACGCGAAAGCCACGACCATTGAGGAGCTCAAATGCCCAAGATCAAGACCAAATCGGCCGCCAAAAAGCGGTTCAAGATCACCGGAACCGGCAAGGTGCTCTACGCCCAGGCCGGCAAGCGTCACGGGATGATCAAGCGGACCAACAAGCAGATCCGCAATCACCGCGGTACCACGACCCTCTTCGAGGGCGATGCTGCCAACGTGAAGAAGTTCTTCCTCCCCAACGGCTGACGCCACCTGACATTCCGGAGATCATGACATGGCTCGCGTGAAACGGGGCGTTACTGCCCACGCCAAGCACAAGAAGACGTTCAAGGCTGCCAAGGGCTTCTATGGCCGCCGCAAGAATACGATCCGCGCCGCGAAGGCGGCCGTCGATCGCTCGATGCAGTACGCCTATCGCGACCGCAAGAACAAGAAGCGCACGTTCCGCGCTCTCTGGATCCAGCGTCTCAACGCTGCGGTGCGCGAGCACGGCCTGACCTACTCGGTCTTCATGGGCGGCCTGATCAAGTCGGGCATCGAGCTCGACCGCAAGACCCTCTCGGCCATGGCCATCGACGATGCAGCTTCGTTCGCTGCGGTTGTCGAGACGGTCAAGGGCGTGCTGGGCGCCGAGGCCAAGGCTGCGTAACAACCACTGCCTGAGCAGCCTTGCAGTGCTGAATTGGAAAAGGCCGGCGGTGACGCCGGCCTTTTTCTTTGGGTTGCTCCTCCGTCATGCTCGCCCTTGTGGCGAGCATCCACGTCTTGAACGCGACCTTCGACCGACGAAGACGTGGATGGTCGGGACAAGCCCGACCATGACGGTGCGATGGATGCTCTACGTCTGCACGCTGCCGTTCTTCGGCGGGTTCCAGCCCTCACCGGCGCCTTCGACGATCCGGTCATAGGCTTCGTCCGGTGAATCCACATAGCTGAACAGCTTGAGGTCATCCGGCCGGATGAAGCCGGCCTCGGCCATGCGGTCGAGATTGAGCAGGCCCTTCCAGTAGCCGGAATCGTAGAGCACGATCGGCACCGGCCCCATCTTGCCGGTCTGCACCAGCGTCATGATCTCGAAGAGCTCGTCGAGCGTGCCGAAGCCGCCGGGGAAGACCACGAGTGCTGCCGCGCGCATCGCCAGATGCATCTTCCGCATCGCGAAATAGTGGAACAGGAAGGTCAGGTCCGGGGTCGACCAGGCATTCGGCTCCTGCTCATGCGGCAGGGTGATGTTGAAGCCGATCGAGATCGCGCCGGCTTCGGTCGCGCCGCGATTGGCGGCCTCCATGATGCCCGGGCCGCCGCCGGTGGCGATGACGTGATGGCGCCCGGCCTCGCCGTCGCGTAGCGCGCCGCCGCGTTCCGAGGCGATGCGGCCGAACGTGCGGGCGGCCTCGTACCAGGGATTGCCCTCGCGCACCCGCGCCGAGCCGAAGACGACGATGGTCGAAACGACGCCGCGCGCCCTCAGGCTGTCCTCCGCCTTCTGGTATTCCAGCATGAAGCGCGCGCCGCGCATCGAATCGCCGAGGATGAAATCCGGGTCGAGCGCGGCCATCCGGTAAGAGGGCGATTCCTTCTGGCGGGTATTGTCGGGCAAGGCAGCCTCCTCAAGTCGTCGCTTCGCTCTGGCATATGCCGGCCGTTCCCGCTAGAACGCGCCCGTTCCCACGCCTTCAAACGCTTGCGACTGAATTCATGACCGATATCGCCACCCTGGAACGCGACGTCCTCGCCGCGATCGATTCTGCCGCCGATGAAGCCGCCATCGAGGATGTGCGCATCGGCGCCCTCGGCAAGTCCGGCTCGATCTCGGGCCTGCTCAAGACCTTGGGCGGAATGACGCCGGACGAGCGCAAGGAGAAGGGCCCGCAGATCAACGGCCTGCGCGATCGGGTTCAGAGCGCGATCGCGGCCCGCAAGGAAGCGCTCGGCGAAGCCGCTCTCGAAGCCCGGCTCGCCTCCGAGCGCGTCGATATCTCGCTGCCGGTGCAGGACGGCCCGGAGGCGCGCGGCCGCATCCACCCGATCAGCCAGGTCATCGACGAGATCACCGCGATCTTCGGCGACATGGGCTTCGCCATCGCCGAAGGCCCGGATGTCGAGACCGACGATCTCAACTTCACCAGGCTGAACTTCCCGGTCGGCCATCCCGCCCGCGAGATGCACGACACCTTCTTCTTCGCGCCCGATGAGAACGGCGAGCGCAAGCTGCTGCGCACCCATACCTCGCCGGTCCAGGTCCGCACCATGCTGGCGCAGCAGCCGCCGATCCGCGTGATCTGCCCGGGCCGGACCTATCGCAACGATTCCGACCAGACCCACACCCCGATGTTCCATCAGGTCGAGGGGCTCGTCATCGACAAGTCCGCCAATCTCGGCCACCTCAAGTGGATCCTCGAAGAGTTCTGCAAGTCGTTCTTCGAGATCGACGACGTGAAGATGCGCTTCCGCCCGTCCTTCTTCCCCTTCACCGAGCCCTCGATGGAGGTCGACATCCAGTGCTCGCGCAAGGGCGGCGAAATCCGCTTCGGCGAGGGCGACGACTGGCTGGAGATTCTCGGCTGCGGCATGGTCCACCCGAACGTGCTCAGGAATTGCGGGCTCGACCCGGAGGTCTATCAGGGCTTCGCCTGGGGCATGGGCATCGACCGCATCGCCATGCTGAAATACGGCATGCCGGACCTGCGCCCGTTCTTCGAGGCGGATGTGCGCTGGCTCGCCCATTACGGCTTCCGCCCGCTCGACCTGCCGACGCTGACGGGCGGCCTGTCCTCATGACGGCATCGACCGGGCAGGGG
Organism: Allobosea sp. MMO-172; assembly: GCF_037147855.1. Lineage (NCBI taxonomy): Bacteria > Pseudomonadati > Pseudomonadota > Alphaproteobacteria > Hyphomicrobiales > Alloboseaceae > Allobosea > Allobosea sp. MMO-172. Next base: position 238,536 of record NZ_JBBCUM010000001.1, on the reverse strand, counting down.
AGGGCGCGATGACGCCTGCGGGCTGGGCGGCGGTAATCGCCGTGCTGCTGGTCGTGATGAACCTGGCGAGCCAGGCCATCGCGCTCTGGCGGCTGCGCCGGCCCCTGCAGCGCTCGGCCCTGCTCGAAGAATTGCCTGATGTCACCATCGTCCGGCCGGTGCGCGGCATCGAGGCCTTCAGCCGCGAGACGGCCGTCTCGGGGCTCGAACTCGACTATCCCCGCTACAGCACGATCTTCTGCGTCGCCGATGCCCACGACCCGATCATCCCGCTGATCGAGGAGCTGATCGGTCTCTACGGCGCCGAGAAGGTCCGCCTGATCGTCGGCGACGTGCCGGTCAGCGCCAATCCCAAGCTCAACAACTGCGTGCGCGGCTGGGAGGCGGCTCCGACCGACTGGGTCATCCTCGCCGATTCCAACGTGCTGATGCCCAAGGATTACATTCAGCGCATGCTGGCCGCCTGGCAGCCCGCGACCGGCCTCGTCTGCTCGACGCCGGCCGGCTCCCGGCCTCTGTGCATTGGCGCCGAAGTCGAATGCGCCTTCCTCAACGCCTTCCAGGCGCGCTGGCAATATGTCGGCGAGGCGCTGGGCCTCGGCTTCGCGCAGGGCAAGTCGATGCTCTGGAACAAGCCCTTCCTCGACGCCAATGGCGGCATCGCCGCGCTCGGCGCCGAGATCGCCGAGGATGCGGCCTCGACCAAGCTGGTGCGCAACACCGGCCGGCAGGTCCATCTCGTCGGCCAGCCCTTCGAGCAACCGCTTGGCCGGCGCCGACTGAGGGACGTCGTGCAGCGCCAGTTCCGCTGGGCGCGTCTGCGGCGCGTGACCTTCCTGCCCTTCTTTGCGCTGGAAATCCTCTCCACGCCCTTCCTCGCCGTCGTGCTGGCCGCCTTCGGCGCTTCGGCCATCGGCCTGCCCGTCTGGCTCGCGGCGCTCCTCGTGCTGCTGGTCTGGTATGCCGGCGATATCGTGCTGTCCGCGAGCGTCGGCTGGTTCCTGAACTGGCGTACGCCGCTCGCCATGCTGGCCCGCGACATCGCCTTCCCCGGCATCTGGGCCTATGCCTTCGTCGGCGGCGAGGTGAGCTGGCGCGGCAACGCCATGAAGATCAGTACCGACGGCGCCAACAAGCTCAACGATGCGCTGCCGACGGCGCCGGCACAGGCGGGGCATGATGGACGCTGACCTGATGGCCTCCGTGCCCGAGCGCTATCGCGGCTGCCCGCGCTTTTCTTTCGGCGACAGCCCGGAACTCGCGACCGAACTTGCGGCGCTGGTCGTGAGCGGCCGCAAGACCGCGACGGCGAACACGCTCGACGCACCCGATTGCCCCAAGCTCAATGAGCTCTGGATCGTGCTCGACGGTACGGGCCGGCCGGTCTGCGTTATCGAGACGCTCGAACTCATTCCCCGTCGCTTCGACGAAGTTGACGAGGCCTTCGCCTTCGACGAAGGGGAGGGCGACCGCTCCCTGGCCTTCTGGCGGGATGCCCACGAATCCTATTTCCGGCGCATCGGTGTCTTCAGCCCCGACATGCCCTTGCTTTGCGAACGCTTCCGTCTGGTGGAAGTGTTCGCCCCGATGGACGTAGACGCATGAAGTTCACGATCTCCTGGCTCAAAGAGCATCTCGACACCGACGCCTCCGTTGCGGAGATCACGGATGCCCTGACCCGCGTCGGCCTCGAGGTCGAGGCGATCGAGGATCGCGCCGCCGCGCTCTCGGCCTTCACCATCGCCTATGTCATCGAGGCGAAGCAGCATCCGAACGCTGACCGCCTGCGCGTCTGCATGGTCGATACCGGCGCGGGCGAGCCCGTGCAGGTCGTCTGCGGCGCTCCGAACGCGCGCACCGGCATGAAGGGCGTGTTCTCGCCCCCGGGCAGCTACATCCCCGGCAAGAAGGTCACGCTCGGCAAGGGCGTGATCCGCGGCATCGAATCGAACGGCATGCTGGTCTCGGAAGCCGAGCTCGAATTGTCCGACGATCATGACGGCATCATCGAATTGCCGGCCGATGCTCCCGTCGGCCAGCCCTATGCCCCCTATGCCGGGCTCGACGACGCTGTGATCGAGATCGCCGTGACGCCGAACCGGGCGGACGCGCTCGGTGTCGCCGGCATCGCCCGCGACCTCGCCGCCGCCGGCCTCGGCAAGCTGAAGAACGCGCCGATCCAGCCGATCAGCGGCTCTTTCCCGTGCCCGGTCAAGGTCACGCTCGATTTTGCCGGGGACGACAAGAAGCTTTGCCCGGCCTTCGCGCTGCGCCTCGTGCGCGGGGTGAAGAACGGTCCGTCGCCGGACTGGCTGCAGGCGCGCCTGCGCGCCGTGGGCCTCAGGCCCATCAACGCGCTGGTCGATATCACCAATTTCATGACGCTCGACCGCAACCGGCCGCTGCACGTCTTCGACGCCGCCAAGGTGAAGGGCAATCTCACCGTCCGCCGCGCCAAGGCGGGCGAGACCATCCTCGCCCTCGACGGCAAGACCTATACGCTTACCGACGAGCAGGTCGTGATCGCTGACGAGCATGGCGTCGAGTCGCTCGCCGGCATCATGGGCGGCGAAGCCTCGGGCTCAAGCGAGACGACCACCGACGTGCTGATCGAGAGCGCGCTCTGGGACCCGCTGAACGTGGCCCGTTCGGGCCGCGCGCTCGGCATCAATTCGGATGCGCGCTATCGCTTCGAGCGCGGCGTCGATCCCGATTTCGCACGCCCCGGCCTCGACCTCGCCACCGCGATGGTGATCGAGCTCTGCGGCGGCGAAGCTTCCGAGATGGAATTCGCCGGCGAACTGCCGGCCAGCCCCGCTGCAATCGACTTCCCGTGGTCCGAGGTCAAGCGCCTGACCGGTCTGGAACTGCCGCAGGCCGAGATGCAGGCGGCGCTCACCTCGCTCGGCTTCGAGGTCTCGGGTGCGGGCGACCGCGTCACGGTCGCTCCGCCGTCCTGGCGCGCCGATGTCGGCGGCAAGGCCGATCTCGTCGAGGAGATCGTCCGCATCGCCGGGCTCGACCGCGTCGCCTCGACGCCGCTGCCGCGTATCAAGGGCGAGGTCGTCAAGCCGGTTCTGACCGTGCTGCAGAAGCGCACCCGCACCGCCAAGCGCACGCTCGCGGCGCGCGGCCTCGTCGAGGCCGTGACCTGGTCCTTCATCTCGCATGATCAGGCCACGCTCTTCGGCGGCGGCTCGCCGAAGCTGGCGCTCGCCAACCCGATCGCGGCAGATCTCTCGGACATGCGGCCCTCGCTGCTGCCGGGCCTGATCCGCGCCGCGCAGAGCAATGCCGATCGCGGCTTCCCCGATGTCGCGCTGTTCGAGGTCGGTCAGGTCTTCAAGAGCGACGAGCCGGAAGGCCAGCTCATCGCCGCGACCGGCCTGCGCCGCGGCACCGCCCGCCTCGACGGCACCGGCCGTCACTGGGATGGCGGCGCCAAGTCCGTCGACCTGTTCGACGCCAAGGCGGATGTGCTCGGCCTGCTCTCGGGGCTCGGTATCCCGACCGGCGGTCTCCAGATCGTCGCGGGCGGCCCGGCCTGGGCCCATCCCGGCCGCTCGGCCACGCTCCAGTTCGGCCCCAAGGGCGTGATCGGCGCCTTCGGCGAGGTCCATCCCAAGATACTCAAGGCGCTCGACGTGAAGGGCCCGCTGGTCGCCTTCGAGATCCATCTCGACGCGCTGCCGCTGCCCAAGGCCAAGCCGACCAAGGTCAAGCCGAAGCTCGCACTATCCGACTTCCAGCCGGTGACCCGCGATTTCGCCTTCATCGTCGACAAGGCGGTGGCGGCCGGCGACATGGTCAAGACGGCACAGGGCGCCGACCGCGCACTGATCGCCAATGTCGGCGTCTTCGATCTCTACGAGGGCGCGGGCGTCGAGGCCGGCAAGAAGTCGGTCGCGCTCGCGGTCACGCTGCAGCCGACCGAGAAGACGCTGACCGAGGCCGAGATCGAGGCCGTCGGCAGCAAGATCGTCGCCGAGATCGGCAAGCGCTACGGCGCGACCCTGCGGGGTTGAGCGATCATCCGCTGACAACCGGCCACGGCAGCCAACGCTCCTCGTCGGGGAGCGTGTCGGAGTTGGACAAGCAATAGCAGCCATCCCTGCGATAGCTGAAGACCGGCCCTGCGCGGCGAGACAAAGACCACTGCTCGTCGTTGCCCTCCGGATAGGGCCGGGTTTCCAACGTGCCGCCGAGATCGAAGGTGAAGGTGGAGCTCCCGTTATCCGGGTCGATGTCGACTGACATCAGACGCTGCCCGTCCAGAACACGGGTGGCTTCGTCCATGTCGGTATCGCTCGATTCCGAGGACGCAATCTGCCGACCGCGGGACAAGCACCGCCAGTCGCACGCATAGACCCACAGGTGCCATTCTCCGACCGGCGAAACGCGCCGCCTGCCCATCAGTTCTCGCACTTTTGGGCTGGGTGATGGAGAAACAACGGGTTCGCGGATGGATAAGATCGGTTCGCCGAACTCGAAAGTGAGCATGGAGCCCTGTCCTCGCATGACATTCCATGCCGGTAGGCTGAGCAGCGGAGCGAAAATCCCCCGCATCGGCTCGGTCTGCATCACAGATTTCATGGCGTCAGGCATATTGGGCTCGGCATCGCATGTCGTTATTGAACTGAATTATGTAATAATCCATGCGCGAAATCCCTGCGCTATCAGGGTATGCGCTGACGCATTCTTGCATCCCCGCGATCTGATGACCCTCACCGAACGTCCCGTCACGGACAATCTGTTTCCCGGTTTTCGCCTGCTCGACGTCGCCACGTCGGGGCCGCGCATGCGCGTGCGGATGGGCGGGGAGGGGCCGCCGCTCCTGCTGCTGCATGGCTATCCGCAGACCCATGTGATGTGGCGCCGGATCGCCCCGCTGCTCGCGCCGCATTTCACCCTGATCTGCCCGGACCTGCGTGGCTATGGCGATTCCGACAAGCCGCCGAGCGACGCCGAGCACGCGCCTTACGCGAAGCGCGCCATGGCGCAGGATATGGCCGAGGTGATGAGCGCGCTCGGGCATGAGCGCTTCTTCGTCGGCTCGCATGATCGCGGCGCCCGCGTCGCGCATCGTCTGGCACTCGACCATGGCGAGCGCGTGCTGAAGCTCGCGACCCTCGACATCGCGCCGACCCGCGAGATGTATCGCGATGCCACCGATGCCTTCGCCCGCGCCTATTGGCACTGGTTCTTCCTGATCCAGCCCGCGCCGATGCCGGAGCGCATGATCGAGAGCGATCCGGATTTCTACTGGACGAGCCGGCGCGCCTCCGACATGCGGCTGTTCGAGCCGGAAGCGCTTGCCGAATACCTGCGCTGTTTCCGCGATCCTGCGATGATCCATGCGAGCTGCGAGGATTATCGTGCCGCCGCGACGATCGATATCGCCCATGACGATGCCGATGGCGGCCGCAAGCTCGCCTGCCCGCTGCTTGCGCTCTGGGGCGAGCGCGGCGTCATCGGAAAATGCTTCGACCCTCTGGCCTTGTGGCGCGAGCGTGCGCAGGATGTGCGCGGCCGGGCTCTGCCGGGCGGACATTATCTGGCGGAGGAGGTCCCCGATCTCGTCGCCGCGGAGTTCAGGGCCTTCTTCGGAGAGACCGCATGACCGGCACCAACCGCGTTTACCGCATCGCCGTGATCCCCGGCGACGGCATCGGCAAGGAGGTCATGCCCGAGGGCCTGCGCGTGCTCGCTGCCGCCTCGAAGAAATACGGCTTCGAACTGCGTCTCGACGAGTTCGATTTCTCGTCCTGCGACTACTGCGCCAAGCACGGCAAGATGCTGCCCGACGACTGGAAGGACAAGATCGGCGGCCATGACGCGATCTATTTCGGCGCCGTCGGCATGCCCCAGCAGGTACCGGACCATATCTCGCTCTGGGGCTCGCTGCTGCTGTTCCGGCGCGAGTTCGACCAATACGTCAACCTGCGTCCCGTGCGCCTGATGCCGGGCGTGCCCGGTCCGCTCGCCAACCGGAAGCCCGGCGATATCGACTTCTTCGTCGTGCGCGAGAATACCGAGGGCGAATACTCCTCGGTCGGCGGGCGCATGTATGCCGGCACCGAGCGTGAGATCGTCATCCAGGAGACGGTGATGAGCCGCGTCGGCGTCGACCGCGTGCTGAAATACGCCTTCGAGCTGGCGCAGCGCCGTCCGCGCAAGAAGCTGACCTCCGCGACCAAGTCGAATGGCATCTCGATCACCATGCCCTACTGGGACGAGCGGGTGAAGGAGATGGCCAAGAACTATCCGGGCGTCGCCGTCGACCAGTACCATATCGACATCCTGACCGCGCATTTCGTGCTGAACCCGGATCGCTTCGACGTCGTCGTCGCCTCCAATCTCTTCGGCGACATCCTGTCCGATCTCGGGCCGGCCTGCACCGGCACGATCGGCATCGCGCCTTCCGGCAACATCAACCCGACCGGCGACCATCCCTCGCTGTTCGAGCCGGTCCACGGCTCGGCGCCCGATATTGCCGGGCAGGGCATCGCCAATCCCGTCGGCATGATCTGGTCGGGCGCGATGATGCTGGACCATCTCGGCGAGCACGAGGCCGCCAAGGGCATCGAGGCCGCGATCGAGCGTGCGCTCGGCGATGCCCGCACCCGCACCCGCGATCTCGGTGGCTCGCTGGGCACGGAAGCCGCCGGCAAGGCTGTGGAACAGGCACTTTAGGACGGCAGGCAGGCCGTCACAGGGGATTTGAACTTAAAGGTTTGAGATCATGGATTTGTCGTCGGTTTCCATCGTCGACCCGCTTGTCTGGGGCAAGCTGGCCGAGATCATCCTGCTCAATATCGTGCTTTCGGGCGACAACGCCGTCGTCATCGCGCTCGCTTGCCGGGCGCTGGCTCCGGCGCAGCGCGCCAAGGGCATCGCGCTCGGTGCCGGCGTCGCCGTCGTGCTGCGCGTGCTCTTCACGGTGCTGATCGCATCGCTCCTGAACACGCCCTTCCTGCGCATCGTCGGTGCCGGCCTCCTGATCTGGATCGCGGTGAAACTGATCGTCGAGGAGGAAGGCCAGGACGAGGATTCGATCACGGCCAGCAGCAAGCTCTGGAAGGCGGTGCAGACCGTCGCGATCGCCGACATCGTCATGAGCCTCGACAACGTGCTGGCCATCGCTGCCGTCGCCAAGGATTCGATCCCGCTGCTGATCGCCGGCCTCGTCATCTCGATTCCGCTGATCGTGCTCGGCGCCTCGCTGATCACCAGCCTGCTGACGCGCTTTCCCGTTCTGGTCTGGGCGGGCGCGGCCCTGCTCGGCTGGGTCGCGGGCGAGATGTTCGAGAGCGATCCCTGGCTGATCGCCCGCTTCGGCGAGGAGCTGCTGCACAAGCTGGAATACCCGGCCGCGATCCTGGGCGCGCTGCTCGTGCTCGGCCTCGGCTACCTCATCAAATCGCGCCGGCCCGATCCGGCACACTGACAAACCGCAAAAAGGGGCAACCTGACCAATGGATTTCGCATCTTCCGCCTTCTGGACTTCATTGCTCCAGATCATCTGGATCGACTTGCTGCTTTCGGGCGACAACGCGGTCGTGATCGCGCTCGCCGTGCGCTCGCTGCCGGAGAAGCAGCGCAAGGTCGGCATCTGGCTCGGCGCCGGTGCGGCGGTGGGTCTGCGCATCATCTTCGCGGTGGTGGTCAGCTATCTCCTGAACATCCCGTTCCTGAAGGTCGTCGGCGCGCTGCTCCTGTTCTGGATCGCCATCAAGCTCGCCAAGGGTGAGGAAGAAGCGCATGGCGACATCGCCGCCAGCGACAATCTCTGGAAGGCAGTACGCACCATCGCCATCGCCGACGCGGTGATGAGCCTCGACAACGTGCTCGCGATCGCGGCCGCCGCCCGCGGCCATTTCGAGCTGTTCGTGTTCGGCCTGCTGTTGACGATCCCGCTGATCATCTTCGGCGCCCGCCTGCTCTCGTCGGTTCTCGAGCGCTTCCCGATCCTGATCTGGCTCGGCGCCGCCCTGCTCGGCTGGATCGCCGGCGAGATGCTGCTCAGCGACATGGCGGTGATGCAATGGCTCCACGCGAACATGCCGAGCTGGGTGCAGAGCGTGCCGGTCTCCGACACGAACCCTGCCGGTCTCCTGCCCGCGAAGGTGCCGTTCTACACGGCGGCGGTTCTCGGCGCGGCCTTCGTCTGCATCGTCGGCTACATCCTCAAGAAGAAGCCGATCGATCAGGCGGGCTGATAGCTTCAGCCTAGCTGGTAACAACGATCGCGGCGGCCATGATCTCATGGCCGCCGTTTTTCATGGCGCGGAGAGCGCCGGTGAAGGCGGCGGGCGCGGAGGCATCGGTCACGCGAAAGGCCGTCTCCGACAGAAGCGACACCGCGAAGCTCTCCGGAGCGCGCCGGAAGCCCGAACCCAACGCCTTCACATAGGCTTCCTTCGCGGCCCAGAGGCGGGTGAAGCTCCGGGCTCGTTGGTTCGTATCCACCTCCATAAGCGCGCGGCGCTCATCGGGATGCAGCAGGTCGCGCGGTGGCGCAGCCTGTACATCGACCCGCTCCACATCGACGCCCAGCGGCTGTCGCGCGAGGCCGACGGCGACGATCCCGGCGCGTGTCGCCAATGAAAGATGGAGGCCGGTCTCCCTGGGAAGATCGAGCAGGGGGCGCCCGGCCGCATCATGCGCGATGGCGACGTCTTCCTCCCGGCAGCCAAGCTGGCGCGCCACGATCCGCCGTGCCATGCCGCGTCTCAGCGTGGAGCGCTCCGTCAGGTTGCGCGGAGCGGCGTGCGTCCGGACGAGCCAGATCGCGGGCAGGGCGGGGGCGATGGCATCGGCGTCGTCGAACCAGTGCATGCTTCATCTGTAGTGCCCCTGCCGGGTGCTGTCGCGTCCTGCGCGGAATTCATGCAGCCGCGCCGTTCGCGCGCGTTGACCTTCGGGTCGGGTTTCCCGCTTTTGGAAGGATCATGTCACCTGACCCGAACATGCCGCCGGCAGCTCCGGAAGCCCCGATCACCGCCGCCGGGATGATGCTCGGCCTGCGCAAGGTTTCCGTGCTGATGCCGGGTATCGTCGTCTTCGCCGTCGCCTTCGGCGCGGCCGCGGCGGCGAAGGGCCTGTCCTTCTTCCAGACCATGCTGATGAGCGGCTTCGTCTATGCCGGCGTCGCGCAGCTCGTCTCGCTGGAGCTCTGGCGCCCGGAATGGAGCTGGGGCGCCATCGCCGGCATCGCGGTGGTCACCGCGACGGTGAATGCCCGCATGGTGCTGCAAGGCGCCTCGCTGCAGCCCTGGTTCGCCAAATACCCGAAGGCGCTCAACGCCTTCCATCTCTTCTTCTTCACCGATGCCAATTGGCTGATCGGCACGCGCTACCGGGCCGAGGGCGGGCGCGATCTCGGCGTTCTGGTCGGGGCCGGGCTCGCGCTCTGGCTGGTCTGGGTGATCGCGACCGGCGGTGGCTACATGCTTGGCGCGCTGGTCAGCGATCCGCGCCGCTACGGCATCGATCTGGTCATGCCGATCTTCTTCGCTGCGATGATCGTCCCGCTCTGGCGCGGCCGGCGCGGCATGGTGCCCTGGGTCGTTGCCGGTCTCGTCGCTTTGGTCACGGCGAGGCTGATCGACGGCTATGCCTTCATCATCGTCGGCTCGCTCGCCGGCGCGATCACAGGAGCGTTCAGCGATGACGCTTCCTGATCCCGGCACCTGGGGCGCGATCATCGCCATCACCGCGATGGCGGCCGCGACCTATCTCTGCCGCATCTCCGGCGTGGCGCTGATGAGCATCATCCCGCTGACGCCGCATGTCCGGCGCGGGCTCGCGGCGCTGCCGGGCTCGATCGTCGTTGCAACCGTGCTGCCCCTGATCGAGCGGCTGGGTTGGGCCGCGGCGATCGCGCTGCTGGCGGCGGTCGGCACCATGATCCTGCGGCGCAGCGAATTGCTGGCGCTGCTCGTCGGCATGGCGGCGATCTCCGGCCTGCGCGCGCTGGGCTTCTGATCCATCACCCCTTCCGATTGCTTCCATCACATCACGTCATCCCGATATGCATCGCCGCATGTTGACGGCGGAGAGCGGGGGGAGGACGGTGCGGCTGAGTTAAATCGCCTACAATGGAGCGCCGTCATGGCATGGTATTCTCAGACGTGGACCTGGTTCGATGGCTCTTGGCATGAGGGCAATCCCGGCATCGTCGGTCCGCGCAGCCATGTGCTCTGGCAGGCCTCCTCGGTCTTCGACGGCGGCCGCTATTTCGACGGCGTCGCGCCGGATATCGACCTGCACGCCGCTCGCGTGAACCGCTCGGCGACGGCGCTCGGCCTGAACCCGACGGTCACGCCGGACTTCATCGTCGAGAAGATGTTCGAGGGCGCCAAGAAATTCGCGCCCGGCACCGCGCTCTACGTCAAGCCGATGTACTGGGGCGAGGCGGACGGTCCGTCGACCATCATGCCCGACCCGGAATCGACCCAGTTCGCGCTCTGCCTGTTCGAGGCGGCGATGCCGCAGCCGACCAACGGCTTCTCCGTGACCAAGGGCGCCTTCCGTCGCCCAAGCTATGAGACCGCCCCGACGGACGCCAAGGCGGGCTGCCTGTACCCGAACAATGCCCGCGTGCTGAAGGTGGCGAAGGCCGCCGGCTTCGACAACGCGCTGGTGCTCGACATGCAGGGCAATGTCGCGGAGACCGCGACCTCGAACATCTTCCTCGCCAAGGACGGCGTCGTGAAGACCCCGGTCCCGAACGGCACCTTCCTGAACGGCATCACCCGCCAGCGCGTCATCAAGCTGCTGCGCGAGAGCGGCGTGCCGGTCGAGGAATGCAGCCTGCGCTACGAGGATTTCGAGCAGGCCGACGAGATCTTCATGTCCGGCAACTACTCGAAGTGCATGCCGGTGACCCGCATCGACAACCGCACGCTCCAGCCCGGCCCGCTCTTCCGCCGCGCCCGCGAGCTCTACATGGACTACGCCCACAGCAAGCCGAAGGCTGCCTGAGCCGAAAGGCAGGGGCTATGGCGCGCCTCGCCACGCGGTTGACGGAACGCCTCGGCATTGCCCACCCCATCCTGTCGGCGCCGATGGCGCTGGCAGGCGGCGGGGCGCTGGCCGCGGCGGTCACGCGCGCCGGCGGCCTTGGCCTGATCGGCGGCGGCTATGGCGATGCCGCCTGGATCGAGCAGCAATTCGCGGCAGCCGGCAACACTCAGGTCGGCTGCGGCTTCATCACCTGGTCGATGGCCGGGAAGCCTGAGCTTTTGACGCAGGCGCTGTCGCACAAGCCCGCAGCGCTGATGCTCTCCTTCGGCGATCCGCGCCCCTTCGCCGGCGAGATCGCTGCGGCGGGCGTGCCCTTGATCTGCCAGTGCCAGACGCTCGCCCATGTCCGGCAGGCCATCGAGGCGGGGGCCGCGATCGTCGTGGCCCAGGGTTCCGAGGCCGGCGGGCACGGCGCCAACCGCGCGACGCTGCCTTTCGTGCCCGAGGCGGCGGACCTCATCGCCCGCGAAAGCCCCGATACGCTGCTCGTTGCTGCCGGCGGCATTGCCGATGGCCGTGGACTGGCGGCTGCCTTGATGCTCGGCGCCGACGGTGTGCTCGCGGGCACGCGCTTCTGGGCGAGCCGCGAGGCGCTGGTGCATGAACGCCACCACGCTGCAGCGGTCTCCGCCACCGGTGACCAGACGGTGCGCTCGTCATTGCCGGACATCGCCCGCCAGCTCGACTGGCCGAAGCCTTTCGACATCCGCGTCTCCGACAATGCCTTCATCGCGAAATGGGCGGGTCACGATGCCGCTCTCAAGGACGCCATCGCCGTCGAGGGGCCGGCCTATCGCGAAGCCTTCATGGCCGGCGACCCCGACAAGGCCGCCGTCATCTTCGGCGAGGCTGCGGGCCTGGTCGCGGATATCCCCGGCGCCGGCGAGATCGTCGATCGCATGGTGGCTGAGGCAGCGGCTTTGCTCGGCAGCGCGAAGCGCTTCCTCGCCTGAGCTATCTCAGCAACCTGAGCAGCCCCGTCACCTTGAGCAGCCCGCCGGCCAGCACCGCGTAGAGCAAGGCGGCGACGCTCGACACGAGCAGCACCGCCATCAGCCGCGGCTCGAAAGGCAAGGCGGCTGTCAGCTTGAGCGCGAGCGGCTTGCCCCACCAGGCCAGCAGGCCGCAGATCGCCGCAACGCCGCAGATGATCGCCGCAAAGCCGGGCAGGCGACGGTCGAGCGCGGTCAGGCCGCGTCGCCGCGCCAGCACGAACAGCACGATCAGGTTGACCCAGGCGCCGGCAGCGGTCGCGAGCGCCAGTCCGGGCGCGCCCCAGTCGCGCCAGAGCAGCAGCTTGATCGCGACATTGCAGGCGATGGCCGCGAGCGCCACCAGCATCGGCGTCATCGTGTCGCCGCGCGCCTGGAAGGCCGAGACCTGCGTGCGGATCATCACGATCGCCGGCAGGCCGAGCGCATAGGCGAACAGAACCGCGCCGGCCGCCGCGCTCGCCGTCGCATCGAACTCGCCGCGCTGGAACAGCCCGGCGATCATCATGTCGGGAACCGCGACGAAGGCGGCGACGAAGGGCGCGCTGGCGGCGAGCGAGATCGCGATGGCACGGCTCTGGGCGCGATTGGCCGCGGCCTCGTCGCCCCGCGCGATGGCGCGGCTCATCGCCGAGAGCGCGACGGTGCCGACCGCGATTGCGATCAGCCCGAGCGGCAATTGGTAGAGCCGTTCGGCGTAATAGAGCGCGGCATAGCCGCCGCGCGGCAGCAGCGAGGCGATGATGCCGTCCGTGAAGATCGCGATCTGCACGCCGGCCGAGCCGATCACCGCCGGCCCGAACACCTTGAGGAAGTGCCGCACGCCGGCATCCATGCGCGGGCGCACCACCTTGCCGGAGACGCCTGCGCGCCGCGCCGCGACATAGAGCAGAGCCCATTGCGCGATGCCGGAGATCGCGACGCCCCAGGCTGCCGCATGGGCCGCGCTCGGAAACAGGAAGGGCACGGCCAGCGCGGCGACGATGAAGACATTGAGCAGGATCGGCGCGGCCGCGAAGGCGGCATAGCGCTCCACGGCGTTGAGCGTCGCGCCGAGGAAGGTGACCATGGTCACGAACAGGAGATAGGGGAAGGTGATCCGCGTCAGCGCGACCGCGAGCTCGAAGACGGCCGGGTCCTTGGTGAAGCCCGGCGCCAGCACGGTCACCAGCCAGGGCATCAAGGGCAGGGCGAGCGCCAGCAGGACGATCTGCACGATCAGCTGGATGGTGAAGAGCCGGTCGGCGAAGAGATTGGCGGCCTCGCGCCCGTCTTTCTCGGCGATCAGTGCATAGGTCGGCACATAGGCCTGGTTGACGGCGCCTTCGCCGAAGATCGCGCGGAAATGGTTGGGCAGACGCAGCGCGACCGAGAAGGCGTCCATGATCGCGCCGGCGCCCAGCACGGCCGCCAGCACGATGTCACGGACGAATCCGGTGATCCGCGAGATCAGCGTATAGCCGCCGACCGACAGGATGTTCTTGAGCATGAAGGCCTAGCGGATCAGCGGCGGCAGGGCGTCGCCGCGCGGATGGTCGACAGTGCGGGCATCGAAGCCGACGCGCTCGCCGATCAGGTAGAGCGGCCGGCGCTTCACCTCCGCGAAGATGCGCCCGACATACTCCCCGATCATGCCGAGCGACAAAAGCTGGATGCCCGAGAAGAACATGATCGAGACGATCAGTGACGGGAAGCCGGGCAGGTCGGTCCCGAACAGCAGCGTGCGCAGCAGGAAGTAGACCGCGGAAAACGCGGCGATCACGGCGATGATCGCGCCCGACCAGGTCGCGATCTTCAGCGGCACCGTCGAGAACGAGGAGAGGCCGTCGAAGGCGAAGGAGAACAGCTTGCCGTATCTGAACTTGGACTGGCCGTGCTCGCGTTCGGCGACATGGAAGGGCACGCCGATCGAACGGAAGCCGACCCAGGCATAGAGCCCCTTCGAGAAGCGCGCCCGCTCCGGCAGGGCTCGGAGGGCATCGACGGCCTTGCGGTCGAGCAGGCGGAAATCGCCGGCGCCTTCCGGCAGTGGGGTTTCGCCGAAATAGCCGAAGAGCCGGTAGAACAGCTTGGCGAAACCGCGCTTCATCCGGGTCTCGCCGTCGCGGTCGGTGCGCTGTCCGTAGACGTTGAGATAGCCCTCGCGCCATTTGGCGAGGAAGGCGGCGATGGTCTCCGGCGGGTGCTGGAGATCGGCGTCCATGATGACGACGGCGTCGCCCTGCGCATGGTCGAGCCCGGCCGCGATCGCGATCTCCTTGCCGAAATTGCGGCTGAAGGAGACCGCACTGATGCGCGGATCGGCCGTGTTGAGGTCGCGGATCACGGCCAGCGTCTCGTCGCGGCTGCCGTCGTCGACGAAGACGATTTCCCAGGACGCGACCTCGCCCGTCAGCGCCGTCCGCAGCCGCTCGACCAACAGGGGCAGATTGGCGGCTTCATTATGCACGGGCACGACGATGGACAGCTCGGGCCAGCGGGAGGCCCGAGGCGCACGTTGAACCGGCTGGGACCCGATATCCGACACGAACGACCTTTCAGCGAGGATGCATCGCCCCGCAGGCGAGGCGCGACGCACAGAACCGCAAAGCTTGCCGCCGGACAAGCCCGGGGCGATGAAACAGCCTATCCCAGTACTCACTCGTGCCTGAACCGTTCCGGAATGGATCCCGGATGGGCGCCGCTCGCGCGGCTTGTCCGGGATGACGGCACGTTTCCATCACGAAGGCAGCACGCTATAGCGCGAACCGGATCAACGAAGGGCAACCAGCGCGATGGCGAAGGGCTTTATCCTATGCGCCGATGATTTTGCCATGACGGACGGCGTCAGCCGCGCGATTCTCGATCTGCTCGAGCGCGGCAAGCTGACGGCGACCGGTGCGATGACCAATCGCCCGCACTGGCGCCGGCTCGCGCCCGAACTCCGCGCTTTCGCCGACACGGCCGATCTCGGCCTGCATCTCAACCTGACCTGCGCCACGCCGCTCTCCGCGATGCCGCATCTCGCGCCCGGTGGCACCTTGCCGGGTCTCAAGGATGTCGCGCGCGCCGCCGCGCTCTCCCCTGCCGTGCGCAAGGAGATCGCGACGGAGATAGGGCGCCAGCTCGATGCCTTCGAGGAGGCGCTCGGCCGGCCGCCGGATTTCGTCGACGGTCATCAGCATGTCCATGTCCTGCCCGGCGTGCGGCGGGCCCTGCTCGACAGCCTCGCCCGGCGCTATCCGGCCGGTGCGCTCTATGTCCGCGATCCCGCGGACCGCCCGTCGGCGATCCGGGCGCGCGGCGTCGCGGTCGGCAAGGCCTTCGTCATCGCCGGGCTTGCCACCGGCTTCCGCAGTGCGGCGCTGCGACGGGGCCTGCGCGTCAATCGCGGCTTTTCCGGTGTGGCGCCCTTCGATCCACAGCGGGATTTCGGCGCGGATCTCGCGCGCTTCCTGATCAAGCCAGGCCCTTGTCATCTCGTGATGTGCCATCCCGGCTTCATCGACGATGAACTCGCCAGTCTCGATCCCGTCATCGCGACGCGGCCCGTCGAGCACGCTGCCATCGCGGCTTTCGCGCCGCCGCCGGACCTGCCGTTACGTCGCTTCGGCGCTCTCGAAAGCTGATCGCGCAGCGCGCGCCCGCAAGCGATTTGTTTACCGGCATCGGCCATTCTGGCGCAGGATTGGGGGCGCCGCGCTTTGCCGCAGTTTGCGCCGGTTTCGGAGATGATCGGCTCGATGAAGGTGTTCAGGCGCGCAGCCGGCGCGGGAGAGCCGGCGCAGCCGGGCAGGCAAGGCCTGGGCTCCCTCAGCCGGCAGATCGCGGGCGCAGCAGTGGCGATCGTCGCCATCGCCGTCGTTTTCGTGGTGATGGCGATATCCCGCTACAACGACGCCCGCACGCGGGCCGATCTCGACCAGAAAGTCACGGCGCTGACCCTGATGGTGGTCAATGCCGCGCCGTCCCTGATCCTGTCGCGGGACAACAGCACGCTCGGATACATCCTCGCCTCGTTGCAGCGCGATCCCGATTTTGATGCCGGCATCGTCGCCGACGACATCTCCAGCCTGGCCTCCGCCGGGCGCACCGTCGAGGCACGCCTGTCGCTGACGCCGCGCTGGCTGGCCGAGCGGATCGGCGAAGAGCCGTGGAACGCCCTCCAGACGCGCAACGAGATCGATATCGAGGACGATGTCTATCTGACCAAGATCTACGCCGTCCGCGTCGGCAACCAGCAGAAGCAGATCGGCTACGTCGCCCTGCGCTTCGACAAGACGCGCCTCGTGGCCCGCGCCGCCTGGGAGCAGTTCGTGACCATGGGGCTTGGCCTGCTCATCCTGCTCGTGCTCGGCCCGCTGCTCTGGTTCTCGCTGTCGCGGGCGATGCGGCCCCTGCGCAGCATGACCAAGGCGATCGTCAGCATTTCGGACGGCAATCTCTCGACACCGATCGATGCCCTCGGCCGGCGCGACGAGATCGGCGCGATCGCGCGGGCGCTCGGCGTCCTCAAGATCCGCCTCGCCGAGCGGGCGACCCTCGAGGAGAAGCAGAGCGTGGCCGAGGTCGAGAGGATCGCGCGCCAGCAGGGCGTCGACCATGCGATCACCTCGTTCCGCACCGAGGTCGGCCTCGCGCTGGAGGCCTTCAAGAACAACGCCGAGCGGATGCGCGAGGCATCCGACGGCCTCGCCCGCGTCGCCGCCGAATCCTCGGAGCGCGCGGCGCGTGCCGCCGACAACGCCCATGGCGCGTCCGGCAACGTCGAGAACGCTGCGCAGGCGGCCGAAGAGATGGGTGCGGCTATCCGCGAGGTGGAGTTCCAGGTCCGCCGCGTCCGCACCGAAATCGTCGAGGCGGCCTCCGTCTCGCGCGACACGGCAGGCTCCGTGCAGGCATTGGACGAGACCGCCCGCGCGATCGGCGAGGTCGTCAACCTGATCCGCGACATCGCTGCCCAGACCAACCTGCTCGCCCTCAACGCCACCATCGAGGCGGCGCGTGCCGGCGAGGCGGGCCGCGGCTTCGCCGTGGTCGCCAACGAGGTCAAGTCGCTGGCGGCCCAGACCGCGGATGCGACCGACCGTATCGTGGCGCAGGTCGCGGCGATCCAGGGTGCGACCGGGCAGGTCGTCGGTGCGATCCAGAACATCGCCGAGCGCATGAACGCCATCGAGAAATTCGCGAATTCGGTCGCGACCTCGATCGAGCAGCAGGCCATCGCCACCGGCGAGATCGCCAGCGGCGTCGCCATGGCCAGCACCTCGGCCCTCTCGGTATCGAGCGATCTCAGTGTGCTCGCCGACAGTGTCGAGGAGACCGGCCGCTCGGCGGAGCAGGTGCGTGGCGCAGCCGGCGAGGTCGCGGACCAGGCCCAGCGCCTCGATTCCACCGTGGATCATTTCCTGCGCAACGTTGCCGCCTGAGCGCCGCAGACACGGGACCGCAAGACGAAAGGGCGCCTCTTCCTGATGACGGTCCCGCATCTGCGCAGCGGCACTTTGCGCCGCAGCGCGTGCGGGAAGACAGGCACAAACAAAAAAACGGGGCCGTGAGGCCCCGTTTTCGTATCCGGCTTGCAGCCGATTACTTGGCGGCGTCGAAACGCTCGGCCACGTAGTCCCAGTTCACCAGGCTCTCGAGGAAGGCCTTGAGATAGTCCGGGCGACGGTTGCGGTAGTCGATGTAGTAGGAGTGCTCCCAGACGTCGACGCCGAGGATCGGCGTGCCGCCATGGACGAGCGGGCTCTCGCCGTTCGGGGTCTTGCTGACGGCGAGCTTGCCGCCCTTGACCTCAAGCCAGGCCCAGCCCGAGCCGAACTGGCCGACGCCGGCCGCGACGAAGTCTTCCTTGAACTTGTCGACCGAGCCGAACGAGTCGACGATCGCCTTCTCCAGCGCGCCCGGGATCTTGCCGCCGCCATTCGGCTTCATCCACTTCCAGAAATGGAGGTGGTTGTAGTGCTGGCCGGCATTGTTGAAGACGGCGGGGTTCTTGCCATAGGAGCCCTTGACGATCTCCTCCAGCGACTTGCCCTCGAATTCCGTGCCCTTGATGGCGTTGTTGCCGTTGGTCACATAGGCGAGGTGGTGCTTGTCGTGATGGTACTCGAGCGTCTCCTTCGACATGAAGGGCTGGAGCGCATCATGGGCGTAGGGAAGATCGGGAAGGGTAAAGGACATGAGGCCTCTCCTTGGGCTGTGAAATCGCTTGAAATGAGAATGGCCTGCCGGGGGCAGGCTGAGCCGTGGAGGCCCTGCCATTCCTCGCGATAGTTAAGCGCCTGCGCGCCGGTCCACAACCGCTCCTGCTGCGAAAAGCATATGTCTTCTCGACAGGCCGCCACAATCGCGCCAGATTTCTCGCCCTAAGCCGTGCCGATTGGAAACTCTCCCTTATTCAATACGTTAGATAGTGACGCGACGCTCGCTACGGCCTGGCGCCGGTCCGGCCCTGCAAGGATACCGAATTGATCGCGATTTTTACCATTCTGGGCCTGCTCCTGTTCGGCGGTGGCGCCTATGCCATCTATGACGGCTGGCCCTATCTGGTGCTGGAGCGCGGCTTCACGCAGGTCATCATCGGCTCGATCGCGAGCGGCGCCGGCCTGATCCTGATGTCGCTCGCCTGGGTGCTGAAGGAAGTCAAAGTCCTCCGCCGCGAGCTGGTCGAGGCGCTGGAGCTTCGTGCCGAGCTTCCGGTGCGGGACGTTGCGGCGGCCGATGTCGCCCCGTTCGCGCCGCCTGCGGCACCGCGTGCCGAATATCCCTCATTCTCTCCAGCCATCGCTCCTGCCGCGATCGGCGCCGTCGCCGGTGCCGTAGCGACGGGCGCGGTCGCCCAGGGCCTTTCATCGTCCGATACCGAAAGCGCGCCCGCTTCCGCCGAGGTCGAACCGCCGCGTGAGGAAAGGGACCTGTTCGGCACGCTCGTCGCCCGGAACCTGCAGGAGCCGGAACCGGTCGCCGAGGATGAGCCCGAGCCGGCTGCCGAAACCGCCGCGGCCGAGGATGCCGAGCCGCTGCCCGACATGTTCGAAGAGGCGCTGTCGGCTGCCCCGTTGCAGCCCCCCGGACATCCCTTCTCCTTCGAGGCCGACGAGCAGGAGCCGGCCGATCCGGTTGTCGCAAAGGCCCTGCCGGCCGCCGAAGAGGAGAGCGTTGTCGAAGACGAGCCGTCGTCTTTCGTTGACGAACTGTCGGACGAGAGGGCGCTGGAAGAGCAGATCGAGGAAGAACAGCCATCGGCTCATGCCGGAGCCGTCGAGGCGCCGGCTGCGGCCGCAAGCGCCACCGATCTCGACGAGTTCAGCGCCTTGCGCGCGAGCCTTGCCGGCCATCTGAACGAGCCGGAGCGCGAAACCGGCCGCATCGAGCCGTCCTTCTCCCGCGAGCCCGATCCCTTCGCGTCGGCGGAAGCCTGGATGGATCGCGCCTCGCCCCGGCAGGAACCTTGGCTTGATGCGCCGCCGGCTGAGCAGCAGCCTGCCGTTGCCGACGTGGCGCCGCTCTGGCCCCCGCGGACGGAGCCCCAGGTGTTCGACATCGCGCCGGAACCGGAGGCTGTCGAGGAGCCGATTGCGGCCGAGACGCCGGTGCGGGAAGAGTGGCTGGACGCCCCGATCGCGGATGAGCAGCCCGATATCGCCACCGTAGAGGAGCCGCAGGTCGAGCAGGCCCCGGCCGCTGCGGATCCTCGTCCGGCCTCGGATGAAGGCATCGTCGGCGCCTATCAGGTCGGCGATGCGCATTTCACCATCTATGCCGACGGCTCGATCCGGGCACGGACGCCCGATGGCGAGTACAGCTTCGCGTCGATGGACGAGCTCAAGGTCTATCTCGCCAGCGAGAAGAGCCGGCTGGGCGTCTGATCAGACGCCCTTCGCCGCGTCCCAGCCTTCGCCCACCGTATGGATGGCGAAGGCATAGGCCAGCGCCGTTTCCTTCAGCGAGTCGAAGCGCCCGGCCGAGCCGGCATGGCCGGCATCCATATTGGTGTGCAGCATGACCGGCCCGCCGCCGGTCATCGTGGCGCGCAGCCGCGCGACCCATTTGGCCGGTTCCCAGTAGGTCACGCGCGGATCGGTCAATCCGCCCATGGCGAGGATCGGCGGATAGGCCTGCGCCGTGACATTGTCGTAGGGCGAATAGCTGCGGATCGTCTCGAAGGCCTTCACGTCGCGGATCGGGTCGCCCCATTCCGGCCATTCCGGCGGCGTCAGCGGCAGGGTGTCGTCGAGGATCGTGTTGAGCACGTCGACGAAGGGAACCTCCGCGACGATACCGGCGAAGAGTTCGGGCGCCATATTGGCGACCGCGCCCATCAGCATGCCGCCGGCGCTGCCGCCCTCGGCGACGATGCGCCCGCGTGTCGTGAAGCCTGCGTCGATCAGCGCCCCGGCTGCCGCGATGAAATCGGTGAAGGTGTTGCGCTTGTTCTCGCGCTTCCCGTCGAGATACCAGCGCCAGCCTTTCTCCGTGCCGCCGCGCACATGGGCGATCGCGTAGACGAAGCCGCGATCGACCAGGCTGAGCGGCCGGGTCCGGAACGAGGCGGACATCGCCGAGCCATAGGAACCGTAGCCGTAGAGCAGGCAAGGCGCGCTGCCGTCGAGAGCGAGATCGGCCAGATGCAGGATCGAGATCGGCACGCGCGCGCCATCCGGCGCGGTGGCGAAGATCCGGCGGACCTTGTACTTCGCCGGATCATGACCGGACGGCACGTCCTGCCGCTTCAGCAAGGTTCGCTCGCCGGTGGCGAGGTCGTAATCATAGGTTTCGGCCGGGCGCGCCATCGAGGCATAGATGAAGCGCAGCGTATCCGTCTCGAATTCGTAGCCGGCATCCATGCCGAGCCCATAGGCTTCCTCGTCGAAGGCGATGCTGCTTTCCGCTCCGCTGGCGAGATCGCGAATGACGATGCGCGGCAGCCCATCCTCGCGCTCCAGCCGGATCAGGCGCCCCTTCAGGCAGACATGGTCGAGAATCAGGCGCCCCTGCTTGTGCGCGATCAGGTCGCGCCAATTGGCCGGGGCCGGCGCATCGACGGGGGCCGTGACGATCTTGAAGTCTTCGGCGCCATCGGCATTGGTCAGGATCGCGAAGACGTCGCCGTGATGCTCCAGGCTATACTGGCGGCCCGGTTCGCGCGCTGCGACGGGCACCGGCTGTGCATCTGCCCGGTCGAGATCGAGGATGCGGGTTTCCGACGTCTCGTGATCGCCGATCGTAATCAGCAGGAAGCGGCCGGACTGGGTCTTGTCGATATCGACGAACATGCCGGCATCGGCTTCGTCATGCAGCAATTCATCCGTCTCGGCCGGCGTGCCGAGGCGATGGCGCTTCACCTGCGACGGGCGGTGGTCGGCATCGAGCGCGACATAGAAGAAAGAGCGGGAATCGCTGGCCCAGATGATCTCGCCGGTCGTGTCCTTGACGAGATCGGGAAGGTCGCTGCCGCTCTCCAGGTCCTTGATATGGATCGTGTGCAGTTCCGAGCCCGCCTCGTCGGCGCTCCAGCCGAGCAGGCGGTGGTCCGGGCTGTGCTCTGCGTCGCCGAGATCGAAGAAATCCTTGTCCCCGGCCAGCGCGTCGGCATCGAGCATGATCTGCTCGCCCGCCCGGCCGCTCTTGCCGGCCATGGCACGCGGCCTGCGGCAGATCAGCGGATGCTCGGCGCCCTTTCGATAGCGCGAATAGTAGAGGAACGGCCCGTCCGGCTGCGGGACGCTCGAGTCGTCCTCCTTGATCCGGCCGCGCATTTCCTTGACGAGGTCCTTCTGCAAGGCCCGGGTCGGCGCCATCAGCGCCTTGCAGTAAGCGTTTTCGGCGTCGAGATAGCTGCGGATGTCAGCCGGCAGGACATCGGGTTCCCGCAAGACATCCTTCCAGTTCCCGGCGCGCAGCCAGCCGTAATCGTCGCGCAGGGTAACGCCATGGACCTGCGTTTCCGTCGTCCGGATTTCGGCGCGCGGCGGAGATGGCAGGCGCCCCCGCCTGCGGCGCGCGACGCTGGGGGAGTGGCGGGCCTGATCCGGGCTCATGACGATCTCCGACGTGGGACGCGACAGGTAGAGGGGCGGGGAACAGCTTGCAAGATATCCGGCGGGAGCCGGCTTTGATTTTGTCGATCAGTGCAATGCAGCATCCGCGTGGTGATTTATTGAGCTTTGAACGTCTCAATTGTTGAGATTTGTTGACTTGCACAGCTAAACGGTATCGACTAAACGCATATCCCGATCAGTCCGCGATGTCCGATTCTGGGCCGATGGTGCTTGACCCACTATTGGTAGTATTATTCAGGCTATCGGATGCCCGGCGGTGGATGATCAGCGCAAAACGCTACCAAGAACGATAAGGAGAGACATCGCCATGACCGAGACCGACGGAGCGGATTTCATTGAGCTGACGGCGGATATCGTTTCCGCTTATGTCTCCAACAATTCCGTGCCTGCCTCCGACCTGCCGGCCCTGATCAGCGAAGTCCACTCGGCGCTCAGCCGCGTGATCGGCGGCGCCGCTCCGGTGGTCCAGGTCGAGGCTCCCAAGCCCGCGATTCCCGTCAAGAAGTCGATCACGGCCGATTATCTGATCTGCCTCGAGGACGGCAAGAAGTTCAAGTCGCTGAAGCGCCACCTGCGCACGCAGTACAACATGTCTCCCGAGCAGTATCGCGAGAAGTGGGGCCTGCCGCCGGACTATCCGATGGTCGCGCCGAACTATGCCGAGGCGCGCTCTCAGCTTGCGAAGAAGATGGGCCTCGGCCAGCAGCGCCGCAAGCGTCGCTGAGCAGAGGCTCCGGCGTACCGCTTGCCGCGGGGACGCGTTACTGCGCCAGTTCAAGCAAGCGCCGAAACGCTCAAGATCTGCCGATACGAAAAAGCCGCCGATGACCTCGGCGGCTTTTTTGTTGCGCGTCTCCCGGGCGAGGGGCGGGGATAAAGCCGTCCATGGGCTTGTCAGATTGGATATAAGAATATAGTCCTATCAATGTCGCGCTCGCCAAGGGCGGCGGGCAGCGTCTGATTGGGAACATATCATGAACTCAGAAAGCGGCCAATCGCAAACCGTCTTGCATGCGACTGCCGGCGCACGACTGGCGGAAGTGGCCGCCGTGGCGGCTGCGCGCATTCCGCTCTCCGGCCTGCGCTCCGCGACCCGCGGCAGGAAGCCGGTCGCGCTTGCCCGGCAGACGGCGATGTATCTCTCCCATGTCGCCTTCGGCCTCAGCCTGACCCGCGTCGGCATCTGCTTCGGGCGGGATCGCACCACCGTCCGCCATGCCTGTGCCCTCATCGAGGATCGCCGTGACGATCCGGGCCTGGAACTTGGCCTGACCGCGCTTGAAGCCGCACTCCTCGCCACGATGGCGAAGTTGCGTGGCCAGCCTGCGGAGGTCGGCCGATGACCGCCGGGATCGAAAACGCCGAGCGCAATCGGCTGCTCAAGCATCTCGCTGGCCCTGGATGCTACGGCCTCGTTTCTCCCTTGGGTTGCGGCCGCATCGCTCTGTTCCGAACGGTGAACGGCACCAGCCTCGGGGCCGGCTATGTCGCGGCCGAAACGGTGCAGGCGCTGGAGGCCGAGGGCCTTGTGTCATGGGCTGTCGAGGGCAGCGCTGCCCGGCTTGGCCTTGCGGCCTCCAAGCCGGCCCGGACGTCCGCACGAACGCAGCGACCTGAAGTCGAACAGACGTCCGCTCCCGCCATGGATGATCGCGAAAGCCCGCTGCTTTGGCTGCATCGCCGGCCGGGCAAGGACGGCAAGCCTCAGATCAGCGATGCCGAATTCGCGGCGGGAGAACGCTTCCGGGCCGACATCACCCTGTCGGGCATGTTGCCGCGTACGACGATGAACTGGGATGCTGCCTTCACGCCGGAGCAGGCGGGATCGGGGTCCCGCGATGGTGCCGGCGCGTCCGACACGGCGCTCGCGGCGCGACAGCGCGTCAGGCTCGCCTGCGACCGCCTTGGCCCGGAGCTCTCGGGGCTGGCGATCGATATCTGCGGCTTTCTCAAGGGGCTCGATCTCGTCGAGAAGGAGCGCCGCTGGCCGTCGCGCTCGGCCAAGGTCGTGCTGCGGGTCGCGCTGGCTGCGCTGGTGACGCATTACGGCCT
Organism: Allobosea sp. MMO-172; assembly: GCF_037147855.1. NCBI lineage: Bacteria > Pseudomonadati > Pseudomonadota > Alphaproteobacteria > Hyphomicrobiales > Alloboseaceae > Allobosea > Allobosea sp. MMO-172. Next base: position 214,418 of record NZ_JBBCUM010000001.1, on the reverse strand, counting down.
GGACCGCCGTGCCCGGCCATCCGGAATGCGCAGCTGGCAGGCGGAAGGTGCCCGGCCGAGCGAGTTCCCGGCGGCCGGCTGAATGCGCTCAGGTCGCGGCCGCAGCCTGGGCGTCGCGCTTGATCCGGTCGATCATCGCGCGCACCCCGTTCGAGCGCTGCGGCGTGAGGTGCGCGGCGAGGCCGAGGCGCTCGTAGATGGCGAAGGCGTCGGTCGCGAGGATTTCGGACGCTTCCCGCCCGGAGAAGATCGCCAGCGCCAGCGCCACGAGCCCGCGCACGATATGGGCGTCGCTGTCGCCGATGAAATGCAGCCGGGTCTGCGGCCCGCTGCCGCCCTCGCGATGCGCGACGAGCCAGACCTGGCTCGCGCAGCCGCGCACCTTGTTGGCATCGGTATGGTCGTCCTCGGGCAGGGGCTCGAGACCCTTGCCGAGTTCGATGAGGTAGCGATAGCGATCGTCCCACTCGTCGAGCAGTTCGAAATTCGCGACGATGTCGTCGAGGCTTGTCGTCATGCCGGCCTCTTCCCGCGATTGCGGGAGGGCGTCAAGCGGTCAGCGCTGCGCGCCCTGCTTCCCGATCACGGCGGTCGCCGCGGCGTTCAGTATGCGCTCGCGCAGCACGGGGTCCATGCCCGCGAGGATTTCGGCCGCCTCGCGCGCCGCCGTCAGGCTGCCGGCCACGGTGCGGCTCTCCGCGCGAACGGTCTCGGTGATCTGCCGCGCCACCTGGGGCAAGGCGGCATCGGCCGGCTTGCCGCTGTGCACGGGCGAATTCACGGCGATCAGGCCGATGATCGCGATCTTGCGCAGCAGATAGGCCATGTCGGTCTCCGTCGCCGGCGCCTCTCATGCGCCGCGAGAACAATCTAGGCCGGGACCCGCAAAAATCGCGTCATTTCGAACGCTCAAATGCGAGTCGAATGCCATCCATGATCTTCAGGTTCCGTTCACCTTGCCATGAACATCGAAGTCATTCGGAAAAACGCGTCGCGCTGATATAAGTCTATGAAAAATCATCGGAAAAATTAGAGAACCGGTCTGGCGGCCCGTTTCGACGTCGGGCGCCTTAAGCCCCGCTTAAACCAGCCATGGCGAGATTGAGCCAAGCGGATGGGGGTATCCGCAAGAGTAAGGCGTTGCGTTCCGTATGGCGATGACAGCATTGAGGACACAGGCGGCGGCACTGGTGCATGCATCGGTGCAGTCGGACCCGGCGGAAAGGCAGCGTCACGAACGTTTCGTTCTGTCGCGCCTGCTCGTCGGCGGCGGCATGCTCGGCCTCGCTCCCGCTTATCTGGCCTGGCGCGGTGCGCCCGGCGCCTTCGAGGCGGCGATGATCGCCGCTGCGGCGTTTGCGGTCCTGTCCGTCGCCTTCGTGTCCCGCACCGGCCGCCTTGGCGCGGCGCATGCACTCTCTTCCGCGGCCATGTCGCTCTTCATCGTTGCGCTCGCGGGTGCGACCGGCGGTCTTTCGTCTCCCCTGCTGCTGTGGCTGGCGGTCGTGCCGGTCGAGGCGGCCTTCTTCGGCTCGCGCGGCTTCATGCTGCGGGCCGGCTGGATTGCCGTCGCGGCTCTGCTCGCGGCGATCGGCCTGCACGGGCTTGGCCTCTTCGCCGAAGCGGCGCCGTGGACGGCCGAGGCGATGCCGCTTCTGGCCATGTCCGCGCTGGCCCAGGCGCTGGTCGTGACGGCCGTACTGCTGCGCCGGCGCCATGCCGAGGAGCGCGAGCAGCGCGTCTCCGACGCGCGTTCGCAGCTGCTGCTCGACCATGTCGGCGATCTCGTCACCTGGCATGATGCCAGCGGCGCGGTCGTCTTCGCCAATGCCGCGGCGCGCACGCTCGCTGGTGCCGATCCGCGCGAATTGCTCGGCCGCGGCCTGTTCGAGCGTGTCCATATCGCCGACCGGCCGCTCTTCCTGAAGGCTCTGAGCGACGCCGCCCATGGCCAGGAGGGCGTGACGGTCTGCTTCCGCACGCTCTTCGTGCCGCGTGAAGGCACGGGCGAGGCCCGCCTGCCGGTTTCGCTCTGGCTGGAGATGCAGGCCTGCCGCGTCGCCGGCGCCGCCGCTGCTGATGGCGCTGCCGTCGTCTGCGTGATGCGCGACGTCACGGCGCGCCGCGCCGACGAGGAGACCCGCGAGCGCGGCCATGCCGAGGCGCTGCGGGCCAATGACGTCAAGGGCCAGTTCCTGGCGACGGTGAGCCATGAATTGCGCACGCCGCTCAATGCCATCATCGGCTTCTCGGAGATGCTGAGCGCCGAGGACAATGGCTGGCTCGATGCCGAAAAGCGCCTGGAATACGCCCGCATCATCCATGCCTCCGGCCATCACCTGCTCGAGGTCGTGAACACGCTGCTCGACATCTCGAAGATCGAGAGCGGTGCGATGACCATCGAACGCGAGCCGATCGACCTCGCCGTGATGGCGCAGGATTGCTGCGCGCTGATGGCGCTGCGGGCCGAGACAGGCGGCATCGCGCTGGAACGCGTCATCGGCCCGGTGTTGCCCGCCATGGAAGGCGACCGGCGCGCGCTGAAGCAGGTCGTGCTCAACCTGCTGTCCAACGCCATCAAGTTCACCCCGGCCGGCGGGCGCGTGACGCTGGCCGTCGTGCGCGACGGCGACACCATCGACCTCTCCGTCTCCGATACCGGCATCGGCATCGCCGCGGCCGACCTGCCGCGGCTGGGCGATCCCTTCTTTCAGGCCAAGGGCGCCTATGACCGGACCCATGAGGGCACCGGCCTCGGCCTCTCCGTGGTGCGCGGGCTCGTCGGCCTGCATGGCGGCCGCCTGACGGTCGAGAGCGCGCCGGGCGTCGGCACGCGCGTCTCTGTCCGCCTGCCGGTCGGCGGTGCGGATAGCGTCGAGCAGCCCGCCAAGATCGTGACCTTCGCCCGGGCTCCGCGCCGGGGCCTCGAAACCAAAGAACCTCTCCGCCTGACCGCTTGAAGACGAGCTGACGTAATGTCGATGACCATGGCCGCCCGCGCCCATTCCGGCGCTTCCCTCTCAGCTCCGGTGCGCCGCGCCCAGCCGGCGCGCCGCAAGACGACCTGGCTTGGCCGCGTCGCGCGCGTCGCCGGCAAGCGGCCGGGCAGGGCGCTCATCATGCTCGCCTTCGGCATCGTCTCGCTGGCCATCGTCGCCAATGCGCTGATGTTCCAGAAGGCGCGCCATCCCGCCCCGATGCTCTCCGCCTCCACGCCGACCACTCAGTCGCGGACGACGACCGAGCGCCGCGCCGAGCCGGCGCCTGCTCCCGCACCGGCCCCGGCGACGGAGGTGCCCGTGCAGCCGATCCGCCCGCCGGCGCGCCCCAGCGACCTTTCGCAGACGCAGGCCGCCCGCGAGGCTCAGCCGCGTCCGCCCGCTCCCGTCCAGGCCGCGCCGCGCGCTGCGGCGCCGGCGGCCCCGGCCGCTGCTCCCCGCGCCGCGACGGCTCCCGCGCGCGATCCGATCGCCGATCTGATCAATGGCGACCTGCGCCCGCCGGCGGACGTGAAATCCGCCAATCGCTCCGGCGCGGCGCCGCGTACCTGATCGGCGCGCCCGCGATGGCGCGCCTGACCAGCGATTTCTGGGTTTCGGCCTATCTGCGGCAGGCGGGGCTGGAAGGCCTCGTGGCTGTGCTGCGCCGTCGCGGCGCGCGCGAGGCCGGTGCCATCTTCGTCAAGCTCGACCGGCTGGACGGCACCGCCGCGCTCTACGGTCCGGCGCCGCAGGCCCTGGCCGAGGATGATGGCGAGCGCCGCTTCCAGCTGCTGCTCGATGCCGATCCGCTCGCGATCGAGGACCGCGTCGATCGCGAATTGCGTTTCGACGGCGATCTCTGGCTGGTCGAGATCGAGAACCGGGCCGGCGATCCCCGGTTGCAGCTCGTCGAGAGCTGACTGGATCCGCTCAGAGCCGCTTGGAACCTCAGCCCTCATCCTGAGGAGCCGCGCTGGCGGCGTCTCGAAGGATGCTCCAACGGGCACCCGAACCTCCTGAAGCATCCTTCGAGACGCCATTCCAAGGGAATGGCTCCTCAGGATGAGGGCTGAGGGCGTTCTCAGACAGACTCTGAAGCGCGCCGGCTCAGCCGCGGTCCCGCCGGCCGATCTTTCCAAGCACTTCCGACATGGCCGGCTGGACGTCCGGCCGGGCGTTGCCGGCACGTGAGGGCGTTCCGCTCGGGTCCATCGCCGGCTGATGCTGGCCACGCCGTTGCGGCGCTGGCGCTGCCGTTCCGGCGATATGCATGGCGAGGCGAAAGGCGATGGCGGGCCTCACCGCGCGCATCAGCGCGACCAGCGCGAAGATACGCTCGACCGAATGGGCGGTCTCGTCGCCGAGCCGGATCAGGAAGCGCGTCGCTTCCTCGACGGTGGTGCCACTCGCGGTCAGCGCCAGCGCCGCAAGGTCCCGCGACGCATCGCCGGCCATGGCTGCGGCCATGGTCGCACCGCCGCCGAGATGCTCGGCGATGGCGGCAAAGGCGGCGCTACGATCCTCGGCCGCGAGGTCGAGCCAGCCGGCGAAGGCCGGGCCGGTAAGGGCAGGGCGCCGCTCGCTCGGATGCAGGGCTTCGCGTGCCATCAGCGATTCGAGAATTGCGAGACGCCGCTCCACGCCGGCATGGAGGAACAGCGGCGCGAGCTCCAGATTGGACAGGTCGGGGCGTGCCAGCAGGCCGGGCCGATAAGCCGGCTCCACCCGTGCCCGCGCGATCAGGCTGTCGACGGCCGCACGCGGCATCGGGGCGTTGTGATTGGCGATCAGGGCGAGGTCGAACGCACGATTCGCATCCGCGACCAGCATGATGACGGCTTGGGCCGTCAGGTCGGAACGGACGGCGAGCGCCGCGCGCATCGCCTCGTCGCCGGTCTCGACGAGGCGCTCGATCTCGGCCTCCGGGACGGGCATGCCATGGCGCAACAGCTCGGCCAGCACGGCGCCGCCTTTCGCCGAGAGCCCCGAGAGTACTGGCGCGGGCGTCCGGGCCCAGCCGGCGAGCTTGCGGGCCAGGATCAGGGCCGTCGCCTCGTCGATGCCCGGCAGCAGCGCCTCGGCCATCTCGCTGAAGGCGGCCAGGTCGGCCGGCGAGGGCTGCGGCGAGGACAGCAGCAGATCCGCCTTCACCCGCAGCGAGATCGGGCTGAGGTCGAGCCCGCCATCCCGCGCGAGGCGGGCGAGATCGGCGAGTTCCTTGGAGATGGATGCAGGCATGGCGGGCTCGGATCGGGAAACCGAAGATGCAGCAGCATTAATCCCCGACCGTTAAGGCTGCGTTAACCATGTCCGGGCCTGATGGGCTTGCGGGGCCTTGCGACTCGGTGCTGCCCGCACCTCGCCTGCCTTCGCGTTGCAACTCTGGCGCTGGATAAGGAGGCGCATCATGGCCGTCGTCATCCCCTTTGCGCCGCAGCGGCGCCCGCAGTCGGCTTCAGCCGGCTCCCTTCCGCCGCAGACGGCGGAAATCCTGTTCTTCACGGGCGTTCGCTACGAGCGCGCGCCCGAGGTCCGGCCGCCGGCCGCCAAGGCCTCCGCCGGGCGGCCCCGCAAGGCCGTGCCGCGCAAGAGCTCGCGCAGGCAGCCTGCGTGACACGAGGGCCGGCCAAGCTGCTCATCGCCTTGCTGGCGGCTGCGTCGGTTTCGGCCTGCACCGCCACGACAGGCGATCTCGGCCGTCCGCGGCCGACGGTCTGGACGCAGCTGATCGCGCCCGAGGCGGGCTTCTGGTCCGCGACCTTCCGCGGCGAGCATGCATCCTATTTCCGCCTGACCGATGACGAGGAGCAGATGCGCGACCGCGCCTGGCGCTTCGTCATGCCCGGCCATGAGCGCAGCATCTTCCAGGGCGAGGTCTCCAATCTCGCCCATACCCGCATCCTGCCCGTGGCGGCCCAGTCGACCGATGTCGGCGACTATTTCCGGGCGCTGACCTCGATGTCCTTCGCTTCGCAGGCCTCGCGCTACAACCGGCTGACGGAGGATGCCAATGCCGACCGCCTGCTGATCGGCCCCTTCCGGGCCAATGCCGGGCGCGTCGTGAACATGGACCGGGTGCGCATGCGCGCGGCGGAATCGTCGCCCGACGTCTCCCCCGACAAGCAGGAGCCGGCGATGGCGCGCGTCGTCGAGAACGAGGGGCTCATCTTCTGGGTCTGCGAGCGCATCGATTTCCGCATCCGCAGCTACCGTTATGCGCTCTCCAATCTCGTCGTCGAGATGCCCTCGCGCGAGGCCGTCCGGGCCGAGCGCGCGATCATGGCGCTGGAGATGGAAGCCAAGCCGCTCTGCCAGATGCAGCTCAACGGCGCCTTCGGCGAAGGCGGCAAGCGCCCCGTCGTCTATAAGGGGTAGGAGCGGAGATTTTCCGCGGAAACACGGCGTCATCCCGGGCTTGCCCCGGGATCCATTCCGGAGCGCGGCCGATCGAGGTTCAGGAATGGATCCCGGATCTCCGCTTCGCTCCGTCCGGGATGACCAGCGCGTTAAAAGCCTGACCAGCTCAACTCAATTCGCCGCCCCGCAGGCGACGCCGGTCGCGAGCGCCTCCGCATCGGCCCGGTCGGAGGGCAGGCGCTGCAGGACACGCGCCACGATCAGGCCCTGCTCGGTATCGGAGACGATGCGCAGCTCCCGGCTGGTTTCGCCTTCCTCGTCGGCGGCGATGCGCTCGTCGCGCTGGGTCTCGGTCATCACCAGGAATTCGAGCATGCCGCGGATCGCGGCGCGGTCGGTGATCGCATAGAGCACGCCGCCACCTTGCCGATGCAGCGTCAGGCCCAGCGGCAGCGTGCCGGTGCGGGCGACGATCCGCATCGGCCCGGCCGAGAGATCATAGCTGCAGATGGCCGTGACGACATGGGGATCGGCCTCGCGCAGGGCCGGCAGGCCGCGGCTGTTGCCGGGGGAAGGGACCGGCTCGGCATGCCCCTCGGTGCCGAGATCGCGATAGGCATGGGCGGCATCGTGCCGCGAGAGGGCGGGAATCGCCAGAACGGTGACGATATGCACGATCGCCGCGAGGAGGAGGCCTGCCAGCGTCGTCAGGGCGAAACGCGCGAACCCGGCGCGCAGGCGCATCCGCCAGCCGGCGAAGGGCGGATTGTGCCGTTCCGGCGGATCGTGGCTGACGGCGCTCATCGGCAATCGGCACGCGTGATGCGCGGCAGGTTGCTGGCGCGCGTCTCGCCGGTCTGGCTGGAAATCGGCGTGTCGTAGAGCCGCAGGCGGATCTGGAAGCGCCCGCTCGCCGGCAGGGGCAGCCAGTTGCCGGCTTCCGGCGCGGCGGAGGCGACGATGGCAAGGCCGCCGTCCTCCGGCCGGACGATCTCCGAATCGGTGAAGCTCGTGCGCTCCAGCGGCAGGCGGAAGGGCAGCCCGTCGCCATCGGTGATGCCGATGGTCCAGCCGCGCGTCGTCGGCGTCGCGCCGGAGAGCCGGTAGCGGCAGCGCCCGTCCAGCGTCTGCCCGGCATCGTCCCGCTCGGCGATCAGCTCAAGGCCCTCGCCGGAGCCGAACGGCAGATGGACGCCGCGGGCGAGATAGGCGCGCATATAGGGATCGACCTCGCGGCTGCCGCTGCGCGGCCAGGCCGTCCAGGCGCCGACCTCGACCTTGCCGATAGCAGGGCGCCCGGCAACGGCCCAATGCGCCGAGCCGAGGCCGAGCCCGGCCCCGAGGGCGAGGATATAGGCGAGGTCGAGAATCCGCACGCTGTCCTTCCACTCGAAGGCTACTGATGGTCTGCGGAAACACGCGTCATCCCGGGCTTGACCCGGTATCCATGCCGGGGCGCTTCCGAACAAGGTTCAGGAATGGATCCCGGCTCTTCGCTTCGCTCCGGCCGGGATGACCCGCGTTTCCATGACGAGGCGGAGTTGACCCCTCGCAACGATGATCGTCAACAGCCTCAGCGCACCCGCGGCTCGTTGCCCGATATCTCGCGGATGCCGACCTGCACGGGGCGGCTGGCCACGCGCCGTGGCTCCACGGCCTTGAACAGCGAACCGACGGCCGAGAGCACCTCGAAGGACTGGCGCGGCATATGGCCGGCGCCGGGGCCGGATACCGTGCTTGCCGGTGTCGCGGCGCTGCCGGCCTTGGCGATCGCTGCCCCCTTCGGATCGACGGCGGGCACGCCGGGGATCGGTTTCAGCTCCAGCCCCTGATGGGCGAACTGCATGATCTCCTTCCACGTCATCGCCGGCAGCGAACCGCCGGTCATGTTCGCGGTCTCGGCGGAATTGTCGTTGCCGAACCAGACGGCCCCGACGAGATTGCCGGAATAGCCGACATACCAGGCGTCCTTGTAGCCGTTGGTCGTACCGGTCTTGCCGGCCGTGACGACGCCCTCCAGCGCGGCACGGCGCGCGGTGCCTTCGGTCGGCACTTTCGAGAGCATGAAGTTCATGTCCTGGGCCACCTGCGGGCTCAGCACCTGCTTCGGTTCCGGCTCGTCGCGGTCGTGACGGTAGATCACCTCGCCCTGCGAATTGGCGATCTCGATCGCGGCATAGGGCTTCGCCCGGCGCCCGCCATTGGCGAGCACGGAATAACCGGCGGCCATGTCGATGACCGTGACCTCGCCCGCGCCGATCGGCAGCGAGACCGTGTCGGTCAGCGGCGTGGTCAGGCCCATGGCATGGGCCGTCTCGATGATCTTCTTGCGGCCGATCGTGGCCGCGCGCGCCTCATGCGTCTCGCCGGTGGCGCGGCCGATGGCGATCGACATCTGCACGGGGATCGTGTTGATCGACTTCGCCAGCGCGACTGTCAGCGGCATCGATCCGGCATAGGAGCGCCCGTAATTGTTCGGGCACCAGTTGCCGATGCAGACCGGCCGGTCGGTGACGATGGTGTTCGGCTTGTAGAGTCCGGCCGAGAGCGCGGCGGCGTAGACGAAGGGTTTGAACGAGGAGCCGGGCTGGCGCTGGCCCGCCGTCGCGCGGTTGAACTGGCTCGCGCCATAGTCCCGCCCGCCGACGATGGCGCGCACGGCCCCGTCCGGGTCCATCACGACTGTCGCGGCCTGTTTCACGCGGTAGGCCGGGCCATGCTGGCGCAGGATCGACTCGATCGCCTCGTCGGCGCGCTCCTGGATCGCGGTGTCGTGCGGCGTCTTCACCGTCAGCACGCGGTCGGCGCCGAGCTTGCCCTCGGAGGCGAGTTCCTTCACCGCGTCGAACGCCCAGTCGAGATAGTAGTCGGGGCTGGAATCGCGCTTGCGGTCGATCGGCGTCGCCGGATTGCGCTTGGCGCTGTCGACCTGGCCGGCGGTCATGAAGCCGGCATCGACCATGGCGTTGAGCACGTCGTTGGCGCGCGCGCGGGCGGCCGGCAGATTGACATGGGGCGCATATTTCGTCGGCGCCTTGAACAGGCCGGCGAGCATCGCGGCCTCGGCCAGCGTGACGTCCCGCACCGACTTGCCGAAATAGTATTCCGCCGCCGCCGCCGCGCCGAAGGTGCCGCCGCCCATATAGGCGCGGTCGAGATAGAGCTTGAGGATCTCGTTCTTGCTCAGCCGCGTCTCCAGCCAGAGCGCCAGGAAGGCTTCCTTGATCTTGCGGTCGAGCGAGCGCTCGTTGTTGAGGAAGAGGTTCTTGGCGAGCTGCTGGGTCAGCGACGAGCCGCCCTGGACGACGCCGGAGGCGCGGGTATTGACCAGCAGCGCCCGCGAGGTGCCGATCAGGTCGATGCCGAAATGGTCGTAGAAGCGCCGGTCCTCGGTGGCGAGCACGGCCTTGAGCAGATGGTCCGGCATCTCCTCCAGCTTGAGCGAATCGTCGTGCCGGGCGCCACGATGGCCGATCGGCATGCCGTAGCGATCGAGGAAGGTGACTGCGAAGACCTGATTCCTGAGCGCTTCTTCGTTGCCGATCCGGAAAGAGGGCAAGGCCAGCATCAGCACGATGATGGCGCCGACGATGCCGATATTCAGCCCTTCGCTGGCAAATTCGGCGGCGATGCGCTTGCCGCCCGTGACGGTCAGCCGGTCGGCGACGCTGCGGATGCGCTCATGGATTTCGCCGGCGCGGCGGCCCGCGCCCCACAGGCCGGCGTCCAGCCATGAGTCGGCGGCCAGCGCGAAGCGCTTCAGCCGCGTCCTCCAGCCCGCCTTCCTGAACTCCATGGCGTTCCAGGCTTTCCGAATGGCCCCCGGTCTAAGTCCTGCCGCGAGCTTGCCGTCTTGGCAACAGGCGAGCGCCAGGGAATGGACACATAGGCATGCCCGGCGCCGGGATAAGAGGCGGGACGGTAAATTTCGTACTTGGGACCGTGAACTGCGCCGAATGTTGTGCCGTCGCGACCTTGGGTGGACCTCGACGGTCTTCCATCTTCGCGTCCGTCGGCGCATAAGCCTGCCATGACGCAGACCCCGCCGAACGAGCAGCCCTTCTGGCTGACGACGCCGCTGGAGGCGATGACGACGGAGCAATGGGAATCGCTCTGCGACGGCTGCGGCCGCTGCTGTCTCGTCAAGCTCGAGGATGAGGATACCGGGCGCATTTTTGCGACCGATGTCGGCTGTCGCCTGTTCGAGGCCGGCACCTGCCGCTGCCGGGACTATCCGAACCGCTCTCAGAAAGTGCCGGATTGCGTGACGCTGACGCCCGAGGAGGTCCGCACGCTGCCCTGGCTGCCGCCGACCTGCGGCTATCGCCTCGTCGCCGAAGGCAAGGACCTGCCCTGGTGGCATCCGCTGGTCTCGGGCGATCCCGAGACCGTGGTCGCGGCCGGTGTCTCCGTGCGCGGCCGCGTCTTCGCCAATGAGGACGAGGTGCCCGAGGAAGAGGTCGCCGAGCGCATCGTCAACTGGCCGCTGCGCTGGCCCCGGGCCGCGCGCGGAAAGGGAGCTTGACGCAACCCAGCCGTGCTATTGCGCTGCATCAGCCGATGCTGCACACGCTCATTGATTGTTCATGTCGGTTTGGGCATGAGCGCCTCATCCCCGCGGCCCGTGACCCTGAGTCATTGGCGGCACGCACACGAAACTTTCACGCCGGCGCGGCGTTCGCCTCGTCCGGTTGAACAGAAGAGGCTATGTGATGGCAGGTGGGAAGTGGGTCTATACCTTCGGCGACGGCAAGGCCGAGGGTGAGGCGGGAATGAAGAACCTGCTCGGCGGCAAGGGTGCGAACCTCGCCGAGATGAGCAATCTGGGCCTGCCCGTTCCGCCCGGCTTCACCATCACCACCGAGGTCTGCACGGCCTATTACGACAACGGCAAGAGCTTCCCGGCCGAGCTGGACGGGCAGGTCAAGGCCGCGCTCGCCGGCATGGGCAAGCTCACCGGCAAGACCTTCGGCGACCCCGCCAATCCGCTGCTCGTTTCGGTCCGCTCCGGCGCCCGCGCCTCGATGCCGGGCATGATGGACACCGTCCTCAATCTCGGCCTCAACGACGAGACGGTCGAGGCCGTCGCCCAGGCCTCGGGCGACGAGCGCTTCGCCTGGGACAGCTATCGCCGCTTCATCACCATGTATTCCAACGTCGTGCTCGACGTGGACCACGGCCTCTTCGAGGAGGCGCTGGAGGACTACAAGGAGCGCAAGGGTCTCCATCTCGACACCGATCTCAAGGCGGCCGACTGGAAGTTGCTGGTCGGCAAGTACAAGGAGATCGTGAAGAAGGAGCTCGGCTCCGACTTCCCGCAGGAGCCTGAGAAACAGCTTTGGGGCGCGGTCGGCGCCGTCTTCTCCTCCTGGATGAACGCCCGCGCCATCAAATATCGCGAGCTGAACAGCATCCCGGCGAGCTGGGGCACGGCGGTCAACGTCCAGTCGATGGTGTTCGGCAACATGGGCGACACCTCCGCGACCGGCGTCGCCTTCACCCGCAATCCCTCGACCGGCGAGAACGCGCTCTATGGCGAGTTCCTGATCAACGCCCAGGGCGAGGACGTCGTCGCCGGCATCCGCACGCCGCAGGACATCACCGAGGCGGCGCGCATCGAGGCGGGCTCCGACAAGCCCTCGATGGAACGGGAAATGCCGGAGGCCTATGCCGAGCTTTGCCGCATCTACGGCATCCTCGAGAAGCATTACCGCGACATGCAGGACATGGAATTCACCATCCAGGAGGGCAAGCTCTGGATGCTGCAGACCCGGTCCGGCAAGCGCACCGCCAAGGCGGCGCTGCGCATCGCGGTCGAACTCGCGACCGAGGGCCTGATCACGCAGGAGGATGCGGTCGGCCGCGTCGAGCCCGGCGCGCTCGACCAGCTCCTGCACCCGACCATCGATCCCAAGGCCGAGCGTCGCGTGCTGACCACCGGCCTTCCGGCCTCGCCCGGCGCCGCCGCCGGCGAGATCGTCTTCAATTCCGACGATGCCGAAGCCGCCAAGAAGGCCGGCAAGAAGGTCATCCTCGTTCGCGTCGAGACCTCGCCCGAGGATATCCACGGCATGCACGCCGCCGAGGGCATCCTGACCTCGCGCGGCGGCATGACCTCGCATGCGGCGGTCGTCGCGCGCGGCATGGGCAAGCCCTGCGTCTCCGGCGCCGGCCAGATCCGCATCGACTACGCCAAGGGCACGCTCTCGATCGGCCCGACCACGCTGAAGGCCGGCGATTTCGTTACCATCGACGGCGGCAACGGCCAGGTCCTGCTCGGCGAGATCAAGATGCAGAAGCCGGAATTGTCCGGCGAGTTCGCGACGCTGATGGGCTGGGCCGACAAGGTCCGCCGCCTCAAGGTCCGCGCCAATGCCGAGACGCCGGAGGATGCCAGGACCGCGCGCGAGTTCGGCGCCGAGGGCATCGGCCTCTGCCGCACCGAGCACATGTTCTTCGACGAGGGCCGCATCCAGGCCGTCCGCGAGATGATCCTCGCCCATGACGACAAGGGCAGGCGGGCTGCGCTCGCCAAGCTTCTGCCGGTGCAGCGCCAGGACTTCGTCCAGCTCTTCACCATCATGAGCGGCCTGCCGGTGACGATCCGCCTGCTCGATCCGCCGCTGCACGAGTTCCTGCCGCATGGCGAAAAGGAGATCGGCGAGGTCGCGGCCGCGCTCGGCGTCACGCCGGATGCGCTGAAGCATCGCGCCGCCGAATTGCACGAGTTCAACCCGATGCTCGGCTTCCGCGGCTGCCGTCTGGCCGTGGCCTTCCCCGAGATCGCGGAGATGCAGGCCCGCGCCATCTTCGAGGCGGCCGTGATCGCCGCCAAGGAGACCGGCAAGCCGGTGATCCCCGAGGTGATGGTGCCGCTCGTGATGGGCAAGCCCGAGCTCGACCTCGTCAAGGCGCGCATCGACGCCATGGCCAAGGCCGTGATCGAGGAGAGCGGCACGAGGATCGAGTATCAGGTCGGCACGATGATCGAACTGCCGCGCGCCGCCTTGCGCGCCGCCGAGATCGCCGAGAGCGCGGAGTTCTTCTCCTTCGGCACCAACGACCTGACGCAGACGACGCTCGGCATCAGCCGCGACGACGCCTCTTCTTTCCTCGGCTCCTACACCGCCAAGGGCCTGCTCGATGCCGATCCCTTCGTCACTATCGATCAGGACGGCGTCGGCGAACTGGTGAAGCTCGCCGCCGAGCGCGGTCGCAAGACCCGGTCCGGCATCAAGCTCGGCATTTGCGGCGAGCATGGCGGCGACCCGGCCTCGATCGGCTTCTGCGAGAGCGTCGGCCTCGACTACGTCTCTTGCTCGCCCTTCCGCGTGCCGATCGCCCGGCTTGCCGCCGCGCAGGCGGCTCTCGGCGCGATCAAGGCGAAGGACGCGTGATCGCGACCCGGGCATGCGGGTGGAGCGCCGGGTTCGCCGGCCTCCTTCTGCTGTCCGGTGCGGCCCTGGCTGCGCCGAGCAGCGAGGAATGGTCGCGCATCTGTGCCCAGAAGCCGGCGCCGATGCGCGAGGGCTGCGGGAAGGCCCTGGACATCCTGCTACGCCCGATCGCCGACACGCCGGCGCGCACGGTCGCAGTTACCGGCCGGCAATCCGGCTGGCGTTACAGTTACCGGCTGCCGGACGCCTCGGAATGCGTGATTTCGGGCCCGCTCGTTCTGCCCGCCGGCGAAGCGACACGCCTCCAGCTGACGTCGGAGGACGTCATCCACGACTGGTCCTTGCCGGATCTGGGTATCCAGTCTTCCGCCATTCCCGGCCTGCTCGACATCGTCGACATCAAGCCGGAGAGCGAAGGGCGCTTCCGGGGGGCGGCGGCCTCCGGTCAGCGGTCTCGCGAGACGCAAGTCGAGTTGCGCGTGCTCGACGCGCAGGCCTATGCGGCCTGGGAGCGGACGGAGCTGCCGAAGCAGTGTATCCGTTGAGGCTCGCCCCCTGAGCAGCGTCCGGCCTTGTCATTGGGCGCTGCTGACTATTGGGGCTTTGCGAGGGAATGGCGATGCGCTCCAGTCTCACCACCATCGGCTTCGACGCCGACGACACGCTCTGGCAGAACGAGCAATTCTTCCGGATGACGGAGGACCGCTTCGTCGCGCTGCTCGGCGAGCATGGCGAGGCGGCCGAGATTTCCGGGCGCTTGCTCGAGGCGGAGAAGCGCAATCTCGGCTTCTACGGCTTCGGCATTAAGGGCTTCGTCCTCTCGATGATCGAGACGGCGATCGAGATCACGCGGGGGCAGGTCTCGGCTTCGGTCATCGGCGAGATACTCGCCGCCGGGCGCGAGATGGCGGCCCATCCGGTCGAGACCTTGCCGCATGTTCAGGAGACGCTTGCGACGCTGTCCGGCGACTACCGGCTGGTGCTGATCACCAAGGGCGATCTTTTCGACCAGGAGCGCAAGCTCGCGCAATCCGGGCTGGGCGATTTCTTCCATGCGGTCGAGATCGTCAGTGACAAGAAGCCGGAGACCTATGGGCGCATCTTCGACCGCCATGGCGACGGGGCAGGGCGGGCGATGATGGTCGGCAATTCCCTGAAATCCGACATCCTGCCCGCGCTGGAGGCCGGCTCCTGGGCCGTCCATGTGCCGCATGAGCTGACCTGGGTGCTGGAACACGCCGAGGAGCCGGCGGGGCATGATCGCTTCGTCAAGCTGGCCGATCTGGGCGGTTTGTGCGGCGTTGTGGAACGCCTGCGTTGAGCAAAGATATTGCATTTAGCAATAGTTTTGCTATGAATTGACCATGAAGCTGGTGTCATACAGCAAGGATGCCGTGCGCACGTTGCGGCGGATGCCTGCCAATGTCGCCGCTACGATCCGCCTGAAGATCGACCAGTATGCCGCCGATCCAGGCTCGCTGGCCAACAATGTGAAAGCATTGAAGGGCGAAGCCGGCATCTTCAGGCTGCGGGTTGGTGATTGGCGTATCTTGTTTTCCGAGGACGGTCGCGTCATCGCCATCTTGAGGATCGCGCCGCGTGGCTCAGTCTACGAATAGGAGGTTGAGATGATGAACGCGCAAATCTTCACGACCCCCAATGGTGAGCGGATGGTGATGCTCTCGGAGGCGGACTATCAGCTTTTGCTGGCCGCAGCCGAGGACGCAGTCGACATCGCCGCGGTGCGGGCTTTCCGCGAACGGCTGGAGGCAGGCGAGGAGGAATTGCTGCCTGCGGCCATGGTCGAGCGCCTTCTCGCGGGCGAAAGCCCGATCCGCGTGTGGCGGGAGCATCGCGGCCTGAGCGTCAGCGGCCTCGCGCAGGCGGCTGGTCTGTCGCAGCCCTATCTCAGCCAGATCGAGACCGGCGCGCGGCGCGCGGGGGCAGAGAAGCTGGAGCGGATTGCCCAGGCCCTGCATGTGCAGCCGGATGACCTTGTCTAGGTAAGATGCGTGATCCCGGCCCTTGCTGGACCCTTCTTGCATTTCGTGCTATCCGCACCGATGTATGACGAGATGCGGCCGGGTTCTGGCCAATCCTCCGCGCGGGCAATCCGGTCGGCGGGCACGATTCAGATCCACCACACATCGCTACAATACCACTGCAAGACGTCCGCGCGTCGAGCTCTGGGTCGCAACGATACGCGGATCTGAAACGTAAGGATTCTGGAACTATGGAAAAGGGCACCGTGAAGTGGTTCAACGCCACCAAGGGCTACGGCTTCATCACCCCTGAGAACGGCGGCCAGGACGTGTTCGTCCACATCTCCGCTGTCGAGCGCGCGGGTCTCCGCGAGCTGCGCGACGGCCAGGTCGTCTCGTACGAACTCGTTGCCGATCGCAAGACCGGCAAGACCTCGGCCGGCAACCTCGTCGTCGCCTGAGCTGATACCTGATCGACCGGGCGAGCCTGGATCATCGCGCCTCCGATAGGATGCGGTCACGATGATCCATCGCTTTGTTATCGCATCGGAGTTTTCCGAAAAGTGGAAGCCGCTTTTCGGTCCGATGCTATAGCGGCCCCGGTCCACGATAAGCCTGCCGGCGCTGTGGCTAGCGGTTCGCCGGCAGGTCCGACTATTTTGAGTTCAGGCCGGATGCGAGCCTGCGGCGCAGCCGAAACCCACATGCGCCCCTCGCATCGCGGCGTCCGGAAAGATCCTTCTTGACCAAGTTTACCGATCTCGGCCTCGCCGAGCCCCTTCTCAAGGCGCTCGCGGCCGAGGGCTATGAAACGCCGACGCCGATCCAGGCGCAGGCCATTCCGCATATTCTCCAGGGCCGTGACCTGCTCGGCGCCGCCCAGACCGGCACCGGCAAGACCGCTGCCTTCTCGCTGCCGATGCTGCATCGGCTGCTCGCCAAGCCGCGCCAGATGCCGGCCCGCTCGGTGCGTGCGCTCATCCTGTCGCCGACGCGTGAGCTCTCGGCCCAGATCGAAGCCAGCATCCGCACCTATGCTCGCTACACCTCGCTGAAATCGACGGTGATCTTCGGCGGCGTGCCCGTCGGCAAGCAGATCCGCGCGCTCGGCGAAAAGGTCGACATCCTCGTCGCCACCCCCGGCCGTCTGCTCGACCTCGTCGATCAGCGCGCCGTCTCGCTGCGCGAGATCGAGTTCCTCGTCCTCGACGAGGCCGACCAGATGCTCGACCTCGGCTTCATCCACGCGTTGCGCCGCATCGCGACCCTGATCCCGAAGGAGCGCCACACGCTGCTCTTCTCGGCGACCATGCCGAAGCCGATCCGCGAGATCGCCTCCGCCTACCTGACCGATCCGGTCGAGGTCGCGGTGGCGCCGGTCGCGACCACCGCCGAGAAGATCGACCAGCGCGTCATCTTTACCGAGCCGGGCGACAAGCCGGCGCTGCTGGCGAAGACGCTGAACGTGCCCGAGCTCGAGCGCGCCATCGTCTTCACCCGCACCAAGCATGGTGCCGACAAGGTCGTGCGCCAGCTCGGCGCGTCCGGCATCGAGGCGGCCGCGATCCACGGCAACAAGAGCCAGAGCCAGCGCGAGCGGGCGCTCGGCGCCTTCCGCGACGGTAGCCTGCGCATCCTCGTCGCGACCGATATCGCCGCGCGGGGCATCGATGTCGACGGCATCAGCCATGTCGTCAATTTCGACCTGCCGAACGTGCCGGAGACCTATGTCCACCGCATCGGCCGCACCGCGCGCGCCGGAGCGTCGGGCCTCGCCATCGCCTTCTGCACGCCGGAAGAGCGCGGCGATCTCGCTGCCATCGAGAAGCTGACCAAGGTCGCGATCACCCCGATCGGCGCCGTGCCCTATTGGGATGGCCGTACGCCGAAGAAGCCGCCGCAGAACCAGCGCGGTGGCGGGCGTGGCCAGCAGCAGAACGGCGGCGGGCGCGGCGGCCAAGGCCGCCCGCAGGGCCAGCAAGGTGCCCGCCCGCAGGGCCAGCAGCAGGCTCGCCCGCAGGGGCAGCAGCCGCGCAGCGGCAAGCCCGGCGAGGGCGGCCAGCGCAATCAGCCCGCCAATGGCGGTCAGCGCCAGGAGCGCCACGAGCGCCCGCGTCATCCCGAGCGTGCCCCGCGCCCTGAGCAGGCGGCACAACGAAAAGACGGCGTTTCCGCAAAAGAAGGGCTTGGCGGCGTCGCGTTCTTGCAGCAAAGAACACAGCAACCACGCACCAACGGCGCCCGGCGGCGCGCGCGCTGACGCGCGATCGACCAGAACAGGGCGAGCCTCTCTCATGATGGCTCGCCCATGCGCCCTAGGGCTCACGAAGGACGACAGATGGCGAAAGAAGAACTGCTTGAATTCGACGGCACCGTGGTCGAGGTGCTTCCGGACGGCAACTACCGGGTGAAGCTCGACAACGATCACATCATCCTGGCCTATGCCGCCGGCAAAATGAAGAAGAACCGCATCCGCACCATCGCGGGCGATCGCGTCATCGTCGAGATGTCGCCTTACGACCTCGATCGCGGCCGGATCAATTTCCGCCAGAAGACGGCCGGTCCGGCTCCGGGCGGTCCGCAGCGCCAGAACTTCCGCCGGCGTTAATCGACGTGATGCGCCTGTCGCGAAACGAGCTTTTGTTCGTCGCGCTGGGCGCCGTTCTCGGCACGATCGTCGCCTGGGCGGCCCGGGCCGGCCTCGTCTCTCCCGACGGCGCCCTGCCGCCTTTCGTCATCGTGCTGTTCGGGCTGGGCATCGTCGAGCTGCTCGTCGGGTTTGCGACGGGTCGCCCTCCGGGCACGCTGGTCGGCATGCCCGCCCGCTTCCTCGCCTTCGTCGTCGGCGTCTGTATCCTGCTGCTCGGCGGCAAGATCGCCTGAGCGGGCGCTCCGGATCACATCATGCTCCACGGTCACTCCGGTGCTTCGCGATAGCGAAGAGCCCGGAAACCAGAACCGACGCCATCTTTCGGGTGGGCGTCGATATTTGCTCCTTCTCGATCAGATTCAGTAGCTCTGGATTCCGGGCTCATGGCCTTGCCATGTCCCGGAATGACGGTCGTGCTGCGGGAAAACCGCCCAAGAAAAAACCCCGGCGCGAGGGCCGGGGTGAAAGTGGTCGTTCCGTGGTAAAAAAGGGTCTGCGTGAAACTCCGTCCCGTCCGCTCAGTAGCGCGAGCGGGACCAGTACTGCGAACCGGCGCTGACCATCACCTGGCGCTGCCGGGTCTCGTAGACGGCAGGGATTTCCTCCCGCACGACCTGGGTCGGACGGGTCATCACCTGACGCTGACGTTGCGTGTAGACGGCAGGAACCGTCTCGTAATCGATGGTGGCCGGCGAAACCTCGACGCGGCGGCTCTGGTAGCCGTAGCGGGCGGGCACATCGACCCAGCAGCCGACCGTGTTGCCCCAGGCGTCGCGGGTCACTTCCCAGCGGCGGGTGGCGGACGAGATCAGCACCTTCTCGGTCACCGTCTCGTAGACGGCGGCACGATGATGCGGAATGCGGCGCTCGGGAGCGATCATCACCGTGTCGGTGACGGTCTCGTATTCAGCCGGGACGACGCGGCGCTGCACCTGCGCCGGACGGACCTGATAGGTCTCGTCGATGGTGCCGTAGACCGGCGGGGTGTTGACCAGATTGTAGCAGGCGGAGCCGCGGCAGCCGCCGCCGGCCTGGGCGGCCGAGGCGCCGAGCACGAGCGCGGCTGCGAGGCTGGAAGCGGCGATGATCCCTGAAGAAAGAGCGCGCACCATGTTGGACCTGACCTGTCGGTTCCGGCGCCGAGCGCCGTTCGTTGGAGACAGGAAGCCCGCTCGCAGTGATGAACGCAAGGTAAACGCTAAAACAAGGTAAAATTAACCAATTCGGCGCAGCCCGGCCCATTCACGCAGATTGCAGTCAACTAAATGAGAAATATCGCTTTTTAGCCATTGCGGCTCAGGCCGGCCTCTGGGGCGATCGCGCTCTACCCGTTAACGTGGAGGAGCTGCCGGAAGCGGTCGAGCCGCCGTGCACCCTTCGAATGCAGGACGCGGGCGTGGGGCCGCTCCGCTAGGCGGTTGCAGGGCGTCGGCGAGGTTTGGACTGTATGCCGCCAGTCCGATCGCGCACCGCCGGAGGTCGCGGGGGTAATCCTCGCGGGAGGTTTCATGAGCGATATCGGGAACAATGCGTTCATCGCGCTCTGCCTGGGCCTGACCGCGGCGGTGACGCTCGGCTGGCTCGGCGTGGTCGGCTATGGCGTCTGGCACTTCCTGTTCGGATAGCGTTGTCGCGGCCGCTGCGCCGAAGGCGGGCAGCAATTGGCTCCCTCAGGTCTGCCCCGGCCGCAGCTGATAGAAGACGTGCTGGCCGATCGTGTCCATCTTCTTTAGCCGCTTCGCCCAGTAAGGCCGCACGTAATTGGCGTGATAATGGGTCGAGGCGCCGACTTCCGGCAGATAGGTCGTGCCGTCATAGACCTCGCGCGCGATCCTGACCGCGTCGCGCCAGGAGGCGGGCTCGGTGATGCGCAGCGACTTGCCTTCGCAGGTGAAGGTGAACTGGCAGGCGAGGTAGCGGTTGCTGTTCTGGTAGACGACGCCGCAGACGCTGCTCGGATAGAGCCCGCTCTTCACGCGGTTGAGAACCACCTGCGCCACCGCCGCCTGTCCCTGAAGCGACTCGGAGCGGGCCTCGAAATAGACGGCTTCCGCGAGGCAGCGCTGTTCCTTCGCCATGCTCTCCGGCGCGATCAGCTTGGTGTAGTCCTGCTTCACGCCGGGCTCGGCGAGACGCAGGTCGCGATTGGCCGGGGCCGAGGCCAGCGCGATCCGCCCGCGCTGCTGCGGGGCGGCATGAGCGGGCAGGGCGGAGGGCGTCAGCGTGCCGATCACCGAGCCGACGAGCGGCGTCGAGGAGGAGGCCTGGCTCGCCTGCGACACTGACGGCGACGAGCCGTCGATGCTTTCGAGATGCAGTTCCGCCTGCCGCGCCGAGAGGATCTTCGGCTTGAACGGCGAGACGGGGGAGGAATCCGACAGGGCCGGATCGGTCAGGCCTTCGTCATTGGCATAGGGCTCGAAGCCGGTCTGGGGTCCGTCGACGGCCTCGGCCGCGCGCATGGCGTCGAGCGAGAAACCGCCGGAGATCAGCTTGGGCTGGGTGTCGCCGAAGATGACGCGTTCCAGTTCGATCGAGGGATGCTCGGAGAGGCCCGGCCGCAGGCTCGGCAGCATGTCGCCCTTGGCCGTGCGGTCGACCTCGGGGAAGGTCGCGGCCACGGAACGCTTCATGTCCTCGCGCGGCGCGCGCGGGTCGACGACGACACGGCGCTCCGGGTCTTCGAAGGAGAGCTTCGCCTGCGTGACGGCGGAGGTCAGGGCAAGGCCGGGCAGCCTGAAGGCGCTGGCCGCGACCAGCATCGAGGGGCCTTCGGCCAATTCCGAGACGGGGCCGGGCGCGACCCGGGCCACGGCGCTGGAGGGCAGGCCGGTCGGCCCGAAATTCTGGCCGGCGGAGGCGGTGAAGGAAACGAGCATGCCGACCGACAGGGCCCAGGGCGCGACGGTGCTCGCGGCCCATTTGATGCCGAGGGGGCGCGCCTTCCGCCCATGCCTGTGCACACGCCAATGACTCAAAGCGACACACCCGTCCCGATCGCACGGAACGAAAAGCGCAGCCGATACACGCGCGCCTTCGTTGAGTTCCGTTATCACCTCGGTAAGGTTGAGCGCCGGTTAACGGCGGCAAAGCTTCGTATGCGACGGCGGTGCGAGGGCACGCGCCCCCTCGTCGTTTCGGCGTCGCCGGGCTATTTTCTCACAGACGGGGGAAGCGCGAACGCGCCTTGCCTTCCATGCTTTGTCGTGATGCGAGATTTCACGAAATCGCGCTGGTTGCCCTGCGGGCGGGGCGCTAACGTGTAGCCACACATTCGACGCTATCGGAGATAGCCATGACGTCCACGCCAGCGCGCAGCTACGCTCCGGAGATCATCGTCGCAGCCGGCTGCCTGATTGCGCTCATCACCTTCGGCCCGCGCGCCAGCGCCGGCCTGTTCCAGATCCCGATGACGATCCAGTTCAACTGGGGTCGCGATACTTTCAGTCTGGCGCTGGCGATCCAGAACCTGCTCTGGGGGCTCGGCGCGCCCTTCGCCGGCGCCATCGCCGATCGCTACGGCACCGTGCGCGTGCTCTGCGTCGGCGCGCTTCTCTACGCTGGCGGCCTCGTCATGATGGCCTATGCGACGACGCCGCTGCAGCTCCATCTCGGCGCCGGCGTGCTGATCGGCTTCGGCCTGTCCGCCTGCTCGTTCAACCTCGTGCTTGCCGCCTTCGGCAAGCTGCTGCCGGAGCAGTGGCGGCCGATGGCTTTCGGCGCCGGCACGGCCGCCGGCTCCTTCGGCCAGTTCCTGTTCCCGCCGATCGGCAACATCCTGATCGAGACGCTGGGCTGGCAGCAGGCGCTCATTGTCTTCGCCTTCACGCTGCTGCCGATCCTGCCGATCTCGATCGTCATGGCGACGCGCAAGACTGGCGCTGCGGCGGGCGCGGCTGCGGCGAACCTGCCGAACCAGACGATCGCGCAGGCACTGGGCGAGGCCTTCAAGCACCGCAGCTACGTCCTGCTCGTGCTCGGCTTCTTTACCTGCGGCTTCCAGCTCGCCTTCATCACCGTTCACATGCCGGCCTATCTCAAGGATGCCGGCCTGCCGGCCTGGGTCGGCGGCTGGACGCTCGCCGTCATCGGCCTCGCCAATGCGGTCGGTTCGCTCTCCTCGGGCTGGCTCTCGACGCGGATGCCGAAGCGCCATCTCCTCGCCTGGATCTATCTCGGCCGTGCGGTCGCCATCGCCGCCTTCATCCTGCTGCCGCCGAGCCCGACCACCGCGATCACCTTCGGCATCGTCATCGGCCTGTTCTGGCTCTCGACCGTGCCGCCGACCTCCTCGCTGGTCATGCTGATGTTCGGCACCAAGTACATGGCGATGCTCTATGGCTTCGCCTTCTTCTCGCACCAGGTCGGCGGCTTCCTCGGGGTCTGGCTGGGCGGCGTGCTCTACGAATCGATGGGCAACTACCAGTTCGTCTGGTGGCTCTCGGTCGCGCTCGGCGTTGCTTCGGCCCTGATCAACCTGCCGATCGTCGAGCGGCCGGTGAACCGGCCGGAAGCGCAGCCCGCCTGATCGGGAGACGAACCTGCATATGGCCGATGGGGTTGCGGTGGCGCCACGCCGCTGCAACCTTGTCGGCCTTCGTGTTTTTGAAGCGGCATCGGAATTCCCGAAAACCGGATTCCACTTTTCGACCCGATGCCCAGTGCTCCGGAGATGGTGATGACGACGTTCAAGGCCCTCGTGGCGACCAAGGGCGAGACCGGGCCGAACCTCGCCTTCACCGATTTCGCCGAGAGCGACCTGATGGAGGGCGACGTCACCGTCCGCGTCACGCATTCGACGGTGAACTACAAGGACGGGCTCGCCGTCACCGGCAAGGCGCCGGTGGTGCGCCGCTGGCCGATGATCCCCGGCATCGACTTCGCCGGCCGGGTCGAGACCTCCGATCATCCCGATTTCAAGCCCGGCGATCTCGTCGTCCTCAACGGCTGGGGCACGGGCGAAACGCATCTCGGCGCCTACGCCCAGAAGAGCCGCGTCAAGGGCGACTGGCTGGTGTCGCTGCCGGCAGGGCTCACGCCGGCCCAGGCGATGGCGATCGGCACGGCCGGCTACACGGCCATGCTCTGCGTGCTCGCGCTCGAAAAGCACGGCCTGAAGCCCTCCGATGGTCCGGTCGTGGTGACAGGCGCTGCCGGCGGTGTCGGCTCGGTCGCGATCGCGTTGCTCGCCAAGGCCGGCTGGCGCGTCATCGCCTCGACCGGCCGGGCCGAAGAGGCCGACTACCTCAAGAGCCTCGGCGCCGCCGAGATCATCGACCGCAACGAACTGGCGGCGCCCGGCCGCCCACTCGGCAAGGAGCGCTGGATCGCCGGCGTCGACGCGGTCGGTTCGCACACCCTCGCGAACCTGCTCTCGATGACGAAATACGGCGGCGCCATCGCCGCCTGCGGGCTGGCGCAGGGCATGGACCTGCCGGCCTCGGTCGCGCCCTTCATCCTGCGCGGCGTCGCCCTGCTCGGCGTCGATTCGGTGATGTGCCCGAAGCCGCGCCGGCTCGAAGCCTGGCTGCGCCTCGCCAGCGATCTCGACCGCGACAAGCTCGCCCTGATTACCACGACGATCCCGCTGGAAGCGGTGATCGAGATCGGCAAGGCCATCGTCGAAGGCAAGGTGAAGGGCAGAGTGGTCGTCGAGATCGGTTGATCTGCGCGGAGCCACGCCGTCATCGTTCTCGTCATGGTCGGGCTTGTCCCGGCCATCCACGTCTTCGTCGATCAAGGCCTGTGTTCAAGACGTGGATGCTCGCCACAAGGGCGAGCATGACGGGCTGGGGCCATGTCGTGTTCATGGAGCTGAGCTCAGGTCTGCATCTGTCCTTACCCCTCGAACCTTACCCCTCGAACAACGCCCGCTGCCGCGCGAGTTCGTTGCTGCAGAAATCCATGAAGGCGCGGACGCGCGGCACATGGCGGATATCGGGGTGGGTCAGCACCCAGAGGCCCGTCGCGAAATCCGGATTGGGCGGCAGGAGCCGCATCAGCTCCGGCCGCTGGTCGGCGATGAAGCAGGGCAGTGGCCCGATGCCGAGGCCTTGCGCCACCGCCTCGGCGATTCCCAGCACGGCCGAGCTCTTCAGCGCGATCCGCTCCGGCGCGACATGCTCGCGCACGAAGCGCGCGGCCTTCACATGCGAGAGCTGGTCGCCGAGCGCGACCCAGTCGCGCTGGTAGAGCAGCGTCGGGTTTGCCTCCTCCTCAGGCGTGATACCGTCCGCGGCGCGGCCATAGATCGCCCAGGCGATGGTGGCGATGCGCCGGCCGACCAGCGTCTCGCCCGGCGTGTCGCTGGCGCGGATCGCGATATCGGCGTCGCGCTTCGACAGGTTGAGCGCCTGGTTGCCTATGACGACATCGAGCCGGATCAGCGGATGTGCTTTGCGGAAGGCCGCGAAGATCGGCAGCAGCACGTTTTGGTAGAGCGTGTCGGTCGTGGTGATCCGCAATTCGCCGGAGGGAGCGACATCCCGGCCGGCAAGGCGCCGGGCGAAGGCGGTGACATCCTCGTCCATGCGGCTCGCCAGCGCCGCCATCTCGGCCCCGGCAACCGTCGCGACATAGCCGGTCTTGCGCCGCTCGAAGAGCGGCAGGCCGACGAGCTCCTCGATCTGGCCAAGACGCCGGAACACGGTCGAATGATTGACCGAGAGCGCCGCCGCCGCCCCGGTCAGCCCGTCATGATCGGCAATGGCCTTGATCAGCCGGAAATCGTCCCAGGCAAGCTTGGCATTCATCGGCGAGGCATCCTCCTGCGCGCACGCAAGCCGATATCTTGCAATGATGCAAGCTGGAGGAATTCAAATCCGAGAGAGCAGATCGTATCCGAGCCCTCATCCTGAGGAGCCGCGAAGCGGCGTCTCGAAGGATGCTTCAAGAGGCTCCGGAGACATCTGGAGCATCCTTCGAGACGCGAGCCTTTGGCTCGCTCCTCAGGATGAGGGCTGTGAAACCTTCAGCGTGGTGCCGCGGCGCGCCGCAGACGGTCGTTGATCGCCTCGCCCAGCCCGTGCTCGGGAATGCGGGCGACCGCGATGGTCTTCCGCCCCATCTCGTCGAGTCGGCGCATATGGCCGAAGAGATGGGCGGCGGCCTCGCGCAGATCGCCGCTCGGGCTGAGATTGAGCGAGGCCGGATGCTCGTGCGCCTCGGGACCGAAGCCGAGCCAGGCCTCGCCGTCCGCCGGAGCGTCTGCATCAAGCCGCACGCGCGCCGCCGGCGCATAATGCGAGGCGAGCATGCCGGGCGAGATCGGCGCGTGGCCGGCATCGCCCACGATCACCAGCGGTCGGCCGATGACCCGCTCGATCGCCTCGCGCGGCACACCGCCGGGACGCAGCAGCCGCGGCGCGCCGTCGAGGCAGGCGACGATGGTCGATTCGACGCCGACCTCGGTCGGGCCGGCATCGATGACGGCATCGATGCGGCCTTCCAGATCCGCGAGGACATGGGGGGCGCTGGTCGCGCTGATCCGGCCGGAGCGATTGGCGGAAGGCGCCGCGATCGGACGCCCGGCCGCTTCCAGCACGGCATGCGCGACCGGATGGGCCGGAACGCGCAACGCCACGGAGGGGAGCCCCGCCCGCGCCAGATCGCTCACGGTGCATCCGGGCGAGGCCGGCACGACCAGCGTCAACGGCCCTGGCCAGAAGGCTTGCGCCAGCGCCAGCGCGTTCGCATCGAACAGGCCTTGCCGGCGCGCGCTCGCGAGATCGGGCAGATGCGAGATCAGCGGGTTGAAGCTCGGCCGCTCCTTGGCGGCGTAGATGCCGGCGACCGCCGCGCCCGAGGTCGCGTCTGCCGCGAGTCCGTAGACCGTCTCGGTCGGCATGGCGACGAGCCCGCCGGCCCGCAGCAGTTCAGCCGCCTCGCCGATGCCGGAGGCATCGGCGGCGAGGAGCTTCGTCTGGCGAGGAGGAGGCGAGGGCTGGTTCACGATACGATTGACCAAAGATGGTTTATATATAAACTAACTGACGGGCGCGACACGGGACGAAGGTCGCGCTCGCTTGCGCGTGGCTTAGGCGATAGTTCCTCGCTACCATCGCGGCAACGGCAAATGCAGGCTGCGGCTGCCTTCAAGGGCAAGTGCCGGCCTCAGGGAGAGACGGTTATGAGCTATCGCGCCCCGGTTTCGGACATGCTCTCCACCATGCGCCACGTCGCGGGGCTCGACCGGCTCATCGCCGACGGGCTCGTGCCCGAGCTCGAAGGCGGCGTGGCGGAAGCCGTGCTCGACGAGGCCGCGAAATTCGCCAACGACGTGATCGCGCCGCTGAACCGCGTCGGCGACCTCAATGGCTCGAAGCTGAAGGACGGCGCCGTCACCACGCCGCCCGGCTGGAAGGAGGCCTACAAGGCCTGGGCCGAGGCCGGCTGGAACGCGCTGCCGGCGCCGGAAGCCTATGGCGGACAGGGCCTGCCGACGCTGCTGCAATCGGCCTGCATCGAGATGTGGAATTCGGCCGCCTTCGCCTTCGCGCTCGGCCCGTTGCTGACGGTCGGCGCGATCGAAGCGCTCTATGCGCACGGCTCCGATCATCTCAAGGAGACCTATCTCGCCAAGCTCGTCTCCGGCGAGTGGATGGGCACGATGAACCTGACCGAGCCGCAGGCGGGCTCCGATCTCAACGCGCTTCGCAGCAAGGCCGAGCGCGTCGGTGACGGCACCTATCGCATCACCGGCCAGAAGATCTTCATCACCTATGGCGAGCACGATCTGACGGACAACATCATCCATCTCGTGCTGGCGCGCCTGCCCGATGCCCCTCCCGGCACGCGCGGCATCTCGCTCTTCCTCGTGCCGAAATTCCTGGTCAATGCCGATGGCTCGCTCGGCGCCCATAACGACCTGCGCTGCTCCGGCATCGAGCACAAGCTCGGCATCCATGCCTCGCCGACCTGCTCGATGGCCTTCGGCGACAATGACGGTGCGATCGGCTGGCTGATCGGCGAGGAGAACCGTGGCCTCGCCTGCATGTTCACGATGATGAACAACGCCCGGCTCAATGTCGCGCTGCAGGGCGTCGCCATTGCCGAGCGCGCCTATCAGCAGGCGCTCGCCTTCGCGCATGAGCGCAAGCAGGGCGCAGCGCTCGATGCGCCCAAGGGCGCGCCGATGAGCCCGATCATCGTCCACCCCGATGTCCGCCGCATGCTGATGGACATGCGCGCCAAGACCCAAGGCGCTCGCGCCATCTCCTATCAGGTTGCCGAGGCGCTCGACCGCTCGCATCGCGAAACCGACGAGGGCAAGCGCAAGGCGGCCTCCGAGCGCGCCGCGATCCTCACCCCCATCGCCAAGGCCTATGCCACTGATATAGGCATCGATGTCGCCTCGACCGGCGTGCAGGTTCATGGCGGCATGGGCTTCGTCGAGGAGACCGGCGCCGCCCAGCATCTCCGCGATGCCCGGATCGCAGCGATCTACGAGGGCACCAACGGCATCCAGGCGATCGATCTCGTCACCCGTAAACTGCCGTTGTCCAGCGGCGACGCGGTACACGCTCTGATCAACGAGATGCGCGGCATCGTCGCCGAGGTCGAACGCGCCAACAATCCGGGCTTCGGCCATGCCGCCGCCCGCCTCGGCGCTGCCGTCGACTCTCTGGAACGCGCCACGGAATGGATGCTCGGCGCGCTCGGCGGCAAGCCTGCCGATGCTCTGGCCGGCGCCACGCCCTATCTCAAACTCTTCGCGCTGGCGCAGGGCGGCACGGGACTGGCGAAGAAGGCGCTCGCCACGCGTTCGGAGGCTGAGGGCACGGCCGATCTCGCCACCGCCCGCTTCTATGCCGAATGCATTGCGACCGAGGCGCCGGCCCTCGAACTCGCGGTGACGGAAGGCGCCGGCGCCATCGCCGACGCGGCCGCGGTCTTCGCCGCGTGAGCGCAGCCGCGCCCCGTTCAGGCAGCCGTAGCCTTGCGGGCGCGGATATGCAGGAACAATGGCGCGATATGCGTGTCGGCGAGATAGGGGATGGCCCGCGCCGTCTCCGCGTCGACGCTCGGCTCGACCATCTGCTCGATCGTGAGCCCCGCCGCGACGATCATCGCCACCCATTCGCTCAGCGTGCGGTGGAAGCGCGGCACGCGGAACGGCTCGACCTTGGCCTTTTCATGCTCGGGCGCGGCCCCGAAGCGCCAGGTCTCGATCGCCCCGTTCGTGTTGTTGAAGTACTCCGTGATCAGCAGCCCGGTCACGGTGCCGTCCGCAGCGCGCACGACCTTGCGGTTCGGCGGCGCGAAGCAGGGATGCAGGATCGAGAACTGCAAGAAACCGCCGGGCTTGAGCACGCGCGCGGCCTCGGCGATGCCGAGGTCCTGCCGGTGCATGTCCATCAGCGACATGAAGGCCGTGGCGAAATCGAAAGACCCGTCCGGGAAGGGCAGGGCGGTGCCGTCGCCGAACCGGTAGTCGATTCCGAGCGGAGCCGCGGCTTCAGCCTCCTGCGCATGGCGGATGAAGGTCGGCGCGATGTCGACGGCGATCATGCGCCCGCCGGCTTCGGCGAGCTTGCGCGTGTTCGAGCCCTCGCCGCAGCCGATATCGAGCCCTTTCAGCCCTGCGATATCCGGCAGGTTCGCCAGGAAGACCGGCGTGTTCTGGGCGTCGCGGTAGAGGTCGTAGCCGGCCCGTGCATGCCGGGTCCATGTCTCGGCATTGGCCTCCCAGCAAGCGGCGACATCGGTGCTGTCCATGGTGCTGCTCCGTTGCGAGGGGAGCGGGGCTATAGAGCAGCAGGTGGCGCGTGGCTAGCGGATTTCCTGTCCGACAACGCGAGTCATCCCGGGCGCAGCGAAGCGGAGACCCGGGATCAATGTCGGAGCGCAGCCGGTAAAGGTTCAGGCATGGATCCCGGATCGGCGCCGCTGACGCGGCTTGTCCGGGATGACCCGGGTGGGATGTGTCGGATTGGCCCATCGGGGCCGGGAGGGGTGACATGAGCGCGTCCCTCTCCGGCCGCATCTGCCTCGTCGCGGGCGCCTCGCGCGGGCTCGGGCGCGGCATTGCCAGGGCGCTGGGCGAGGCTGGCGCGACCGTCATCGTCACCGGCCGTTCCAGCGAGGCCGGGCCGCGCACCGACCAGCGTCCCGAGACCTTCGAGGACGCGGCCCGCGAGGTCGAGGCTGCCGGCGGCAAGGGCTATCCCTATCGCTGCGACCATACCAGCGAACGCGATGTCGACGGGCTTGTCGCCTGGGCCTTGCGCCGCTTCGGCCGGCTGGACTGCGTCGTCGATGCCGTCTGGGGCGGCAATGAGGGTTACGACGGCGAGCGCTACCCTGACGGTTCAAGCTTCGGCACGCCGTTCTGGCGTCGTCCGGTGGCACGACTGGGCGAGAGCTTCGAGAGTGGCGTCTATGCCCAGTTGCTGCTGGCGCGCGCGGTCGCGCCGGCCATGGTGCAGACGCGCTCGGGCCTCATCGTCACGCTGAGCTTCGACATGGGCGGCCTCTATCTCGGCGATGTCTTCTACGATCTCGCCAAGGCGACGATGAACCGCCTGAGCTTCGCGATGGCGCAGGAGCTGAAGCCCTTCGGCGTCACCGCGCTGGGCCTCTCGCCCGGCCATGTCCTGACCGAGCGCGTCCGTGACGCAGGCCTCGCCGCCGAGACCACAGAAACCCCGCTCTATGCCGGCCGCGCCGTCGCGGCATTGGCTGCCGATCGCGATGTCGCGCGCCATGCAGGGCGCGTGCTGCACGTCGCCGATCTGGCGCGCGCCTATGGCTTCACCGACCGGGACGGCGCGCAGCCGGCCCGCTACGTCATCGATAACCAGGAGGGAGGCGGCGATGTCGCTCAAGGGTAAGACGCTTTTCATCACCGGCGGCTCGCGCGGCATCGGTCTCGCCATCGCGCTCAGGGCAGCGCGGGATGGTGCCAATGTCACCATCGCCGCCAAGACGGCCGAACCGCATCCCAAGCTTCCCGGCACGATCTACACCTCGGCCGCCGAGATCGAGGCGGCCGGCGGCAAATGCCTGCCTTTGATGGTCGATGTCCGCGACGAGCAGAGCGTCGCCGAGGCGATCGCCAAGACCGCCGAGACCTTCGGCGGCATCGACATCGTCGTGAACAATGCCAGCGCGATCCAGCTGAGCAACACGCAGACGACCGACATGAAGCGCTTCGATCTGATGCACCAGATCAACACGCGCGGCACCTTCATGGTCTCGAAATACGCCATTCCCCACCTGGAGAAGGCCGAGAACCCGCATATCCTGATGCTGTCGCCGCCGCTGGACATGAAGACGCAGTGGTTCGCGCCGCACCTGGCCTATTCCATCGCCAAATACGGCATGAGTCTGTGCGTGCTCGGCCTTGCCGGCGAGCTGGCGCGCAAGGGCATCGCGGTCAACGCGCTCTGGCCGCGCACCACCATCGCGACCGCTGCCGTCCAGAACCTGCTCGGCGGCGACAAGATGGTGCAGGCCAGCCGCACGCCGGAGATTCTCGCCGACGCCGCCCACATGATCTTCTCGAAGTCGTCCCGCGAATTCTCCGGCCACTTCCTGATCGACGACAGCTTCATGGCCGGTGAGGGCGTCACCGATTTCAGCCCGTATCGCGTTGATCCGTCGGTGCCGCTGATGCCGGATTTCTTCGTGCCGGCCGACAGCCTGCCGCCGCAGGGCGTGAAGGGCGGCGTCTGACGCCGTCATCGGTTTGACACCGGCGGGCGTTTGGAGTTGGTGCAGTGCAAATCGCGCCGAGCAACACCACGCTCCCGGATGGCCAGCCATGCTTCTGATCCACGGAATCTGCCCCAAGAACGGTGACAAGCTCTCTCACCGTTCGCTGGCCGAAGATGAGGAGATTCCGCCCGGCTCGATCTGGATCGACCTGCTCAATCCAAGCGGCACGGAGGATTCCAAGGTCGAGAAGCATCTCGGCATCTCCATTCCGACGCGGGAGGAGATGCACGATCTCGAGCCGTCCGAGACGATCTACGCCGAGGACGGCGCGCATTACATGACGGCGCGCGTCATCTGCCATTCGGAAAGCAATGTGCCGCGGCTCGCCGACGTCACCTTCATCCTGACCGAGAAGGCGCTGGTCACGGTGCGCTATGACGAGCCCGGCGCCTTCAACATCTTCCTCAACCGGGCGACCAAGCCGGGCGGCTGCGAGCTGGAGCCGGCGGGGGTGATCGAGGGGCTGGTCGAATCGATCGTCGACCGTGCCGCGGAGGTGCTGCGCGGCGTCGGCGACCGCATCGACCTGCGCTCGCGCCAGATCTTCGACGGCAACAGCGCCAGCGTCGAGCAGGGCCGCGTCTACCAGGCGGTGGTGCGCAAGATCGGCCAGTATGAGCACATCATCTCGAATGTCCGCGAGAGCATGGTCTCGGTCGAGCGCGTGCTGCTGTACCTTTCGGCGAATTTCAAGCGCACCAAGAAGGCGGCGAGCGGCTTCACTCCGGAATGGCGCGCCGCGATTCGCGACGTGCAGGCGATCGAGGAGCACGCCACCTTCCTGTCGAACAAACTCCAGTTCATGCTGAACGCGACGCTCGGCCTCGTCTCGATCGAGCAGAACAAGATCATCAAGCTCTTTTCGGTCGTCGCGGTGGTCTTCATGCCGCCGACGCTGGTCGCTTCGATCTACGGCATGAATTTCGAGAAGATGCCCGAATTGAAATGGGAAATCGGCTATCCCCTCTCGCTCGGCATCATGGTGGTGGCCGCCATCCTGCCTTACCTGTTCTTCCGCTGGAAGAAGTGGCTGTGAGGCGCTGACCGCGCGCGCTACGCTGAAGGCCGGATGACTCAGCCGCAGATTCTCTCCGTCCTTCTCGTCGCCGGCATGATGGCTGCCTTCCTGTGGGGGCGCCTGCGCTACGATATCGTCGCGATGCTGGCGCTGCTCACCGCCGTCGCGCTCGGGCTGGTGCCGGCGGCTGATGCCTTCAAGGGCTTCTCCGACGACATCGTCATCATCGTCGGCAGCGCGCTGGTGCTGAGCGCCGCGGTCGCGCGCTCGCGCATCATCGAGCGGCTGTTCTCCAAGCTTGGCTCGGGCCTCACCTCGACGCAATTGCAGGTGCCGCTGCTCGTCTTCGTCGTCGCGGTGATGTCGGCCATCATCAAGAATATCGGCGCGCTCGCGATGATGCTGCCGATCGCCTACCAGCTCGCCCGCAAGAGCGGGAAATCGCCCTCGGTCTTCCTGATGCCGATGGCCTTCGCCTCGCTGCTCGGCGGCATCGTCACGCTGGTCGGTACATCGCCCAATGTCATCGTCGCCCGCGTCCGCCAGGAGCTTGGCGGCGAGCCCTTCCGCATGTTCGATTTCGCCCCGGTCGGGATCGTCGTGGCCGTTGCCGGCTGCCTCTTCCTCAGCCTCGGCTATCGCCTGCTGCCGCGCGATCGCCGCGGCGCCGTCTCGCTCGATCAGGCGATCGATATCAAGGATTACCTGACCGAGGCCACGCTGCGCGAGAAAGCGCCGCTCGCGGGCAAGACGGTCGCCGATCTCAAAGCGATCGGCGGCGATGCCATCGAGATCGTCTCGATCCTGCGCAACGAGCGCCGCGTTCAGGCGCCATTGCCCGATGCCTCGCTGAAGGCCGGCGACATCCTGCTGCTGCGCGGCGACGCTGCCGTGCTGGAGCGGGTGGTCGCCGAGGGCGGGCTCGATCTCGCCGGCAAGGACCGCCCGACCCAGAAGGAGGATGCGCTCGATCCCGACCGCATCGCCGAGGCGATCATCGGCCCGGATTCGACGCTGATCGGCCAGTCGGCGGGCGACATCGCCCTGCATAGCCGCTTCGGCGTCAACATGATCGCGATCAGCCGCTCGGGCGAGCGCTTCAGCCAGCGCCTGCGCGACATTCGCCTGCGGGCCGGCGACATCGTCGTGATCCAGGGCGACGAGAAGCTGCTGCCGGAAAAGCTCTCCGAGCTCAGCCTGCTGCCGCTGGCGGACCGGCTGGTGCCGCTGGGCTCGACGCGCCGCGTCGTGCTGACCGTGACGATCGCGCTCGCTGCCATCATCGCGCTCGCCGCGGGGCTGGCCCCGGTGCCGCTCGTCTTCTTCGCTGCCGCCGTGCTGCTGATCGCCTTCCGCTGCGTGCCCTTGCGCGAGGCCTATCACAGCATCGACGCACCGATCCTGCTGATGCTGGCGGCGCTGATCCCGGTCTCCGACTCCCTGCGGACGACCGGCGCCACCGACCTCTTCGCCTCCTGGCTCGCGATGATCGGCGGCGGCTTGCCGGGCTGGGCCTCGGTCGCGCTCATATTGGTGGCGGCGATGGCGGTGACGCCGTTCCTGAACAATGCCGCGACGGTGCTGGTCATGGCGCCGATCGGCGCGGGCTTCGCGAAGAACCTCGGCTACAATCCCGACGCTTTCCTGATGGCGGTCGCGATCGGCGCGGCCTGCGACTTCCTCACGCCGATCGGCCACCAGTGCAACACGCTGGTGATGGGGCCGGGCGGCTATCGCTTCAGCGACTATGCGCGGCTCGGCGCGCCGTTGTCGCTGCTGGTCATCCTGCTCGCAGTACCGATGATCCTGCTGGTCTGGCCGCTCAAATAACTAAAGCCAGCCATTACGCCTGAAGCGCCAGTACAGGATCGAGCAGGCCGTCACGATCACGCCGATCACCACGAAGTAGCCGTACTGCGTCTCCAGCTCCGGCATGTTCTTGAAATTCATGCCGTAGATGCCGGCCACCGCCGTCGGCACGGCCAGGATGGCGGCCCAGGACGCGAGGCGCTTGGTGATCAGGCTTTCCTGGCTTTGCCCGACGAGCAGGCTCGCCTCGAAGGCGAAGGCCAGCACTTCGCGCAGGCTGTCGATCTTCTCCTGCACGGTGCGGACATGGTCGGTGACGTCGCGGAACATCGGGGCGAGCGTCGGCCGGACCTGCGGCACGGTGCCGTTCATCAGGCGCTGGCAGACATCGACCAATGGCGCCACCGCATTGCGCAGGCGCAGCAGGTCGCGCCTGAGCATGTAGAGCCGCTCGATATCGGAGCGTGCCATCGGCTTGGCCAGGATCTTGTCCTCGATCTCCTCGACCTCGTCATGGATCGCTTCGAGCACCGGCATGTAGTTGTCGACGATGAAGTCGAGGATCGCATAGAGGATGAAATCCTCGCCCTTCGCCAGCGAGGTCGGGCAGGTCTCCCAGTGTTGCCGCACCGACTTGTACGAGGTCGAGGCGCCGTGCCGGACGCTGACGATGTAGCCACGGCCGACGAAGATATGGGTCTCACCGAAGGCGATGCGCCCCTCGATCAACTGGGCGGTGCGAGCGACCACGAAGAGCGCGTCGCCATATTGCTCGAGCTTTGGTCGCTGATGCGCGTTGGTCGCGTCCTCGACAGCGAGCGGATGCAGGTTGAACTGCTGCTGCACGCAGCGCAGCAGCGCGGGCTCCGGCTCGCACAGGCCGATCCAGACGACATGGTCATCCTTGCGTGCCCACTCGCCGGCCTCGGTGACCGGGATATCGGCGACCCGCACGCCATGGAC
The DNA here is from genome assembly GCF_037147855.1 of Allobosea sp. MMO-172. NCBI lineage: Bacteria > Pseudomonadati > Pseudomonadota > Alphaproteobacteria > Hyphomicrobiales > Alloboseaceae > Allobosea > Allobosea sp. MMO-172. The sequence continues at coordinate 179,544 of NZ_JBBCUM010000001.1, read as the reverse complement.
ATAGACGCCGGACGCGACGACGCCGTCCTGATGCGGATGGTCCTGTTCGGGAGGGGTGGCGACGAGCGCCGTTTCCCGCGCGACGGAGGGGCTGAGCCGGACTTCCGAAACTGACATGCGACCACCTCGCCGATCGCTGGATCATCGGATGGCAGGCTAGAACTGTTCGATCTCCGTGGAAATCACTTTTCCGGCAAAGGGGAACGTTGCGGCGGCAGTCTCGCCACACCGCTAACCCACCCCGGTGTCATCCCGGACGCAGCGAAGCGGAGATCCGGGATCCATGCCTGAGCCTCTTTCGGAAGCGCTCCGGAATGGATCCCGGGTCTCCCTGCGGTCGCCCGGGATGACATCTGCGTTGAGGGATTGGAGAATGTTTTTATCGCATGTGGGTCAAAGAACAGAATTATCCACTTTTGCGGAAGCTGGATCGGGCGGTGTATAGGAATATTCATCTACGGCCATGGGCCGAGCCAGAAGAGATCCTGTCATGACCACCGCAATTCCCCGGACCGGCACAGCCGGAGCCGGTTCAAAACCGTTCTATTCCAGCTTCGGCTTCCAGGTTCTGGCGGCCATGGTGATCGGCCTCGTGCTTGGCTGGATCGCGCGCAATATGGGGCCGGTCGCGCCCGGCCAGCCCAACTGGCTGACCGTCACGCTCGCGACCACCGGTTCGATCTTCGTGCAGCTCCTGCAGGCGCTGGTGCCGCCGCTGATCTTCACCGCGATCGTCGCCTCGATCAGCAATCTCCGGCAGCTCTCGAACGCCGCCGCTCTGGTCTGGCAGACGCTGCTCTGGTTTGCGATCACCGCCTTCATCGCCGTGCTGATCGGCATCGCGCTCGGCCTTATCATCCAGCCCGGCATCAATGCCGGCGTCGCCGCGGCCAGCGCCAAGGCGCCGGGCTCCGTCGGCTCCTGGCTCGACTTCCTGAAGGGCCTCGTGCCCGCCAACATGTTCGGCCTGCAGGCGACGACGCGCGTCGAGGGCAGCGGCGCGACCACGCGCCTCGGTTTCAACGTGCTGCAATTGCTGGTGATCTCGATCGTCGTTGGCGTCGCCGCGCTGAAGGTCGGCGAGCGCGCCAACAGCTTCCTCGCGCTGAACGAGTCGTTCCTCGCGATCGTCCGCAAGGTCCTGTGGTGGGTGATCCGGCTGACGCCGATCGGCACCATCGGCCTGCTCGGCAATGCCGTCGCGCAGTACGGCTGGCAGACGCTGGAGCAGCTCTCCTGGTACGCCTTCGCCGTCTATCTCGGCCTCGCGATCGTGCTGCTCGTCGTCTATCCCGCGCTGCTCGTCCTGCACGGCCTGTCGCCGGCGCGCTTCTTTGCGGGTGCCTGGCCGGCGATCCAGCTCGCCTTCGTCTCGCGCTCCTCGATCGGCACTCTGCCGGTGACCGAGGCCGTGACCGAGAAGAGCCTCGGCGTGCCCCGCGAATACGCCGCCTTTGCCGTGCCGCTGGGCGCCACCACGAAGATGGACGGCTGCGCCGCGATCTATCCGGCGATCTCCGCGATCTTCGTCGCGCAGTTCTACGGCGTGCCGCTCGGCATCCAGGAATATGTGCTGATCGCCTTCGTCTCGGTCATCGGCTCGGCCGCGACCGCCGGCCTCACCGGCGCGACGGTGATGCTGACGCTGACGCTCTCGACGCTCGGCCTTCCGCTGGCCGGTGTCGGCCTGCTGCTCGCCATCGACCCGATCCTCGACATGGGCCGTACGGCGGTGAATGTCGCCGGTCAGGCGCTGGTGCCGACCCTTGTCGCCAAGCGCCAGGGCATGCTCGATCAGGCGCAGTACGACCGCGCCGGCGATATCGAGGCGATCGACGCCAGCCCAAGGGCGGCGTGAGGCGAAGGAAACACCGCCGTCATTCCGGAGCGCCGCGAAGCGGCGAGCCCGGAACCCATGATCACGACGCTGCCGTCATGGTCGGGCTTGTCCCGACCATCCACGTCTTTGTCGATGCTGGGCGGTGTTCAAGACGTGGATGCTCGCCACAGGGGCGAGCATGACGGCGACGACAATCAAATGTTGTGTTCATGGGTTCCGGGCTCAGGCCTTCGGCCTGCCCCGGAATGACAATGGAGACACTCTCAGGCCATCACCTTGCTGACGACCTGCTTCAGCGCCGAGCTGTCGCGCTCCAGCCAACCGGGAACCGGCAGGTTCTTCGAGCGCAGGAATTCCGGGTTGAACAGCTTCGACTGGTAGCGCGTGCCGTAGTCGCAGAGCACCGTCACGATGGTGTGGCCTGGCCCCATCTGCTTCGCCAGCCGGATCGCGCCGGCGACATTGATGCCGGACGAGCCGCCGAGGCACAGGCCCTCCTGCTCCAAGAGGTCGAAGACGATCTGCACCGCTTCCGCATCCGGGATCTGGAAGGCGATATCGACCGGCGCATCGACCAGATTGGCGGTGATCCGGCCCTGGCCGATGCCCTCGGTGATCGACGAGCCTTCGGCCTTGAGCACGCCCGCCGTGTAGTAGGAATAGAGCGCCGCCCCCATCGGATCGGCCAGCCCGATCGTGACCTTCGGATTGCGCGCCTTCAGCGCCATGCCGACGCCGGCGAGCGTACCGCCTGAGCCGACCGCGCAGATGAAGCCATCGACCTTGCCCGCCGTCTGTTCCCAGATTTCCGGGCCGGTCGTGTCGATATGGCCCTGCCGGTTCGCGACATTGTCGAACTGGTTGGCCCAGACCGCGCCTTTGGGCTCGGTCCTCGCCAGCTCCTCGGCGAGGCGGCCGGAGACCTTCACGTAGTTGTTGGGATTGGCATACGGCGCCGCCGGCACCTCGACCAGCGTCGCGCCGGCCAGCCGCAGCATGTCTTTCTTTTCCTGGCTCTGCGTCTCCGGGATGACGATGACCGAGCGGTAGCCCAGCGCATTGCCGACGAGCGCGATGCCGATGCCGGTATTGCCGGCCGTGCCCTCGACGATGAAGCCGCCCGGCTTCAACTGCCCCTTCGCCTCGGCATCGCGGATGATGGCGAGCGCGGCGCGGTCCTTCACCGACTGTCCGGGATTCATGAACTCGGCCTTGCCGAGGATGGTGCAGCCGGTCTCCGCCGAGGCGCGTTCGAGCTTGATGAGCGGGGTGTTGCCGATGGCTTCGATGACGCCGTTGCGGATAGTCATGGCAGGATTTCCCTATTCGTCCCTGACCTGATAGGCGAAAGCCCTACCGAGGTCATCAGTGAGCGGGCTTCGCGCCCCGAGTTCGGAACAATGCCAGTCGCCAAGCCGCAAGCCGGAGAAATTTCTTCTCCGAAGCTCGCCATGAATGAAGTTCTCACCGTCGATCGCCTCGGCCAGAAGGGCGACGGCATCGTGCAGGCCGCCTCCGGCAGCATCTTCATTCCCTATGCGCTGCCGGGCGAAACCGTGCGCGCCGTGGTCGATGGCGAGCGCGGCCAGCTCGTCGAGATCATCGCGCCCTCGGATTCCCGCATCGCCGCGATCTGCCCGCTCTTCACCCGCTGCGGCGGCTGCGCGGCCCAGCACATGGCGCCCGGCCTCTATCGCGAGTGGAAGCGCCAGCAGGTCGTCGCCGCCCTGAGCCGGGCCGGCATCGAGGCGCCGGTCGCCGATCTCGTCGATGCCCATGGCGCCGGGCGCCGTCGCGTCACCTTCCATGCCCGCCGTCAGGGCGAGGCGATGATCGTCGGCTTCATGGCGGCACGCAGCCATGATCTGATTTCGGTCGAGGCCTGCCCTGTACTGGCGCCGGGGCTCGATCGCGCGCCTGCCGTCGCGCTGATGCTGGCGAACCGGATGGGCGGCGCGAACAAGCCGCTCGACATTCAGGTCACCGCTTCGGAAGCCGGGCTCGATGTCGATATCCGCGGCCATGGCCCGCTCGGTGACAAGCTTCGGCTCGCCCTGACGCAGCTCGCCGAACGGCTCGATCTCGCCCGGCTCTCCAATCATGGCGAGATCGTCGTCGAGCGTCGCTCGCCCTTGCAGCGCATGGGCAAGGCGCTCGTCGCGCCGGCCGCGGGCGGCTTCCTTCAGGCGACGGCGGCGGGCGAGGAGGTTCTGGCCGGGCTCGTCATCGCGGCCCTGCCCAAGGGCAAGCGCGCGGCCGATCTCTTCGCCGGTTGCGGCCCGTTCAGCTTCCGTCTCGCCGAGCGCATGCAGGTTCTTGCCATCGAGAGCGACAAGGCGGCGATGCTGGCGCTGGCCAAGGGCGCCGGCGCGACGCAAGGGCTCAAACCCATCGCGACCGAGACGCGCGATCTCTTCCGCCGCCCGCTGCTGGAGCACGAACTGAACGGTTTCGACGTGATCGTGCTCGATCCGCCCCGAGCCGGCGCGGAGGCGCAGGTCAAGCGCCTGGCGGCGTCCAAGGTCAAGGACGTGATCTACGTCTCCTGCGATGCGGCGAGCTTCGCGCGCGACGCCGCGACGCTCGTTGCGGGCGGCTATGCGCTGGAGGCCGTGACGCCGGTCGACCAGTTCCGCTATTCCGCTCATGTCGAGCTCGTCGGCGTGTTCCGGCGCGGCAGGAAGGGCTAGGGCTTCAGGATGAGCGCAATTCTCGATCGCATGGCCGGTATCGTCGGCGCGAAGAACATCGTCACCGACGCCGACGCGATGGTGCCCTATCTCAAGGAATGGCGCGATCTCTTCCGCGGCAAGGCGCAAGGCATCGTCCGCCCCGGCTCGACCGCGGAGGTCGCCGAGCTGGTCAAGCTCGCGGCCGAGACCGGCACGGCGCTGGTGCCGCAGGGCGGCAATACCGGCCTCGTCGGCGGCCAGATTCCGATCTCCGAGGGCAGAGAGGTCATCCTCTCGCTGCAGCGCCTCGACAAGATCCGCGCCGTCGACACCGATGGCGACACGATGATCGTCGAGGCCGGCGTCACCCTGAAGCGCGCGCAGGATGCGGCCGAGGCCGCCGGCCGGCTCTTCCCGCTTTCGCTGGCCTCGGAGGGCTCCTGCACCATCGGCGGCAACCTCTCGACCAATGCCGGCGGCACCGCCGTTCTGGCCTATGGCAATGCCCGCGAACTCTGCATGGGCCTTGAGGTCGTGCTGCCGGATGGGCGCATCTGGAACGGCCTGCGCCAGCTGCGCAAGGACAACACCGGCTACGACCTGAAGAACCTCTTCATCGGCGCCGAGGGCACGCTCGGCATCATCACGGCGGCAGTGTTGAAGCTCTTCCCTGCGCCCGCGGCCCGCGCCACGGCCTTCCTCGCAGTGCCCGATCCGGCGGCGGCGCTAGAACTGCTGAACGCCGCCAAGGCCGGCGCCGGCGGCACGCTCACCACCTTCGAGCTGATGCCGCGCATCGGCATGGACTTCGTCCTGCGCCATGCGTCCGGCACGCGCGATCCGCTCTCCGAGCCCTCGCCCTGGTATGTGCTGATGGAGGTCTCGGCCCAGCAGGCCTCGGGGCTCGACGAGCATGTCGAGGCCTTCCTCGGCGAGGCGCTGGAGAAGGGCATCGTCACGGATGCGGCCCTGGCCGGCTCGCTGACCCAGCGCGCCGATTTCTGGAAGCTGCGCGAGATGCTCTCCGAGGTGCAGACCTATGAGGGCGGCTCGATCAAGCACGACGTCTCCGTGCCGATCCATGCGACGCCCGAGTTCCTGGCGCGGGCCATCGCGGCGGTGGAGGCGATGGTGCCGGGCTGCCGGCCGGTGCCCTTCGGCCATCTCGGCGACGGCAACATCCATTTCAACGTCAGCCAGCCGGTCGGCGCCGACAAGGCTGCCTATCTGGCCCGCTGGAGCGAGATGAACGAGGCGGTCCACGGCATCGTCGCGGAGCTTCGCGGCTCGATCTCGGCCGAGCACGGCATCGGCCGCCTGAAGCGCGACCTGCTGCCCGGCGTGAAGGACCCCGTCGAGCTCGACCTGATGCGGACGTTGAAGCGCACGCTCGATCCCAAGCGGATTCTCAATCCGGGCGCCGTGCTGGCGCAGGACTGAGCCACGGATCGCAAGCCTGACCGCCTAATCGGCAGCCTGCACCGCGAAAGGCTGCCGCCGGAGGCTCCTGCTCAAAAATTTGGCAGGAAGGCCTTTCCGCTCGATTGACCGCTTTTCGCGGCATCTCTAGCCTTCGCCCTCATAACGATAACATGAGGGGTTGGCTGCTATGATCGGCGTATCGCGGATGCTGTCGAATTGCGCGCGTAGGCGGGGCAGGGGGCCTACGCGCCGCGCGCTTGCCGCGCTGGCTTTGGCCGGAGCGGCTGCGATGGCCGGCGCGCTGCCCGCCGCCGCCCAGACGCCGATCAAGTTCACGCTCGACTGGGTCTTCCAGGGCCCGACCTCGCCCTTCCTCGTCGCGCTCGACAAGGGCTACTACAAGGCCGAGGGCCTCGACGTGACCATGGACCCCGGCCAGGGCTCGGCCGGCGCGGTCCAGCGCGTCGCCACCGGCGCCTACGATATCGGCTTCGCCGACGTGAACTCGCTGATCGAGTACAACGCCAAGAACGTGGGCAAGGAAATCCTCTGCGTCTTCATGGCCTATGATTTCCCGCCCTTTGGCGTCCACGCGCTGAAGAAGAGCGGCATCACCAAGCCGACGGACCTCGCCGGCAAGAAGCTCGGCGCGCCGGTCTTCGATGCCTCGTTCCGCCTGTTCCCGGCCTTCGCCAAGAAGAATGGCGTCGACGCAGCCTCCGTCCAGCACGTCAACCTGACCCCGCAATTGCGCGAGCAGTCGCTGGTGCAGGGCACGGTCGATTTCATCTCCGGCCATTATTTCTCGTCGATCCTCGATCTCAAGGCGCGCGGCGTGAAACCGGAGGATGTCGTCTCCTTCAACTACTCCGACTACAAGATGGACGTTTACGGCAACGGCATCATCGTCTCGCCGGCGCTTGCCGCGAAGCCAGCGGCCGTGACCGGGTTCCTGCGCGCCACCGCCAAGGCCTGGCGGGAGGTTGCCCTCAACCCGGCGCTCGGCATCGCCGCCGCCAAGAAGCGCGATCCGCTGATCGACGAGAAGCTGGAGGCCGAGCGCCTCGATATGTCGCTGAGGCTCAACGTGCTCACCCCCTTCGTGAAGGCGAACGGCATGGGCGATGTCGATCCCGCGCGCTTCGCCCGCTCGGTCAAGGACGTGGCCGAGGCCTTCGGCCTGCCGTCCGCGCCCGAGCCGGACAAGGTCTTCACCGGCAAATTCCTGCCGCCGAAGGCGGAGCGGATGCTCGGCCCCTGACGCTCAGCCGTCATGGCCGGGCCTGACCCGGCCATCGCGCCCGAGCCTTTTCCTCCCCGAGCTTCTCGGGGCAAGCCCGAGACGACGCCCGGATGGCTGAAGCACACGAAAGTCCCCTCGTCGAACTGCGGCAGGTCAGCCTCGCCTATGGCAGCGGGCCCAGCCGCATGCAGGCACTGGACGACGCGACCCTCTCCATCGCGAAGGGCGAGTTCATCGCCGTGGTCGGCCCCTCCGGCTGCGGCAAGTCGACCCTGATGAAGCTCGTCACCGGGCTGCTGCCGCCGAGCGGCGGCGAGGTCCGCGTGCACGGGCAGGTGGTCAAGGGGCCGATCCGTGGCGTCGGCATGGCCTTCCAGGCGCCGACGCTGATGCCCTGGCGCTCGACGCTCGACAACATCCTGCTGCCGCTGGAGGTGGTCGAGCCGCACAAGCGCCGCTTCCGCGCCAACAAGGCCGAATATGTCGCGCGCGGCGAGGCGCTGCTGGCGTCGGTCGGGCTCGGCGGCTTCGGCCAGAAATATCCCTGGCAGCTTTCGGGCGGCATGCAGCAGCGCTCGAGCCTGTGCCGCGCGCTCGTTCACGAGCCCGATATCCTGATGCTCGACGAGCCCTTCGGCGCGCTCGACGCCTTCACGCGCGAGGAGCTCTGGGGCGTGATGCAGAAGCTCTGGATGGAGCGGCGGTTCACGGCGGTGCTGGTCACGCACGACCTGCGCGAGGCGGTCTATCTCGCCGACACCGTCTATGTGATGAGCCGGCGCCCCGGAAAGGTCGTCAAGATCCGCAAGATCGAATTGCCGCGCCCGCGCACGCTGGAGACGACCTTCACGGTCGAGTTCGTCGATATCGTCCATGAGCTGCGCGAGCGCATCCATATGGAGCATGCGTGATGCGGCCCCCGGCAGGACAAAGATCATGACGGAACCTCAGAAGCGCGTCCTGCTTCTCGCCATGCCCTGGCTCGCCATGGGCGGGCTGCTGCTGCTCTGGGAGATCGCCTGCATCGTCTTCGACGTGCCGGAGATCCTGGCGCCGCGCCCGAGCCGCATCATCGAGACGATGATCCAGCGCTGGGACATCCTGCTGCGCTTCTGCCTGGAGACGCTCTGGACCACGCTGATCGGCTTCGCTCTGGCGATCGGCTTTGGCCTGCTGCTCGGCCTCGCCGTCGGCGCCTCGCCCTTCGTCTATTCCGGCCTGTATCCATTGCTGATCGCCTTCAACGCGATCCCGAAGGTCGCGATCGTGCCGATCCTGATGATCTGGGTCGGCGTCGGCGCCTTGCCGGCGGTGATCACCGCCTTCGTCATCTCCTTCTTCCCGATCGTCGTGAATGTCGCGACGGGCCTTGCCACCATCGAGCCCGAGATGCGCGACGTGATGCGCTCGCTCGGCGCCAGCCAATGGGAAATCCTGACCAAGGTCGGCGTGCCCCGCGCGATGCCCTATCTCTTCGCCAGCCTGAAGGTCGCGGTCACGCTCGCCTTCGTCGGTTCGGTGCTGTCGGAGACGGTCGGCGGCAATCGCGGCATCGGCTTCCTGATGCTCTCGGCGGGCGCGCGCAACGACGCGCCGACGACCTTCGCCGGGCTCTTCTCCATCGCCATCATGGGCATCGCGCTCTATGCGCTCTGCGCCCTGGTCGAGCGGCGGATGACCCGCTGGGCCTTCCGCGGCGAGATCGTCGCCTGAGTTGAAGCGCTGTGCGCCTATCCGCGCACAGCGGCGATCCAGTTCTCCGATACTCAGGGCGTCGCGACGTAGCCGTCGCGGCGCGGGTCGGCGGCGCCGGTGAAGACGCCGGTAGCGGGATCCACCGCTACCGCCTGCATGCCGCCGCAGCGCATCGTCCAGCCGACATCGAAGGCGCGTGCCTCATGTCCGCGCCTGACCAGCTCGGCGATCGTCTCGGGCGCGATCCGGTTCTCGATCTCGACAAGGCGGCCGTCCCAGAGGCGGGCGCGCGGCGCCTCGATCGCCTCCTGAAGCGGCAGGCCGAAGACGAGATACTGGACCATGGCCTGCGCCTGCGTCTGCATGATGCCGTAGCTGCCGGGCGTGCCGAGCGCGAGCACCGGCTTGCCGTCGCGGGTCGACAGCGTCGGCGACATGCACATCGGCAATTCGTCGCCGGGCTTGGAGCGGTTCGGGCTGCCTGGCTGCACATCGGCCCAATACAGGAAGTTGTTGAAGCAGAGCCCCGTGCCGGGCACGACCACGCCGCTGCCGAAGGGGCTGCCGAGGCTCTGCGTGATGCAGATCAGGTTGCCCTCGCTGTCGGCCACCGAGAGCGAGGTCGTGTGCGCCGGATCTTCCTTGTCCTGGGGCACCCATTGCTCGGTGGGGCCGGTCACCGGCTTGCCGTCGGTGAGGCGCTGGCGCAGGCGCGCGACCGAGGCCTCCGACATGATCTCGGCGAGCTTCTCCGGCGAGGGGTTGTTATGGGCGATGCGCTCGCCGGCGGCGAGGCGGATCGCGCGATAGACGAGGTCGAGATGATCCGCCCCGTCCCTTGGCTTCGACGCGAGATCGACCCCATCGAGCAGGCGCAAGGTCAGCAGGAACTGGAAGCCCTCGCAGGGCGGTGGCGGCACATGCACCGAAAGCCCCTTGAAGTCCGCCGCCATCGGCTCGCGCCAGACCGTCTTCACCGCCGCGAGATCGGCCATGGTCAGAGAGCCGCCGAGTGCCTGCAGATGCGCGATGACTTTCTCGCCGAGCGCGCCGCGATAGAAATGCTCCGGTCCGTTCTCGGCGATCTCGGTGAGGGTCTTCGCGAGGTCCGGCTGCACGAGCACCGAGCCGAGATGCATCGCGCCGCTTGGCTGGTAGTTCTTCGACCAGGCCGGGTAGAGCGCGGGAATCGCCTTCAGCAGCGGGTCGTTCTCCTCGAACTCGGCCGCGCCGAACTCGGCCAGCGCGAAACCGTCCCGCGCCAGCGCGATCGCCGGTGCGAAGACTTCGGCGAACGACTTGCGGCCATAGGTCTTCACCAGCTCGCACCAGCCGGCGAGATTGCCGGGCGAGGCGACGGCGAGCGCGCCGCGCTCCAGGTCGGTGCGCTTGCTGAAGCGGTCGGCAGGGAAGCTCGCCGGGATCGGCGGTACGAAATCGAGCACGCGCACGCGCTTCTCGGCCGCGACCCACATCGTCGAGAGGCCCATGCCGGCGAGCCCCGACATGAAGGGCTCGACCACGTTGAGCGCGGCAGCCGTGGCGGCGGCGGCATCGAAGGCGTTGCCGCCTTGCGCCAGCAATTTCGCGCCGGCCTGCGCCGCCAGGGGATGGGCCGCGGCGACCATGCCGTGGCGGGAGGTCATGGTGGGGCGGCGGCCGTGCATGTTCGCGTCTCCTCGTCGTCTTCTGATGACGATCAGAGCACGAATCCGGCGCTAGAACAGGCTGCCTTGCCCGTCATCCGCGGGAGGCCGGGTCGCTTTGCGCGCATGGCGCTTCGGCTCCTCGGGCGCTTCCTGCTGTGGAAGCTCGGCCAGCGGCAGCTGGATTTCGGCCGTGTCGTTCGCGACCTTGTTGACGGCATTGCCGATGGCGACAGCCTCCAGCAGGTCGTCGGGTGGGGGCCTGAGCAGGCGCCCGGTCTGTTCCGGCGTGGCCTGCGGGTCGAGCCAGGCCTGATAGTCGCGCGGGTCGAGGATGATCGGGCTGCGGTGATGGATCGGCGCCATCGTGCCATTGGCCGGCCCCGTCATCATCGCGACCGTGTCGATCTCGGATCCGTCGGGGGAATGCCAGGTCTCCCAGAGCCCGGCGAAGGCGAAGGGGCCGCGATCGTGCTTGCGGAACAGGAAGGCCTCGTTGCGGGCTTGTCTGCCGGTGCCGCTGCGCCGCCATTCGTAGAAGCCGTCGGCCGGCACCAGGCAGCGCCGCCGCGTCAGCGCGTTGCGGAAGGAAGGCTTTTCGGCGGCGCTCTCGATCCGGATATTGATGACGAGCGGGAAATCCTTGGGGTCCTTGACCCAGCCGGGAATGAAGCCCCAGCGCATCAGCATGAATTGCCGCGCGCCGTCATACAGCCTGACGATCGGCACCGGCTGCGTCGGCGCGATATTGTAGCGGGGCGGGAAATTCGGCTGCTCGCGATAGCCGAAAGTCTCGCGCATCGCCTCGGGTGGCAGGGTGATCGCATAGCGTCCGCACATGCCCGCTGTTTACGTCGAGACGAGCGCTCGGAATCAACACTTTATTTGCGGTTGCACCAACATAGTCGCGCCGATTTGGGGTAGCGGATGAGCGTCATCGCGACGGACATGCTGGCGGGAACGGCGGCCGAACGGCTCGACGCCGGTGTCCACCCGCGTCTGTCGACCGATTTTCTCAACCGCTACAGCGAAGCCCTGATGCTGATCGAGATGGTCGCGATGGATGAGACGATCCTCGCCGATCTCCTGGCCTGGCAGGTTGTCAGCTATCGCGAGCATTTCGCCGCCTCGGCCCTGCGCTGCGCCGCCTCGGCGCTTGCCGCCTATGACGACCTGAATCCGAACAGGGCCAGGGCCTTCGACGAGGCCTGCCATGCGATGACGCGGCTGGTGCGCACGGTGACCGCTCTTCTCGCGGAAACGCCGCCTTCGCCGGAGCTGCCGGAGATCGTCGAGGTCGCCAGCGAAGCGCTGCGCCGGCAGATCGCGCGCGCGACCCAGTTCATCAACGCGAACGGCACGATCGATATCGGGAAGTTCGAGGACACGGCCCTGCAGGCGCAGATCGACGCCTTGCTTGCGCGCTGATCAGACGTGTTGTTCCCGCATCGGATAATCCCGAAAAGTGCATACCACTTTTCGGTCCGAAGCTAGCGCCGCGCACCCACGAGAAACTCGCGATTGCCGTCTCCGCCTTCGATCGGGGAGGGTATCGGGCCTTCGACCGCGAAGCCGAGCGCTTCTAGCGTCGCAACGATCTCGTCGCAGACCTGCAGCTGGATCGCCTCGTCGCGCACGATGCCCTTCTTGAGCGCGGCGCGCCCGGCTTCGAATTGCGGCTTGATCAGCGCCGCGATGCCGGCGCCTGGCGCGAGCAGGGCAGCGACGGCCGGCAGCACCAGCTTCAGCGAGATGAAGCTGACGTCGATCGCGGCGAGGCTCGGCCGCTCCGGCAGGGCTTCGCCATCCAGCGTGCGGATATCCTGTCCCTCGAAGCTGGTGACGCGTGGGTCGGCGCGCAGCGAGTGATGCAGCTGGTCCCGCCCGACATCGACCGCGACGACATGGCGGGCACCACGCTGCAAGAGCAGGTCGGTGAAGCCGCCGGTCGAGGAGCCGACATCGAGGCAGGTCAGCCCCTGCGGATCGAAGCCGAAGGCATCGAGCGCGCCCGCCAGTTTCAGCCCGCCGCGCGAGACGTAAGGATGTGGCGCCCGCGCGGTCAGCTCCGCATCATCGGCCACCATCTCGGAGGCCTTGCGCACGGCCGAGCCATTGACTGTAACGAGCCCCGCCGCGATTGCGGCTTGCGCCCGTGCCCGGCTCTCGAAGAAGCCGCGCTCGACGAGCAGCTGATCGGCCCGGCTCTTCATGGCAGGGCGATCAGGCGAGCTTCACCGCGCTGGGCTGGCCCAGCGCGCTCTCGACGGTCTTCACGATGCCCGCGGCGTCGAGCCCGGCCGCGGCGTACATCGCCTCCGGCTTGTCATGGTCCTGGAATACGTCCGGCAGCGTCAGGCTCCTGACCTTCAGGCCGGCATCGAGCGCGCCGTTCTGCGCCAGCAGATGCAGGACATGGCTGCCGAAGCCGCCGACCGAGCCTTCCTCGACGGTGACGAGAACCTCGTGCTCGCGGGCGAGCCTCAGGATCAGGGCCTCGTCGAGCGGCTTGGCGAAGCGCGCATCGGCGACCGTCGTCGACAGGCCGCGCTGCGCCAGCAAATCGGCGGCCTTGAGGCATTCGGCCAAGCGCGTCCCCAGCGAGAGCAGGGCGATCCGCGTGCCCTCGCGGACGACGCGGCCCTCGCCGATTTCGAGGGGGACACCAACGTCGGGGATCTCGACGCCGACGCCTTCGCCGCGCGGATAGCGGAAGGCGATCGGCCCCTCGTCATAGGCCGCAGCGGTCGCGACCATATGGGTGAGCTCGGCCTCGTCGGCCGCCGCCATCACCACCATGTCCGGCAGGCAGGCGAGATAGGCGATGTCGAAGGAGCCGGCATGGGTCGCGCCATCCGCGCCGACGAGCCCGGCCCGATCGAGCGCGAAGCGCACCGGCAGCTTCTGGATCGCCACGTCATGCACGATCTGGTCGTAGGCGCGCTGCATGAAGGTCGAGTAGATCGCCACGAACGGCTTGTAGCCCTCGGTGGCGAGGCCCGCCGCGAAGGTGACGGCATGCTGTTCGGCGATGCCGACATCGAAGGTGCGGCCCGGGAATTCCTTGCCGAAGGCGTCGAGCCCGGTGCCGGAGGGCATCGCGGCGGTGACGGCGACGACCTTGTCGTCCTCGCGCGCCTGCTTGATCAGGGCCTGGGCGAAGACATTGGTGTAGCTCGGCGCATTGGCCGGCGCCTTCGCCTGCTGGCCAGTGACGGGGTCGAACTTGACCACGCCATGGTACTTGTCGGCGCTGGCCTCGGCCGGGGCATAGCCCTTGCCCTTCTGCGTCACGACATGGACCAGGATCGGCCCGTTCCCGGCATCGCGGACATTGCGCAGCACTGGCAGCAGATGGTCGAGATTATGCCCGTCGATCGGCCCGACATAGTAGAAGCCGAGCTCCTCGAACATCGTCCCGCCGGTCCAGAAGCCGCGGGCATATTCCTCGGTGCGCTTGGCCTTGTCGTGGAAGAAGCGCGGCAGCTTCTCGGCGAGCTGCTTGGCGACCTCGCGGATCGAGCGATAGGTCCGCCCCGAGACTAGCCGCGCCAGATAGGCCGACATGGCGCCGACAGGCGGGGCGATCGACATGTCGTTGTCGTTGAGGATGACGATGAGGCGAGAGCCGAGCGCCCCGGCATTGTTCATGGCTTCATAGGCCATGCCGGCTGACATCGCGCCGTCGCCGATCACCGCGACGACATTGTTGCGCCCGCCGGCGAGATCGCGGCCGACCGCCATGCCGAGCCCGGCCGAGATCGAGGTCGAGGAATGCGCGGCGCCGAACGGGTCGTAATCGCTCTCGGCGCGCTTGGTGAAGCCGGAGAGGCCGCCCGGCTGGCGCAGCGTACGGATGCGCTCGCGCCGGCCGGTCAGGATCTTGTGCGGATAGGCCTGGTGGCCGACATCCCAGATCAGGCGGTCGCGCGGGGTGTCGAAGACATGATGCAGCGCGACGGTGAGCTCGACCACGCCTAAGCCCGCGCCGAGATGCCCGCCCGTGACGGAGACGGCGTCGATCGTCTCAAACCGAAGCTCGTCGGCGACCTGGCGCAGCTTCGCGTCGTCGAGGGCCCGCAGGTCGGCGGTGTCGTGGATCGTGTCGAGGAGCGGCGTGGCGGGACGGGGCACGAGGCTGTCTGATCCTTCGCTGGGGTGCCCTCGAAATAGAGCCTGCGCGGCGCGCATGCAAACCGTGCTTGCGTTTTCGACCAAGTCGACGGCGCGCGCCTCGCCTTGCCACGAAACGGGTGGTTCCCGCGCCGGCAACGCATTTCAGTGCGTACACGACCGCTTCCGGGGATATCAGACCATGCAACCGACCGATGCCACGCCCTTGCCTACGGCATTCCGCCGCATCGGCTGGTCCAATCTCTTCGCCCAGTTCTCGGAGCAGATCGCGCTGGCGGCTGCGCCTCTGGCGGCCGTGCTGCTGCTGGCGGCCGGCCCGGCCGAGACCGGCTGGCTCCAGACGGCGCAGACCTTGCCTTTCCTCCTGTTGTCGATTCCCGCTGGCCTGATGGTCGATCGCGCCTCGCGGCGCCGGTTGATGGTCGGCACGGAGGTACTGCGCGCGGTGTCCCTGCTGGCGATCCCGCTCTTGCTCGCCGCAGGCAGCCTCAACCTGAGCTGGCTTGCTCTGATCGGCGCGCTCGGGGCCATCGGTACGGTCTGCTACAGCGTGGCCGCGCCGGCCTTCGTTCCCTCCGTCGTGCCGCGCGAGCGGTTGGCGGACGCCAATCGCTGGCTGGAGCTGGCACGCAGCGCCGCCTATGCCGGCGGCCCGGCGCTCGGCGGGGCGCTCGTCGGCTGGATCGGCGTCTCCACGGCCTATGGGCTGGCGGCCGGGCTCTCCATCCTCGCGGCGCTGCTGCTGGCCGGCTTGCCGAAAGACGAGGCGCCGTCAGGCCCGCGCCGCGACCTGCTGCACGATCTCAAGGAGGGCGCGCGCTTCGTCGCCGGCCACGACCTGCTCCGGCCGATCCTGATGACCGCCGTGTTCTTCAACGTGTCGTGGTTCATCTTCCAGGCGGTCTATGTCGCCTATGCCGTCCAGAATCTGGGGCTGAGCGCGACGCAGGTCGGCATCTCGCTCGGCATCTACGGCGCGGGCATGATCGTCGGCGCCATCCTCGCGCCGGCCATTGCCAGGCAGGTCACGTTCGGGACGCTGATCCTGCTCGGGCCCTTCGCCGGGCTCTGCGCAGCCGGCGTGATGTTCGCGACGCTCTGGCTGCCCTCGGTCTATCTGGTCGCCGCGAGCTTCTTCCTGTTCGGCGTCGGGCCGATCATCTGGACGATCTCGACCATGACACTGCGACAGGCGGTGACGCCGAACGCCATGCTCGGCCGTGTCTCCGCGCTCATCATGACGGCGACCTTCGGCGCGCGGCCGATCGGCGCCGCGATCGGTGCTTCCGTCGCGGCGCATCTCGGCATCGCCGCCTGCCTTGCGCTGGCGACGGCGGGCTTCCTGATCCAGCTGCTCCTGATCGGCTTCTCGCGGGTGCCGCAGCTGCGGGACATCTCCGAGGCCGCCTGAGGCGGCCTCAGCCCTCCGGGAGCGGGATGAACTCGCTCTCGTCGCCGGGCACGGTGTCGAAGCGGCCGGTCTTCCATTCGTGCTTGGCCTGCTCGATCCGCTCCTTCGAGGAGGAGACGAAGTTCCACCAGATGTTGCGCGGGCCGTCCATCGGCTCGCCGCCGACGATCATCACCCGGGCCTGGTCGATGGCGAGGATCGAGATGCGGTCGCCCGGCTTGAAGACGAGGAGCTGGCCGGCGCCGAACTCGTCGCCGGCGATATCGACCTTGCCGGAAACGATATAGATCGCGCGCTCGTCATAGTCGGGGTCGAGCGGCAGGATCGCGCCGGGCGAGAGCACGGCCTCGGCATAGAGCGCATCCCATGGGAACTTCACCGGCGAGGTCTGGCCATAGGCCGAGCCCATGATCAGGCTGATGCGCTTGCCGCCCTCGACGATGCGGGGCAGCTCCTGCGCGCCATGATGCTTGAACTCCGGCGCGATCTCCTCATGCGTCTTGGGCAGCGCGAGCCAGGCCTGGATGCCGTAGAGCTTCGGGCCGGTGGCGCGGGCTTCCATGCCGGTGCGCTCGGAATGGACGATGCCGCGCCCGGCCGTCATCAGGTTCACCGCGCCCGGCTTGATCGCAAGCGCCGTGCCCAGCGAGTCGCGATGCATGATCTCGCCGTCGAAGAGATAGGTCACGGTCGAGAGCCCGATATGCGGGTGAGGGCGCACGTCGAGCCCTTCACCGAGATGGAACTCGGCCGGGCCCATCTGGTCGAAGAAGATGAAGGGGCCGACCATGCGCTGACCGATCGCCGGCAGCGCCCGGCGGACCTGAAAGCCGCCGAGGTCATGGGAGCGGGGCACGATCACCTTCTCGATCGCCTCGCAGGAACGGGCATCGCCCAGGATCGGATCGTCGGCGGGGAGTTGCGACATGAGGGCCTCCTTGGTCGAGGCCGAATCTCGCTCCGGAGAGGCGCGCAGGCAAGCGCCCGGCCGCAACCGGCCGCTGGCAGAAATGCAATGCCGCGGCACTTGGCGTGCCGCGGCATTGCGTGGTGATCTCACTATTGAGCTTTTTGGCGCTCTGCCGGCTCAGTTCTCGACGTCGAGCGGGGCAGCGCCCGTCGGCTTGCCGTCGGCACCGAGCGTGATGCGCTCGATCCGGGCCTCCGCCTGCTTCAGCAGTGCGTCGCAGCGCGCCTTCAGCGCTTCGCCGCGCGTGTAGATCGCGATCGATTCCTCGAGCGGCACGTCGCCGCGCTCCAGCCGCGCGACGATGGCTTCGAGTTCCTTCATCGCCGCCTCGAAGGGCAGGGTGGCGACATCGGCGTTGGTCTTCTCTTCGCTCACGGCCTGATTCCTCTTTGCGGGTGAGCTTATCGGCTGGAGCGCGTCCGGCTGCAACCCGCTTCGCGGTGCTGCTGACTCAAACCGGCAGGGCGGAGGTCTTCTTGATCGTGCGCAAGGTCAGTGTCGATTGCACGCGGGTGACGCCCGGCAATTGCGTGATGATATCGGTATGGATGCGCTCGAAATCGGCGCTGTCGCGATAGATCACGCGCATCAGATAGTCATGCGCGCCGGCCAGCAGATGGCATTCGAGAATCTCCGGCAGGCTCTGCACCGCCTGCTCGAAGCTCTCCAGCGAGGCGCGGCCCTGCTGGTCGAGCGTGACGAAGACGAAGGCCGTGCCGGGAAAGCCCGCGATCTTGTCGTCGAGCATCATCGCATAGCCGCGGATCAGGCCGCTTTCTTCAAGTTGGCGCACGCGTCGCAGACAGGCGGAGGGCGAGAGGTGCACCTTCTCGGCGAGGTCCGAATTGGTGATGCGCCCATCCTGCTGGAGAATCCGCAGGATGGAGCGGTCGCGTGAATCGAGCTCGATCGTCATGGTCACGGGCAAGAGCCTCTAACAGAATCCGGAGGGGTCTCGACGCCGGCAATTCGTCCGCTCCGCCAGGAGCGGGGTGAAGCCGATACCCTTGGTATCGGCAAGCGCCGCGACGCCGCGGGCGGTCGAATTCCCGGCGCCGCAGGTGGGCTTTGGAGGGCCGCCTGCGGCGTCGGACCGACTTGCCGATATCGAAAGATATCGGCTGCGCGCTCCTCCTGGCATGCGGCTCCTCCAAAGCCCATCGAGACCCCTCCGGATTCTGTTAGAGGCTCTTCGGCCTCCCGCGCGATGCATCGTCGCAAAATTCACGCGACGCAAGCAATCTTCTGCAGCGATTGGGCGAAAGTGCCGTAGCATTGGCAGCGCTGTAGGAGAATGCGCGCAGGAAGCTGCGTGGTCGAAGGCGGGGATTCAGCCAAGCGGCATGGCGAAGGGCGTGCCTTCGAAAGCGTCGGCGCCGCGCCCGATTCGCTCGATCGCGCGGGTCATCCGGCCGCGCCGTCCGAGCGCCGCATCGGCCAGCGCGACCAGCCGGGCATTCGGTGTCGCGGAAGGGGCGACGGCGCGCAGCGCGTCTGCCACCTCGTCTTCATCGCGCTCGGGGCCAAGTGCACAGGCGGCGATATAGGCGGCGGCCGTCGAGCGGCTGATCCCGGCCCAGCAATGGATCACCATCGGCTCCGCGCGGTCCCAATCGCGAATGAAAGTCAGCAGGCGCGCCATATGCTCCTGCCCGGCGAGGACATGGTCGTCCAAAGCCTGATTGATATCGGACATGCCCAGGAAGAGATGCCGTTCGGGAGCGATCCCTGCCGGCCGCGCGACGGTCGTGCCGACATTGATCAGCGTCACGAGATGCCGGGCGCGGACGGCTGCGACCGTCTCGTCGAGCCGCGACAGCGGGGAAACGTGCAGAGTGGCCAAGGACGGGCTCCGGTGGGATGGCAGACGATAGCATGATCGACAGTGCCGGCATCTCCATGACATGGAGGCGCAGCTCCGATCGATCCAGCGCCGAAAAGCTCCCCATGAATCTCTGGTTCCGCCTGATCTGGCTCCTGCTGACGACGCGCTTCCGCCCGCGGCTCGACCTGCCGGCAGATGCGTCCGTCCTGCCCTTCCGGGTCTGGTTCCACGATCTCGACACCAGCCTGCACATGAACAATGGCCGCTACTGGACGTTGATGGATCTCGGCCGGCTCGACCTGATGCTGCGCAGCGGCCTGTGGCGCGCGGTGCTGCGGCATCGCTGGCTGCCCGTGGTCAATGCCGGCACGATCCGCTTCCGCCGCGAGATGCGTCTGTTCCGCCCGTTCCGGGTCGAGACGACGATCCTGTGCTGGAGCGAGAGCTGGCTGGTGATGCAGCATCGCATGCTGATGCAGGGGCGCGACGGCACCGAGATCGTCGCGGCGGTCGCACTGGTCCGGGCGGCGCTCTACGACAAGAAGGCGCGCGCCTATGTCCCGGTCGCGCGCTTGCTCGGCGAGATCGGCGTCACCGCGGAGAGCCCGGAACCGAGCCCGGAAGTCGCGGCCTTCCTTGCCTCCGAGGACGCCATGCGCAGCGCCGCCTCGACTGCGGCCTGAAAATACGCATGAACCTCTACCGTCATCCCGGATGGAGCGAAGCGGAACTCCGGGATCCATCGTAAGGCTCAGCGCTCTACGATGGATCCCGGGGCAAGCCCGGGATGACGGTCGTAGTTCCGAGCGTGAAAAGCGCCTGAGGCGTTATTCCGCCGCCAGTCGCGTCGCCCGCCATTGCGCCAGAAGCGCGCGCAAGGCGGCGGGCTTCAGCGGCTTGTTGAGCAGGTGGACGTCGAGCGCGTTCGCCGCTTCGCGGACATGCGGCGTCCGGTCGGCGGTGAGCAGGATCGCCGGCATCGGCGTGCGGGCGCGGGCCCGGAGGGCGCTGATCGCCGTCAGGCCGTTGCCGTGGTCGAGATGGTAGTCGGCGATCAGCACATCGGCCTCGCCCTTGCTGCCGACATGGGGCAGCGCCTCTTCGAGGCTGGCGGCGATGGTGACGCGGCAGCCCCAGCCTTCGAGCAGGCGCTTCATGCCGTCGAGGATGGCGGGCTCGTTGTCGACGACGAGAAGCCGCATGCCTGCGAGCTGTCCCGCTGGGGCATTGCGCGGCGCGGCCGCCGTCGTCATCGCCGGCAAGGGCGCGGCACGTGGCACCGAGATCGAGAAGCGCGTGCCGCGTCCAGGTGCCGAATCGAGCGTCAGCCCATGGTCGAGCGCGCGCGCGATACGCTGCACGATCGAGAGGCCGAGCCCGAGGCCCCGCGCCACCTTCGCGCCCTGGTCGAGCCGCTGGAACTCGCGGAACACGGTCTTCTGCTTGCTCTGGGGGATGCCCAGCCCCGTATCGATCACCTCGACCGCGACCTGACTGCCCCGGCGGCGGCAGCCGATCAGCACCTTGCCGCTCGGTGTGTACTTGATCGCGTTGGAGATCAGGTTCTGCAGCAGGCGGCGCAGCAGGCGCCGGTCCGAACGGAGCGTCAGGCTTGTCGGCATGAAGATCAGCTTCAGGCCCTTCTCCTGGGCGCTCGGCTCGAATTCGCGCTGGAGCTGACGCATCAGCTCGTCCAGCCGGAAGGAGGAGAGCTCCGGCTTGAGCGCGCCGCCATCGAGCCGCGATATCTCCAGCAGCGCCGTCAGGATCTCCTCGACGGCATCAAGCGAGGCGTCGATATTCTCCGCCAGCTCCGGCTGGCCACTGCCACGGTCGCGCTCGACCAGTGAGGTCGCATAGAGGCGCGCGGCGTTGAGTGGCTGCAGGATGTCGTGGCTGGCGGCGGCGAGGAAGCGCGTCTTGGAGGCATTGGCGGCCTCGGCCTCGGCCTTGGCACGTTGCAGCTCGGCATTCACGTGCAGCAGTTCCTCGGTCCGCTCGGCGACGCGGCGTTCGAGGCCCTTGTTGGCGCGCTCGAGCTCCTCCTCGCCGGCGACGGTCTCGGTGATGTCGGTATAGGTCGTGACGAAGCCACCATCCGGCAGCGCGTTGGTGCGGACCTCGATCACTTTCTTCGACGGGTAGAGCTTGAGGCGCACCGGCTCGCGGTCATTGATGAAGCTTTCGAGCCGCGCCGCCATCAATTCGTCGCGCGCGCCGGTGCCATAGGCACCGCGGGCCGCGTTGAAGCGGACGATCTCGTCAAGCCCCGTGCCGAAGCGCACCAGCGAGGCCGGCAGATCGTAAAGCTGGATGAAGGCCTGGTTCCAGGCGAGCAGGCGCAGGTCCCGGTCGAGCACGGTGATGCCCTGGCCGGCATGGTCGAGCCCGTGCTGGAGGATGTCGCGGTTGTACTGGAGCGCCGCCGAGGCATCGTCGAGCAGCTTGAAGGCGGCCTCGGTCGAGAGGTTTCGCCGTTTCAGTAGCAGCGACAGCACGAGGCGGGACGAGGCGGCGCCGATCGCGGAGGAGAGCAGGTGCTCGCCGAAGCGCAGCAGGTGGATATCGGCCTGCCGGCCGGGTTCGGACGCTTCGCCGCGGCCGCTGTTGAACCCCTCGAAGGCGCGCTGCGTGCGCTCCGCTCCGAGATAGCGCGCGATCGTCGATTGCAGCTCGCCCTCGGTGATGGTGGTGCGCCAGAGCGAGAAGGACTGCGCCATCGTCGTCGGCTGCGACTCGACGAAGGCATTGGCCTGCAGCCGTTCCATCGCATTGGCGGGCCGCAGCAGCGAGAAGCCGACATAGGCGAGGATGTTGAAGCCGAGACTCCAGAACACGCCATGCGGCAGCGCCGGCCATTCCAGCCCGAACAGCGCCTCCGGCCGGAAGATGCCGGCGCCGAACGGACCATGGGCGACGATCTCGCTCCACCAGCCGCCGGGCAGGGCGAGGCTCGGCATCAGCAGCGTGTAGGCCCAGACCAGCGTGCCGACCGTGAGCCCGGCGGCCGCGCCCAGCGCCGTCCCGCGCCGCCAGAACAGCCCGCCGAAGAAGGCCGGTGCGATCTGCGCCGTCGCCGCGAAGGAGAGCAGGCCGATCGAGACCAGCGCGGCCTCGCCGGAGGCGCGGTAATAGAGATAGCCGAGCAGGATCACGACGAAGATGCTGACGCGCCGGATCACCACCACCTGCGAGCCGAGATCGCCGCCGAGATTGCTGTTGCCCTCGCCGCGCCGGCCGAACAGCCTGACGGCGCGGCCGGGGTCGCTCAGGCCCCGCCGGCCGCGCAGCAGCAGCGGCATCACGAGATGGTTGGAGATCATGATCGCGAGCGCGACGGAAGCCACGATCACCATCGCGGTCGCGGCCGAGAGCCCGCCGACGAAGACGAGCAGCGCGATCACTCCGGCTTCGCGCTGCAGGGGCAGAAGCAGCACGGTCATGTCGCGGTCGACGCCGCTGCCGGGGATCAGGAGCTCGCCGGCCGCCGCCAGCGGCAGCACGAACAGGTTGATCAGCACGAGATAGAGCGGGAACATCCAGGCCGCGCGGCGCACGTCGCGCACGTCGCGGTTCTCGACGATCGTCATGTGGAACTGCCGGGCCAGCAGCAGCGCCGCGCAGCTCGACAGGAAGGTCAGCGTCAGGAAGTTCGGCCAGCTCGAGGTACGCTCCCAGATCGGGAGGGCGCCGTTGGCCGGATGGGCCGCCTGCGCCAGCAGGTCGCCGGCACCGCCGAACAGCCCGTAGACGATGAAGAAGCCGAGCACGAGGAAGGCGACGAGCTTGATCAGGGACTCGACCGCGATCGCCAGCACGAGCCCGTCCTGGTGCTCGGTGGCGTCGATATGGCGGGTGCCGAAGGCGCAGGCGAAGCCGGCGAGCACCACCGCGACGAGGAAGGGCAGGTCGCTGAGCACCGGCACGTCCGGGGTCGGCGGATGGCCGCCGGTCGCCGCGAGGAAGACCGAAAGCGAGTTGGCCACGGCCTTGAGCTGCAGCGAGATATAGGGCAGGGCGCCGATCACCGCGACGAGGCAGACCAGCGCGGCGACGCGTTCGCTCTTGCCGTAGCGCGCGCCGACGAAATCGGCGATCGAGGTGATGTTCTGCGACTTGGCGATGGTGACGATGCGGCCGACGAAGCGATGGCCCAGCCCGATCACGAGGATCGGCCCGACATAGATGCCGAGGAAGTCGAAGCCCGCGCGATTGGCGAAGCCGACCGAGCCGTAGAAGGTCCAGGAGGTGCAGTAGACGCCGAGCGCCAGCGCATAGATCGTCGTCCGCGCCCTTCCGGTCATCAGCTTGCGCCCGGAGGTATCGGCCATATGCGCGACGGCGAAGAGCCCGCACAGATAGGCCAGCGCGACCAGCACCACCGACCAGGCGGGGATCATGCCGCCCTCGCGGGTGCCGTATGCGAACGAGGCCGGGATGCAGGCGCCATGGAGTTCCGCTTCTGGGTTTTCCGCAGAGTATCGGACGGCTTGTCCGCTCGCCATAGGCCATTGGCGCAAGTCCTCAGGCCGAATTCATCCCCAGTTCTTTGCGTTGCAGGCGGATAAGGGCCGGCATTGCTGCGTTTTCGGGCTTTCCCTGTTCTGCGCCGCTGGCTAGCGTCCGGACTTGGCTGTCGGGGTAGCCTTGCCGATTCTCAAGGGGTGATTCATGTTGGAAGAATTCAAGAAATTCGCCCTGAAGGGCAATGTCGTCGACCTCGCCATCGGCGTCATCATCGGCGCCGCGTTCAGCCGGATCGTCGACTCGCTCGTCTCCGATATCATCATGCCGTTTATCGGCGCGGTCGGCAGTGTCGACTTCTCGAACTATTTCTTCGGCCTCAACAGCGCCGTCACCTCGCCGATTCTTTCGGAGGCGAAGAAGCAGGGCGCGGTCCTCGCCTATGGCAACTTCGTCACAGCGGCGATCAACTTCCTGATCATCGCCTTCGTGCTCTTCATCGTCGTCAAGGGCATCAACAGGCTGCAGAAGCAGCAGCCGGCGAAGGAGGAGGCTCCCGCGGCCAAGGCCGAGGATGTCGTCCTGCTCGGCGAGATCCGCGACCTGCTTAAGCAGAAGCAGGCCTGATCTTTCTCCCTCTGCGGCCGTGAATCATCACGGCCGCCGATTGACCTGATCTCGCGATTTCATGCCTCGCCGCGCCGTGATCGGCTAAAGGTGGGGCACTGAATTTCGCGAGGCCGAACCCCATGAACAGTGCCATCCTGCCGGGCAGCACCCTGCTTGCCGAGCTTCGTCCGGAAGCCCGGAACGCGCCGGAAAGCGGGATCGTCGAGGTGGTCAATCACGGCCGCCTCAAGCAGGGCCTGATCCCGCTCTGGGTCGGCGAGGGCGACCTCTCGACACCCGCCTTCATCGCCGACGCGGCAGCACGCTCGCTCGCGGCAGGCGAGACCTTCTACACCTGGCAGCGCGGCATTCCCGAATTGCGCGAGGCGCTCGCCCGCTATCACCAGCGCCTCTATGGCCGTCCGTTCTCGCCGGAGAGCTTCTACGTCACCGGCTCGGGCATGCAGTCGGTCCAGATCGCGGTGCGGATGATCGCCGGCCCCGGCGACGAGATCCTGATCCCGACCCCGGCCTGGCCGAATTTCGGCGCGGCGGTCTCGATCAGCGGCGCGAGCACCGTCTGCGTGCCGATGGACTACAAGCACGGCCAGTTCACCCTCGATCTCGACCGGCTCGCCGCCGCGATCACGCCGCGCACCCGCGGCATCCTGGTGAACTCGCCGTCGAACCCCACGGGCTGGACCGCGACCAGGGCTGAGCAGGAGGCGCTGCTCGCGCTCTCGCGCAAGCGCGGCATCTGGATTGTCGCCGACGAGATCTACGGCCGCTTCATCTATGACGGTTCGGAGCGCGCGCCCTCCTTCCACGACATCATGGAGGCCGAGGACCGCGTCATCTTCGTCCAGACCTTCTCGAAGAACTGGGCGATGACCGGCTGGCGCATCGGCTGGATCGAGGTGCCGCTCGCCTTCGGGCAGGTCGTCGAGAACCTGATCCAGTATTCGACCTCCGGCTCGCCGGTCTTCGTTCAGCGCGGCGCCATCGCCGCTCTCGACGAGGGGGAGGGCTTCGTCGCCGAGCAGATCGCACGCGCGGCCGAAGGGCGCCGCATCGTGTTCGAGGGCCTGAAGGCGACGAACCGCGTCACGCTCTCGGCGCCGGTCGGGGCGTTCTACCAGTTCTTCTCGGTCGATGGCCGCGAGGATTCGCGCAAGCTCGCGCTCGATCTGGTCGACAGCGCCAATGTCGGCCTCGCGCCCGGCACCGCCTTCGGCCCCGGCGGCGAGACGGGCCTTCGGCTCTGCTTCGCCCGCAAGTCCTCGGATCTGGTCGAGGCCGTCGCGCGCCTGCAGAAGGCCCTGGCCGCAGGCTGAGGCCAAGGCGGGCGGCGCAACGCCGCCTTGCATCTGGTGGGGAGCGGGTCGGTTGACCCGCTGCCGGAGCATCGCCATGAACGCCCGGCGCCGCCTGTTCCCGGCGCGGCGGGAACGCGATGAAACCGTTCGGCTACCCCACGAACCGGCTGGTCATCCTCTGGCGGGAAATCCTGGTCATCGCGCTGGCGACCGTCGGTGGCGGGGCTTTCGCCTTGCTCGGCATGCCGGCGGCCTGGCTCTCCGGCTCGATGCTGATCAGCGCGGCGGTCGCCCTGGTGCGCCCGCTGCCGAACCTGCGCCGGCCCTGGTTCGACGCGACCATGGTGCTCTCCGGCGCGATCCTCGGCTCGGCGGTGACACCGGAGGCGCTCGCGGCCGCGGCGCGTTATCCCGCCTCCCTCGTCCTGCTCCTCGTCGGCGCCACGGCGATCATGCTCGCGACCGGCGCCTATCTGCGCCATGTCGCGCGCTGGCCCTGGATCGATGCCCTGCTGGCTTCCGCGCCCGGCGCCTTGTCGACCGTGCTCGCCGTGGCCCAGGAGAAGGGCGCCAATATCGGCCGCATCTCGGTGGTCCAATTGTTCCGCCTGCTCGTGCTGGTCGCGCTGCTGCCGAGCGTGATGCAATTGAGCGGGGCGGCTGCCGGCATGCCGGTTCCCGATATCAAGGCCGTCGATGCCGGCACCATGTTCGGCGTCGCCATGGCGGGGCTGGCACTTGGACTTTTCTTCGAGCGGATCGGCCTCTCCGCTCCGCTGATGTTTGGCGCAACCTTCGCCAGTGCGGCCCTGCATGGCAGCGGGCTCGTCGAGGGCTCGCTGCCGATGCCGATCCAGATCGCCGTTCAGGTCCTGCTCGCCACCACCATGGGCGGACGCATCGCCCATATCCCGCGCGACGAGCTGAAGGGCCTGTTCCCGCTCGCCATCGGCGGCTTCGCGGTCTCGATCGGTGTCGCCTTCCTGTTCGCCTGGCCGGCCGCCTGGCTTGCTGGGGTGTCCTATGCCAGCGGCATGGCAGCCTTCGCGCCCGGCGGCCTGGAAGCGATGGCGATGCTCGCCTTCGCGATGGGGCTCGATACGCTCTATGTCGGCGCGCACCACCTCGTGCGCTTCGTCGCGATCGGGCTGGCGATGCCGCTGGTGCTCAGCCGCGTGAAGAACGCGCCGCCGCGCTGATCGCCTGAACGCGGCCTTCAGACCGGCCGCGCCGCTCCGTTCGTGTGTGTCATCACCGCGTAGAGCGAGGTCGTGCCGCAGATGAACAGGCGGTTGAGCTTCGGCCCGCCCCAGCAGACATTCGCGACGATCTCCGGGATATGGACCTTGCCGATCAGCGTGCCATCGGGGTGGTAGATGTGGACGCCGTCGGCCGCGCTGGTCCAGATGCGTCCCTCGATATCGAGGCGGAAACCGTCGAACAGCCCAGCCGTGCAGGTAGCGAAGACCTTCGATTCGCCCAGCGCGATGCCGTCCCTTCCCATCCTGAAGCTGCGGATATGCCGCGGCCCGTTCTCTGGATCATGGCTGCCGCCGGTATCGGCGATGTAGAGGATGCTCTCGTCCGGCGAGAAGGCGAGGCCGTTGGGCTTGACGAAATCATCGGCGACGATGGCGATCTCGCCGGTCTGGCCATCGATCCGATAGACATGGCAGGCACCGATCTCGCCTTGGGACTTGTCGCCCTCATAGTCGCTGAGGATGCCGTAATCCGGGTCGGTGAACCAGATCGAGCCGTCCGATTTCACCACGGCATCGTTCGGCGAGTTCAATCGCCTGCCGCCGAAATGGCTGGCGAGCACCGTGACCGAGCCGTCATGCTCGGTGCGCGTCACCTGCCGTCCGCCATGCTCGCAGGTGACGAGCCGGCCCTCCGCATCGACCGTGTTGCCGTTGGAATTGCGTGCCGGCTGGCGGAAGGTGCCGACCTGGCCGCTCAGCGCGTCGTAGCGCAGCATGCGGTCATTCGGGATATCCGACCAGACGAGCGTGTTATGGGCCGGGAACCAGGCCGGCCCCTCCGACCAGCGCGCGCCCGTCCAGAGCCGTTCGACCCGGGCGGAGCCCGGAACGACGCGATGGAAGCGCGGATCGAGGACCGTAACCCCCGTGCCTTCGAGCTGGCCGAACATGTCATTCCTCCCTGAGCCTTTGCCGAAGCATCGCCAATCCGGGTGAGGTCCGGCAATGGTCTAGAGCGCAAGCCCCGCATCCCAATAGGGCGTGGCGCCATAGAGCTCGCCGAGATAGTCGACGAAGGCGCGCACTTTCTGCTCCATATGCCGGCGGCTCGGATAGACCGCATAGACCGCGACGCGCGAGCCGACCGCATAGGCTGGCAGGACGCGCTGCAGCGCGCCCGACTTCAGCTCCGGCCCGACATCCCAGGTGGAGCGCAGCGCGATGCCGACGCCGCCGAGCAGGGCCTCGCGCACGACCTCGCTAGAATTGGTGCGGAGTGGACCGTTGACCCGCACCGAGACCGGCCCTTCCGGCCCGTCGAGCCGCCAATGGTCGGCATTGTGTGCGATCAGGGTATGGCGCGACAGCTCGGCGATATCGGCCGGCGTTCCATGCTCCGCCAGATAGCCCGGCGTCGCGCAAAGCACCCGGTGATTGCGGGCGAGACGCTTGGCGACGAGGCTGGAATCCTGCAGGTCCGCGATGCGGATCGCGAGATCGAAACCCTCGCCGACGACGTCGACGAAAGCATCGCTCAGCACGAGCTCCACCGTCACCAGCGGATTGGCGTCGAGGAAGCGCTTGAGATGCGGCGCGACATGCATTCGGCCGAAAGACGTCGGCGCCGAAACCCTGAGCGTGCCGCGCACCTGCCCGGCGCCGCTCGACACCCAGGACTCGGCCTCCTCGATCGAGGACAGGATCGAGACGACGCGCTCGTAGAAGCCCTGTCCGGCCTCGGTGAGGGCAAGCTGCCGCGTCGTGCGCTGGAGCAGGCGCACGCCGAGACGCTCCTCCAGCCGGCGGATGCGCTTCGAGATCACGGCCGGCGACAGGTTGAGCTGCCGGCCGGCCGCCGACATGCTCTTGGTCGTCACCACATGTGCGAACACGTCGAGATCGCCGAACCGGTCCATCGCCACGCCACCTTTTCCAATCTGGAAATAATGGCTGGCTTTGGCCGCACTGCAAGTGCCATTGAATTGATCTAATCTGCCGCGCACACAGAATGCATCTGTAGCGCGTTGCGAGTCGTGGAGAGCGGAGGGGAGAGATGAGCGCGATAGCCTTTCCGGTGCCGGATGCCGGCATCCTCGCCCGCCGCGAATCGATCATCGCGGGCCTTGCGCGCCTCGTTCCGCCGCAGGCGCTGATCACCAGCGATGACGAGCGCCGCCCCTACGAGACCGATGCGCTGACGGCCTATCGTCGCATGCCGCTCGCCGTCGTCCTGCCCTCGACGACGCAGGAGGTTGCTGCCGTCCTGCGCTATTGCCGGGAGGAGGGCGTGCCCGTGGTGCCGCGCGGCTCCGGCACCTCGCTCGCCGGTGGCGCGATTCCGCAGGAGGACGCGGTCGTCATTGGCGTCTCCAAGATGAACCGCATCCTCGAGATCGACTATGCCAACCGCGTCGCGCGGGTCGAGGCCGGCGTGACCAATCTTGCGGTCACCGGCGCGGTCTCGGCCGAGGGCTTTTTCTACGCGCCCGATCCGTCCTCGCAACTCGCCTGCTCGATCGGCGGCAATATCGGCATGAACTCGGGCGGGGCGCATTGCCTGAAATACGGCGTCACTACCAACAACGTGCTCGGCGTGACCATGGTCATGCTCGATGGCTCGGTCGTTGAGATCGGTGGCAGCCACCTCGATTCACCGGGCTACGACCTGCTCGGCCTCATCAACGGCTCGGAAGGCCAGCTCGGCATCGTCACAGAGGCGACGGTGCGCATCCTGCGCACGGCCGAGGGCGCGCGGCCCGTGCTGTTCGGCTTCCCGACCAGCGAGCAGGCGGGCGCGGCGGTCGCCGCGATCATCGGCGCCGGTATCATTCCGGTCGCGATGGAATTCATGGACAAGCCGGCGATCGAGATCTGCGAGGCCTTCGCCAAGGCCGGTTACCCGATGGATGTCGAGGCGCTCCTGATTATCGAGGTCGAAGGCTCGGACGACGAGATGGACGCCCAGCTCGCCCGTATCGTCGCCATCGCCAGGGAGCACGGCGTCTCGACGGTCAAGGAATCGAAATCGGCGATGGAGGCGGCCGCGATCTGGAAGGGCCGTAAATCCGCCTTCGGCGCCACCGGCCGCATCGCCGACTATATCTGCATGGACGGCACGATCCCGACCGGGCAATTGCCCTACGTGCTCCGGCGCATGGACGAGATCGTGAAGGGCTATGGCCTGCGCGTCGCCAATGTCTTCCACGCCGGCGACGGCAATCTCCATCCGCTGATCCTCTACAACTGCAACGATCCGGTCGAGGCGCAGAAGGCGGAGGATGCCGGCATGGATATCCTCAAGCTCTGCGTCGAGGTCGGCGGTTGCCTCACCGGCGAGCACGGCGTCGGCATCGAGAAGCGCGACCTGATGACCTTCCAGTTCAATCCCGAGGACCTTGCTCAGCAAATGCGGGTGAGAGCGGTGTTCGACGAGCGCTGGCTGCTCAATCCGGCAAAGGTCTTCCCGCTGGAAGGCAGGGTGGCGGCGTAGCTTTGTCATTCCGGGGCTCGCGCAGCGAGAACCCGGAACCCACGACCGGGTGAGAGGGATGCCGTATTTTGTCTATCTCCTCGCCCGAAAGAAGGACGGTACGCTCTATCTGGGTATCACCAATGATCTTGCGAGGCGCGTTCAAGAACACAAGGTGAAGCAGAGTATCGGTTTTACCTCTCGATACGACGTTGATCGACTTGTCTGGTACGAAGAATTCGAATGGGTCCACGAAGCCATCGATCGGGAGAAGGCACTGAAGAAATGGCGCCGCGCCTGGAAGATCAAATTGATCGAGGACATCAATCCCGAATGGACGGATCTCTATGACGGGCTGGCTTGAACGGGCTCACCCGGTCGTGGGTTCCGGGTTCTTCGCTGCGCGAAGCCCCGGAATGACAAAGGGCGACGCATGATCGTCCACATTC
Source organism: Allobosea sp. MMO-172 (assembly GCF_037147855.1). Classification (NCBI taxonomy): domain Bacteria; kingdom Pseudomonadati; phylum Pseudomonadota; class Alphaproteobacteria; order Hyphomicrobiales; family Alloboseaceae; genus Allobosea; species Allobosea sp. MMO-172. The sequence goes on along the minus strand of NZ_JBBCUM010000001.1, from coordinate 149,177 downwards.
CCACTACCGAGGCGCAGGCCTGCGCGGTCGTGAAATCGGTCATCGACAGCGCCGTGCCGCTCACCTTGCGCGGCGGCGGTACGCGCGTCGGGCTCGGCCGCCCTGCCCAGGCGGCGAGCACGCTTTCCTGCGCCGGTCTCACCGGCATCACGCTCTACGAGCCGGCCGAGATGGTTATCGCCGCCCGCGCCGGCACCCCGCTCGCGCTCGTGCAGGAAACGCTCGCCGAGCGGGGCCAGATGCTGCCCTTCGAGCCGATGGACCATCGCGCGCTCTATGGCAGCGAGGGGGAGCCGACGATTGGCGCGGTCGCTGCCTGCAACATCTCCGGCCCGCGCCGGATCAATGCCGGCGCCGCCCGCGATTCCCTGATCGGGGTCAGGCTGGTCAATGGCCGCGGCGAGATGATCAAGTCCGGCGGGCGGGTGATGAAGAACGTCACCGGGCTCGATCTCGTGAAGCTGCTCAGCGGCAGCCACGGCACGCTCGGCTTCCTCACCGAAGTCACCTTCCGCGTGCTGCCGCGGCCGGAACGCGTCGCGACGCTGCAATGGCGCGGTCTCTCCGACAAAGTGGGAGTTGCGCTGCTGGCGAAAGCGTTGGGCTCGCCTTTCGAGCCGATGGCGGCGGCGCATCTTCCTGCCCGGATCGCTGGCGAGGAGGCGCTGACCCTGCTGCGTCTGGAGAATTTTTCGGACTCGATCGATTACCGTGCCGGTGAACTCGCGCTGCTGCTCGACGACTATGGCGCGCCCGATCGGCTGGAAGGAACGGCCTCGACCGAACTCTGGGCCGATATCCGCGATGCGGCCTTCTTCGCCGGGAGCGATGACGCGGTCTGGCGGCTTTCGCTCGCCCCGACCAACGGCCCGAGGGCCGTCGCGGCGATCGCGCGGATGATCCCGGCCGCGCGCTGCTTCTACGACTGGGGCGGCGGACTGGTCTGGCTCGCGGTTCCCGCCTATGGCGATGCCGGCGCCGCCGCGATCCGCGCCGCGCTGAAGCCGCTCGGCGGCCATGCGACGCTGGTGCGGGCGTCGGACGCGATCCGCGCCGCCGTCGATGTGTTCCAGCCGCTGGCCGAGCCGCTGATGCGGGTGACGGCCGGTATCAAGAAGAGCTTCGATCCCGCCGGTATCTTCGAGCCCGGCCGGATCTATGCGGGGATCTGATGACGCTCGCCGATAGCCTTGCCGCTGAAACCCGCACCAGCTGGGCGCCCAATCGGCTCAGCCCCGTCGCGCTCGCGCTGGCCGCCGCGCTGCTGATCGCCGGCGTCGCCGCCATCCTGCTCTGGATGGGGCGCGAGCCGATCTGTAAATGCGGGACGATCAAGTTCTGGCAGGGCACGGTGATGTCCTCCGAGAACTCCCAGCACATCGCCGACTGGTACACCTTCTCGCACATCATCCACGGCTTCCTGTTCTACGGCCTGTTCTGGCTGATCCGCCGCATCACCGGCCTGCCGATCTCCTTCGGCCTCGCGCTCCTGCTCTCGATCCTGCTCGAAGGCGCCTGGGAGATCGCCGAGAACACCAATGCCGTGATCAATCACTATCGCTCGGCGACGATCTCGCTCGACTATTACGGCGACAGCGTCCTGAACTCGGTCAGCGACATTCTCTCGATGGTGCTGGGCTTCTTCTTCGCCCGTTTCGCGCCGGTCTGGCTGACGGTGACCAGCGCGTTGGCGATGGAGCTGATCGTCGGCTGGCTCATCCGCGACAACCTCACCCTCAACGTCATCATGCTGCTTTGGCCGATGGACTGGATCAAAGCCTGGCAGGGTGGAGCCTGACGCGCCATGCAGACGAACTTCACCCCCGAGCGCCTCGCCTCCGACCCGCGCATGCCGGCCTCGGAGAAGATCCTGCGCACCTGCGTGCATTGCGGCTTCTGCACCGCGACCTGCCCGACCTATCTGCTGCTCGGCGACGAACTCGATTCCCCGCGCGGGCGCATCTACCTGATCAAGGACATGCTGGAGAACGGCAAGCCCGCCACCGAAGAGGTGGTCAAGCATGTCGACCGCTGCCTTTCCTGCCTCTCCTGCATGTCGACCTGCCCCTCCGGCGTGCATTACATGCACCTCGTCGACCACGCCCGCGCCCATATCGAGGAGACCTATACGCGCTCGTGGCATGACCGGTTGCTGCGCAAGGTTCTGGCGGCGATCCTGCCCTATCCCGGCCGCTTCCGGGCCGCGATGCTGATGGCGCTGGCGGCCAAGCCGCTCGCTCCGGTGCTGGGCGTGATCCCGGTCGTCGGCTCGCGCCTGAAGGCGATGCTGGCTCTGGCGCCGGCGCGCCTGCCGACACGCTCCGCCATGGAAGGTCCGCAAAGCTTCCCGCCGCCGGCCGAGCGCAAGCGCCGCGTCGCCCTGCTTTCCGGCTGCGCCCAGCCGGTGCTCGATCCCGCGATCAACGAGGCGACGATCCGCCTGCTCAACCGCCACGGCGTCGAGGTCGTGCTGCCGAAGGGGGAGGGCTGCTGCGGCGCGCTCGTCCACCATATGGGGCAGGAACACGATGCGCTCGCCTTCGCCCGCACCAATATCGACGCCTGGAAGGCGGAGATCGACGGCGAGGGGCTCGACGCGATCCTGATCACCGCCTCCGGCTGCGGCACGACGATCAAGGATTACGGCTTCATGTTCCGCAACGAGCCTGATTATGCCGAGAAGGCGGCGCAGGTCTCCGCGCTGGCGAAGGACGTCACCGAGTTTCTGGAGACGCTGGAGCTCGCTCCCATCCGCGATGTCGCGATGCCGATCGCCTATCACTCGGCCTGCTCGATGCAGCACGGCCAGCAGCTCAAGGACGGCCCGAAGCGCCTGTTGTCGGGCGCCGGCTTCAAGGTCAAGGAGGTGCCGGAGGGCCATATCTGCTGTGGCTCGGCCGGCGTCTACAACATCCTCCAGCCCGAGATCGCGGGGAAGCTGCGCGAGCGCAAGGTCGGCAATATCGAGCGCACCAAGCCGATGCTGGTCGCGACCGGCAATATCGGCTGCATGACGCAGCTCGCGAAAGGCTTTGCCGACAAGGGCTCCACGACCCCGGTTGTGCATACCGCTGAGCTGCTGGACTGGGCGACAGGCGGGCCATTGCCGGAGAAGTTGGCGCGGGCCGGAATCGAGGATCGGCCGTTGCGGGCGCACGCGCTGGCGGCCGAGTAGCGTCCTTCTCCCCTTGGGGGGAGAAGGTGCCGGCAGGCGGATGAGGGCGGCTCGGCGCCTGCATTCCCTCATCCGTCAGCGCTTCGCGCTGCCACCTTCTCCCCCAAGGGGAGAAGGGAACAAGCTTGCCCCTCGGGCCCGTACCGTCTAACCCGCGAATAAGTAATTGCTTACTTATTCGAGTTGCGAGCCCCCATGTCCGCCGACAAGATCGCCCCTGCAAAGCTGAAGGCCCGCCAGCCGCGCGGCTTCGTCGATCGTGGCCCGGCCGATGTCGCCGCCACCGAGCGCATGCTCTCCGTCATCCGCGAGAGCTTCTCGGTCTATGGCTTCGATCCGGTCGAGACGCCCTTCGTCGAGTATACCGACGCGCTCGGCAAGTTCCTGCCGGATCAGGACCGGCCGAACGAGGGCGTCTTCTCCTTCCAGGACGATGACGAGCAGTGGCTCTCGCTGCGCTACGACCTGACGGCGCCGCTCGCCCGCTATGTCGCCGAGAATTTCGACGCGCTGCCGAAGCCCTATCGCAGCTATCGCGTCGGCTATGTCTTCCGCAACGAGAAGCCGGGCCCGGGCCGCTTCCGCCAGTTCATGCAGTTCGACGCCGATATCGTCGGCTCCGGCACTGTCGCGGGCGATGCCGAGATCTGCATGCTCGCCGCTGACACGATGGAGAAGCTCGGCATCAAGCGCGGCGACTATGTGGTGAAGGTCAACAACCGCAAGGTGTTGGATGGCGTGATGGATGCGGCCGGCATCGACCCCGCCGCGCGCCTCACCGTGCTCCGGGCGATCGACAAGGCTGACAAATTCCCGCTGGAAGAGGTCCGCAAGCTTCTCGGTGAAGGCCGCAAGGACGAGAGCGGCGACTTCACCAAGGGGGCGGGCCTCTCCGACGCGCAGTCGGACCGCATCCTGCGCTATCTCGAACTCGGTCAGAAGCTTGCCGAGCTGGGCAAGACGAACGCTCAGGACAGCGAAGGTTCGGCCAAGCTCTCGGCAGCGGCGCTCATCGATCTGCGCGGCCTCGTCGAAGGCGCCGAGAATGGTCAGGCCGGCATCGCCGAGCTGGAGCAGATCCGCGAACTGATCACGGCGGCGGGCTATCTCGGACGCATCATTATCGACCCCTCGATCGTCCGTGGCCTCGAATATTATACCGGCCCGGTCTACGAGGTGGAATTGACCTTCCCGGTCACCAATGACGACGGGCAGGTGGTGCGCTTCGGCTCCGTCGCTGGCGGCGGGCGCTATGACGGTCTCGTCGGCCGCTTCCGGCCCGAGCCCGTGCCGGCGACCGGTTTCTCGATCGGCGTCTCCCGGCTGTTCTCGGCGCTGAAGGCGGTGAAGTCACCGATCGTCGACAGCCGCAACGAACTCCCGCTCGTCGTCGTCACCGCGATGGACAACAAGTCGCCGGAATTCATGCCGGGCTATCAGGCGATGGTCTCGGCGCTGCGTCAGGCCAAGGACGCCGAGGGCAAGCCGCTGCTGCGCGCCGATCTCTATCTCGGCGCCTCCGGCTTCAACGCCCAGATGAAATATGCCGATCGCCGCGGCGCGATCTGCGCGATCATTCAGGGCTCCTCCGAGCGCGAGGCCGGCACGGTCGTGATCAAGGACCTGATCCTTGGCGCCGAGCTCGCCGCCGCCAGCCGCGACGTCAAGGATTCCGCCGAGCATAAGGCCAAGCAGGCCGAGGCCCAGTTCGCCGTGCCGGTCGCCGAACTGGTCGAGGGCGTGAAGCGGGTGCTGGCGCGACATTTCTGAACCCTTCTCCCCTCGGGGGAGAAGGTGTCTGCGAAGCAGACGGATGAGGGCCGTCTAGGCGATCGCGTGCCTTCCCTCATCCGTCAGCGCTTCGCGCTGCCACCTTCTCCCCCGAGGGGAGAAGGAAAGAGCCGGTAGCAGATTCCGCGACCTATCGAATCCCGTTCACCCATTTCCCTCAAATCCCTCGAAAATGCGTCGCATCGCTGCTAGGACGGCGCTCGCAACAGGACAGGACCAGCCGTGCCCGCAAGCCGCGCCAGCATCGAGACCGTGATCGCGCTCTTCGCCGGCGAGGGCTATGAGCATGCCGAGCCGGCGATCCTCCAGCCGGCCGATGTCTTTCTCGATCTCTCCGGCGAGGATATCCGCCGCCGCATCTTCATGACGCAGGATGCCGACGGCCGCGACTGGTGCCTGCGCCCCGAATACACCATCCCCGTCGCCCTCGATCATATCGCCTCGGGCCGGACGGAGCCTGCGGCCTATGCCTATGCCGGGCCGGTCTTCCGCATGCGTTCCGGCGAGCCCGGCGAGTTCCTCCAGGCTGGCCTTGAATCCTTCGGCCGCGACGATTTCACCGCGGCCGATGCCGAGATCATGGCGCTGACCATCGAGGCGACGGCCATGCTCGGCCTCGCCGAGCCGCGCATCGTCATGGGCGATGTCGCCGTGCTTGGTGCGCTGCTCGATGGGCTCGCGGTTCCGCAGGGCGCTCGTCGCCGGCTGGTCCGCGCCGTCGTGCAGGGCAAGGGCACGGATGCCGTCGACGCGCTCGATCCCCCGGCCGCCGAGGGCGATGCCGCTCATGCCGGCCTGCTCAAGGCGCTCGATGGACAGGACCCCAAGGCCGCCCGTGCCTTCGTCGAGGATGTGCTCTCGATCGCCGGCATCTCGACCGTTGGCGGGCGCTCCGCCGCCGATATCGCCGAGCGCTTCCTGGCGCGCGCCGCCGAGCGGGAGAACCCGGTCAATGGCGACGTCAAGGCGCTGCTGGCGCAGGTGCTCGCCGTCTCCGGCGATCCCGATGCGGCCTCGGCCTCGCTGCGCGGCCTCGCCGATCAGGCCTCGCTCGATATCGGCCGGCAGCTCGACGCCTTCGACGAGCGCACCGGCTTCCTCGCCGCGCGCGGCGTCGATATCGGCGCCATCCGCTTCTCGGCCGGCTTCGCCCGCAATCTCGACTACTACACCGGCTTCATCTTCGAGCTTCACGACACGGCCCGCGGCGACGGCAAGCCCGTGGCCGGTGGCGGCCGCTACGACAACGTCCTCGGCCGTCTCGGCGCGAGCCGGCCGCTTCCCGCCGTCGGCGCCTCGCTCTGGCTCGACCGGCTGACGGGAGACGCCGCATGAGCCAGCTGCCGGATAACGACGCGCCGCTCGTCCTCGCTGTGCCCTCCAAGGGCCGCCTGCAGGAGAACGCCACCGCCTTCTTCGGCCGCGCCGGCCTGAAATTCGTCAAGTCGCGCGGCGAGCGCGACTATCGCGGCTCCATTGCCGGGGTGGACGGGGCGGAGGTCGCCTTCCTCTCGGCTTCCGAGATCGTCGCGCAGCTCTCGTCCGGCGCCGCCCATATCGGCATCACCGGCGAGGACCTCGTTCGCGAGCAGCTCTCGGATGCCGATGCGGCGGTCGAGATGCTGACGCCGCTCGGCTTCGGCCATGCCAATGTCGTCGTCGCCGTGCCGCAGGCCTGGATCGACGTGCGCAACATGGCCGATCTCGACGATGTCGCCTCCGCCATGCGGGCGCGCCACGGCAAGAAGCTGCGCGTCGCCACCAAATACGTGAACCTGACCCGGCGCTTCTTCGCGCAGCACGGCCTTGCCGACTATCGCATCGTCGAAAGCCTCGGCGCGACCGAGGGCGCGCCGGCTGCCGGCACGGCCGAGATCGTCGTGGACATCACCACGACCGGCGCGACGCTCTCCGCCAACGCGCTGAAGGTGCTCGACGATGGCGTGATGCTGGCCTCCGAGGCCAATCTCGTCGCTTCGATGCAGGCGCCCTGGGGCGAGCGGGCGAAGGCCGCGGCCAAGACCATCCTCTCGCGGATCGCGGCGGAGGAGGAGGGGCGCACGCTGCGCGAGGTCCGCGCCCGGCTCGATCTCGCTCCCGACGCGCTGGCGGCGCTGGAGGAGCGCTTCGGCGCCCGTTTGCCGTTCGGTGCGCCGGCCAGCGGCACGCCGCTGACCCTGCATTGCCCCGACAAGGCGGTCTTCGCACTGGTCGAGCATCTCGATGGGCTCGGCGCCGATGATATCACCGTCAGCGCCCCGACCTATGTCTTCCGCCGCGCGAACCGCCTGCTGGAGCGGCTGAACGCCCGCATCTGATGCTGCGCGGCAGCATCGGAATGACGGGATCGCCCACGGTTCAGCCTTGATCCCGAACCAATTGGCCTCTAGGCGTGTTAACCGGTTTGGCGGCACGTCGCGCTGCCGTGCGAGTGAATGCAGGTAAGACGATCATGATCCGACGCCTTGGCCTTGCGGCCGTTCTTGCGGCGCTTGCCGCGCCGATGCTGATGCCGGTCGAGGCGATGGCGCAGCGCCGCGGGCAGTTGCCCTCGCGCGAGGAGTTGGGCGGCGGCATCACGCCGATTCCGATCCCGCAGCAGGAAAAGACCTTCCCTCTCGGCGCGAGTTGGAGCCTCGTGGCGATGAACGGCAAGCCGGTCCAGGAGCGCCGCGCGACGCTGATCGTCGACCAGAACCTGCGCGGCACGGGCTTCGGCGGCTGCAACACCTTCTCGGCTTCCGCCTACCCCCTGCGTCAGCAGAGCTTCGCGGTCGGCCCGATCGCCGTAACCCGCCGCAGCTGCGACAAGGGCACGCTCGATTTCGAGCGGGCTTTCCTGATGGCGCTGCGCTCGGCCCAGAAATGGGATCTGGTCAGCGGTCGCCTCGTCCTGAAGGGCGGGGCCGGTGAATTGACCCTCAGCCGCTCGCTCTGAGGCTGTCGTCCCGCTCGTCGGGCAAGGCTTTCGGCACAATCGACGGATACGAAAAAGGGTCGCGCGAGCGACCCTTTTTCTTGTTCGGCTCCGCTTCCGGCCTCAGGCGGCCGGGGCTTTCCCGGTCGGCGTCGGCGTGAAGGTGCCGTCCGCATTCGGCTCCATGGTGACGATGGCGTCGTGCATGTTGCGCAGCGTCGTGCGGTGGCCGATCGAGACGATGCGGGTCTGCGGCAATTCGCGGTCGATCGTCGCGTAGATCTCGCCTTCCAGCTTTTCGTCGAGCGAGGCGGTCGCCTCGTCGAGGAAGAGCCAGTCCGGCTTGCTCAGCAGGGAGCGCGCGACGGCGAGACGCTGCTGCTCGCCGCCCGAGAGGCGCTGCCCCCAGAGGTCGACCTCGTCGAGCTTCTCAGCAAGATGGCCGAGCTTGACCTTCTCCATCGCGGCGCGGATCGCGGCGTCGTCATAGGCGCCTTCCTCGGCCGGGTAGGCGAGCGCCGCCCTGAGCGAGCCTTGCGGCAGGTAGGGCCGCTGCGGCAGCAGCATGATCTGCGCTTCGGCGGGTATGCCGACCTTGCCGTCGCCGAAGGGCCAGATGCCGGCGATGGCGCGGAACAGCGTCGACTTGCCGGAGCCGGAAGGACCGATCAGCAGCGTCGAGCGCGCCGTGCCGAGATCGAGCGCGCCGAGCTTCACGATCGGCTTGCCGTTCGGCAGGAGGAGCGTCGCATCACGGATGTGCAGGCTCTCGTCGCGCGAGGTCTCGCGGCCGAGCGCCTCCTCGCTGATCGAGCCGTGCTGCGCCTCCGCGATCGCCGTCTCGAAGGAGGTGAGGCGGTTGATCGAGGCGAGATAGGAGGCGATCGAGGAGTAGCTGTTGATGATGAAGGACAGGGCCGTCTGCACGCGGTCGAAGGCGCCGGCAACCTGCATCATGACGCCGAGCGTGATCGTGCCGGCGAAATAGTACGGCGCCAGAATGATGTAGGGCAGGACGACGCTGAGCTGGTTGTAGGACAGGGTGAAGCTGGTCAGCTTCAGCCGGCGCCAGACCAGCCGGTAGAAGTTCTCGACGATGTCGCGGAAGCGCTGGGCGAGCTGGCCGCGCTCCGTCGGTTCGCCGACCATCAGGGCGATCTGCTCGGAATACTCACGCAGGCGTGCCAGCGAGAAGCGGAAATTCGCCTCGCGCTTCTCCTGTTCGAATTCGAGGCGGATCAGCGGGCGGCCGATGATATGGGTCAGCCAGGTCGCCGCTGCCGCATAGAAGAATGCCACCCAGAAGATGTAGCCGGGGACGGCGAAGGACGTGCCCGGCAGGGTGAAGGCGACGGGGATGTTCCAGAGGATGATCGAGAACGAGACCAGCGTGGAAACCTGCGAGAGCAGGGGCAGCGCGAAGCCGTAGGTCTGGTTGACGAAGGAGCGCGTGTCTTCGGCGATGCGCTGGTCGGGGTTGTCGACAGTGCCGGCGAGCGCGATCCGGTAATGCGTCGCATGGTCGAGCCACGCTTTCGTGTACTCGTTCGCCATGAACTGCCGCCAGCGGATCAGGATCGTATAGTTGGCGAACAGCTCGATGAGGTTCGAGGCGACCCAGAGCACGGCCCAGACGCAGAACACATAGAACAGCTGGTACCAGAACGCCGCGGCATCCTTGTTCTGCAGCGCGTCATACATGTCGCGGTTGAAGAAGGAGAGGCGCAGCGTGATGCCGACCTGCACCTGGTTCAGCACGATCAGGAAGACGAAGAGCGAGACCGCAAGCGTGCCGAGCCGGATCTTGAACGGTCCGATCGGCCAGAGATTGGCGGTGGTGATCTGATCGGACTCGAAATAGGGCGAGGCGATGCGGGCGATGCGCGCGATCACCGGCACGAAGGAGATCGCGTAGATCAGGATCGCGAAGACGCCGACCGTGGTCGGCAGACTGGTCGGGACCGGCGGGATGCCGAGCGTTGCCGGCCACCAACCGAGATGGGCCGCGATCGCGGCTCCGCCGAACACCAGGTACTCGATCGCGAAGACGCTGGAGAATATCCGCAGGAAGAAGGGCAGGGCCGGCGAGCGGAAGGTCACCGCCGCCAGCAGGAGGCCGACGACTCCCATGCCGATCACTCCGGCCGATCCGGCCTGCTGGCCGACGACCAGCGTAGCAGCCGCCAGCAGGGCGACGAGGATGCTCAACAAGCGCATGGAAGGGAATCCTGGCGGAAAACGGTGAAAGCCACGATTCGGACCATGTCGCAGCGGGAGTGGCCTTTCAATGGCAGCGCGCCCGGATGAGCAAATTGTCATCTCGCGGAGAGCTGGCGGCGAGGAGCACAACGGCCCTGAGAACCGGTTTCCAGAAAAAGGGCGCGATCATCCCGGGCGACCGCAGGGAGACCCGGGATCCATGCCGGAAGCTTTATCGGAAAGGCTCCGGCATGGATCCCGGATCAGCGCTGCTCCGCAGCTTGTCCGGGATGACCCGCGCTTCCGCACAATATGGTGCGGCAATAAAACGAAACGCCCCGGGCGAGCGGGCTCGTCCGGGGCGCGAAGCTGGAAGGATCAGACCAGCCGATCAGGGCGCCGCGACGATCTTGCCGGCGTCCCACTTGTACATCGAGAAGCTCGGCGAGCTCAGGTCGCCGGTCTTGCCGTAGGTCAGCGTGCCGATCGCGGTCTTGACCGGCATGCCGGACTGCAGCGCCTTGGCCGCGCCATTGGCATCGCCCGGCTTGCCGGCCTTCTCGATCGCAGCCTTGAGTACCTCGACGGCGGCATAAGCGTTCAGCGTGAAGGCCTCCGGCGGGATGCCCTTCTCCTTCAGCGCCGCGACGGCCTGGGCCGAGTCGGGGTTCTTCAGCGCGTCGGTCGCGTTGGTGAAGAGCGTGCCGGTGGCATGGTCGCCGCCGATCGCCGCGAACTCGGTGTTGGACAGGCCCTCGCCGCCGATGATCGTCGCCTTGACGCCGGCATCGGCGAGCTGGCGCGCGAGCAGGCCGCCCTCGGGGTGGTAGCCGCCGAAATAGATCGCCTCGACATTCGCAGCCTTCAGGCGCGTCACCACGGCCGAGAGGTCCTTGTCGCCGGGATTGACGGTCAGCGCCGCGATTTCCTTGAGCCCGCCGGCATTGATGCCCTTCTGGAAGGCATCGGCCAGGCCCTTGCCGTAGGTGCCCTTGTCGTGGACGATCGCGATCTTCTTGTCCTTCAGGTTCTTCAGGACATAGGCGGCGGCGATGTCGGCCTGCTGGTCGTCGCGCCCGCAGGTGCGGAAGACATTGGTCAGGCCGCGCGTGGTCAGCGCCGGCGAGGTCGCGGTCGGCGTCACCATCAGCACGCCGCTCTCGGCGAACACGTCCGAGACCGCCATGGCGACGCCGGAGGTCACCGGCCCCACGACGAACTTGACCTTGTCGCCTACGAGCAGGTTGGCGGAGGAGACGCCCTGCTTCGGGTCGCCGGCATCGTCGGCAAGCTTCAGCACGAGCTTCTCGCCGAGCACGCCGCCGGCCTTGTTGATGGCGTCGACGGCGGTCTGGGCGCCGTTCTTGACCTGGTCGCCATAGGCGGCGACCGGGCCGGTCAGCGGTGCGACGAGGCCGATGGTGATGTCGGCGCGCGCGATCTGCGAGGCGAGCAGCGTGGCGGCGAAAGCGACGCCGGTGAGGAGTTTGGAGGTCGTCATGAGCCTCTCCCGATGATTGCCGTTTGGCGCGTCAGAGACTGGCGCGCTTGCCGCTTTTATAGGCGAGAAGACATGGCGGCGGCATGGCGAAGGCAGCCCGGCGGGGCGCCGTGAACGCATGGCGCACCCGGCGGCTGAGGCGCTGCATCATCGCCCAACTAAAAAGGCCCGGCTTGCGCCGGGCCTTCCTGGTAGCTTTCGAGAAGCTGGACTTCCTCAGAAGTCCATGCCGCCCATGCCGCCGCCGCCCATCGGGGGCATCGGGGCGTCCTTCTTCGGCAGGTCAGCGACCATCGCCTCGGTGGTGATCAGCAGGCCCGCGATCGAAGCCGCGTCCTGGATCGCCGTGCGGACGACCTTGGTCGGGTCGATGATGCCGGCCTTGACCAGATCGCCGTACTCGCCGGTCTGGGCGTTGTAGCCGTAGGTGTAGTCCTTCGACTCCAGCAGCTTGCCGACCACGACCGCGCCGTCATCGCCGGCGTTCTCGACGATCTGGCGGGCCGGAGCGGTGATCGCCTTGCGGACGATCTCGACACCGGTCTTCTGGTCGTCGTTCTGGGTCTTGATCGTCTTGACCGAGGACAGCGCGCGCAGGAGCGCAACGCCACCGCCGGGGAGGATGCCTTCTTCGACCGCAGCGCGGGTCGCGTTCAGGGCATCGTCAACGCGGTCCTTCTTCTCCTTGACCTCGACCTCGGTCGCGCCGCCGACGCGGATGACCGCGACGCCGCCGGCGAGCTTGGCCAGACGCTCCTGGAGCTTCTCACGGTCGTAGTCCGAGGAGGTCTCCTCGATCTGGGCCTTGATCTGGCCGACGCGAGCCTCGATGTCCTTCTTCTTGCCGGCGCCGTCGATGATCGTGGTGTTCTCCTTCTCGATGCGCACGCGCTTGGCGCGGCCGAGCATGTTGAGCGTCACGGTCTCGAGCTTGATGCCGAGGTCTTCCGAGATCATCTGGCCGGCGGTCAGGATCGAGATGTCCTCGAGCATGGCCTTGCGGCGATCACCGAAGCCCGGAGCCTTGACGGCCGCGACCTTCAGGCCGCCACGGAGCTTGTTGACGACGAGCGTGGCCAGGGCCTCGCCCTCGACGTCCTCGGCGATGATGAGCAGCGGCTTGCCGGTCTGCACGACGGCCTCGAGGATCGGCAGCATCGCCTGGAGCGACGAGAGCTTCTTCTCGAAGACGAGGATGTAGGGGTCGTCGAGCTCGGCGACCATCTTCTCGGAGTTGGTGATGAAGTACGGCGACAGGTAGCCGCGGTCGAACTGCATGCCCTCGACGACGTCGAGCTCGGTCTCGGCGGTCTTGGCTTCCTCGACGGTGATGACACCCTCGTTGCCGACCTTCTGCATGGCCTTCGAGATCATCTCGCCGACCGACGAGTCGCCGTTGGCCGAGATGGTGCCGACCTGCGCGACTTCCGCGTTCGAGGTGACCTTCTTCGAGTTCTTCTTGAGGTCCGAAACGATCGCCTCGACCGCCAGGTCGATGCCGCGCTTCAGGTCCATCGGGTTCATGCCGGCGGCAACCGACTTGGCGCCTTCACGGACGATCGCCTGGGCGAGGACGGTGGCGGTGGTGGTGCCGTCGCCGGCATGGTCGTTCTGGCGCGAAGCGACTTCGCGGACCATCTGGGCGCCCATGTTCTCGAACTTGTCGGAAAGCTCGATCTCCTTGGCGACGGTGACGCCGTCCTTGGTGATGCGCGGAGCGCCGAACGACTTCTCGATCACGACGTTGCGGCCCTTCGGACCGAGCGTGACCTTCACGGCGTTGGCGAGGACATCCACGCCGCGCAGCATCTTGTCGCGGGCTTCAGTGCCGAATTTGACGTCTTTGGCAGCCATGAGAGCTACTCCTTAGAACTTGAAACGGAAGAGAGCGGTCAGGCGGCGATCAGCCGACGACGCCCATGATGTCGGATTCCTTCATGATCAGGAGGTCCTGACCGTCGATCTTGACCTCGGTGCCCGACCACTTGCCGAACAGGACGCGGTCGCCCTTCTTGACGTCGAGGGCAACGAGCTTGCCGGCCTCGTCACGCGCGCCGGAACCGACGGCGATGACCTCGCCCTCCTGGGGCTTTTCCTTGGCGGTCTCGGGGATGATGATGCCGCCCTTGGTCTTCTCTTCGCTGTCAAGGCGGCGGACCACGACGCGGTCATGCAACGGACGGAACTTCATGGTTCTGTCTTCCTCTCGGTCTTATTCGTTTCGGGTGCCGCTGAAGGGCTCCCGGGGGAGGCTGTTAGCAGTCACCAAGTGAGAGTGCTAACAGATGCCAGCGGAGATAGGCGCGGGGGTACGGAGAGTCAAGGAAGCACTCCGCGATAAAGTGAACGTCGGCGGATGCGGTGTCGCAGGTCGCTTCAGGCCTGCTGGCAGCAGCGCTTGAACACGCTAACATGGCGGAATGACGACGCCCGCTCCCGACCCGCGCCTCGACGCCATCGCCCGCTCCTGCGTCGCGTTGCATGTCCGCATGACCGCCCGCGCCGTGACGCGGGCCTATGACGAGGCGATGCGCCCGAGCGGGCTCAAGATCACCCAGTTCGTGCTGCTTTCGGCGCTCAGCACCGGGCAATGGAAATCGGTCACGGAGCTGGCCGAGCGCTTCGCGCTGGAGCGGACCTCGCTGACCCGCAATCTCCAGCTTCTGGCGGCCGAGGGCATGGTCGAGCCGGTCGAGTGTCGCGGCCGGGCCTCGGTCTATGCGGTGACCGAGAAGGGCAGGGCCGCGATCGAGGCCGCGATCCCGTATTGGCGGGAGGCGCAGGACAAGATCGAGGGCGGCTTCGGCGAGGACCGCTGGCGCGAAACCCGCGACGGGCTCAAGGCATTGCGCCGGGCCGCACGCGGTGAGCGCTGAGGTCGGGTTCTAACGTCGAGTTCGAGCCTTTCAGTGGTCATCCCGGGCGACCACAGGGAGACCCGGGATCCATTCCGAAGCTTCAATCGGAAAAGGCTCCGGAATGGATCCCGGATCTCCGCTTCGCTACGTCCGGGATGACCGCTAAAAGGTTCTCCTTCTGCCCCGGATTGACGCACTCGCGTTTCTCTTCATATCGTGCAGATACACGAATGGAGATCGGTATGAAGCGCGCGGTTGGGGTGGTGTCTCGCGAGGAACTGGTCGCGGGCGATGGCTTGAGCTTCCTGCGCGGCATCATCGCCGGCACCAATCCGGCGCCGCCATTCGCCGACGCGATGGATTTCGAGCTGGCCGAGGCCGACGAGGGCAGGGTGGTCTTCGTCGGAACGCCATCACCGCGTTTCTTCAATCCGCTCGGTACGATCCATGGCGGCTGGACCGCGACGATCCTCGATTCCGCCATGGCTTGCGCCGCCCACGCCACGCTGAAGCCGGGCGAGGGCTACACCACGCTGGAGATGAAGCTGAACTATGTCCGCCCGGTCATGCCGGATAGCGGCCCGGTGCGCTGCGAGGGCAAGCTGATCCATCGCGGCAATTCGGTGATCACGACCGAAGGCAAGCTGGTCGACGCGCGCGGCAAGTTGCTCGCGCATGGCACCGAGACCTGCCTGGTCTTTCCGGCGAAGCGCGCCGAGGCTTGACCGGCCTCTGTGCGGCCTCACGCGGCCGCGCTATTGAGGGGGCTCTCCACGGAGCTGCCCGATGCCCGTCGTTCCGTTCCATGCTCCCGATGTCGCGGCGCGATACCAGTCTTTTCCGGCGCCGCTGCGCGGTCCATTGCTCGAACTGCGCCAGCGCATCTTCGATGTCGCGGCGGCAAGGCCGGTCATCGGAACCTTGCAGGAAACCCTGAAATGGAACGAGCCGGCCTATCATCCCGTCAGGCCGCGTATCGGCACGACGATCCGCCTTGGTCCGCTGCGGGCCGAGCCTGAGGCCTACGCACTCTTCGTTCACTGCCAGACCAGCCTGGCGGATACCTTCAGGCAGCTTTACCCGGATGCCTTGCGGGTGGATGGCGCGCGCACTCTGGTCTTCCGTCTGGGCGAACCTGTGCCAGCCGAGGCGCTCGACCACTGCATCGCGCTCGCCCTGACCTATCACCTCAAGGGTGAAATCAGCGCCGGCTGACCGCGACGGCGCCTGCGACGATCAGCAGGGCGCCTAGATAGGTCGTGTAGAGGGGCACCTCGCCGAACACGAAGAAGCCGAGCAGGCTCGCCCAGATCAGCGCCGTGTACTCGATGGGCGCGAGGCGCGAGGCCGCGGCCCGCGCATAGGCCGAGGTCAGCGTCAGGTGGCCGGCGACGCCGAGCACGCCTGCGAAGAGATAGGCGGCGAAATCCGCCCAAGTCATCGGCACGAAGGCTAGCGCAGCCGGGATCGCGAGGCAGACCGCCGGTCCGGCATTCTGGAAGGCGACGATGACGGTCGGGTGTTCCCGGACCGCGATGCGCCGAAGCAGGATCAGGTTGAAGGCGTAGCTCACCGCCGAGAACAGCGCGGCGGCGACGCCGAGTCCGGCGCCGCTGACATGGCCCTGCAGCCGCGGCCAGACCATCACCAGCATGCCGGCGATTCCGAAGCCGAGCGCCTGCAGGATGCGCTTGTCGATCTTCTCCTTGAGCAGGAGGCCGCCGAGCAGGGCGACGAAGACCGGCGCGAGGAAGGAGAGGGTCAGGGCTTCCGCCAGCGGCAGCACCGAGACCGAATAGAAGAAGCTGCCGGCGGTGAGCACCACCAGCGGAATCCGCGCGAGATTGCCGATCAGGCTTGCTTGCGTCGGCCGGGGCGGACGCGCGATGGCCAGCACGATCAGCGCGCAGATGCCGCCCATCAGGAAGCGCATGAACAGCGCCACGATGAAGGGGTGCTCCTGCATCTGGCCCTTGATCACCCCGTCCATGGCGGTGAGCAGGGCGATGCCGAGCGCGGCTCGGAAGGCGACGGACAGCGTCATGGGCTGGCGCGCAGCGGCTTGCGGAAATGGTATTCCCAGCTTGCCGAGGCGTCGCCGAGATAGCGCTCGCCCGGCCAGCGGACGAAGCCGAGCTTCTCGTAGAAGCGGTGGCCGCGCGCGAAGCGGCTATCCGACCACAGCGCCATCTCGGCAAAGCCACCTTGTTCGGCGAAATCCATCGCCTTGGCGAAGAGGGCTTGCGCCAGCCCGGAGCCCCGGAGGGCGCCGTCGACATAGACCTTGGCGAGCTCGACCGCATTCTGCCCGGGCACCGGCACGACGCCGAGAGAACCGGTGATGCGGCCGTCCGGCCCGTCCACGACCCAGAGCAGGCCGCCCTTGGCTGCGAAACAGGAGGCCGGCCGGCGCAGTTCCGGCAGCTCTTCCTCGACGAAGATGCAGCCCGGATACTCCGCGAAGCTCGCCGCGATCAGAGCGGAAAGCGGGCCGGAATCGTCGTCTCGGGCAGGCCGGATGGGCGGGATCATGATGTTGGCCTTACGGTCAAATCCAGCTGCCGTACAGATGCGGGAACGGCATCGCCCAATGCCCTGGCGGCAGGGCGGGGCATGCGGTGCCGCGCAACGCCTCTTGGAAAACCGGTTTCGTCCGGCTACCCCCGGTTTCGCGGGCGCCAGCGCCGATGAGTCGCGCGCTTGCGCCGTGGCAGCCGCAGGATCGTAAGGGAGTGACGAAGGCCCGATGACCGTTCTTCTGCCCTTCATCGTCAATGCCGGGCTGAATTTCGTCCTCGGGCTGCTCGTCGCCCTGTTCCTCGGCCCCGAAGCTTTCGGTCTTTACGCCATCGGCGCCGCCACCGTCGTGCTCGTCAACACGGCGCTGCTCGACTGGCTGAAGCTCTCCGTCGTGCGGTTCTACTCTGTCGAAACCCGCGAGAGCGATCCCGGCATCCGGGCGACGCTCGATCTGCTCTTCGCCGGCGTCAGCCTGTCGCTTTGCGCGCTGCTTGCCGCGGCCTTGCTCGCGGGCGTGGATGCAGGGCTGCCGGCCGCGCTGCTGATGGTCTCGGTCGCGGGCGGCATCGCCGCCGGCTGGTTCGACTATCACGCGGCCATCGCCCGCTCCCGCTTTCGCGACGCGGCCTATGCTCGGCTCGTGCTGGTCCGCAGCGTCGCGGCACTGCTGCTAATGGTCGGTGGCGCCTGGTGGACCCGCGATCCGGCCGTCGTCCTGCTGGGCGGCGTGCTCAGCGCGGTTGCCGCCGTTATCGCCAATCGCGGCAGGCTCGCCGATATGAGGCCGCCGCCAGGCGCGCCCCGGACCGACCTGATGCGCGGTTTCGCGCGCTACGCCCTGCCGCTGGTCGCGGGCAACGCCGTCTACGCCGCGATCCCGCTCCTCAACCGCGCCATCCTCGCCGACAGGCTTGGCTTCGCCGAGGCCGGCTATTTCTCGCTGGCGTCCGATATCGGCCTCCGGCTCTTCCCGGTTCTGGCCACGATGCTGGAGATCGTGCTGCTGCGCGAGGTCATCCGCCTCGACGAGACGCGGGGCCGCATCGCCGCGCAGAAGCGCATCGCCCGCAACATGGTCCCGGTGATCGCCTGCGTGCTGCCGGTCGCGCTCGGCTTCTGGCTGATCCTGCCGGCCTTCGAGCGGCTTTTCGTGCCCGCGAGCTTCCGCGGCCATTTCGCCGGCCATATGGCGCTGCTGCTGCCGGGCTTCGCGGCGATCGCACTGTTCCAGGCCGGTCTCGCGCCCGTCTTCCTGCTGGCGAAGCGCACGCTCGTCGCGATCCTCGCGTCCCTGATCGGGCTCGCCGTCAATCTCGCCCTCATCTTCGCGCTGCCGGGGACGCTGGCGCCGGCGACGGTCTCGGTCGCGCAAAGTGCTGCTTACCTGACGGCGCTGCTAGTCATGGCCGTGGTCGCGCTGCGCGCATTGCCGGTCCTGCCGCCATTGCGCGAGATCGCCTGCGTCCTCGCCGCCGGCATCGCGATGGGCCTTGCGGTCTGGCCGTTGCGCGGCGTGCTTCCGGCGCCGCTGGAGCTGCCGCTCCAGGTCGTCCTCGGCGGGCTGGTCTATGCGGCGGTGATCCTCGCCTGCGATGTAGGGCGCTGGCGCACCGGCCTGAAGCTGCGCTGGCTCGCCCGGCGGTCCGCGCGCCGGTGAGGCCGCGCCGGCAAGGTTTCCTTCACCCTGTCGTTTGACCGCTCGCTAAGGTTAATTCCGCGAATTGCCTCGGTTAAGGCCGGTTTGTGCGCCTGAGAGTCAACGATTCACCATTCCTTTCAGGGCACGCCGCAGGCTTTCAGGCAGTCGATGTCGAGAGTACCCGCGTCATGCGTCGAAAGATCATCCTCCCGCTCCTCGCCGTTGCCGGCGCCCTGGCCGTGGCCGGGCCGGCCCTCGCGCAGGGCTACCGCCAGAATTACGGCTATGCCGCGCCGAACGATCCGATGGCTTCAGGCGGCGGGCGCGGCAACTATGGCGGCGGCTTCATCGAGATGTTGATGACCGGCCGCGACCCGACGCCGGCGGGGCGTGGCGGCGCGGTCTATAACCGCCCCGGCGGCTATGCCTATGGCCAGCGGGTGCAGCCGCAGGGCGGCTATGAAGACCCGTTCGAGGCCGCACGCCAGCCACGCGCCGGCCGCCGCATGGCCGCGCTCGGCGAGCCTGTCGAGCCGCAGCAGGGCATCCAGAGCATTGTCGATCCGCGTTTCCGCAAGCAGGAAGTCGCCTATGATGGCCCGCACAAGCCGGGCACGATCATCATCGATACCCCGCAGCGCTTCCTCTTTCTGGTGCAGCCGGGTGGCCGGGCCATGCGCTACGGCATCGGCGTCGGCCGGCCGGGCTTCTCCTGGGCCGGCATGAAGACGATCACTCGCAAGGCGGAATGGCCGAGCTGGACGCCGCCGGCCGAGATGCTGAAGCGCCGGCCCGACCTGCCGCGCTTCATGACCGGCGGTCCCGACAACCCGATGGGCGCGCGCGCCATGTATCTGGGCTCGACGCTCTATCGCATCCACGGCACCAACGAGCCGAACACGATCGGGCAGGCGGTGTCCTCGGGCTGCATCCGCATGACCAATGATGACGTCACCGACCTCTACGAGCGCGTCCGCGTCGGCGCCAAGGTGCTGGTGATCTGAGCCCCCGTCTCGCTCACCGCTCATGAAAAACGGCGGCCGCGCATCGCGGGCCGCCGTTTGCATTCGATAGGCTTGTCAGGGGCGAAGGACGCCTCAGACCCAGCTGTCGTCGTCCCCGCCGCCATCGTCGAAGCCGGGATCGGCATCGTCGTAGTTGGCGTTCTGGTAATTGGCCTCGCCGTCATAGCCCTGGCCGTAGCCGCTATCCTGCGCGGTCTGGCTGGCCGCCGGCTGGGCGCTGGCGCTCTGGTCGGCAGCCGCCTGCTGGGGCGCCGCCGGGCTTGAGCTGGAGCTCGCGCCGGCGTCGCTTGCGGTCTGCGTCGCAGGCTTGCTGCCGCCGCCGAAGGCGTTGCTCAGCACATTGCCGAGCATCATGCCACCGGCGACGCCGGCTGCCGTGGTCAGCGCGCTCGCCATGAAGCCGCCGCCGCGTCCGGGCGCCTGCTGCGGCTGGTTGCTCCAGGGGCCGGGCTGACTCTGACCCTGCGCCTGCATCGGCATGGCCTGACCGGGAGCAGCCGCTTGCGCCTGCGGCTGCGTGTTCCAGACGCCGGACGGCGCTGCGGCGTCAGCGCGCGGCGGCACGGGCGGAACCGAGCCGGTGCGCGGCACCGAACCGCCGCCGAAAATGCCGGACAGGAAGCCGCCGGCCTGCGGCTGGGCCGCCTCGCTGGCGCGCGTCTGCGCCTCGCGCAACTGCGCCTGCAGGCTCTCGACCTGCTGGTTCAGGTTGGCAAGCGCCTGCTCCTGCACATAGACCGCCTGGGCCATGGCATAGGGCGCATAGGGCTGCTCGCGCAGGCGTTCCGCGATGAAATTCTCAGCCTCGGGGTCGCGGGGCTGGTTGGCCGCCTGCCGAAGGCGGTCGAAAATCCCGGCGATCACGTCGCGTTCTTGCGGCGTCATCGTCATCTCCTCTCGTTGCGCGGCGCGGTTGCGCCGCGCTCAAGAGGTGGGATCGGCCTGTGACGGTATCAAGGCGTCGGCGTGACGTTGCCGACCTCAGATGCTGCCGAAATCGTCGTCCGGTGGCGGCATCTCGTCGACCTCGGACGGCGCCTGCAGCGTGCCGCGGTTCAACACCACGACCGTCGTGCCGGTCGGGACGCGGCTGTAGAGATCGATGATGTCCTGGTTGAACAGGCGGATGCAGCCCGAGGAGACCGACTTGCCGATCGACCACGGCTCGGAGGTGCCGTGAATGCGGTAGAGCGTGTCGCGGCCGCCCTGGTAGAGATAGAGCGCGCGGGCGCCGAGCGGGTTCTCGAGGCCGCCGGCCATGCCGGCCGCCCAGGGGCGGTTGCGCTCCGGCTCGCGGGCGATCATCGCCGGCGTCGGGGTCCAGCGCGGCCACTGCGCCTTGCGGGCGACCGTGGCGCGGCCGCGCCAGGACATGCCCTGCTTGCCGACGCCGATGCCGTAGCGGACGGCCTTGCCACCTTCCATCACGAGATAGAGATAGCGGTTGTCGGTATCGACGACGATCGTGCCGGGCTGTTCGCGGGTCGGGTACGAGACGATGCGGCGCAGGAACTGCGGCTCGACCTCGGAGAGGTCCGTGGCCGGCAGCGGGTGCTGCTCATCCGGCCGCTCGCCATACATCGCCAGGTATTCAGCGCTGATATGCGGCCCCTGATGCGCGACCTCGAACGGCTCCGGGCGCCGGTTGGCAACGCAGGCGGCGAGGAAGAGCGGGCTCAGGACCGCGAAGACGCGGCGGGTCGGCCGGGCGAGGGGAGAGGCGGACGGACGGTCGGGAGACATCGACGGACAACTCGGCGTTACGGGCAAAAAAGAACGGCGGAACAGCGCATTGGTTCCATGCGCCGCTGTTGACCCCCGTTCAAGGTGCCCGAGATGGCCTTGGGGTGAACAGGAGATGGCCAAATTGTGTCCGTGCAACGCTGTGGCCGTTCGGCAACAGATGAGGCCGGCGCCGGAAAGCCCTGTCGGGCAAGCTCAGGCCGCCTCCCGCAAACCCCATTTCAGCAGCCCCAACCTCTCGCGGTCCCACCAGCGCCAGAGCATCATTACGGCAACGACCGTGAGCCCGGTCACCAGCCCGATCCAGATGCCGCTGCCGGCGAGCGGCGTCATGAAGCCGAGCACGGCCGAAAGCGGCAGGCCGATGCCCCAATAGCCGATGCCGGCGAGGATCATCGGCAGGCGCGTGTCGCCGAGGCCGCGCAGGATCGACGAGCCGATGACCTGTGCCCCGTCGGCGATCTGGAAGACGGCCGCATAGAACAGGAAGACCGTGGCGATCTGGGCCACCGCCTCCGCGCCGGGCTTCGAACGGTCGAGAAAGGGCGCGATCAGCCAATGCGGCACGATCGCCATCAGCAGCGCTGTGAAGCACATGAAGCTCAGCGCCAGGATCAGCGCCATCATGCCGGCGCGCCGGATGCCCTCCTTGTCGCCGGAGCCGAAGGCGCGCCCGACCCGTACGGTCCCGGCCTGGCCGATGCCGAGCGGCACCATGAAGGCGAGCGAGGCGATCTGGATCGCGATGGCATGGGCCGCGAGCGCGGTCGAGCCGATCAGCCCCATCATGAAGGCCGCGCCGTAGAAGATCAGCGATTCGAACGAGAGCGTCAGCGAGATCGGCAGGCCCATGCGCCAGAAGGCGCGATAGCGCGGCCAATCGGGCACCCAGAAGCGGCCGAAGACCTGATAGCGCCGGAAGCGCCGGTCGAGCGAGACGACGAGCGTCAGGCCGAGGAACATCAGGGTCGAGGATATCGCGGTCGCCAGCCCCGAACCCGGCAG
Source organism: Allobosea sp. MMO-172 (assembly GCF_037147855.1). Taxonomy (NCBI): domain Bacteria; kingdom Pseudomonadati; phylum Pseudomonadota; class Alphaproteobacteria; order Hyphomicrobiales; family Alloboseaceae; genus Allobosea; species Allobosea sp. MMO-172. The sequence goes on along the minus strand of NZ_JBBCUM010000001.1, from coordinate 126,804 downwards.
GCCGAGCGCGGGGAAGCCGAGCCGCCCGAACATCAGGCACCAGTTGGCGAAGGCGTTGAACGCCACCGCGAAGAGCACAACGATGAAGGCCCAGCGCGGTCGCTGCAGCGCCGCGACGAAGCCGCGCAGGCACAGATAGAGGAAGAAGGGCAGCAGGCCCCATTGCAGCGTGTGGATATAGGAGGCCGCCGCCTTCGACAGGACCGGGTCCTGGCCCATCGCCCGCAGGATGAACTCCGCCTGCCACAGAAAGAGCCACATCGGCCCGACCATGGTCGCGGCTGCCCAGAAGCCCTGCCGCACCGTGCGGCGCAGATCGCGCACCGCATGCTTGTTGCGGCCGAGCTCGATCGCGAGCATCGGTGCGACCGCGCCCATCGCGCCGATGCCGAAGATCAGCGCGGCATTGTAGAGATTGGTGCCGAGCGCGCCGGCCGCCAGCGCATCCGGGCCGAGCTGGCCCATCATGATGACGTCGGTTGCCGTCATCGCGTTCTGCGCGACATTGGTCAGCACCATCGGCCAGCCCAGCGCGAGCATGGCCCGCGCCTCGGCGAGCCAGGGATGATCGGAGCGGGACGCGGCGATTGCAGACATGGGGCGCCGCTTCTACCGCCGATTGCACCGTCGAAACAGTCGCTGGCGCGCGCTTCATCGTCCGGAGCCGATGCGCTGGACGCGGGTCGACAAGCGCCATCGCGGTCTGCATCTTGCCTTGCCGACTACGGAGGGCCTGAGGCGATGAGCACCAATCTGAGGATCGATGGCGCGAGGCTGACCTCGCGCCTGGCCGAACTCTCGAAGATCGGTGCGACGCCGGAAGGCGGCTGCCGCCGTCTCGCCCTGACCGACGAGGACAGGCAGGGCCGCGACTGGCTGGTCGGCCAGATGAAGGCGCTCGGCCTCGATACCCGCGTCGACGCGATCGGCAACATCGTTGGCATCCTCAAGGGCCAGGAGGACGGCCCGGCCGTCATCATGGGCTCGCATATTGACACGGTCGGCACCGGCGGGCGCTTCGACGGCGCTCTCGGCGTCGTCGCCGGCGTCGAGGTCCTCGCGGCCCTGCGTGATGCCGGCCTGACGCCGAAGCGCGACATGGCGGTGATCGCCTTCACCAACGAGGAGGGCGCGCGCTTCCACCCCGACATGCTCGGCTCCTATGTCTGGGCCGGTGGCATGAGCGTCGAGGCAGCGCACAGGGAGGTCGATTCCGAGGGCGTCGGCCTTGGCGCCGAACTGAAGCGCATCGGCTACGAGGGCGCCGAGAAGCCGGGCTTCCTGCCGGCCCATGCCTATATCGAGATGCATATCGAGCAGGGCCCGGTCCTCGAGAACGAGGGCGGCGGGCTCGGCGCCGTCACCGGCATTCAGGCGATCTGCTGGCTGGAACTCACCCTGAAGGGCCGCCCGAGCCATGCCGGCACGACGCCGATGGCCTATCGCAAGGACCCCGGGCTGGCGGCTGCGCGCATCAACATCTTCGCCAACGAATTGACCAAGACCATCCCCAACCAGCTCGCCAATAGCGGCGTCATCCGCGTCCAGCCCGGCAACGTCAATGTCGTGCCCGAGACGGTGGTGATGACGCTCGACCTGCGCAATCCGCTCGACGCGCCGCTGGCCCAGGCCGAGGCTGCGGTCCGCGCCTTCTGCGCCGAACTCGCCGAGCGCGACGGCATCGAGATCTCCTTCCGCGATCTCGCACGCTTCCCGGCGACGCCCTTCGCCGAGGAGCTGATCGCCGAGGTGGAGCGCAGCGCGGGCCAGTTCGGCCTGCCGATCCGGCGCATGATCTCGGGCGCCGGCCATGACGCGCAGATGATGGCGCGGCTTTGCCCGACGGCGATGGTGTTCATCCCCTCCATCGGCGGGCTCTCGCACAACCCGGCCGAGTTCAGCACCGATGACGACATGGTCGCCGGTGCCAATATCCTGCTCACCACCGCCTGGCGCGTCGCCAACGCCTGAAAGAGCTTGAATAAGTGAGCCCTCATCCTGAGGAGGCCCGCTAGGGCCGTCTCGAAGGATGTTCCAGGAGGCTCCGGAAGCATCTGGAGCATCCTTCGAGACGGCCCTAGCGGGCCTCCTCAGGATGAGGGCTCGCAATCAATGAGGCCGTAAAAGGAGCTTCGATGACGACGATCGCCACGCTTTCCGCCGCCGAGCTCGGCCCACTCTACGCCAGCAAGCAGCTCTCCCCCGTCGAGGTTGCGAAGGACACGCTGGCCCGCATCGAGCGCTTCGAGCCTGAGGTCAACGCCTTCGCCGTCCGCGACGAGGCGGTGACGCTCGCCATGGCCGAAGCCTCGCAGGCGCGCTGGCTGAAGGGCGAGGCGATTGGCCCGCTCGACGGCGTGCCGGTCACAATCAAGGACAATCTCGGCGTCGCCGGCTGGTCGATGCAGCGCGGCTCCGCCATTGCCTCCGACGCGCCATTCCCGGAGGATTCCCCGGTCACGGCGCGGTTGCGCGAGGCCGGAACGGTCTTCCTCGGCAAGACCACGATGCCGGAATATGGCTGGAAGGGCGTCGGCGATTCGCCTGCGACCGGCATCACCCGCAATCCCTGGAACACCGGCACGGGGCCGGGCGGCTCCTCCTCGGGCGCAGCCGTTTGCGCCGCGCTCAATCTCGGCTGCATCCATATTGGTACCGACGGGGCGGGCTCCGTGCGCATTCCCGCGGCCTTCACCGGCGTCGTCGGCCTGAAGCCGAGCTATGGCCGCGTCCCGGCCTGGCCGATCTCGGTCATGGGCTTCCTCGCCCATCTCGGGCCGCTGACCCGCACCGTCATGGATACGGCGCTGGCCATGAAGGCGATCGGCCAGCCCGATGCGCGCGACATGACGGCGCTGCTCGATCGCCCGCCGGATTATGTCGATGGCCTCAAGGGCAGCATGAGGGGCTTGCGCGTCGCCTGGTCGCCGCGTCTCGGCCGGAATGTGGCCGTCGATCCCGAGATCGCCTCTCTGACGGCCGCTGCCGCGCAGGCCTTCACGGAACTCGGCGCGACGGTGGAGGAGGTCGATCCCGGCTTCGACGATCCGATCGACATCCTGATGACGCTCTGGTCCTCGGGCGCGGCGCTGGCCCTGAAGAACATCGATGCCGCCGGCCGCAAGCAGATGGACCCCGGCCTCGTCGCGGTGGCGGAGCAGGGCGAGCGCATCCCGGCCTCTGCCTATGTCGATGCGCTCCTGAACCAGCGCAACGCGCTGGCTTACCGCATGGCGCAGTTCCACCAGCAATACGACCTGCTGCTGACGCCGACCCTGCCGCTGCCGGCCTTCGCAGTCGGGCGCGACACGCCGGAGCACGGTGCCTATGGCGAGGACTGGACGCGCTGGACGCCCTTCACCTACCCCTTCAACATCACCGAGCAGCCGGCGGTCTCGGTGCCTTGCGGCCTGACCAGCGCGGGCCTGCCGGCCGGCCTCCAGATTATCGGCGCCTTTGGCAAGGATGCGCTCGTGCTGCGGGCAGCGGCAGCCTTCGAACAGGCGCGGCCCTTCGCCCGTGTGGATGAACCGGTCAAACCGATTTAGGCCCGAATATTTTTCGCTTTTCCCGGAACGGGCAAAAAAGCCCGTCCGGGAGCAGAAACTGCGGGTTCTCCCCCCGAAAGTTCCGTCTGGCACGAACCGTGCAGGCGAAGATCCGGCCTCGATCGGGTGCTGCTGCGTGTTGTCAGGCGGATTTTTTCTGCCCAAACTTGCGGCAAGGCAGCCCGTTCAGAGGCGCCGCTTCAGGGGAGAGCATGATGGATCGCAGGACGTTTCTGAAATCCGCGACGGGCGCCGGCATGGCCGCGGCGACCGGTGGGCTGGCGATGCCGGCCCTGGCGCAAAGTCCAAGCAAGACCCTACGCTTCGTACCGCAGGCCAATCTCGCGAATTTCGACCCGATCTGGGGCACGCAATACGTCGTCCGCAACGCCGCGGCGCTGGTCTGGGACACGCTTTACGGCATCGATTCGAAGTTCCAGCCGCAGCGCCAGATGGTCGAGACGGAGGAGGTTTCCTCCGACGGCCTGACCTGGACTTTCAAGCTGCGCTCCGGCCTCAAATTCCATGACGGGACGCCGGTCACCTCGAAGGATGTGGTCGCGAGCCTCGTGCGCTGGTCGGCGCGTGATCCGATGGGCCTGATGCTGCGGGCCATCCAGGTCGAGCTGGTGCCTGTCGACGAGCTGACCTGGAAATGGTCGCTGAAGCAGCCCTTCCCGAAGATGCTGCTGGCGCTGGCCAAGAACAACGCGCCCTGTTCCTTCGTGATGCCCGAGCGCATCGCCAAGACCGACCCGTTCACGCAGATCACCGAATTCGTCGGCTCCGGCCCGATGAAGTTCCTGCGCAACGACTGGGTGCCGGGCGCCAAGGCGGTGTTCGAGAAGTTCGCCGACTACAAGCCCCGCTCCGAGAAGGCGGACTGGCTCGCCGGCGGCAAGAACATCCTCGTCGACCGGGTCGAATGGGTGATCATGCCCGACCCGGCGACCGCCGCCGCCGCGCTCCAGAACGGCGAGGTCGACTGGTGGGAGACCCCGCTCGCCGATCTCGTGCCGGTGCTGAAGGGCCACAAGGACATCAACGTCGATATCGGCGATCCGCTCGGCAATGTCGGCGCCTTCCGCATGAATCACCTGTTCCCGCCCTTCAACAACGTGAAGGTGCGTCAGGCCGTGCTGACGGCGCTGAACCAGGAAGACTACATGCGCGCCGTCGTCGGCGACGACGACAAGCTCTGGAAGCCGCTGCCGGGCTTCTTCACGCCGGGTACGCCGCTCTACACCGAGGAAGGCGGCGACATCCTCAAGAAGCGCAATGTCGCCGAGGCCAAGAAGCTCCTCGCCGAGGCCGGCTACAAGGGGGAGCCAGTGGTCTGCGTCGTCGCGCAGGACATGGCCGCGACCAAGTCGATGGGCGACGTCACCGCCTCGCTGCTCAAGAGCATCGGCATGAATGTCGACTTCGTCGCCACGGACTGGGGCACCGTCGGCTCCCGCCGCGCCCAGAAGACGCCTCCGGGCCAGGGCGGCTGGAGCATGTTCCACACCTGGCATGCCGGCGCCGACTGCATCAATCCGGCCGCCTATACCGCGATCCGGGCCAATGGCGACAAGGCCTGGTTCGGCTGGCCGGACGTGCCCTCCGTCGAGACCGAGGTGACCAACTGGTTCAACGCCAAGGACCTCGCCGAGGAGAAGGCCGCGATGGGCCGCCTCAACAAGGCGGCGGTCGAGAACGTCGTGTTCGCGCCGACCGGCTTCTATCTCGGCTACCAGGCCTGGCGGAAGAACGTCACCGGCGTGGTCAGCGGGCCGCTGCCGTTCTTCTGGGACGTCAAGAAGGGCTGAGGGCCCTCACGCGGAGCGGCGAGGCCGCTCCGCCCTTGCGGAGCCCGCTCGGCTCTGCTGCCTCGCTTTGCTGCGACCCGGAAGAACTCCGGGCCGCGGCTCCCGGATTAGCCGTGATCGAGGTCCGACTGCCTTATGCTCGCTTTCGTCGTCAGGCGCATCATTACGACCATCCCCGTGATGGCCTTCGTGGCGCTGTTCGTGTTTTCGCTGCTCTACATCGCGCCGGGCGATCCCGCCGCGATCATCGCCGGTGACCAGGCCTCGCCCGCCGATGTCGAGCGCATCCGCGCCAGCCTGGGGCTGGACCGGCCCTATCTCGTGCGCTTCGCCGAATGGTCGTTCCGCGTGATCCAGGGCGATCTCGGCACCTCGATCTTCACCAACCTGCCGGTGACCCAGCTCATCGGGCAGCGTATCGAGCCGACGCTGTCGCTGATGGTGCTGACGCTGATCTTCGCCGTCGTGGTCGCCGTGCCGATGGGCGTGGTCGCCGCCTGGAAGGCCGGCAGCTGGGTCGACAAGGCGGCGATGGGCTTCGCCGTGCTCGGCTTCTCGGTCCCGGTCTTCGTCGTCGGCTACCTGCTCGCCTATTTCTTCGCGCTCAAGCTCGATTGGCTGCCGGTGCAGGGCTACACGCCGTTCTCGCAGGGCTTCTGGCCCTGGCTCAGGAACCTGATCCTGCCGGCCGTGACGCTCGGCCTCGTCTATATCGCGCTGATCGCCCGCATCACCCGCGCGACCATGCTCGAAGTGCTGCAGCAGGACTATGTCCGCACCGCGCAGGCTAAGGGCGTGGCGCAGAAGGACGTGCTCTTCCTGCATTCGCTGAAGAATGCGGCCGTGCCGATCGTCACCATCATCGGCATCGGCATCGCGCTCCTGATCGGCGGCGCCGTCGTCACCGAGAGCGTCTTCGCCATTCCCGGCCTCGGCCGGCTCACCGTCGATGCCATCCTGCGCCGCGATTACCCCGTCATCCAGGGCGTCGTGCTGATGTTCAGCCTGGTCTACGTGCTCGTGAACCTGCTGATCGACCTGACCTATACCCTCGTCGACCCGAGGATCCGCTATTGAGCGCTCAATCGACCCTTGCGGCGCCCGCCGCTGAACCGGTGAAGACCGAACTCGGCCGCGCCGCCCGCTTCCGCCGCTATTTGCGCCGGCATCCCTCCGTTGCGATCGGCGGCGGGCTCCTCGTCCTGATGGCATTGATCGGCATCTTCGCGCCCTTGCTCTGGACCACCGACCCGACCGCGATCTCGCCGGCCCGCCGCACCCGCGTGCCCTCCGAGCTCTACTGGTTCGGCACCGACATGCTCGGCCGCGACGTCTACTCGCGCGTCGTCTACGGCGCCCGCGTCTCGCTGCTCGTCGGCTTCAGCGTCGCGGTGCTGTCCTCGATCATCGGCCTCACGATCGGCCTCTTCGCCGGTTTCGTGCGCTGGGCCGATGGCATCATCATGCGCATCATCGACGGCATGATGTCGATCCCGCCGATCCTGCTCGCCATCGCCCTGATGGCGCTGACGCGCGGCTCGATCCAGAACGTCATCATCGCCATCACCATCGCCGAGATCCCGCGCGTGGCGCGGCTCGTCCGCGGCGTCGTGCTGTCCTTGCGCGAACAGCCCTATGTCGAGGCGGCGGTGGCCAACGGCGCGCGGGTGCCGCGCATCATCTGGCGCCATATCCTGCCCAATACCTTCGCACCGATGAGCGTGCAGGCGACCTATATCTGCGCCAGCGCCATGATCGTCGAGGCGATCCTGTCCTTCATCGGCGCCGGCGTCCCGCCGGCAACGCCGTCCTGGGGCAACATCATGGCCGAGGGCAGGGCGCTCTGGCAGGTCCGGCCGCATATCATCCTGTTCCCGGCCGTGTTCCTCTCGATCACCGTGCTCGCGGTGAACCTGCTCGGCGACGGCCTGCGCGACTCCCTCGATCCGAGGCTCGCCAAGACTCTCTGAGGGCCCGCCCCGCAGCTGGGACAACCCACGCCCCGCATTGCCGGCGCTTGACGGGCCGGCTCACTGCTTGAAAGCCTTGCCCTTGAGGGTGAACCTCATCCGGAGCCTATGACGTGACCCGAATCCTGACCGTCGCCGCCGCCCAGCTCGGCCCCATCCAGCGCGATGAGAGCCGGGCCTCGGCCGTCGCCCGCATGGTCGAACTGATGCGGCAGGCCAAGAGCCACGGCGCCGATCTCGTGGTCTATCCGGAGGCCGCGCTCACTGCCTTCTTCCCGCATTGGTGGATTGACGACGAAGCCGAGATCGACGGCTATTTCGAGAGCGCGATGCCCTCGAACGAGACCGCGCCGCTCTTCGAGGAGAGCAGGCGCCTCGGGGTCGGCTTCCATCTCGGTTATTGCGAGCTGGCCTTCGAACAGGGCCGCAAGCGCCGCTTCAACACGGCGATCCTCGTCGACAAGTCGGGCTCGATCGTCGGCAAGTACCGCAAGATTCACCTGCCGGGACATCCCGAGCACCGCCCGGCCGCGCCCTTCCAGAATCTGGAGAAGCGCTATTTCGAGACCGGCGAGCTCGGCTGGCCGGTCTGGCGGACGATGGACGCCAATATCGGCATGATGATCTGCAACGACCGCCGCTGGCCCGAGAGCTATCGCTCGATGGGCCTGCAGGACGTCGAATTGATCGTGCTCGGTTACAACACGCCCAAGCACAACCCGCCGGCCCCGGACCATGACCGGCTCGGCAATTTCCACAACCAGCTCGTGATGCAGGCCGGTGCCTATCAGAACGCCACCTGGGTCGTCGGCGTCGCCAAGGCGGGGCTGGAAGCCGGCGTCGACCAGATCGGCGGTTCCTGCATCATCGCGCCGACCGGCGAGGTCGTGGCGCAGGCCGTGACAGAGGGAGACGAACTCGTCGTCGCCCGTTGCGACATGGACCTTGGAAAGAGCTATAAGGCCTCCACCTTCAACTTCGCCAGGCATCGCGAGCCTCAGGCCTACGGCCTGATCGTCGAGCGCAAGGGCGCCGTCTCTCCGGTTTGATCAGCCTCCAAAGGAAAAAACAAAGTGACCCACGATCTCATCCTGAAGGGCGGCCGCGTCATCGACCCCTCCCAGAAGCATGACGGCATCCTCGATGTCGCCTTCACGGACGGCAAGGTCTCCGGCTTCGGCAAGGACCTGAAGGGCGCCAAGGAGATCCGCGACGTTTCCGGCTACATCGTCTCTCCCGGCCTGATCGACCTGCACACCCATGTCTACTGGGGCGGCACCTCGCTCGGCATCGACGCCGACGAGTTCTGCCGCGTCTCCGGCGTCACCACCTCGGTCGATACCGGCTCGGCCGGCCCCGGCAACTGGCCGGGCTTTCGCAAGCACGTCATCGAGCAGAGCCAGGCGCGCATCCTCGCCTATCTCCATGTCTCGCATGCCGGCATCTACGGCTTCGATCATCGCGTCATGGTCGGCGAGAGCGGCGACCTGCGCCTGATGAACCCGATCGACTGCGCCGAGGTCGCCGACAAGAACCGCGACTACATCGTCGGCATCAAGGTCCGCGTCGGCCTGCACGCCTCGGGCGAGCAGGGCACCGCGCCGCTCAACATCGCGCTGCAGGTCGCCAACGAGGTCGGCATGCCCCTGATGTGTCATATCGACCATCCGCCGCCGTCCTATGAGGAAGTCATCGGCATGCTGCGCCCGGGCGACGTGCTGACCCACGCCTTCCGCCCCTTCCCGAATGCGCCGGCGACCGCGCAGGGCACGGTGAAGCCGGAGGTGCTGGCCGCCCGCAAGCGCGGCGTCATCTTCGACATCGGCCACGGCAAGGGCTCGTTCTCGTTCAAGACCACGCGCGCCATGCTCGCCAACGGCTTCGAGCCGGACGTGATCTCGTCGGACGTGCACAAGCTCTGCATCGACGGCCCGGCCTATGATCAGGTCACGACGATGTCGAAGTTCCTCTGCATGGGTATGAGCCTGGGCAACGTCATCGCGGCTTCGACGGTGAACGCCGCCATGGCGCTGAAGCGCCCGGAATACGGCTCGCTCAAGGTCGGCTCGCTCGGCGACGCGACGATCCTTACCGTCAAGGAAGGCAAGTTCGACTACGAGGACGTGGTCGGCGAGCACCTGATCGGCGACCGCAAGATCGTCTCCGAGGGTGTCGTGCTCAAGGGCAAGTGGTGGCACCCGAAGCGGACCAGCAAGTTCCCGAAGGTCGCGGCGTAAGCTTAGATGTCACGCGAAACGGGCTGGCGCCGCATGGCGCCGGCCGACCTGCCGGCCGTGATGGACATCGCGGCCGTCGTGCACCCGGACTACCCCGAGGACGAAGCGGTCTTCGCCGAGCGTTTGCGTCTGGCGCCAGAGGGTTGCCATGTGCTGGCGGCGGGAGACGGGGCGCTCCAGGGCTATCTCGTCAGCCATCCCTGGCCGGCGGGCGCCATCCCCGCCCTGAATTCGCTGCTCGGCGAAATCCCGCAGGCTGTCGCGAACTGGTACCTTCATGATCTCGCCCTGCTGCCCTCCGGGCGCGGCAGCGGTGCGGCAGGCGCAATCGTCGCCAGCATCGCCCGTCGGGCCGCCGAAACCGGCTATACGAGCCTGGCGCTGGTCGCGGTCAACGATTCGACCGGCTTCTGGCGGCGGCAGGGTTTTCGTGAGGCGCATGATCCCGCGCTTGATCGCAAGCTTGCGAGCTATGACGATGCGGCACGCTATATGCGCCGCGAACTGAACGACTGACAGGACAGGCCGGCACCAGAGATGCCGGCGGAATTTGAGGAGAGGAACGCCATGAGCGCCGAAGACAGGCTGAAGGAACTGGGACTGACCCTGCCGGAGGTGCCGACGCCGGTCGCGACCTATGTCAGCTTCAAGCAGGTCGGCGACATGGTCTATCTCTCGGGCCAGGGCCCGAAGCGGGCCGACGGCACCTATCCGACCGGCAAGGTCGGCGCCGACGTCACCATCGAGCAGGCTTATGAGCATGCCAAGCAGACCGGCCTCGGCCTGCTCGCGGCGATGAAGAAGGCGGTCGGCTCGCTCGACAAGGTCGAGGTCGTCAAGCTGCTCGGCATGGTCAATGCCGCCCCGGATTTCTCCGACCATCCCAAGGTCATCAACGGCTGCTCGGACCTGTTCGTCGCCGTGCTCGGCGACCGTGGCCGCCATGCCCGCTCGGCCGTCGGCATGGGCTCGCTGCCCAACCGCATGACCGTCGAGATCGAAGTCATCGTCAAGGTGCACCCATGAGCGTGACCGCGACCACCTCGAAGGCCGTCGACCAGCCGGCTGCGACCCCGCTCGCCGCCGAGATCTCCCGCGTCTACGGCACGCCTGCCGTGGTGATCGACCTCGACAAGGTCGATGCTAATATCGCCCGGCTCCAGGCTGCCTGCGATGCTGCGGGTGTCGCCAACCGCCCGCATATCAAGACGCATAAGTCGCCCGAGCTGGCGCGGCTCCAGGTCGAGGCCGGCGCACGCGGCATCACCTGCCAGAAGCTCGGCGAGGCCGAGGTCATGGCCGATGGCGGCCTCGACGACATCATGATCAGCTACAACATCCTCGGCGAGGAGAAGCTTGGTCGCCTCGGCGCGCTCCAGCGCCGCGTCCGGATGATCGTCGCCGCCGACAACCCGGTCACCATCTCCGGCCTGCCGCGCGCCGGCGAGATCGCCGGCCGTGACCTGGAGGTCGTCATCGAATGCGATACCGGCCGCAAGCGCGCCGGCGTCGAGACCCCCGGCGAGGCGGTCGAACTCGCCAAGATGGTTGCGGCTTCGCCGGGGCTGCGCTTCGCGGGCTTCCTGATGTATCCGCCGGAGGATGGCTGGGAGCGCACGCAGGGCTTCCTCGACACGGCCAATGCCGGCCTGCGCGATGCCGGCCTCAAGGCCGACATCATCTCGACCGGCGGCTCGCCCAACATCCCGAACATGGGCAAGCTCAAGGGCGCGACCGAGCACCGCTCGGGCACCTCGATCTTCAACGATCGCATGCAGATCGCGGCCGGGGTCGCGACGCTGGAGGATTGCGCACTGACCGTCTACGCGACGGTGGTGAGCCGGGCCGGCCCGGAGCGCGGCATCCTCGATTCAGGCTCGAAGACGCTGACCAGCGACAAGGGCAATCTCGACGGCCACGGCTATATCCTCGAGTACCCGGCCGCCCGGATCGCTCAGTTCGCCGAGGAGCACGGCTTCCTCGATCTCTCCGCCTCGAACAAGCGCCCGCTCGTCGGCGAAATCGTGCGCGTGGTGCCGAACCATGTCTGCGTCGTCGTCAACATGGTCGATCGCCTGATCACCGTGCGCGGCGACAAGCTGATCGGGGAACTGCCGGTCGCGGCGCGCGGTCGCCTGACCTGAGTTAGTTCTGGAGAATCTTCGATCCCTTGATCGTGACATTGCCGGACGCCTTGGCTTCGAGGCGTCCGGAAGCTCTGAGCGTGATGTCGCGCCCCTGCAGGTCGACGCTGCCGTCCTTCTTCAGGTTCAACCTGGCATCGCCGCTCTTCAGGGATGCCGCGTCGGCGCTTTCGATTGCGAGCGTCTTGCCGGCGGTAACCGCTATCTCCTTGCCGGAGGCGATGGTAAGGTTCTGACCGGCATCGATGTCGCAGCCGACCGCCGCGCTGACGTTGAAGCTGCGCGTTTCGAACGACGCTTCATGACCGCTGCTGACGCGCAGGCGGCTGCCGATGACCATGCTGGCATTGGCGCCCGCGGTCACCGCGAGATTGCCGCCCGAGGTTAGCGTCATCGCACTGCCCGCCGTGAGCGCGATGCCCATCCCGCAATTGATCGTCAACGAGCCCGGGGCGTTGATGACGACGTTGCCGCCCCGGTCCGCCGATATCGCCTGAAGCAGAGCCGCGACCTGCGCTTCCAGCGTTGCGATGCGCTTCTGGAGCGCTTCGGTGTTCGGATCGGCCATCGCATTCCCCTCTCGCCGGCATGACGGGGTGACGAAGCGTCAGCCTATCATGCGTCGGCGGTAGCGAGAATGGATGTGGCCGGTCAGCTCTCCGGGTGCCGGGCGTTCCAGGCGGCGGCGTATTCCGTGCAGAGCCGGTCGAGCTCGGCCCGATCGGTCACGCCGGCGGGGCGCCCGCGCGAGGGCGAGGCCTGCTGGAACGGCACCGAGCGCTGATGCGCGACGCGCCAGAGCCGGCGCAGCTCCGTCAGCGGGGCGGTGTGGTCGTCGACGCGGATGTCGAGGCTGGGTACAGGCTCGCCGGCCCAGATCCGGATCGCGGCGGATTGCTTGCCGCGCTTATCGCCGCCGGCCTTCTCGCCGGCTTCCAGCGCGACCAGCAGGCGCTCGTCGAAATCCAGCGCCGAGGCGGCGATATAGGCCTTCAACGTCTGCTGAATGACCTCCGGCCCGGACAGCATGTTGCCGGCGACCGAGACCTGCGGGCCGTCGACGGCGCCGCACCAGTCGATGCAGGCCGCGCCGGTATGCGAGGCGGTCTTGCCGTCGCGGTCGATGACATGAAGCTGGCGATGGGCGCGGCCCTCGTCGGCCGCCGTCAGCGTCGCGATGATCTCGACCGCCGAGCGCCCCTCCTGCAGCAGCCGGAGGCCGTCGATCCCGTAGAGCGGATTGACGAAGGCCTGCGTCGCGATCGCGCCGATGCGCCCGCCGCCATAGGGCACACGGGCACCGACGGCGAAGGCGCAGGTCGAGACGGCGACACCATAGGCGCCGGTCGCGGCGTCGCGGGCGACGATGGACCAGGTCATGCGATCAGCTCCTCAGCGCCCCGCGGCATAGGCCTGCATCAGACGCGGCGTCGCGGCGGCGCGCAAGAGGCCGTCATCGCCACGCTCCGCCGCGGTCAAGCGCCCGACCGTCCAGGCCGGCGCCTTCTCGACGGCATGGCCGCGCCGCTCCAGATCGGCGAGTGCGGCGGCGCCGATGCTCTCCTCGATCATCATGTGGCCCGGCCGCGACGAGCGCGGGTAGAAGGAGGAGGGGAAGTGCTGCGTGTGGAACAGCGGCAGGTCGATCGCCTCCTGCAGGTTGAGGCCGTGATGGACGCGGCGCAGGAACAGGCCGAGCTGCCACTGCTCCTGCTGGTCGCCACCCGGCGTGCCGAAGGCGAGGCGGGGCTTGCCGTGCTCGAAGGCGATCGAAGGCGTCAGCGTCGTGCGCGGCCGCTTGCCCGGCGCGAGCGACGAGGGCAGGCCCTCTTCCAGCCAGAACATCTGGGCGCGGGAATTCAGCGGGAAGCCGAGCTCCGGGATGACCGGCGAGGATTGCAGCCAGCCGCCCGAGGGCGTCGCCGCGATCATGTTGCCCCATTTGTCGATGACGTCGATATGGACGGTGTCGCCCTTGCGACCGGCCGCGACCATCGAGGCCATGGTCGGCTCGCCGACGCTGGCGCCGCCCTGGGTCGGCTGGGCAATGGCGCCGAGCGCCTTCATCGCATGCGCGACCTGCGCCTCGTAGCCGGAGACGACACCCGGCCGCAGTTCCAGCGAGGCGCGCTCGCCGATCAAGCCTCGGCGACCGGCGGCGTAATCCTCGGAGAGCAGCGTTGCGAGCGGCACCTTCACGAAATCCGGGTCGCCGTAATAGGCCTCGCGATCGGCGAAGGCGAGCTTCATCGCCTCGACGACATGGTGGACGAACTCCGGGCTCGCCGGGCCCATCCCGGCGAGGTCGACGCCCTCGAGGATCTTCAGCGTCTGCAGGAAGGCCGGGCCCTGGCCCCAGGGGCCGATCTTGAACACTTCCCAGTCGTGATAGGTCACTGAGGTCGGCGTCTCGTAGGTCGGCTTGTAATTCGCCATGTCCTGTGCGGTCAGCAGGCCCTTGTTGCGCCGACCGGAGGAATCCATCACCTCCTGCGTGCGGCAGAACCGGTCCATCGCCTCGGCGACGAAGCCCTTGTACCAGGCGTCATAGGCGCCCTGGATTTGCTCCTGTCGGTCGCTGCCCTTGGCTTCCGCCTCGGCGAGGATGCGCTTGTAGGTCTCGGCCGCGGCCTTGTTGGCGAAGAGCTTGCGCGCCTCCGGCACATTGCCGCCGGGCAAGTAGACCGCGCCGGAGGTCGACCACTCGTTGGTGAAGAGATCGGTCAGCTCCCGGATCGAATCCGAGACGCGCGGCAGCATCGGGTGGCCGTTCTCGAAATAACCGATCGCCGGCTCCAGCACTTCGCGCAGCTTCAGCCGGCCATGATCGCGCAGCAGCGTCATCCAGCCGCCGAAGGCGCCGGGGATGACGGTCGCGAGCAGGCCGGAGCCCGGGATCAGGTCGAGGCCGAGCGCCTTGTAGGCGGCGATGGTGGCTGCCTGCGGGGCAGGGCCCTGCGCGCAGAGCGTCTCGACCTTCCCGGTTTCGGCTGAATAGAACACGGCCGGCATATCGCCGGCCGGGCCGACGAGATGCGGCTCCACCACCTGCAGCACGAAGGCTGCGGCGGCGCAGGCGTCGAAGGCGTTGCCGCCCTTTTCCAGCATCGCCATGCCGGACGCAGTGGCGAGCCAGTGCGTCGAGGTCACGACGCCGAAAGTGCCGAGGATTTCGGGGCGGGTGGTGAACATGGGCGTATCCCTGAAGCCTAGTTTTCTTTCGGGTCGAGCGCGTCGCGCAGGCCGTCGCCGAGCAGGTTGAAGCCGAGCACGGCAAGGAAGATGCAGATGCCCGGCGCCACCGACATCCACGGCGCCTGTTCCATGAAGTTCTTGGCGACGTTGAGCATCTGCCCCCAGGACGGCGCCGGCGGCTGCTGGCCGAGGCCGAGGAAGGAGAGGGCGGCTTCCAGGATGATCGCCTGCGCCATGAACAATGTCGACTGCACCACGATGGGGGACAGGGTGTTGGGCAGGACATGGCGGAACATCAGCCGTAGATCGCGCGCGCCGACAGCCCGCGCGCCCTCGACGAAATCCTCCGCCTTGACGTTCATCACCTGGCCGCGGATCAGCCGGATGAAGATCGGCACGGCAGACAAACCGATCGCGATCATCGCATTGGTCAGCGACGGGCCGAGCACGGCGGCGAAGGCGATGGCGAGGATCAGGAAGGGGCAGGCGAGCAAGGCCTCGGTGACGCGCGAGATCACGATGTCGATCCAGCCGCCATACCAGCCGGCAAGCAGGCCGAAGGGCAGGCCGATCGCGACCGCGATCAGCACCGAGACGATGCCGGCAAGCAGCGAGGCCTGAGCCCCGAAGAACAGCCGCGCGACCTGATCGCGGCCGAGCTCGTCCGTACCGAACCAGTAGAGCTCGGAGGGCGGTTTGCGGATCGCGAGGAAGTTCGACTTGAACGGATCGGCCAATGGCAGCACCGGAGCCAGCACCGCCATCAGCACGAAGATCAGGACGAGCCCGCCGCCGAGCAGCGCGGACTTGTTGCGGATGAGGCGCGCCAGCACGCCGGGGCGCCCGCCGGAGCCGGACGATGCGCCGGCGGAGGCGATGGAATCGAGCGATGCCATCAGCCGGTCCTCAGGCGCGGGTTGACGAGGATGTAGAGGATGTCGGCGATCAGGTTCATCAGGATGAAGCCGATGGCCGTGCACAGCACGACGCCCTGCACCACGCCATAATCGCGGTTGAACACGGCATCGACGATCAGCTTGCCGAAGCCGGGGATGGTGAAGACCTGTTCGGTCAGCACCGCTCCCGCCAACAATTCGCCGAAGAGCAGCGTGGTCAGGGTGATGATCGGCACCAGCGCGTTGCGCAGCGCATGGCGGTGCACGACCGTGTCCTCGTCGAGCCCCTTGGCGCGGGCGGTGCGGACATAGTCCGAGCGCAGCACCTCCAGCATCGCCGAGCGGGTATGGCGCATCAGGAAGGCGGCGAGCCCGTTGCCGAGCACGAAAGCCGGCATGATCAGGCGTTTGATCGCCTCCCACGGGTGTTCGAAGATCGATTCATAGCCCGAGGCCGGCAGCCATTTCAGGTGCACCGAGACCAAGAGGATCAGCATGATCCCGAACCAGAAATTCGGGATCGACAATCCCGACAGCGCGACCGCGCTGGCGGAATAGTCGACGATCGTGCCCTTGCGGCGCGCCGCGAGGATGCCGATCGGGATGCCGATGCAGATCGCGACGAGGATCGAGGCCGTGGCGAGCTGGATCGTCACCGGCAGCTTCTGCAGGATGAGGTTCAGGACCGGCTCGCCGGTGCGCAGCGAGCGGCCGAAATCGCCCTGCACGACCTGCCCGAGCCAGGCGAAGAACTGGACGAAGATCGGATCGTCCATCCGGTAAATCTCGCGCAAACGCGCGATCACCTCGGGGTCGCGTTCCTCGCCCGCGATGACGAGGAAGGGGTCGCCCGGCAGCGCGCGCTGCAGGGCGAAGACGAAGAGCGACACCAGGAAGAGCGTCGGTATCGCGATCAGGAAGCGGCGGAGGATCAGAGTGAACATGATGCGCTCGAAACTGCTCCGTCATCCCGGATGCAGCGAAGCGGAACTCCGGGATCCATCGGAGAGAACAGCGCTCTACGATGGATCCCGGGTCGACCTTCGGCCGCCCGGGATGACGGTGCGGTTGTGAAGCCGGAAGCTCCCCTCACGAACGCTTCATTCCAGCCAGCCGGATGATGCCGTCCGGATTGATCGCGAAGCCCTGCAGGTTGGAGCGCATCGCGAAGAACACCGTCTGGTTATAGAGATAGACGATCGGCAGCTCGTCCTGCAGGATCTTCTGCGCGGCGTCGTAGCGCTTCTTGCGCTCGGCCGGATCGTAGATCGTGCGGGCTTCGTCGAGCAGCTTGTCGACCTCCGCATTGGCGTATTTGCCGTCGTTCTGGTTGCCCTTCGAATGGGCGAAGGGATGGATGTTGCCGTCCGGATCGATGCGGCCGGACCAGCCGACGCGGCTCATCTGGAACTTGCCCTGCTGCTGGTCGCGCAGCTGGCTGGCGAATTCCGTCGAGCGGATCTGGATGTCGATGCCGGCTTCCTGCGCCATCGCCTGGATCACCTGCCCGAGCTGGGCGTCGACCGGGTTGTTGGTGACGAAGAGTTCGACCGTAACCTTGGACTGCCCGGCTTCCTTGAGCAGCGCCTTCGCCTTGGCGAGGTCGCGGGCCGGCACCGGCAGATCGGCGCTGACGAAGAAATTGCCGGGGTTGAAGGGCTGGTTCGACGGCGCATAGAGCCCCTCGAACACGACCTGGCTCAGCACCTTGCGGTCGATCGACAGCGAGAGCGCCTGGCGCACGCGCTTGTCCTTGCCCATCGGCTGGTTGGCGGCCTCGCCATGGTTGGTGTTGATGGTGATGCCCTGGTAGCCGAGATTGGCGATGCTCTCGACCTTCAGCGACTTGTCGCCCTGCGCCGATTTCACGTCGGTCGGCGCCAGCCGCTCCAGCATGTCGAGTTCGCCCGAGCGCAGATTGGCGAGGCGCACGGTCGTGTCGGGGATCGAGCGGTAGAGCACGCGGTCGAAATTGTACTTGTCGGCCTCCCAGTGCTCCCGAAATTTTTCGAGCACGATCCGGTCGTTCTGCACGCGCTCGACGAATTTGTAGGGGCCGGAGCAGACGGGCTTCGCCGCGACGTCGCCCGACAGGGTCTTGGGCGAGAGCATCATGCCGGCGCGATCGGTGAGCTGCGAGAGCAGCGTCGCGTCCGGGCGCTTCAGCTTGATCACCAACGTGGTGGCGTCAGGCGCCTCGATGGTGTCGACCGAGGCGAGCTCTGCCTTGCGCAGCGAGTCGGGCAGGGTCCGGGCACGCTCCAGATTGGCCTTTGCGGCCTCGGCATTGAAGGCTTCGCCGTCGTGGAACTTTGCATCGCTGCGCAGCTTCATGGTCAGCGTCAGGCCGTCGGCGGAGAAGTTCCATTCCGTCGCCAGCCGCGGCACCAGCTTCAGCTCGGGCGTGATGTCGACCAGCCGGTCGCACAGCCCCATGAAGACGATGCGGCCGACGAAGGTGCGCGCCTTGTGCGGGTCGAGCATGTCGGGGTCTTCCTGCAGGCCGATCCGCAGGGTGGACGGAGCCTGTGCCAGCGCCGGCAATGTCGCGAGCGCGAGTGCGGCGGCCGAGATCGCAACCTTCAACAGCTTCATGATGTCCCCTCGTTCCGGACGGTTTTCGGCGAACGTTCCCGGCGCGTCATGCGTGGGTCGTCCTGCTCGATTTGTTCCTTGTGGCACTAACCTGACTCAGATCGTGCCCGGCGTCGATGATGCGCCGCATCAATTCGCAGGCAAGATTGCCTGCCCCGTGGGCAGGTCTGGCTTTGCCCGGAAACCGGGCTTCCATGTCCGGGGAGGACATGCACGATGCGGCGATGGCGGTCGCCTCGGCGGGCGGCAGCCTCTAGAACGGCGCTCGTAGGCGCGTGAGGGAGATTGAGCATGCTGCTGGGCGTGATCGCCGACGACATGACGGGCGCGACCGACGTCGCGCTGATGCTGAACCGGGCAGGCATGCGCACCGTGCAGGTGATCGGCGTGCCGCCGGCCGGCTCAGCCTTGCCGGAGGCCGATGCGGTCGTCGTCGCGCTGAAATCGCGGACCAATCCGGTAGCCGAGGCCGTCGCGGATTCGCTCGCCGCCTGCGAGGCGCTGCTGAAGGGCGGCGCGCGCCAGATCCTGTTCAAGTACTGCTCGACCTTCGATTCGACGGCGCAAGGCAATATCGGGCCGGTGGCGAATGCGCTGGCAGAGCGCCTCGGCGCCAAGCTCGCCATCGTCTGCCCGGCTTTCCCGGCGAATGGCCGCTCGATCTATCAGGGCTATCTCTTCGTCGGCGCGGTGCCGCTGCATGAAAGCTCGATGAAGGACCATCCCCTGACGCCGATGCGGGACTCCAGCCTGATGCGATTGATGTCGGCGCAGGCGAAGACCGAAACCGGCCTCGTCGACTACGCGACGGTTCTTGCCGGCCCGGCCGCCGTGAAGGCGCGCCTCGCGAAGTTGCAGGCCGATGGCATCCGCTATGCCGTGACCGACGCGCTGACCAACGAGGACCTGATGACGCTCGGACATGCCGTGTCCGAACATGTCCTGCTGACCGGCGGCTCGGGCATCGCCATGGGCCTGCCGCAGAATTTTCGCCGCGCCGGCCTTCTGCCGGAACGTTCCGGTCCTGTGGAGCTGAAGGCGCCGGCCGGCCGCGCCGGCATCATCTCGGGCAGTTGCTCGACGGCGACGCGCGGCCAGATCAAGGCGGCGCTGGAGGCGGGCTATCCGGCGCTCAAGGTCGATCCGCTGGCGCTGGCCGATGGCCGGCAGGATGCCGCGAGCCTCGCCGCCTGGGCGCTGGCGCAGCCGGCCGACCAGCCGTTCGTCCTCTATTCCAGCGACGATCCGGCCGAGGTTGCGGCAGTGCAGGACAAGCTCGGCCGCGACAAGGCCGGCAGCATCGTCGAGCACGCTTTTGCCGAAGTCGCGCGCCGGCTTTCGGAAGGTGGCGTGACGCGGCTTCTGGTCGCGGGCGGCGAGACCTCGGGCGCGACCGTGCTGGGCCTGGGCATCCACACGCTGGAAATCGGCCCGGAAATCGACCCCGGCG
Source organism: Allobosea sp. MMO-172 (assembly GCF_037147855.1). NCBI lineage: Bacteria > Pseudomonadati > Pseudomonadota > Alphaproteobacteria > Hyphomicrobiales > Alloboseaceae > Allobosea > Allobosea sp. MMO-172. Next base: position 106,958 of record NZ_JBBCUM010000001.1, on the reverse strand, counting down.
TGCCCTGGACCCGCGTCGTCGACGGGCCGGAGATGGTCGTCGCTCTGAAATCCGGCAATTTCGGCACGCCGGATTTCTTCCTGAAGGCCTGGAGCCTGCTGCGCTGATGCCCGATTTGCCTGCGCTGAAACTCGTATAGGATCAGCCTGCGAACTGGGAGCCGGCATGGACATGGCATTTCTGGGCGAACTTCTGACCAACGTGGCGGATCGAGGCCGCGCGCTGATCGGCTTCGAGCGCTTTCTCGGCAGCCGCTCGCGCCCGATCGACAAGCTCTGCGAGGACCTGCTCTCCGGACGTGGCGAGGCTTCGGGCATGGCACTGGCGCAGGCCGTGCTGGAGGCCTGGCAGGGGCTCGACAAACCCGGCCGGCTCGCCTTCTTCAATATGCTGCAGGAGCGCTTCGGCCCCGATCATGACCGGCTCGACGCGGCGATCGAGGCCTATCGCGCCAAGCCGTATGCCGCGACCGTCTCCGCGCTCCATCTCGCGGCCGAGCCGCGCCGGCAGGAATTGCTGCGTCGCCTCAACCTCGCGCCCGAGGGGACGCATGTGCTGGTGCGGATGCGCGAGGCGCTGTTCGAGGCGATGGCGGCGGAACCTGAGCTGAAGGGCATCGACGACGATTTCCGTCATCTCTTCGGCTCCTGGTTCAACCGCGGCTTCCTCGTCCTGCGGCGGATCGACTGGCGCACGCCGGCCAACGTGCTGGAGAAGATCATCCGCTACGAGGCGGTGCACGAAATCCAGGGTTGGGACGATCTGAGGCGCCGGCTGGAACCAGCGGACCGGCGCTGCTTCGCCTTCTTCCATCCGCAGCTCGTCGACGATCCCCTGATCTTCGTCGAGGTCGCGCTGACCGGCGACATCCCGCGCAGCATCGGCGAGGTGCTGGAGCCGGAGCGCGAGGTCCTCCCTGCGCAGCAGGCGACCACGGCGGTGTTCTATTCGATCTCGAACTGCCAGGAGGGCCTGCGCGGCATCTCCTTCGGCAATTTCCTGATCAAGCAGGTGGCGGAGGACCTGAAGCGCGAATTGCCCGGGCTCGATACCTTCGTCACGCTCTCGCCGGTGCCGGGCTTCGCGCGCTGGTTGGCCGGCATCGCCGACGAGCCCGGCGATCTCGCTCTCACCAATGAGGAGCGCGCCGAGCTTGCGCGCCCGGCCGGCGAGACGATTTCGCTCGATGACGCCACGAAGGCGCGCCGCGACAAGCTGCTCGGCCAGATGACGGCGCAATATATGCTGCGGGCGCGCACGGCCTCGGGCCGGGTCATCGATCCCGTCGCGCGCTTCCATCTCGGCAACGGTGCGCGGCTGGAACGGATCAATGTCGGCGGCAATCTCTCGGCGCGAGGCCTGCGCGAGTCCCACGGCGTGATGGTCAATTACCGCTACGATCTCGACGATATCGAGACCAATCACGAGGCCTTCGCCACACGCAACACGGTGGTGGCCTCGTCCGGCGTGCGCAAGCTGCTGCGCCCTGCTACGAGCTAAAGCATCGGCCCGAAAAGTGGGACGCGGTTTTCGGACAAAGCCGATGCAAAATCAAAGATCGAGAGGATCGGACTGAATACCAGATTCATTCCGACCTCTCGGACGGAAACGCCTGAAAGGACCCGAAATCATGGGCAATCACCTCTTCGACCTGATCCGCTCGCGCATGCCGGCGCCGGATGCGCCCTTCGCGCTGCTCGATGACGGCCGGCGTTTCTCCTATGGCGACATGGTCGCTGTTTCAGCGCGCTTTGCCGATGCGTTGGTCGGGCTTGGCGTCAAGCCGGGTGACCGCGTCGCAGTTCAGGTCGAGAAGAGCTTCGAGGCGCTGATGCTCTATCTCGGCACGGTGAGGGCCGGCGCGATCTTCCTTCCGCTCAACACCGCCTATACCCCGGCCGAGATCGAATATTTCCTGGGCGATGCCGAACCCGCCGTCTTCGTCTGCGATCCCGCCAAGGCCGAGGCCCTGCGTCCCTATGCCGAGAAGGCCGGCGCCAAGCTGGAGACGCTCGGCATCGGCAATGGCAGCCTGCTCGACAAGGCCAATGCCGCTTCGAGCGATTTCGCGGATGTGGCGCGCGGGCCGGACGATCTTGCCGCGATCCTCTACACCTCCGGCACGACCGGCCGCTCCAAGGGCGCGATGCTGAGCCACGACAACCTGTCGTCCAATGCGCTGGCGCTGGTCGATTATTGGCGCTTCACGAAGGGGGACGTGCTGCTGCACGCCCTGCCGAACTTTCATACGCACGGCCTCTTCGTCGCGACCAACGTGATCCTCTTGTCCGGCGCCTCGATGATCCTGCTGCCCAAGTTCGATCCCGAGCAGGTCTTCAAGTATCTGCCGCAGGCCACGAGCATGATGGGCGTGCCGACCTTCTACGTCCGCTTGCTTCAGGATGCCCGCCTCACCAAGGAGGCGACGAAGCATATGCGCCTCTTCGTTTCCGGCTCGGCGCCGCTGCTGGCCGAGACGCATCGCGAATGGCGCGAGAAGACCGGCCACGCCATCCTCGAGCGCTACGGCATGACCGAGACTAATATGAACACCTCGAACCCCTATGAAGGCGATCGGGTCGCCGGCACGGTCGGCTTCCCGTTGCCGGGTGTCTCGGCCCGCGTCACCGATCCCGAGAGCGGCAAGGAGATCGCCCGCGACGAGATCGGCATGATCGAGGTCAAGGGCCCCAACGTCTTCAAGGGCTATTGGCGCAATCCCGAGAAGACCAAGGCCGAGTTCCGGGCCGACGGCTTCTTCATCACCGGCGATCTCGGCAAGATCGATCCGGCCGGTTACGTCCATATCGTCGGGCGTGGCAAGGACCTGATCATCACCGGCGGCTACAACGTCTACCCGAAGGAAGTCGAGACCGAGATCGACGAGATGCCGGGCGTGATCGAGAGCGCGGTCATCGGCGTGCCGCATCCCGATTTCGGTGAGGGCGTCACCGCGGTCGTGGTCTGCAAGCCAGGTGCCGAGATCACCGCGAAGGGCATCGCCACGGCGCTGGAGCAGCGGCTCGCCAAGTTCAAGCAGCCCAAGCAGGTCTTCGTCGTCGCCGAATTGCCGCGCAACACCATGGGCAAGGTCCAGAAGAACCTGCTGCGCGAGCAGTACAAGGACATCTACGCCAAGCAGCTGAAGGCGGGGGAGTAAACTCCTCTACCTTCATCGTGTGTCATCCCGGCCGGAGCGAAGCGAAGAGCCGGGATCCATGCCTGATCCGTTCCGGAATGGATCCCGGGTCTCCCTGCGGTCGCCCGGGATGACGGCATGTGCGGGGTGACTCACACCAGCGCCGGCACGCCGAGCTCGATCGTCTCGCCATCGGCGGGGATGCGCAGGCGCCGCGTATCGACGCCGCGCTCCTTCGCTGCCTTGCGTAGAGCGGTACGGCTGACGGTCGCGTGGTCCAGCGCTTCCATATGCGTCGCGATCACCGTCACCAGCGGGAAGGCTTCGGCGAGATCGAGCGTCTGTTCGTCATCCATCACGATCAGCGTGTTGTCCCACATCGCCCCGCAGGAATGGGTCACGATGACGTCCGGCCCCGTCGCCGTCGCGGCATCGCGCAGCGGCGGGTAGAGCACGCTGTCGCCGCACCAGTAGAGCGTCGGCTCGCCCGGCGCCTCGAAGCTCAGGCCCATCACCGGCCCCATCGTCTCGACCACGGCGCCGGTGCCGTGCTGGGCCGGGTGCCGCTTCAGGATGATCTGGCCGAGCCGGATAAAGCAGTCGATCGCCGTGATCGAGGAGAAGCCCGCCTGCGCGATCGCCGCCTCGTCGCCGGGCTGGCAGATGACGGGCAGGTCCTTCGGCAGGCGCTCCTTGGCGACCTCGTCGAAATGGTCGGCATGGAGATGCGAGACGATCACGGTGTCGACGCCGGCGATGATGTCCTCGATCGGCTCGGGCAGATCGACCATCGGATTCTCCGAACGCCCGGTGAAGGAGCGGCGGCTGTGGCGCGGGCCGAAATCGGGGTCGATCAGGAAGGTCCTGCCGCCATAGGTGAGCTTCAGCGTCGCGTTGCGGAGAAGTTTGAGCTTCATATCCGTCGGCTCCTCATCAGGGAAAGGCATTGTTCCGCATCCCGCCACGAAGAGACCAGTTCGGATTTGTGAAGCTCTTTCCACGTTCGCGTGACGTATCACGCCGCCGCGAACTGGCCGTAGGGCACGCTTTCGCGCGCCTTGCGTAGCGCGCTGGCCCACCAATGCAGTTGCGCCAGCATCGTCGCCATCGCCTGCTCGGCGCGGTCGGCGTTCAGCAATCCGCCCTCCGCATCGAAGCGGCTCCAGACATCGGCGAAGGCGACGCCGTCGCGGATCGGCGCGGCATGGAGCTCGCCGAAGACGAGGCGGAGTTGCTCGACGGCGCGTAAGCCCCCCGAGATGCCACCATAGGAGACGAAGCCGACCGGCTTGCCGCGCCATTCCGGCCCGACCGCGTCGATCAGGAACTTCAGGATCGCGGGGTAGCCGCGGTTGTATTCCGGCGTCACCACGACGAAACCGTCGGCCCAGCCGATAATCTGCCGCAGTTCTTCAAGCGCTGGGTGCTTGCCGCTGACATGGCGCGGCGGCAGGTCGATCTCGCCGGGATCGACGACCGCGAGGTCGAAGGGGCCGTCGCCAGCGATCTGCGAGATCGCCCAGCCGGCGACCTTGTCGCAGAAGCGGCCCTCGCGGCTGCTGCCATAGATCAGGGCGAGCCTGATCCGCGTATCGACCTTCTGGTGCATGGAAACGCTCCGGTTTGCTTCACGGGAGCGCGGCTTATAGAACCTCAAGTAAGGTTCAGGTCAAGAGGCGTTTCCAATGTCCCAGCAGCTGCGTTTGCCGGGAGAGCTCAGCGTCGGCGATGTCGCCCGCCGCAGCGGGCTCGCCGTGTCGGCCTTGCATTTCTACGAGGCGGAAGGGCTGATCCGCAGCCATCGCACGGCGGGCAACCAGCGCCGCTATGCCCGCGAGGTGCTGCGCCGGGTCGCGATCATCAAGGTGGCGCAGCGCGCCGGCATTCCGCTGAAGACCATCCGCGAGGCCTTCAAGGCGCTGCCGCAGGAGCGCACCCCGACCGTCGCCGACTGGACGCGGCTGTCCTCCGCCTGGAAGCAGGAGCTGGAGCGCCGCATCGACCGGCTGACGCGACTGCGCGACCACCTGAACGGCTGCATCGGCTGCGGCTGCCTCTCGGTGCGGGATTGCCCGCTGCACAACCCGCTCGACCGCCTGGCCGAGGAGGGGCCGGGGCCGCGCCTCCTCGATCCCGAATGAGTTTTGGGGGAGGCTTCTTACAGGCGCGCCGTCATCCCGGACAAGCTGCGCAGCAGCGCCGATCCGGGATCCATCATAGGACTCCGCACTCTATGATGGATCCCGGGGCAAGCCCGGGATGACGCAGCGGGGAGAGGTTGCGCCCTATCGATCAACCCGCCTTGTAGAGCGTATCGAGCGGCATCCGAGCGACATCGGCCATCAGCAGGACGAAGCCTTGCGCCTGAAGCGCCGCCGTCGTCCTGCCCTTCGCTGCCGTCGCGAGGCTGGCATCGCCGGCGGCGCCGGCGCGGTTCACGTCCTGCGCCATCCAGGCGAAGGCATGCGGGCCGGTCGGGCGCAGATGCGCATAGCCGTCCTCGGCCATGGTCACGGTATGCGGCTTGAACAGCGCGGCCCGGCTCATGTCGACGAGATCCGGTCGGAAATGCAGCATCAGCGAGGTCTCGACATCGCCGCCATGGATGCCGTGGCGGATGTCGAGCTCGCCATAGAGCCCCTCCGGCAGTCCGAAGGACATCCAGGCCGTGCAGACGGCGAGCATCCTGTGATCGACGCGCAGCTCGCGCGCGACGATCTTCATCGGGTCGACATTGCCGCCATGCGAGGTGATCAGCACGAGCTTGCGCAGGCCTGCCCGCTTCACGCTCTCGCCGATCTCGATCCAGGAGCGGATCGCGCTTTCCCAGCCGATGGTGACCGTGCCCGGCGAATGCAGATGCTCGTTCGACTTGCAGACGGCCTGCGTCGGCAGCACCAGCACGTCGAGATCATCAGGCACCAGCGGCATCGCCTCGCCCAGCATTCCGTTCATCACGGTGGTATCGACCGAGACCGGCAGATGCGGGCCGTGCTGCTCGATCGCGGCCAGCGGCAGCACCGCGACGGTGCGGTCAGGCGAAAGCGTGGCGAAGTCGGAGCTCTTCAGGTCGCCCCAGAAACGTGCGGTCATGATCAGGCCTGTCAGGAGCCGATGCGATCGCCTTGTTTCTGTGCAGAAACCCGGCGGCACGGCGTTGCATTGTCCCGTCGTCCTATCGCATGGGATAAGGAGACGGGCCAGAGGCCGGGCCGGCCGAGGCGTGAGGGGAGATAGCGAGATGACGACGATGAAATATCGCGTGAACCGGCGCGCCGCGCTGGGGCTGATCGGCGGCTCCACCGCGTCCCTGCTGATCCCCGTGCCGGGCGCGCGCGTCAACGCGCAGACGCTCGACAAGGTCAGCTACCAGACCAACTGGCGCGCCCAGACCGAGCATGGCGGCTTCTATCTCGCCGCGGCCAACGGCATCTACAAGAAATACGGTCTCGACGTGGAGATCCGCCCCGGCGGCCCGCAGCAGAATCCGACCCAGCTGCTGCTCGGCGGCCGCGTCGACATGATCATGGGCAACTCGCTGGAGGCGCTCAGCTTCGCGCATGAGAACCTGCCCTTCCTCTGCATCGCTTCTATCTTCCAGAAGGACCCGCAGGTCCTGATCTCGCATCCCGGCCAGGGCAACGACACGCTCGCCGATCTCAAGGGCAAGCCGATCCTGATCGCAGCGCAGGCCCGCGTCGGTTTCTGGCCCTTCTTGAAGCTCAAGTTCGGCTTCCAGGACGAGCAGATCCGCCCCTACACCTTCAACATGGCGCCGTTCCTCGCCGACAAGAAGCTGACGCAGCAGGGCTTCCTCTCCTCCGAGCCCTTCGTCATCCGCAAGGCGGGTGTCGACCCGGTCGTGCATCTCCTCGCCGATGCCGGCTTCGAGAACTACAACACCACGATCACGATCTCCCGGAAGATGGTCCAGGAGAAGAAGGAGCTGGTGCAGCGCTTCACCGACGCCACGCTGGAAGGCTGGGCCGAGTACATGAAGGGCGGCGCCGGCAACGAGGCCGCCAATGCCCGGATCCTGAAGGACAATCCCGACATGGATCAGGAGAAGATCGACTACGCGCTGAAGGTCATGACCGAGCGCGGCATCGTCGTCTCCGGTGACGCCAAGACGCTCGGCATCGGCGCGATGACCGACGCGCGCTGGGCGAGCTTCTACAAGACGATGAGCGAGGCCGGCGTCGTTCCGGCTGGCGTCGACGTGAAGAAGGCCTACAGCCTCGACTTCGTCAACAAGGGCATCGGCAAGGGCTGAGTGAGCCCTTGCGGAAAGAGCGGGTCATCCCGGACAAGCAGCGAAGCTGCGCCGATCCGGGATCCATTCCTGAGCGGTTCCGGAATGGATCCCGGGTCTCCCTTCGGTCGCCCGGGATGACGTGGCGGAATTGGTATCGAGATCGGATCATCAGGCTTTGGACACGGCCTATCTAAGCACACCCTCGGGCAACGAGAGCGCAGGCACGCCGCTGGTGGCGGTCCGGCACGTCTCGAAGCGCTTCGCCAACGGCACGCTCGCCGTGCGCGATGTCGATCTGGAGCTGGGGGCGGGGCAGTTCATCAGCCTGCTCGGCCCCTCCGGCTGCGGAAAGTCGACGCTGCTGCGCATGATCGCGGGCCTCGGCGCGCCGAGTTCCGGCACGATCACCTGGCCGGGCGAGACCGGAGAGGCGCAGGGCAGCGCCGGCCATGGCGCCCGCGATCTCGGCTTCGTCTTTCAGGACCCGACGCTGATGCCCTGGGCCAATGCGCTGGCCAACGTCATGCTGCCGCTCAAGCTCAAGGGCGTGGCCCGCGCCGAAGCGGAGGCGCGCGCCGCCGAGATGCTGGCGCTGGTCGGACTCAAGGGTTTCGAGAAATCCTATCCGCGCGAGCTCTCGGGCGGCATGAAAATGCGTGTCTCGATTGCCCGCGCGCTGGTGATGCGGCCCAAGATCCTGCTGATGGACGAGCCCTTCGCGGCGCTTGACGAGATCACCCGTCATCGCCTCAACGACGACCTGCTATCCCTGTGGGAGCGCGAGCGCTTCACTGCCGTCTTCGTTACCCACTCGGTCTTCGAGTCGGTCTATCTCTCGCAGCGCATCGTGGTGATGGCGGCACGGCCCGGCCGGGTCATGGCCGATCTTTCGGTCGATGCCGCCTATCCGCGCGACGAACTCTTCCGGACCTCCGGCGAATACGCCCATCTCTGCCGCGTCGCCTCCACCAAGCTCAAGGAGGCGATCGGCCAATGAGCGCGCCCGTCGAAACCTTGAGCCCGGACGGAACCGACGCCCAGGCGCTGCCCGTCGCGGTGGCCGAGGCCCGCATCCTCGGCCTGCCCGCCAGCGTCTGGCCACGCATCCTCGCGCCGCTAGTGATCGGCGTCGCCGTGCTGGCGCTCTGGGAATTCGCCGTCCGCTGGAACGAGATCCCGCACTATGTCCTGCCGGGGCCGATCCTGGTCGCGCAGACGCTGGTCGCGGACTGGGGCACGCTCTCGGGCTCGCTCTGGGTCACCTTGAAGATCACCTTCATGGCGCTTGCCGCCGCCGTCGTCGTCGGCGTGACGCTCGCGGTGCTGTTCAGCCAGTCGAAATGGCTGGAGATGGCGCTGCTGCCTTATGCGGTGATCCTGCAGGTCACGCCGATCGTCGCCATCGCGCCGCTGATCATCATCTGGGCCAACGATATCGACCTCTCGCTGCTGATCTGCGCCTGGATCGTCGCCTTCTTCCCCATCCTGTCGAACACCATCCTCGGGCTGAACTCGGCCGACCATAACCTCGTCAACCTGTTCGAGCTTTACGGCGCCTCGCGCTGGCAGACGATGCGCTATCTCAAGCTGCCGGCGGCGCTGCCCTATTTCCTTGCCGGGCTGAAGATTTCAGGCGGCCTCGCGCTGATCGGCGCGGTCGTCGCGGAATTCGTCGCCGGCACCGGCGGCAGCGCCTCGGGCCTCGCGTATCGCATTCTGGAAGCGGGCTATCAGCTCAAGATTCCGCGCGTCTTCGCGGCGCTGGTGATGATCTCGCTCTCAGGCATCGCGATCTTCCTGGCGACGAGCCTGATCTCGTACCTGCTGCTGCACCGCTGGCACGAAAGCGCGATCCGCCGCGAGAACTGAGCGGCTGGCGAAGCGAGCTAAACGAAATAGGCGAGCTTGCGCTCGGCCGGCAGCGCGTCGAGCTCGCGCAGGGCGGTCTCGGACGGGCTTGCCGCCAGGCGCAACGCCTCCGGCATCGCACTGTCGGAATCGCTGAAGACGATATCGTCGTCGAGCAGCGGAGCCGTGGCGAGGCGCGCCTCGTCCGCTGGCCGGTCGTTGCGCTCCAGCGGGACGGGCTGACGCCCCTCGGTCGCGATCTCGAGGTCGTCGTACTGGCGCGGCATCGAGGAGGGCGGCGGCACGGTCATCGCTGCCGCGGTCGCCGCCATCGACTCGAAGCTCACGCTGGTTTCGCGCGAAACCTCGCCGAAGGCGCGCAGGCTCGAATCCAGCATCGCGATCGTATCGGCGATCTTGTCGATGCGCTGGACCACGCTGTCGACGACGCCGATCGCCGTCGAGATCTCGGCCGCGCGTCGGTCGAGCGCGTCGCAGGCTTCCGTGTCCGCGCCGGTCTCGCGCAGGCTCCACGCAGCCTCCTGGATGCTTTCGGTCGCGGCGAGCACGGTGCCGGCGGCCTTCTCGATCTGGGCCGCCAGTCCCGACGAGCGGGCTTCGGCCTTGCCGCTGATGCGCTCGAGATCGGTGCGCAGGTCGCTGATCAGCGCCGCAGCCTCGATCAGGTTGGTCTCGCGGCTGGTCTCCTGCACGCCGAGCCCGACGACCCGCTCGATCCGCTCGATGGCGCCGAGCAGCTGCAGTGTGTCCGCCTGCCGGTTGCGCTTGGCATATTCGACCATGAACCAGCGGCCGCGCGCGGTCTCCATCACTGCGGCTTCGATCGCCTCGTAATCGGCCTGGCTCAGCGGTGTCAGCGAGCGCGCGTCGCCCATGACGAATCTGCCTTCGAAGGACCGGCCGAATCAGCAGGGCGGTCGTGACGTTACAAATCGAGCCTGCCTTGCGATTTCTTAAGGAATTGCTGCTTTCGCCCCGAATTGGAACAGCTCGCCCGCGAAGGCGTGGTTCGCAGGTCTTTCGCGGCATTGGCGACACAGTGGGCGGCAATGGATGGCCCGATGCTTGCCAAGCACGCGCGGCACGGCAATACAGGGCAGGGGGTGGAAGCTGATGTGACCGGCAACGCGCGGTCGCACGAGGCTGCAGGGCCGTTTCGGCCAGGGGAACAGGGACCTCACGGCGACATGGCGAGCCTCGATACCGCCGAACCGCAGGCGACTATCCGCGATGACGCGGGCACGCTCGCGGTGGCGCTGGCGGGCTCGTGGAGCGCCGACCGCGCCCCGCGGATCGAGGAACTGATCGGCGAGATCACCGAAGGCCTGACGCAGGCCGGCGCCCGGATCGACCTCTCCGACGTGACGCGGCTCGATACGCTTGGCGCCTATGTCCTCAACCGCCTGAAGGCCCGGCAGGAGCAGGACGGCGTCGATATCGAACTCGTCAGCAGCCGGCGCGAGCACGGCATCCTGTTGGCCGAGGTTCAGGTCCACGACGATCCGCCGAAACCGCACCGGCATGTCGGCCCCATCGATATCCTCGTCGATATTGGCGAGGGCGTCGTGCGCTTCGGCCGCGACATGGTCGGCGGCGCGATGTTCCTCGGCGAGGTCGTGGTCGGCTCGATCAGCGTCGTGTTGGGACCGCGCAAGTTCCGCGGGCCGTCGCTGGTCAACCAGATCGAGCTGATCGCCTTCAACGGCGCGCCGATCATCATGCTGATCTCGTTCCTCGTCGGCTGCATCGTCGCGCAGCAGGGCATCTTCCAGCTCCAGCAGTTCGGCGCCTCCGCCTTCGTCGTGAACCTGACGGGCATCCTGATCCTGCGCGAGCTTGCGGTGCTGCTGACCTCGATCATGATCGCCGGTCGCTCGGGCTCGGCCTTCACTGCCGAGATCGGCTCGATGAAGATGCGCGAGGAGATCGACGCGTTGCGCGTGATGGGGCTCGACCCGATCGAGGTCCTGGTGGTGCCGCGCATCCTCGCGCTGATCATCTCGCTGCCGATCCTGACCTTCATCTCCGCGATGGCCGGCCTGGTCGGCGCCGGGCTCGTCTCCTGGCTCTATGGCGGCATCGGCGTCGATACCTTCCTTGCCCGTCTGCAATCGGTCATCACCTGGAAGCATTTCGCCGTCGGCCTGATCAAGGCGCCCTTCATGGCCTTCGTCATCGGGCTGATCGCCTCGATCGAGGGGCTCGCGGTCAAGGGCTCGGCGGAATCGCTCGGCCGGCAGGTCACGGCCTCGGTGGTGAAGGCGATCTTCATGGTCATCGTCGTCGACGGGCTTTTCGCCATGTTCTTCGCCTCGATCGAGTTCTGACGATGACGCGGCAGGACGCTCCTCACCTCAATCATCCGGCGCAGGCGCCCGGCGAGCCCGAGGCGGTCATCCGTGTCCGCGATCTCAAGGTCGCCTTCGGCGACAAGGTGATCATGGACGGGCTCGATCTCGACGTGCTGCGCGGCGAGATCCTCGGCTTCGTCGGCGGCTCGGGCCAGGGTAAGTCGGTGCTGACGCGCACCATCCTCGGCCTCGTCCGCAAGCGGCGCGGGACGATCGAGGTCTTCGGCGAGGATGTCGACGAGCTCAACCTGCAGCAGCGCCGCGTACTCGAGCGGCGCTTCGGCGTGATGTTCCAGCAGGGCGCGCTGTTCTCGGCCCTGACCGTGAAGCAGAACATCCAGGTGCCGATGCGCGAGTATCTTGAGCTCTCGCCCGATCTGCTCGACGAGCTGGCGATGGTGAAGCTCGATCTTGTCGGCCTGCCGCGCGACGCCGCCGACAAGGCGCCTTCCGAACTCTCGGGCGGCATGATCAAGCGCGCGGCTCTGGCGCGCGCGCTCGCGCTCGACCCCGAGATCGTCTTCCTGGACGAGCCGACATCGGGGCTGGACCCGATCGGCGCCGCCGAATTCGACGACCTGATCATGACCTTGAAGCAGACTCTGGGTCTGACCGTCTTCATGGTAACCCACGATCTCGACAGCCTGTATCATGCCTGCGACCGAATCGCCGCTCTGGCGGACAAGAAGGTGATCGCGGTCGGCCCGCTGGCGACGATGCTGGCGTCCGACCATCCATGGTTGAAGGCCTATTTCGGCGGGGAGCGCGCCATGGCCAGGCTGCCGGCAGGAGAGCAGGGACGAAGCGGCTAGGCCATGGAATCGCGCGCCAATTACGCACTTGTCGGTCTGTTCACGCTCGCTGTCCTCGCGGCGGCCTTCGGCTTTGTCTACTGGTTCAACAGCGGCGGAGCCGGGCGCAAGGACAGCATCCGCGTCATCTTCACCGGCACGGTGACCGGCCTGGGCCGCGGATCGAGCGTGCTGTTCAACGGCCTGCGCGTCGGCGAGGTCACCAGTATCGAGCTTCAGCCGGACGATCCGCGGCGCATCTATGCCGTGATCCAGGTCGCCAATACGACGCCGGTCCGCGAGGACACGCGCGCACGCATCGAGGCGCAAGGCCTGGCCGGCGTGGTCGCGCTTCAGCTCATCGGCGGTGACCCCGCCGCGCCGATGCTGAAGGCCAAGCCCGGCGAGCCGATGCCGACGATCATCGCCGAGCGCTCCGAATTGCAGGACATCATCGAGACCGTGCGCAACGTCGCGCAGAAGGCCGATGGGATGCTCACGTCGCTCGACGGGCTGATCAAGCAGAACGCCACGCCGATCAACAACACCGTCCGCAATGTCGAGAAATTCTCGCAGGCGCTCGGCAACAACGCCGATGGCGTCGACAAGCTGATGGCCAGCTTCGGCAGCATCGCCGAGACGGTCCAGCCGCTCTCGCAGAAGCTGCAGGCTCTCAGCGAGGAACTGACGGCGGTGGTCCGCTCGGTCGATCGCAACCGCATCGCCAGCATCGTCGACAATGTCGACAAGTTTACCGGCGCGCTCGGCGGCTCGAGCGCCGAAGTCGCCAAGACGGTCAAGGACGCAGCCTCGATCACGGCCAAGCTCGACAAGGCGGCCGACCAGATCGAGGGCGTGCTCAAGGCGGCGAAGGGCTTCCTCGAATCCGGGTCCGGCCCCGATGGCCGCAGCGCCTTCCAGGAGGTTGCGGACGCCGCCAAGTCGATCCGGACGCTGGCCGACAATCTCGACAAGCGCACCGCCGAGATCACCGCCGGCATCAACCGCTTCACCGGGCCGGGCCTGCGCGATGTCGAATCGCTGGCTTCGGACGGCAAGCGTACGCTTACGGAACTGAACCGCACCTTGCGGAATTTCGAACGCAACCCGCAGCAGTTCATTTTCGGCGGCAAGCCGCCGCTTCCCCAGTACAACGGATCCCGTTAGCCCATGACGACCGAGGCTCAGCTTCCTCCGGCCCGCCGGGCTCGCCACTTCCTCCCCGTCCTGGCCGTGGCCGCAGCCGCGCTGCTCGCCGGCTGCGGTGGCGGAGCGACGCCGACCACTTTCGATCTGTCGGCACCGGGCGGGTTCGGCAAGGTCGGTGGCTCTCGGGCGATCATGGTCGTGGCCGAGCCGACGGCGGTGCAGGCGCTCGATTCCGATCGCGTCATCGTCCGGGATTCGAGCGGCGCGCTCTCCTTCGTCGGCGGGGCGCAATGGGCCGACCGGGTGCCCGCGCTGGTGCAGGCCCGCCTGATTCAGACCTTCGAGAATGCCGGCCGTGTCGGCTCCGTCTCCGGCCCGGGCCAGCGCATCTCCCCGGACGTCCAGCTCAACACCAATATCCGCAGCTTCAACATCGACGCCGCGACCGGCATGGCGGTGGTCGAGATCACGGCGCGGATCGTTGGCGACCGGACCGGCCAGATCCAGCGGGCGCGGCTCTTCGCAGCGCGCGTGCCGGCGGGTTCCGTCGACGGCGCGGGCGCGGCCCAGGCGCTCGACCGGGCACTGTCGCAGGTTCTGGTCGAGATCGTGCGCTGGGCGCGCTGAGCGCGCCCTCCCAACGATTTCCTTCCGCCCGCAGCTGCGCTAGATTCTGATTCCGGCTCGGCCCGAGCCTCCCCCCTCCAGCCGGGGAAGCAACATCATGCAGGGCATTCCGACGACCTGACCGACTGTCCGGGCATCACGCATGAGGAGGGATTGCGCCAGCTGCTCGCGATAGGAGGTTCACGTCATGAATTTGTCGGCCCCGATCCATCAGTTGAAGCGCAAGGCCCGGCTCATGAGCCGGGCGGAACGCATCCCGCTCCATGCCGCGCTCGACCGCATCGCGGTCGAGGAGGGTTATCGCAGCTGGAGCCTGCTCGCGGCGAAGCAGCCGGGAATGACGTCGGTTCGCGCATTGTGGCCGCTGCTGGAGCCGGGCGATCTCGTCCTGATCGCCGGGCGGCCGGGGCAGGGCAAGACGCTCGCAAGCCTTGCCCTTCTGGCTGAGGCCATGCGGGCCGGGCGCCGCGGCGTGTTCCTGACGCTCGAATATACCCAGGCCGACGTCCTCTCCCGGCTGCGTGCGATCAACATCGAACCGGGTGAATTCACCGGTCTGTTCGACTGCGACTGCTCCGATGCGATCAGTGCGGACTATATCGTCGCGAGACTGGCGGAGGCGCCGCGTGGCACGGTCGCGGTGATCGACTACCTGCAACTGCTCGACCAGCGCCGCGACACGCCGGAGCTGGCGCTTCAGGTCAGCATATTGAAGGCGTTCGCGCGGGAGAGGGGGCTGATCCTCGTCTTCCTCTCGCAGGTCGACCGTTCCTATGAAGAAGCCGGCAGGCCGTTCCCCGAGATCGCGGATGTGCGCCTGCCCAATCCGCTCGACCTCTCCCTGTTCGACAAGACCTGCTTCGTGAACCGGGGCGAGGCGCGCTTCCGGGCGGCGGCTTAGGACAGCTCCCGGCTTTCGCAGAACTCCAAAAGGAAAGGCCGCCCAAGGGGGCGGCCTTTCTCGTCTCGGCAGGGACGGCGTCGCTTACTCGAAGCGCCCGCTGGCATGGGCAAGCATCGTGTAGACCTTGCCGGTCTCCGAGGTCAGGTAGGTCTTGGCAACCATCGAGTCGCGGTCATCCTTCGCGGCTTCGCCGAGCAGGCGCTCGAACTCCTCGATATAGCGGTCCACCGTGTCCTTGAACTCGGCGTCGCGGCGGTACTTGCGGCGCATCTCGTCGAAGGTCTGCTGGCCCTGCAGCGTGTAGAGCCGGCGGGTGAAGACATTGCGCTCGCCGCGCTTGTAGCGGTCCCACAGCTCGACGGCCGCGTCATGGTCGATCATCCGCGCGATATCGACGGAGAGCGAGTCGAGCTTCTCGATCGAGTGGGAGGTCGGCTTGCTCGGCTCGGGCTGCTTGTCCTCGCGCGAGGCGCGGGTCAGCAGGTCCGAGAGCCAGCCGGCCTTGGCCGGCTGCTGCTGGGCCGGTTCCGGCTGGCGGCGCGGGGCCTCCTGCACCGTGGCCGGGCGGGTCGGCGCGGTCGCGGTCTCGATCCGGACGTTCGGGCGCGGCGCGGCAGGCTGCGCGGGCTCGCTCGCCGCATCGATGGACGGCCGCAGCAGCGGCTCTTCCGCGACAGGTGCAGGCTGCGGCGCCGGCGAGAACGTCTGGGCGGGCCGGGCCGGGGCAACCGGGGCAGGGGCGGCCGCAGCCGCGACCGGGCGCCGGCTGGCGACATGGTCGATCGGCAGCGAGACGTCGCCACGGCGGCCGGAGCGCGTCACGATCTCGGTGAGATCGTTCAGCGCCTTGATCTGCTCGGCCACGACCCGGCGCATGGCCGAGGTCGATTCCTGGGCCTCCGCCGGCAGTTCGAGCACGCCGCGCTTCAGTTCGGCGCGCGTCGCCTCCAGCTCGCGCTGGATGTCGCCGGTGATGCCGCGCATGTCCTGCGCCGCCTTCTGGAAGCGCTCGGTCACCTTGGTGATCTCGCCGCCGATCTCGGTCGAGACCTGGGCATAGGCCGCGCGCAGGGCTTCCGCCGTGCGCTCGCGCTCCTGGCCGGTGGCCGAGCGGATCGTCTCGAACTGCTGGGCGATCGCGTTCGTCGTCGATTCCGCCGAGTCGGACAGAACCGTGCCGATCTGGCGGGCGCGCGCTTCGGCCGTGCTGAGCGAATCGTCGATCAGCGAGGCGAAGGTGCGGGTGATCGACTCGACATCGTCGGTGCGGTTGGCGATCAGCCCGTGCAGCTGCTCCAGCGCATCGCGGCGCTCGGCCAGCGCCTTGCCGACGCGGCCCTCGATCTGCTCCAGCCGGCCGGCGACGGCGTTGAGCGCCGCGCTGCTGGCCTGGGTCACCTCGTTGAGCGAGGTGCCGCGATCGTCGAGCTGGCCGATCAGCGCGGTCGTCTCGCGCAGCGTGCCTTCCGAGAAGCTCTTCAGCTCGGCGATCTGCGCCGTGACCTGCTGCGAGGCCGAGCCGGCCTCCGCCATGACGGTGCCGATCACAGTCTGCAATTCGCCGACGCGGGTCGACAGGCTGTTCTCGACGGCGGCGAGGTTCTTGTTCGCGCCGTTGACGATCTGCTGCATCAGCTTGTTGGCTTCGCCGAGGCGTCCCAGCATGCCGCCGAGCTCCTCGCGCAGCTGCTCGTTGGTGCCGACCAGCGCCTCGATCGACTGGCGCGAACCGGCTTCGAGCGTCTCGCGCAGCGCGTTTGACGAAGCCTCGACCGCGTTGGCGATGACCGCGCCGCGATCGCGCAGCCCGGTGACGATGGCGTTGCCGCGGCTTTCGAGCGCGCGCACCACCGTCTCGCCGACCGTGGCGAACTCGGCGGCCAGCGCCTCGCCGCGTTCGTTCAGAGCCTCGACGGCCCCGTTGCCCTTGGCGTCGAACACCGCGCGCAGGGTCTCCACCCGCTCGTCGAGCGACTGGGCGAGGGTCTCGCCCTGGCGGCCGATGAGTTCGACGAGGCCGTGGCTCTTGGCGTCGAAGGCGGCGCGCATGGCGTCCGTCCGCTCGTCCAGCGAGTTGGCGATCGCCGTGCCCTGGCGCTCCAGGGCCGTGACGATGCCGGCACCCTGGCCCTCGAAGATCGCGCGCAGCTGCTCGGCGCGCTGGTCGAGCGCGCCCGAGATGGCGTCGCCACGACGGCCGAGCGCGGCGACGATGCCGAGCCCGCGATCGTCGAACAAGGTGCGCAGTTGCTCGGCGCGCTCGGTGAGCGCGGCAGCGATCGCCTCGCTCTGGCCGGCAAGCGCCGAGACCATGCCGCCGCCCTGGTCGTCGAACAGGGCGCGCAGTTCCTGCGCCCGCTCGGCAAGCACCGTGGCGATGGCCTCCGAACGGCCCTGCAGCGTGGCGGCGATTTCGTTGCCGCGCGTGTCGAGCGTGTTCGAGACGGTGTCGAGCCGCCCGACGACGCGCTCCTCGAAGCGCGCGACGCTCTGGTCGAGCGTATCGGCGATCTGGAGGGCGCGGCCGCCCAGCGTCGCGTTGATCGTGTCGGCCTTGTCGCTGAGCGTGCGGGTGAGCGACTCGCTCTTGGAGGTGACGACCTCGCCGATCTCGTCGGCCTTGGCGGCGAGCGCCTTGGTGACTTCGCGCCCGCCTTCGGCCAGCACGCGGGCGATATCGACCGTGCGCTCGACCAGCGCCTCGTTGAGGGCGGTGGCGCGCGAGCCGAGGCTGCCGTCGATGCGGGCGATCAGGCTGTCGAGCGTGCCGGCGATCTCGGCGCTCTTGGTGCCCGAACGGTCCTCGAACAGCTTGATCTGGCTCTCCATGGCCTCCGCGGCCTCGCGGGTGCGGCTGGCGAGGAGCTCGGCCGCTTCCAGCGCGCGGGTGCCGGCCTTGTCGGCCAGCATGACGCTGTCTTCGGAGATCAGCTTCTCGACCTGAGCGATGCCGGAATGGAGCGCGGCCGTCAGCTGCTGCGCGTCGCCTGCGATCTTGGCGGTCAGCAGGCCGCCCTGGTTGACGATGAGGTCCTCGAAGGCGCCGAGGCGCGCGGCGAGCGCGGTCTCGACATCGCGGCCCTGCGTATCGAACAGCGTCGAGAGCGCGGCGAGACGCCCGCCGAGCGCGGCCTCGATCTCATGCCCGCGCTCGTCGAAGAGCTTGATCAAGGCATCGTGGCGCAGCGCCAGCGCCTCGTTCAGCGCCTGGGCACGGCCCTCGACCGAGCGCAGCATCGACTCGGCGTTGGCCGAGAGCGCCTCGTTGACGCGCCCGCCCTGCTGGGTCAGCGCCAGCACGATCTCGCGGCCGGTGCCGGCGAGCAGGGTGCGCGCCTCCTCGGCATGGACGGTGAAGGTGTCGCGCAGGCCCAGCGTCGCCTCGGAGACGCGGTCGGCGACATGGCGGCCGTCGACATTGATCGTCTCGGTGAGGGTGCGGGTCGCCTCGGTCATGCGGCGTGCCAGATCCTCGCTCTGCTCGCCGAGCAGGGTATGGACTTCGCGGCCGGTGCTGACGAGGTCGCGCACCATGGTCTCGCGCTGCTCGCCGAGCAGGGCGCCGACCTTCTCAGCCGTGTCGCCGATGTTGGCGAGGAAGCCGGTCTGCTGCTGCTCAAGGGCGTTCTGCGCCGCCTCGATGCTGCCGGTGATGCGGGAGGCGAGCGTCGCGCCGCGCTCGTCGAGCTGCTGGTCGATGCTGGCGCCGGTTTCGGCGAGGCGGGAGATCAGCGCGTTCGAGCGCTCCGCCAGGATGCCGTGCACCGAGCGGCCGACATCGGCGACGCGGCTGGCCAGCGCCTGGCTCTCGTTGCCGAGCAGGTCCTTGATCTCGAGCCCGGCCTGCGAAACCTTGACGGTCATCGCGCCGGCCTGCTCGTCGAGCAGGGCGCTGACGCGCATGCCGGTCTCCGAGAGGCCGGAGAGCAGGCGCTCGCTCTCGCTGCCGACGACGGCGCTGACATCCTGCCCGGCCTGGGTGAGGCGGCTGACGAGCAATTCGCTCTCGTCGCGCAGGCGAGTCTCGACGGTGTTGACCGCACCCGAGACGCTGGAAACCAGCGCCTCGCTGCGTTCCGACAGGAGCTTGGCGACATCGGCGCCGGCATTGGAAACGCGCGCGACGGTGGCGTCGCTGTGCTCGCCCATCAGGCTGGCGAGGTTGCGGCCGGCTTCGGCCACGCGCTCGACGACGCCGTCGCTCTGCTGGCCGACCAGATCGGCGAGCTCGTTGCCGGCGCTGGAGACGCGGCCGACGAGCTTCTCGGCCTGCTGGTCGAGCAGGGTGTGGACGGTCTGGCCGGTCTCGTTCAGGCGGTCGACGAGCTTGCTGCCCTGATCGGTGAAGAGGCCATTCACCTGGCCCGCGACATCGGTGATGCGGCCGGTGAGGGTGTCGCCATGCTGCGCGACGGATTCGCTGAGCGACTGGCTGGCATCGTTGACGCGCAGGATGATCGCCTCGCTGCGCTCGCGCAGCACGTCGTCGACGGTGCGGGCGGTCTCGTTGAGGCGGCTGACCAGCGTCTCGCCATGCGTGCCGATCAGGCCATGGACACTCTCGCCGACCTCGGTGAGGCGGCTGGCGATGGCTTCGTTCTGGCGGTTGAGCAGGCTGTTGACGCCGCGCCCGACCTCGGCGAGGCGCGTGGTGACGCTCTCGCCCTCGTCGGACAGCGCGCTGCGCAGCGCCTCGCCGGATTCCGCCAGGCGCGCCTGCAGGGCCTCGCTCTGGCTCTCGATCTGCGCGACCATGTTGCGGCTGCTGGCCTCGAAGCGCTCTGCGGCTTCCGTGCCGCGCGCCGAGATGTCGCGGGCGAGCGACTCGCCGGTGTTTTTAAGCAGTTCGTTGACGGTCTCGACGCGGCCGGTCAGCGTCTCGGCGACCTGGTTGCCGGTCTCGCTGATGGCGCGGGTGACGTCCTGGGCGCCGGTGGTCAGGCCCTCGGTGAGGACCGCGCCGGTGCGCTCCAGCGAGCTTGCGATCTCCTTGGCGCGGCCGTCGAGCATGTCCGAGAGGTTGCCGCTGGCGCCGGCCAGGCGCTCGGAGACTTCACCGGAGGTGATCTGCAGGCGCTCGACGAGGTCGTGGCTGCGGCCGCTGATTTCCTCGATCATCTTCTCGCCGGCGCGGCCGAGCGCCTGCGTGATCTGGTCGCCCTTGGCGCCGAGCGAGCCGGTGACGCGGTCGCCGGCCTGCGAGACCGCGTCCGCGATGGCGCGGCTGGCGCTGTCGAGATCCTTGGCGAGCCCGTCATGGGCACCGCTGATGGCGAGCTTGACGCGCTCGGCATTGCCGACCACGGCCTCGCGCTGGGTGACGAGCTCGTCGATCAGCGAGCGCAAACGGATTTCGTTGTCGGCATAGGCGCGCTCGAGCGTCGAGATCTCGCCGCGCACGATGGTTTCCAGCTCGCCGGCGCGCGCGACCGCACGCTCGATGCCGTCGCCCATGGCGGCGACCTCGCGGCGGATGGTCTGGCTGAGCGACAGCACGGAATCGGCGCCGGCAACCTCCGGCTCGGCGAGGCGCAGCGCGACCTCGGTCATGGCGCGCGAGATCAGGCGCATTTCCTGGGTGCGGCGATACAGCGCCGCCAGCACGAAGAAGAACACGACCGGCGCGCCGATCGAGAGCGCGAGCAGGGTCCACTCGCCGATGCCGAAGCTGGCGACGGGCTCAGGCAGGCCGTTGCTGAACGAGCCATAGCGGCCGAGCAGGACGAAGGCGGCGCCGCCGAGCCAGGCGAGGGAGGCAAGAGCGGCGAACCAGTAGGGCCTGCTTGAGGGGCGCACGGCGAAGGCCTGGACGAGCGAGCTCGAATCCCGGCGGTCGTCGTTGGCGACGCGGCTGGTATCGGGCGCGATCGCGGCGCGCGGCGGCGCGGCTTGTTGCTGCTGGGCGGGAGCAGCGGGCGCGGGCGACGGCGCGGCCGGAGCCGGCTCGACGCGCGGCAGTTCGAGCTTCAGGTCGTTCTCGCTGGTCGAGGGCAGCCGGGGCTCGGTCTCGACCGGCGTCTCGGTGCTGTCCTTGGGCTGGTCGAGCCGCAGCGCCTCTTCGATCGCCGACATCGCAGCTTCAGTGGGGTCCTGGAGCTTCTTGGGTCGATTCATCGTTGCCGCCTCGCCACGCTACTGAACATGGGCGCGTACGGTGATCTCCGCCGCCCCATGCCGCCTCTGGCCGGGTGAACGGAGACACTGCGCCCATCATTTACCAATTGGAAGGGTAGTGGACCCCTGGAGCCTTGGAAACCCATTTGACCGCGCGATTCACAAACGTCGTTAACGCCTCGTTTACCATCAGGGCGCTTCCTGAAGGGCATGAGACCGGCCGATGCGGCCATTTGATGACCCGTTTTCAAGAGTTCCCGACATGACCGAGAAGGCCATCGATTTCGCCTATCTCTCCAGCCAGACCGCTGGCGATCACGAACTTGAACGCGAATTGCTCACACTCTTTGCCCAGCAATGCGTCGTCCACCTCCGCGCGATCCATGGCAGCGCCGACCGGCAGGAGCGGATGGATGCGGCCCATACCCTGAAGGGAGCGGCCCGTGCTGTCGGCGCCTGGCACGTCGCCGAGGCGGCCGACCGCATCGAGGAGAGCCTAGCCGGACCGCAGCAGCAGGCGAGCGAGAGTGCGCTCGATGCGCTCGCTTTGGCCGCCGCCGAGGCGAGGGCGGCCATCGCGCGCTTCGACTGCGCCGCCTGAGCGGGTGGCTGCGGCGCGAAACCCCGTTCCGTGCCGCTTTGAAATGCTCTAAGCGGAGGCCGTCATCGCGCCGCTGGAGTCCTTCATGCCGAATATCACCTTCATCGACGCTCAGGGCGAGAGCCGCACCGTCGAGGCCGAAGCCGGCTCGACCGTGATGGAGACGGCGATCCGCAACGCGATTCCCGGCATCGAAGCGGAATGCGGCGGCGCCTGCGCCTGCGCCACCTGCCATGTCTATGTCGACGACGCCTGGACCGCTGCCGTCGGCCCTGCCGAGCATATGGAAGAGGACATGCTGGACTTCGCCTTCGACGTCCGCCCCAACTCGCGCCTCTCCTGCCAGATCCGCATCCGCGACGATCTCGACGGCCTGATCGTCCGTACGCCCGAACGCCAGGGTTAGTCCTGCCGATCTAGTCCGGTGCGCGGCGCCGCGCCGCATCCCGCATTTTGCGCTGGATCATGGCGCAGGCGGTGGCAAACTCCATGGTGGTTGCACAACCAGCCTAGGAGGATGCGATGTACAGATCGATCATGGTCCCCGTGGATCTCGCCGAAGCCGATCTCGCTCAGCCGGCGATCGCGGCGGCCGTATCCTTCGCCAAGATTTCCGGGGGAAAGGTGCGGCTGGTCTATGTCCGCTCGCTGATCCCGGTCACCTACATGGAATTCGTGCCGGCCGATTTCGATTCCGAACAGCAGGAAGATGCCGAGGCGAAGCTCGCCGAGATCGCGGCGAAGGTCGATCTCCCGGCGGAGCAGGTTTCGGCCAAGGTGCTGATCGGCTCCGTCCATGGCGAGGTATTGGCCGAAGCCGATGCCGGCGGCATCGACCTCATCGTCATCGGCTCGCATGAGCCCGGCATGCTCGCCTATGTCATCGGCTCGAACGCCTCGGCCATCGTGCGCCGGGCGAAATGCTCGGTGCTGGTCGTCCGCTGAGCTTTAGCCCGTCCCGCCGGGGACGAGGCTTTCAGGCACTTCGCCGGTCGCGAGTTCGCGCGGCCGGTTGAGGCTGACCAGCGGCCAGACCTGCCAGAACGAAGCGGCGATCAGCAGCACGCCGAGCAGGCCGGCATTGGTTGCGCCCTGCTGGAAGGCGCGCAGCGTGAACGCCGTCAGCATCAGCAGCGAAAGCGCGCCGACGACGGCGACGCCGAGCCAGATCGGCTTCGGCCGCCCGGCGACGAAGCGGGCGCGCGGATTGGCCCGCGCGATCGCGGCCGACAGCGCGGTGACGAAGCGGTGGTAGCGCGGGTCGTCGCGGTCGAGATCGGTCAGCGAGCGCCAGGACAGGTTGCCGAAGGTCACTGTGCGGCCGTCGCTGAGCCTGAGCTGCGTCTTGTAGCCCTTCGACGAGATGTTGCCGGGCGCATAGATGAAGCGCACCTGCTCGACCGCGCTGAGGCGGATGCTGTCGACGCGGCGCGTCCGGTCGACTTCCAGCGTATCGCCGTCGAGCTTGTAGGCGATCTCGAAGCCGACGGGCTTCGGCCGCTGGCGCCAGCTCGGGGCAGGGGCGTCGTCGTCTTCGTTCATGACCGTATTCGTCACCGCGCCAGAACCTTCATCGCGCCATCGAGCCCGTCGAGCGTCAGCGGGAACATGCGTCCGCCCATCAGCCCGCCGATCTGGCGGATCGACTGGGTGTAGTTCCAGAGATTCTGCTGCACCGGATTGAGCCAGACCGATTTCGGAAACTTGGTCGCCAGTCGCTCCATCCAGACTTCGCCGGCCTCCTCGTTCCAATGCTCGACCGAGCCGCCGGGCATCGCGATCTCGTATGGGCTCATCGATGCATCGCCGACGAAGACCAGGCGGTAATCGGATGGATAGGTCCTGAGTACGTCCCAGGTTGCGATCTGCTGGTCGTGCCGCCGGCGGTTCTCCTTCCAGACCCGCTCATAGGGGCAGTTGTGGAAGTAGAAATGCTCGAAATGCTTGAACTCGGCCCGTGCCGCCGAGAACAGCTCCTCGGCCAGCTCGATATGCCAGTCCATCGAGCCGCCGACATCGAGGAAGAGCAGCACCTTCACGGCATTGCGGCGTTCTGGCCGAAGCTTGACGTCAAGATAGCCGTGCCGGGCGGTCTCGGAAATCGTGTTGTCGAGGTCGAGTTCCTCGGCCGCGCCGGTGCGGGCGAAGCGGCGCAGGCGCCGGAGCGCGATGCGCATGTTGCGCAGGCCGAGTTCGCGCGTGTCGTCGAAATCCTTGAACTCGCGCTTGTCCCAGACCTTCACCGCCCGGAAATTGCGGTTCTTGTCCTGGCCGATGCGGATGCCTTCGGGATTGTAGCCATAGGCGCCATAGGGCGAGGTGCCGGCCGTGCCGATCCACTTGCTGCCGCCCTGGTGCCGGCCCTTCTGCTCGTCGAGCCGCTGTTTCAGCGTCTCCCAGAGTTTCTCCCAGCCCATCGCATCGATCTGGGCCTTCTCTTCGTCGGTCAGGAATTTCTCGGCGAGCTTGCGCAGCCATTCCTCGGGAATGCCGGCTTCCTCGATCGCCTGCTGCAGCGTCTCCATGCCCTTGAACACCTGGGCGAAGATGCGGTCGAACTTGTCGAGATGGCGCTCGTCCTTCACCAGCGTGGCGCGGGCGAGGTAGTAGAATTCGTCGACGCGATGTTCGGCGAGATCGGCTTCCACCCCTTCGAGCAGCGTCAGGTATTCGCGCAGGGTCACGGGGACCTTGGCGGCGCGCAGATCGGTGAAGAGGCGAAGGAACATGCCGCTAATGTGAGGGCATGGGGCGCCGGGTCAAGCAGCGTCCGCATTCTCGTGCGAACGCTGCTCGATCCCGATGGCTGGCTTTACGCCACCGCGTCGGCGAGGTCCTTGGTGACCTTGAACTTCACGACGGTCTTGGCGGGGACCTTGATGGTCGCGCCGGTCGAGGGGTTGCGGGCCTCGCGGGCTTCGCGCTTGGCGGCGGAGAGCTTGCCGATGCCGCCGAGGGTGACGTCGTCGCCCTTCTTGAGGGTCTTGGCGACGGTCGCGCCGAGCGAGGCCAGGATGGCCGAGACGTCGGCCTTGGTCTTGCCGGTCTCTTCGGCGATGGCGGCGATCAGTTCGTTCTTGGTCATGAAATCCTCCTTGAGAAGGTTGTTCAGGCGTCGCGTGTTGGATGACGGCCGTTCATGCTCGTTTCCGGCATGAGCGGCCGCGACACATGGGTGCCATTCGCGGCGCGCAACTCACGCAGTTGCCACGGCTAACGCGGAAAGACGATGCCCGCGGCGGTAGATACGCACAGGAAACGGCTTCGTTCCATCGATTTCAGGCGGGAACGGGCCCATTTTAGAGCCGGAACAAGCTTCTGCGGCCAACTTGACCAATCGTCAGGTGCCGAGGCCGGCGAATCGCTGCGGCGGCAGGTCGGGCCGCCGCAGCGAAGGTGCCGGATCAGGCCTGGATGCCGTCGACGTACCAGTCCATCTTCGAGAGCATCTCGTCGCTGGCGGTCTCGCCGGCCTTGAGGCGCACGACGCCCTTCTGGTCCTTGAGCTCGCCGGTGAACGGATGGAGCGTGCCGGCGATGATGGCCTTGGTGACCTCGTCGGCGGCAGCGCGGGCCGCGGGCGTGACCGCGTCGTTATAGGGCGCGATCTTGACCATGCCCTCCTTGAGCCCGTGCCAGACGGCGCCGGTCTTCCAGGTTCCGTCCATGGCCTCCTTGACGCGCTTGATGTAGTAGCCCGACCAGTCGTCGACGATCGCCGAGAGATGCGCCTTGGGCGCGAAGGACCTCATGTCGGAGGCCTGGCCGAAGGCGAAGACGCCGCGCTGCTCGGCCGCCTGGAGCGGGGCGGCGGAATCGGTGTGCTGGGTGATCATGTCGGCGCCCTGGTCGATCAGCGCCTTGGCCGCGTCGGCTTCCTTGGCCGGATCGTACCAGGTCGAGGCCCAGACGACCTTGGTCTTGAAGTTCGGGTTCACCTTGCGGGCGGCGAGGTGGAAGGCGTTGATACCCATCACCACTTCCGGAATCGGGAAGGAGGCGACATAGCCCGCCTGGCCGGTCTTCGACATATGGCCGGCGATGGTGCCGATCACGGCGCGGCCTTCGTAGAAGCGGGCATCGTAGGTCGCGACGTTGTCGGCGCGCATATAGCCGGTGGCATGCTCGAAATGGATCTTCGGGAACTGCTTGGCGACCTGGATCGTCGGGTTCATGAAGCCGAAGGAGGTCGTGAAGATCAGCTGGTTGCCGGCCTGCGCGAGCTGGCGGATGGCGCGGGCGGCGTCCGGCCCTTCGGCGACGTTCTCGATGAAGCTCGTCTTGATCTTCGCGCCGTATTCCTTCTCCAGCGCGAGCCGGCCCTGGTTATGCGTCCAGGTGTAGCCGTGGTCGCCGATCGGGCCGACATAGACGAAGCCAACGCCAAGCGGGGCCTGCGCCGAGGCGCCGCGGCCGAGGATCGGCAGGGTGGAGGCGGCAGCCGCGCCGAAGGTCAGCCTGCGGCGGGTGATGATGCTGGTCATGTCCTAAAAACTCCCCGTTTTTGGGTTGCGGCGTCAGGACGCCGAGAAGGGTTTGCCGAGGCAGGCGGGCGCGTCGAGCCGGCCGGTCTTCCGTCCTAGCGACATCATGGTCAGAACTGCAATCGTCGCAAGGTAGGGGGCCATTGCCAGCACCTCCGGCGCGAGCCATGTGACGCCGGCCGCCTTGAGCTGCAGTTCGAGCGTCATCACGGCGCCGAAGAGATAGGCCCCGAGCAGCAGGCGCCCCGGCTTCCAGGCCGAGAATACGACGAGGGCAAGCGCGATCCAGCCGCGCCCTGCGGTCAGGCGGTCCGCCCACATCGGCGTCAGCGCCAGCGAGAAATAGGCTCCGCCGAGCCCCGCCAGCGCGCCGCCGAAGGCAACCGCCGCATAGCGGATGGCGACCACGGGGTAGCCGATCGCATGGGCGGAGGCGTCGTTCTCGCCGACCGCGCGCAGGATCAGGCCGGGTCGCGTCCGGCGCAGGAACCAGCTGACGCCGGCGACGAGCGCGAGCGAGAGATAGACGAGGATGTCGTGCCCGAAGATCACGCGCAGGATCGGATGCTCCGACAGCGCCGCGGGAAACACCGGCTGGAGCCGCGTGATCGTGCGTCCGACGAAGCCCGCGCCGATCAGCGACGACGCGCCGATGCCGAAGATCGTCAGCGCGAGCCCGGTCGCGACCTGATTGGCGGTGAGCGAGAGCGCCAGCACGGCGAAGACCATCGAGGCCGCGATGCCGGCCGCCATCGCCGCGACGAGGCCGATCCCGGTGCTGCCGGTCGAGAAGGCGACGGCGAAGCCTGCGACCGCGCCGCAGAGCATCATGCCCTCCACGCCGAGATTGAGCACGCCGGCCTTCTCGGCGACGAGCTCCCCAAGAGCGGCCAGCAGCAGCGGCGTCGAAGCCGCGATCAGCGTCATCAGGATGGAGGCGAGCATCGCGGAGGTCATGCCGCCCTCCGCTTGAAGGCGATCCGCCAGCGCACCAGCACGTCGGTGGCGAGCAGCATGAAGAGCAGCGTGGCCTGAAACAGGCCGGTCGCGGCCTGCGGCAGCCGGACCGTCGATTGCGCGATCTCGCCACCGACATAGGTTCCCGCCAACACGATACCGCCGAAGACGATGCCGAGCGGGTTCAGCCGGCCGAGGAAGGCGACGATGATCGCGGTGAAGCCATAGCCGACCGGGAATTGCGGCGTGAGCTGCCCGAACGGGCCTGCGGCCTCGAACAGCCCGGCAAGCCCGGCGAGCGCGCCGCTGATCAGGAGTGTGGCCCAGGTCGTGCGCGCGGCGCTGAAGCCACCATGGCGGGCAGCGGCCGGTGCAAGGCCGACGACCTTGATCGCGTAGCCAGCGGTGGTCTTCTCCATCAGCAGCCAGGCGATGACCGCGAGCACGAGCGCGGCGGGGATGCCGAGATGGACGAGCGTCCCTTCCAGCACCGTCGGCAGGGTCTGGTCGGCGGTGAACATCCGCGTCTGCGGGAAATTGAAGCCGCCCGGGTCCTTCCAGGGTCCGCGCACGAGGAAATACAGGAACTGCACGGCGACATAGGTCAGCATCAGGCTGGTCAGGATCTCGCTGACCTGCAGCTTGACGCGCAGGAAAGCCGGGATCGCGGCCCAGGCCATGCCGCCGAGAATGCCGGCCAGCACCATAGCGGGCAGGATCCACCATCCCGTCATGTCATAGGTCAGGAGGGCGACGCCGGTGCCGGCGATCGCGCCCATGACGTATTGCCCCTCGGCGCCGATATTCCAGACATTGGCGCGGAAGCCGATGGCCAGCCCCAGCGCGATCATCACCAGCGGCGCGCCCTTGACGCCGATATCGCCCCAGCGCTGCGGTTCCAGGAAGGGCGTCAGGAAGATGCTCTCGACCGCGTGGAAGCCGTCATAGCCCATGGCGGTGAAGACGATCATGCCGATGAGCATGGTGAGCCCGATCGCGATCAGCGGGCTCGCCAGCAGCATCAGCGTGCTGGGTTCGCGGCGGCGGCGCCATTCAAGCATGGGTTGCCTCCGCGCCATGGACGCCGCCCATCATCAGGCCGATCTCGTCGATGCCGAGGCTCGCGACCGGGCGCGGCGCCGAGAGGCGCCCCTCGTTGATGACGCAGAGCCGGTCGGCGAGTTCGAGCAGTTCGTCGAGGTCCTGCGAGATCACCACCACGGCCGAGCCCTTGGCGGCGAGGTCGACGAGCTCCTGCCGGATCGCGGCGGCCGCGCCGGCATCGACGCCCCAGGTCGGTTGCGAGACGACGAGCACGGCCGGCTGCTGGCCGATCTCGCGGCCCATGATGAATTTCTGCAGATTGCCGCCCGAGAGCGAGCGGGCCAGCGCCGCGTTGCCGGTGGTCCGCACGTCGAAGAGCTTGATCACGCTGTCGGCGAAGCGCTTGACGCTGCCACGGCTGATGAAGCCATGCGGCGCCAGCGGCAGGCGATGGCGGGCGGTCAGGACGCCGTTATCGGCGAGCGAGAAATCCGGCACGGCGGCATGGCCGTTGCGCTCTTCCGGGACGCAGGCAAGGCCAAGCGCCCGGCGCGCGCCTGCGCCATCCAGGCCGACCGCCTTGCCGTCGAGCCGGATCGCTTCTGCACCGGCCGCGAGCTGCTCGCCCGAGAGCGCGGTCAGGAGTTCGGCCTGCCCGTTGCCGGCGACGCCGGCGATGCCGAGGATTTCGCCGGCCCGCGCCTCGAAGGAAACGCTCTCCAGGTCGGTGCCGAACGGCGGCTCGCCAGGCAGTGACAGGCCCTTCACCTCCAGCCGGACGGCGCCGGTCCCTGCCGCCTTGCCGTGCTCGATCTTGCGCAACTCCGCGCCGATCATCAGCTCGGCCATGCGCTTGGTCGTCTCGACCTTGGGGTCGCAGGTCGCGACGACGCGCCCGCCGCGCAGGATGGTCGCGCTGTCGCAGAGCGCTTTGATCTCGTGCAGCTTGTGCGAGATGTAGAGGATCGAGCAGCCCTCGGCCGCGATCTGGCGCAGCGTCGCGAACAGGCGCTCGACCTCCTGCGGCGTCAGCACCGAGGTCGGCTCGTCCATGATCAGCAGCTTCGGCTTCTGCAGCAGGCAACGCACGATCTCGATGCGCTGGCGCTCGCCGACCGAAAGCGTATGGACCTCGCGCTCCGGGTCGAGCGGCAGCGAGTAGGATTGCAGGATCGCGGCGACCTGGGCCTTGAGTTCCTCGCGGTCGACCGCCTCATCGAGCCCGAGCGCGATGTTCTCGATCACCGTCATCGCGTCGAACAGCGAGAAATGCTGGAAGACCATGCCGATGCCGAGTTTGCGCGCGGCCTTGGGCGAGGGGATCGCGACTGGCGAGCCGTTCCAGGAGATGGTGCCTTGGTCGGCCTGCTGGACGCCGTAGATGATCTTGACCAGCGTCGACTTGCCGGCGCCGTTTTCGCCGAGCAGGGCGTGGATTTCGCCGGGTTGGACGCTCAGGCTGATGTCTTCATTGGCTTTGACGCCTGGAAAGCTCTTCGAGACATGGGCGAGCGCCAGCCGCGGCGGCACCTTCTGCTCACGCGGCTGATTCATGTCGCGAACGTCTCCCTTTCGCCGGCTCCCGGCGGCCAAGCAAGCAACGCACCAGCTCGGCTGCCGTCAAGGCCGCGATCACCTCCGGGCGCTTGTCGTCCACATCCGAACCGCCGATCGGGCAGGTCAGGCGCGCCAGCGTCTCGCGCCGCCCGCCGCTGCGCAGGAAGCCGGATTCGAAGCGGGCGCGCTTCGTGGCCGAGCCGATCATGCCGACATAGGCCGCATCGCCACGCGCCAGCGCCGCCTCGGCCAGCCGGTAGTCGAGCGCATGGCTATGCGAGAGCACGACGAAGGCTGCCCCAGCCGGTGCGCTCGCGATCGCATCGACAGGGTCGGCCATGCGGATGCAGGTGACGGCGGCGGGCAGCCCGCTCATGACGTCGTCGCGGTCGTCGATCAGCGAGGCGGAGACGGGCAGGGGCGCCAGTGCATGCGCCAGCGCGCGGCCGGTATGTCCGGCGCCGAAGATCAGGACGGGCGGCCGGGCCGCGGCCTCCGCTTTCTCGCGCGCGCCGAGCAGGGCGATCTCGGCCGCGCCGGCATGACGAAGCGACACGCGGACCCTCCCGCCGCAGCACTGCCCCATCTGCGGCCCGAGCGGGATATCAAGCAGCTGGTCCTCGGCTCCGTCGCTCAGCATGTGCCGGGCGATGTCGATGCAGTGGAATTCGAGCTGCCCGCCGCCGATGGTGCCGGCGACGGCGTTCGGGCTGACGGCCATGCTGGCGCCGGCCTCGCGCGGCGTCGAGCCTTCCGCGGCTTCGATGCGGACGAGAACGATGCCGTCGCGCTGATGGGCTAGCAGGAAGGCGGCGAGGGTCATCGTGCGGCCTCCGCCCTGACCCGCTCGACCGCATCCAGTATGCGCTCGGGCGTCGCGGGCGCATCGAGGCGCGGGCAGATGCGATGATCGCCGACGCTCGCCACCGCATCGGACAGCGCGTGCAGAACAGAGATCGCCAGCATCAAGGGCGGCTCGCCGACGGCCTTGGAACGATGGATCGTCGGTTCGCGGTTGGGCGCATTCTCCAGCAGATGCACATTGAAGATGCGCGGCCGATCGGAGGCGACGGGAATCTTGTAGGTCGAGGGCGCATGGGTCCAGAGCCGGCCTTGCCCGTCCCAGACCAGCTCCTCGGTCGTCAGCCAGCCCATGCCCTGCACGAAGCCGCCTTCGATCTGCCCCTTGTCGATCGCCGGATTCAGCGATTGCCCGCAATCATGCAGGATATCGACACGCTCGACCTTGTATTCGCCGGTCAGCGTATCGATCGCGACCTCGGTCGCCGCGGCGCCATAGGCGAAATAATAGAACGGGTGGCCGCGCCCGGCCTTGCGGTCCCAGTGGATCTTGGGCGTCGCGTAGAAGCCCGTCGCGGAAAGCTGGACGCGGGCCATATAGGCGGCGGCGATGAGCTCCTTGAAGGGGATCTCGCGGGGACCGACCTTCACGCGCCCCGGCAGGAAGGCGATGTCCTCTGCTTCGACCTGCCAGTGCTTCCCCGCGAATTCACTCAATCGCTTCTTGATCGTCTCGCAGGCATCAAGCGCTGCCATGCCGTTGAGGTCGGAGCCGGAGGAGGCGGCGGTGGCGGAGGTGTTCGGCACCTTGCCGGTGGTGGTCGCGGTGATCTTGACCTGATCGAGCCCGATGCCGAAGGCATGCGCCACCACTTGCGCCACCTTGATATAGAGCCCTTGCCCCATCTCGGTGCCGCCATGGTTCAGCGCGACCGTGCCGTCAGTATAGACATGGACCAGCGCGCCGGCCTGATTGAACCATGTGGCGGTGAAGGAGATGCCGAACTTCACCGGCGTCAGCGCGATGCCCCGCTTGACGATGGCGCTCGTCTTGTTGGCCTCACGGATCGCCGCCTTGCGGGCCTGGTAATCGCAGCGCCGCTCCAGCTCCGCGATCACCTCGCCCGCGATATTGTCCTCGACCGTCTGGTGATAGGGCGTCACGTCGCGACCGGCTGCGCCATAGAGATTGCGCCGGCGCACCTCCAGCGGATCGAGCCCGGTCGCATAGGCGACCTCCTCGATGAAGCGCTCGGCCCCGACCATGCCTTGCGGCCCGCCGAAGCCGCGGAAGGCGGTGTTCGAGCAGGTGTTGGTGAAGAGCGGCTCCGAGCGGGCGCGCACCGCCGGGTAGAAATAGCAGTTGTCCATGTGAAAAAGGGCGCGATCGGTCACCGGCCCCGACAGATCGGCGTTCCATCCGCAGCGCGCCGCATAGACGGCATCGAGCGCATGGATGCGGCCTTCGTCGTCGAAGCCGATTTCGTAATCGCAGACGAAGTCGTGGCGCTTGCCGGTGATCGCCATGTCGTCGTCGCGGTCGGGCCGCAGCTTCACCGGCCGCTTCAGCTTGCGGGCCGCGATGGCCGCCACGCAGGCGAAGAGATTGGCCTGCGTCTCCTTGCCGCCGAAGCCGCCGCCCATGCGCCGGACCTCGACGGTGACCGCATGCGAGCCGACGCCGAGCACGGCCGCGACCATATGCTGGACCTCGCTCGGATGCTGGGTCGAGACCAGTACGGCCATGTCGTCGTCCTCGCCGGGGATGGCGAGCGCGATCTGGCTTTCCAGGTAGAAATGCTCCTGGCCCCCGATCGCCATCACGCCCTTCAGCCGGCGCGGGCTTGCGGTCATGGCGGCCGTGATATCGCCGCGCTCCAGCTTGAGCGGGGCGGTGACCAGCTTGCCGCCGGCCTCGCGGGCGGCCGCGATGTCGATCAGCGGCGTTTCCTCGGCGTAATCCGCCTTCGCCAGCGCCGCGGCATGGCGCGCCTGCTCGCGCGTTTCGGCCACCACCGCAAAGAGCGGCTGGCCGTGGAACAGGACGACATCGGTGGCGAAGACCGGCTCGTCATGCAGATGCGTCGAGGAGATGTCGTTCGCGCCGGGGACATCCGCCGCCGTCAACACGGCAACGACGCCCGGCGCGGCGCGCACGGCATCGACATCGAGCGAGAGCAGCCGGCCATGAGCGATCGTGCTCGTGCCGAGATAGGCGTGCAGCAGCCCCTCGGGCGCGGCGATGTCGTCGATATAGAGCGCTTCGCCCGCGACATGCTTGGGTGCGGAATCATGGATGCGGGAGCTGCCGACCGGGCCGCTCTCTAGTCCTATATCGAGCTTGCGGCGTGCGTCACCCATGGGCGGCCTCCGCCAGCAGGCCGGCGACCCGGGTCTGCGTCTGCGCCTGCGTCGTTTCGATCAGAAAGCGGCGCAGCAGGTTGCCGGCGATCTTGAGCCGATACTGCGCCGATGCGCGCATGTCGTCGAGCGGCGTGAAATCCTGCGCGAGGGCTGCGATGGCCGCTGCGACGGCCGCCTCGTTCCAGCGTTGACCGACGAGCGCGGCTTCGGCCGCTGCCGCCCGCTTCGGGGTGCCGGCCATGCCGCCATAGGCGAGGCGCGCCTCGCCGATGCGGCTGTCATTGCCGAGCGTCAGCCGGAAGGCGCCGCAGACGGCGGAGATATCCTCGTCGAAACGCTTCGAGACCTTGGAGGCGTGGAACTGGACGCCCTCCGCCAGCTTCGGCACCAGCACGGCCTCGACGAATTCGCCCGGGCGCCGGTCCTGCGTGCGGTATGCGATGAAGAAGCTATCGAGCGGGATGCTCCTGCGCTCGAGGTCGGTTTCGCTGTGCCGCGCCAGCACCAGCGTCGCATCGAGCGCGATCAAAGCTGGCGGCAGGTCGCCGATCGGCGAGCCATTGGCGATGTTGCCGCCGATCGTGCCGGCATTGCGCACCTGCTCGCCGCCGAAGCGGCGCATCAATTCATCGAGCTGCGGCGAGAGGGCGCCCAGCGCTTCACGGACGTCGATATGGCTCGCCATCGCCCCGAAGCGGAGGTGATCGCCCTCGTCGGTGATGGTGCGCAGCGCCTCGATCCGGCCGAGATAGATGACCGGGTCGAGCCGCTTCATCGCCTTGGTGACCCAGAGCCCGACATCGGTCGCACCGGCCACAAGCGTCGCCTGCGGATGTGCCAAGACAAGTTCGGCCAGCGCTTCGACAGTCGCGGGCGCATAGAAACGACCGCCTTCGCCTTGCAGGGCGAGTGTCTCGGTGTCGTTCAGTCCTGCAAGCCGGGCTGCGACGGCCTCGCGCTCCAGCAGGAAGCGGTCCGCCTCGCGCGGCGCGATCGCGTCCATGCTGCGGCCAGCGGCGATGATCGGCTCATAGCCGGTACAGCGGCAGAGATTGCCGGCAAGCGCATCCTCGATGCGGCCGATGCCCGGCTCGGCTTCGTTTAATCTGAGCGCCAGCAACGACATCACGAAGCCGGGCGTACAGAAGCCGCATTGCGAGCCGTGGCAGTCGACCATCGCCTGCTGGACCGGGTGCAGGGCGCCATCCGCCCCCTTCAGATGCTCGACGGTAAGAAGCTGGCAGCCATCCAGCGTCGGCAGGAAGCGGATGCAGGCATTGATCGCCTCGTAGCGCAGTCGGCCGCGATCGAGCCGGCCGACGACGACGGTGCAGGCGCCGCAATCGCCCTCGGCGCAGCCTTCCTTGGTGCCGGTCATGCGCTGGTCGAGGCGCAGCCAGTCGAGCACGGTGAGCGTCGGATCGCAGGTTTCGATCTCGAGCAGCCTGTCGCCGAGCAGGAAGCGCAGCGTCTCACGCATCCCGTCCGCTCCGTTCGCAAAGCCAAATCATGCCTGCAGATTAGGCATGATCCGCGCTTGGCCGGAAGCTTCGATTTGGTGCAGATGTGATGTGGAATTGTGCCGGAGCTGCCGATCGTGACTTCATCTGCCGCCCTGCGTGCCCTGCGCGGCCGCCTGCTCTGGTTCGTCGATGATCCGCGGACTGCCGGCGAGGCCGCGCATCGCTTCATCGAGGATGGTTTGCTCGTCATCGAGAACGGACTGATCAAGGCGGCCGGTGAAGCGCGGGACCTGCTGCGGACGCTGCCGGCCGATACGGAGATCGCCGACCATCGCCCGCATCTGATCATGCCGGGCTTCATCGACGCCCATATCCACATGCCGCAGACGCAGGTCGTCGCCTCCTATGGCGCGCAACTGATGGAATGGCTGAACAAATACACCTTCATCGAGGAGCAGAAGCTTAGCCACCAAGGCCATGCCGAGAAGCTTTCGCGCTTCTTCCTCGACGAGCTTCTGGGCAATGGCACCACAACGGCAGCGGTCTATTGCTCAGTGCATCCGCAATCGGCCGAAGCCTTCTTCACGGAATCGCAGCGCCGCAACACCCGCATGATCGCCGGCAAGGTGATGATGGACCGCAATGCGCCGGAGGCGCTCACCGACACGGCCGAGAGCGGCTATCGCGATTCGAAGGCGCTGATCGCCCGTTGGCACGGCAAGGGCCGGCAGCTCTATGCGATCACGCCGCGCTTCGCGATCACCTCGACGCCGGAACAGATGGCGGCGGCGGGCAGGCTCGCGGCCGAGCATCCCGACTGCCATGTCCAGACCCATATCGACGAGAACCGGGCCGAGATCGCCTTCGCTCGCGAGCTTTACCCGGAAGCCGCTGATTACGCCGATATCTACAGAAGCTACGGCCTGCTCAGCCCGAAGAGCTTGATGGGTCACTGCATCCACATGACCCACAACGAATGGCAGGCTTTCGCGGAGACCGGCGCCGTCGCGGTGTTCTGCCCGACTTCGAACCTCTTCCTTGGCTCAGGGCTGTTCGACTGGGCTCATGCAAGGCAACGCGGCGTCAAGGTCGCGGTTGCGACCGACATCGGCGGCGGCACGTCCTATTCGATGCTCAGGACCATGGCCGAGGCCTACAAGGTGCTGCAGCTTCAAGGGCAAAGCCTGTCGGCTTTGGACGCCCTGCATGCGATCACGCTGGGCAATGCCGTGGCGCTCGGCCTCGATCACCTGATCGGCAGTTTCGAGACCGGCCGCGAGGCGGATGTCGTCGTGCTCGATACGGGCGCGACGCGGGCGATGGCGCATCGCATGGAGACGGTGCGCGATCTGGCGGAGGAGCTC
The DNA here is from genome assembly GCF_037147855.1 of Allobosea sp. MMO-172. Lineage (NCBI taxonomy): Bacteria > Pseudomonadati > Pseudomonadota > Alphaproteobacteria > Hyphomicrobiales > Alloboseaceae > Allobosea > Allobosea sp. MMO-172. The sequence continues at coordinate 71,124 of NZ_JBBCUM010000001.1, read as the reverse complement.
TTCGTGCTCGTCACGCTGGGCGACGAGCGCAATGTCGCGGCGACCTATGTGATGGGGGAATTGGCTGCCGGCGCGTCATTCTCGGGCGGCGCTTAGCGCCATCCGTCATGGTCGGGCTTGTCCCGACCATCCACGTCTTTGCTGATCGAAGGTCGCGTTCAAGACGTGGATGCTCGCCACAAGGGCGAGCATGACGCCATCAAGCGGGCCGAAGGGCTCAGCCCAGCACGCCGCCCTTGCGGGCGTAGTCGATATAGATCTCGCGCAGGCGTAGCGCGGTCGGGCCAGGCGCTCCGTTATGGATCGTGTGGCCATCGATCGTGGTCACCGGCATGACGAGGCTGGTCGCGGAGGTGATGAAGGCCTCCTCGGCATCGAGCGCCTCTTCCAGCGTGAACTCGCGCTCCTCGAAGCTGAAGCCGGACTCGGCGAGATAGGCCAGCACCGCCTTGCGGGTGATGCCCGGCAGCACCTTGTTAGAAAGCGGACGCGAGATCAGCGTCTTGCCCTTGACGATCCAAGCGGTGGAGGAGGCGCCCTCCGTCACCACGCCGTCCTCGATGAGCCAGGCTTCCTGCGCGCCGCTTTCCAGCGCGAACTGCTTGGCGAGCACGGGGGCGAGCAGGTTGACGCTCTTGATGTCGCGGCGGGCCCAGCGCAGGTCCGGGGTCGAGACGACCTTGATGCCGGTCTTGGCCGTCGGCGCATTCACGAAGTTGCGGGCCTGGGTGAACATCACCAGCGTGGGCGCGACATCCTTCGGGAACGGGAAGTCGCGATCGGCAGCGCCGCGCGAGACCTGCAGATAGATGCCGCCCTCGTCCAGAGCGTTGCGCTTGATCAGCTCCTCATGGATCGCGACGAGCTCGGTCTTCGACCAGGGCAGGGCAAGCCGGATTTCGCCGCAGGAGCGCTCGAGCCGGGCCAGATGCGCCTCGCAATCGACGAGCTTGCCGCCGATGACAGCCGAAACCTCGTAGATGCCGTCGCCAAAAATGAAGCCGCGGTCGAAAACGGAGATCTTGGCCTCTTCCTCGGGAAGATAGGCGCCATTGACGTAGACGATGCGGCTCATCGATGCGGACTCGCTGATTGGAAGGGAACGCCGGACCTTCCTAGCGAAGCTTGACGCCGCTTGCGAGCCTCAAGGCGGGGAAACGGCCCGGCGTCTGATGCAGGGCCGGCTGCCCACTCGATGGTTTCTATGGGAACATGCGGGTCATCCCGGGCGACCGCAGGGAGACCCGGGATCCATTCCGGAACATGTCTCGGTGAGGTTCCGGAATGGATCCCGGATCTCCGCTTCGCTCCGTCCGGGATGACCGGGGAAAGGGGAGTTCAGAAAAGCTAGGCCTTCAGGCTCAGGAACCGCGTCGGGATCGCGCCGCGCAGGTTCTGCTCGAAGCCCGAGAGCTTCGGCGAGACCAGATTCTTGGTCGAGTAGTGCAGCACCGGGATCCAGGGCTCCTCGCGGATGACGATGCTGTCGGCCTCTCGCAGGATCGCGGCGCGGCGGGCGATGTCGAGCTCCTCGGCCGCGAGCTTCATCAGCGCGTCGAATTGCGGGTTCCGGTACTTGCCGATGTTGAAGCCGGCATTGTCGCTCTCGAACAGGAACAGGAAGTTCTGCGGGTCGGAATAGTCGCCGATCCAGCCGTAGCGGGCGACGTCGAAATCCCCGCCGTCGCGCAGATAGGCGAAATGCGTGCGGAAATCGGTCTCGACGAAGCGGGTCTCGACGCCGATGGCGCGCCACTGCTCCGCGATGGCCTCGGCCGTGCGGCGGTTGTTGCCGGTGGTGTTGAAGCGGAACTCGACCTGGAGCGGCACGCTGCCGAACCCGGCCGAGGCGAGCAGGCGCCTGGCCTCGTCCTCGCGCTCCAGCACCGAGGCATGGCGGAAATCGAGTTCGGCCCGCTCGCCGTAATTGCCGATATGCGGGGGGATCACGCCATAGGCCGGCAGCATCGTGCCGCCCCAGATCCGGTCGGCGATGAATTCGCGGTCGATCTGGAGCGAGAGCGCCCGCCGGACGCGCTCGTCGTCGAAGGGCGGCTTGGCGCTGTTGATGATCAGGAAATAGGTCGCGAGATAGGGGCCGATCCGCACCTGATCGCCGAGTTTCTCCTTCAGGCTCTTGAACTGGTCGGCGGGAATGTCCGTCGTCAGGTGCAGCTCGCCGGCCTGGAAGCGCCGCGCCGCCGCGGCAAGATCGGAGGCCGGGTAGAAGATCACGGTGTCGATCTTCACATCGGCGGCTGCATGGAAATGCGGATTGCGGTCCAGCCGGATATGCGAGTTCGGCGCGAACTCCCGGAGCATGTAGGGGCCGTTGGTGATCCAGTTCTCCGGTCGCCCGGGCTCCTGCGCCGCTTTGGCTGCGCTGGCCGCGTGGACGGGCAGGGCGCTCTGATGGGTCAGCAGTTCGAGGAGATAGGGCGTCGGCCGTTCCAGCACGATCTCCAGCGTGCCCTCGTCGGGCGCGCTGACGCCGAGCGCTTCGAGCGAGGAGCCGGCGGCGGCCTTGTGGATCGCCTCGGCATTACGGATCGGGAAGAGCAGGTTGGCGTATTTCGCGCCGGTCTCGGGATTGACGATGCGCCGGAAGGAATAGACGAAATCCGACGCCCTGACCGGGTCGCCATTCGACCATTTCGCGTTGCCGCGCAGCTTGAAGCGCCAGCTCCTGCCGTCCGGGCTCATCGTCCAGCTCTCGGCGACGCCGGGCACGACCTCGCCCTTCATGTCGTGGATGACGAGGCCCTCGCGCAGATCGCGCAGCAGATGGGCTTCCGCGACGGTCGAGGTCTTGTGCGGATCGAGCGTCTCGGGATCGCCGTCATTGCCGCGATGGAAGACGATGCGGCCCTGCGCAGCGGCAGCACGCGTCGCGGCCAGGATGGCGGCGAAGGCCAAGGGGGCGTGGCGGCGCGTGACGTCGAGCATGGCAACCTCCCTCAACCGGGCACCGTTGCGAGCGATGCCCGGCTTCAGGGGAGTAGACCCTGTCGCGTTGAGTCTGCCAAGCGCGAAAACGACGGCAGGGCCGTGGTTTTCGCGTCTTGATTGTCAGGGGTTGGCTATAGGCTCACTTGCCCGCCGCGGCCGCGGCTGCGCTCTCCTGCGCCTCGACCACCGCGACGGCGGTCATGTTGACCACGCCGCGGGCCGTCACCGAGCCGGTGAGGATATGCGCGGGCTTGGCCGTGCCGATCAGGATCGGGCCGACCGGCAGGGCATCGGCCATCACCTTGGCGAACTGGTAGGAGATGTTGGCGGCGTCGAGATTGGGGAAGATCAGGACGTTCGCCATCTCCTTCAGCGTCGAAGAGGGCAGGACGCGCTCGCGGATCAGCGGCACGAGGGCGGTGTCAGCCTCCATCTCGCCATCGCATTCGAGATGCGGCGCCCGCTCGCGGATCAGCTTCAGCGCCTTGCGCATCTTGAGCGAAGACGGGGTGTCGGCCGCGCCGAAATCGGAATGCGAGAGCAGGGCGATCTTCGGGTCGATGCCGAAGCGCTGGACATGGTCGGCAGCGAGCACGGTCATGTCGGCGATCTCCTCCGCCGTCGGATCATGCTTCACATGGGTGTCCGACAGGAAGAAGGCGCCCTTGTTGGTGATGATGAGCGTCATCGCGGCGATGTCGCAGACGCCCGGCGCCAGGCCGATGATGTCCTTGATATGCCGCAGCCGCGACATGAAGCGGCCTTCGAGGCCCGAGATCATCGCGTCCGCTTCGCCCCGCGCCACGGCGAGCGCCGCGATCACGGTGTTGTTGGTGCGCACGAGCGAGCGCGCCGCCTCGGGCGTGATGCCGCGCCGGCCGGCGATCTCGAGATAGCTCTGGACGTAGTCGCGATAGCGCGGGTCGTCCTCGGGATTCACCACCTCGAAATCGACTCCCGGCCTGAGGGTCAGGCCGAAGCGCTGGATGCGCGTCTCGATCACGCTCGGCCGGCCGATCAGGATCGGAACAGCCAGCCCTTCCTCCAGCGCGACCTGAGCGGCGCGCAGCACGCGTTCATCCTCGCCCTCGGCATAGATCACGCGCTTGGGATCGGCCTTGGCCTTCTGGAACAGCGGCTTCATCAGGAAGCCGGAGCGGAAGACGAAGCGCGAGAGCTGCTCGCGATAGGCCTCGACATCGACCAGCGGCTTGCGCGCGACGCCGGTGACCATCGCGGCTTCCGCGACGGCCGGGGCGATGCGCATGATCAGGCGCGGGTCGAACGGGTTCGGGATCAGCGAGTTCGCACCGAAGGTCGAGGCCTCGCCGCCATAGGCGCGGGCCGCGATGTCGGAAGTCGCCTCGCGGGCGAGCGAGGCGATGGCGCGCACGGCGGCGAGCTTCATCGCCTCGTTGATCGTCGTCGCCTGAACGTCGAGCGCGCCGCGGAAGATATAGGGGAAGCAGAGGACGTTATTGACCTGGTTCGGATAGTCCGAGCGGCCGGTGCAGATCATCGCGTCGGGGCGCACGGCGAGCGCGTCTTCCGGCGTGATCTCGGGATTGGGGTTGGCAAGCGCCAGGATCAGCGGCTTCGGCGCCATCTGCTTGGCCATCTCGGGCTTGAGCACGCCGGCCGCGGAAAGGCCGAGGAAGATATCGGCGCCGCCGATGACGTCGCTGAGGGTGCGGGCGTCGGTCTCCTGCGCATAGACCTCCTTCCAGCGGTCCATCAGCGTGTTGCGGCCCTTGTAGACCACGCCGTCGATATCGCTGATCCAGATGTTCTTGCGCTGCGCCCCAAGCTCGACGAGCAGATTGGTGCAGGCGAGCGCCGCGGCGCCCGCGCCGGAGACGACGATCTTGACGTCGGCGATCTTCTTGCCCGCGAGATCGAGCCCGTTCAGGACGGCAGCGCCGACGATGATCGCCGTGCCATGCTGGTCGTCATGGAAGACCGGGATCTTCATCCGGGCCTTGAGCTGCTCCTCGATCTCGAAGCATTCCGGGCCCTTGATGTCCTCGAGATTGATGCCGCCGAAGGTCGGCTCCAGCGCCGCGACGACCTCGACGAATTTCTCGATGTTCTTTTGCTCGACCTCGATGTCGAAGCAGTCGATCCCGGCGAATTTCTTGAAGAGGACGGCCTTGCCCTCCATCACCGGCTTGGAAGCGAGCGGGCCGATATCGCCGAGGCCGAGCACGGCCGTGCCGTTGGTGATGACGGCGACGAGGTTCTGGCGCGAGGTCAGCTCGGCGGCCTCGGAGGGATCGTCGACGATCGCCTCGCAGGCGGCGGCGACGCCGGGCGAATAGGCGAGCGCGAGGTCGCGCTGGTTGCCGAGCGGCTTGGTCGCCTGGATCTCGAGCTTACCGGGCCGGGGCTGACGGTGGTAGACGAGCGCGCCCGAGCGCAGATCGGTGGAGAGCGTGCTTTTCATCGGTGGCGACCCCAGCATCCGGAGCAAGGGAGGTCGCGCGGAAACGCTGCGGCGTCAAGCCTTGGAATGCCCCTAATCCGCAAAGCACCTTGTGCCATGGCGGCGGCGTTCCGGCTCAACCGATTGAATTTGAATCAATCTGTGAAGCGCCTGAAGCGTCGTCGCAGCCGGCGCCTGCAAGCGATTCATCCGATTCGGAAAATCGTCCTGAACAGCGGCTCGGACGGATCAGAACGCCTTGAAGGTGATGATCGTATGCGTGTCGGCGATCTCGGGAATCGACTGCACCTTCTGCGCGACGAAATGGCCGATGTCGACATCGGCTGCGACGTGGAACTTGGCCAGGATGTCGTAATTGCCGGCGGTCGAATAGATCTCGGAGGCGATCTCGCGATCGGCTAGTTCGCTGGCGACCTCGTAGGTCTTGCCGAGCTTGCATTTGATCTCGACGAAGAAGGTCTGCATCGCGCGCTCCGAAACTCTGTTGGGTCTGGATAGAATCTTCGACGCCGGAAGATCAAGCGCCCGCGAGCGCGGCGATCCGCCGGGTCATCGCGTTCTCTGGGTCGGTCAGCCCGGCGATCACGGTGAAATGGTTGGCGCCGGGAATTTCCTCATAGCGCGTCGTCACGCCCTCCAGCCCCCAGACATCGACGAGCCGGCGGCTCTGCCGGTGATACTCGTCGCTCTCGGCGCCGCCGACCACCGCATCCATGGTCAGGCGCGACGGGGCCGGCCAGAACAGCGGGCTTTCCAGTTCCGCGGCAGCGAGGTCGAGATTGAGCGCCTTGTTAATGCTGGTCTCGACGAGGGGTTTCAGATTGTAGAGGCCGGAGATGCCATAGGCCGCCGGCACGAGCTGATCCGGCAGGTCGGGATCGACATTCTTCCAGTCGGTGGCGAGCGTGCAGGCGCTGAGATGGCCGCCGGCGGAGTGCCCCGTCGCGATTACCGGCAGGCCGAAGCGCCGCCAGAGCGCCGCTGCCGCCTGCTGCAGTTCCCAGACGATATGGCCGAGATGGACCTGCGGGCAGAGATCGTAGCCGATGACCGCGACCGGCAGGCCCAGCCGGTTCAGCCCGCGCGCCATATGCGAGAAATAGCTGCGGTCGAGCGCCTGCCAGTAGCCACCATGGATGAACATCACCAGCGCGTTGCCGCGGATCGTCTCGGGCTTGAACAGGTCATAGGCCTGGCGCGCGCCCTCGCCATAGGAGACATCGAGCTCGCACAGCGCTTCACCGCGATAGGCGGCGGCATCGGCCTGCCAGCCGGCGATGATGCCGGGATGTTCCGGCACGCGGGCGCGGTTATTGTATTCGGTCTCGTAGTCCGGCGACATCGGTCTTCCATCGCTGAAGGGCGCGGGTCTGCTGGGCGGCACCGTGGCAGCCCGGCGCGCTTCGCGCCAGCGCTTTTGACAGGATCCCGCTCCGGCGCCAAAAGGCGGCAAGCCCATCGCAATGGGCAACGGAGGTCGCCATGGAAAACCCTGTTCTCGCCGAGGTCACGCGCGGCAATGTCGTCGAATCGCGCCATCGCGGCGCGGCGATCGTCGTCGACGCCGATGGCGGCGTGGTGTTCTCCGCCGGCGATGTCGAGCGTCCGGTTTTCCCGCGCTCGGCCGTCAAGGCGATCCAGGGCCTGCCCTTGATCGAGAGCGGCGCCGCCGACCGCTATGGGCTGACCGCAGCCGAGATCGCGCTCGCCGTCTCCTCGCATTCCGGCGAGCCGCTCCATGCCGAGACCTCGCTTGCGATGCTGCGCAAGGCCGGCCGCGATGCCGGCTGCCTCGAATGCGGCGCGCATTGGCCGTCGAACGAACTCGTCTCGCGGGCTCTGGCGAAGTCCGGCGCCGAGCCGAGCGCGCTGAACAACAACTGCTCGGGCAAGCATGCCGGCTTCGTCTGCCTGTCCTGCAACATGGACGAGGACCCCAAGGGCTATGTGATGGCGGACCACCCGGTACAGCAGGCGGTGCGCGGCGCGTTGGAGGCCGTGACGGGCGCCGCGCATAGCGCAGACCGGATGGGCATCGATGGCTGCTCGATCCCGTCTTACGCCGTGCCGCTTTCGGCGCTGGCGCTGGGCTTCGCCCGGTTCGGCACCGGCCGGGGCTTTGGGCCGGAGCGGGCGAAGGCGGCGGCGCGCATCCGCGCGGCAGCGGCGGCCCATCCCTTCATGGTCGCCGGCACGGGCCGCTACGACACCCGCCTGATGGACTTGCTGGGTGAGCGCGCCTTCACCAAGACCGGGGCCGAAGGCGTCTATTGCGCGTCTCTGCCGGAACTCGGCTACGGCATCGCTCTGAAATGCGATGACGGCGCCGGCCGCGCCGCCGAGATTGCGCTCGGTGCCCTGATCGCGCGCTTCCTGCCGATGGACGATGCCACGCAGGCCGCCTTCGCGCCGCTGCGCGAGACCGTGCTGAAGAACTGGAACGGCATCGAGGTCGGCCGCATCCGCGCAGCCGCCTGAGGCAAGCTTCAACGCACCGCGTTGTTGGCGACCATGATCCCCGAGGCTTTGGCGTCGGGGGCTTTGGTCAGGTCGCCGGTGACGGGCTTGCCGTATTCGGTGCCGATCACGGCACCGTTGCGGGCCTCAGCGATGACGTTGTTGGCGACCAGCGCGTTGCGCTCTTTCGGCACGACCGAGACCGAGATGCCGATCCCGGTCTTGCTGATGACGTTGCCGGTGGCGGCGAGGTTGCGCATGGCCCAGGACCAGCCGAGCACGATGCCGACCTCGCTGGCGTTCTCGATGACGTTCCCGGTCACCGCCGCTTCCGCCTCGACCTGGATGCCGAAGCCGCCGCCCGCCTCCTTGCTGAAGGGCGCGACCCTGCGCGTCGCGTTGCGGATGATGTTGTTGGCGCAGACCGCGATGCGCCCGCCATGGTCGAGATTGGTGATGCAGGCCCCCACCGCACAATCTTCAAGATGGTTATTGGCCAGGATCGCGCCTTCGAACGCGAATTCGGAGAAGAGGCCGACCTCGCCGCAGCGCCGCCCTTGATTGCCGAGGATCTGGACGCCCGAGCCGGAATTGTTGCGGATGAAGGTCAGCGCGCAGTCGCGGATCTGGTTACCCTCGACAATGACGCCGCCGGCGCGAAAGACATTGATGCCGTTGCCGTTCTGGCCGTCGCCGCCGCTATCGGTCCGGATGCGCATCACATGGTTTCCGCGCACGATCGAGCCGTCGTCGCCCGGCTGGTTGCGCCAGATCTGGATGCCGTTGTTGCCGCAATCCTCGATCCGGTTCTGCTCGACGGTGAGCCCTTTCGAATCGATCGCGAACAAGGCGGCATCGCGCATGTCGCGGAAGCGGCTCGTCGTGACGCGCCCGCCGCAGCGGTCGAGCGTCAGGCCGACCGAGCCGGCCTTGGCGAAGGCGCAGCTGGAAATGATGAGTTCGCCGACATTCTCCGCCGTCAGCAAGCCGCTGCGCTGGGCCGAGGGAATGTCGAGCCCGTCGAAGTTCAGGCCGGTCAGCTCGGCCCGGCCAAGATTGCGGGCGATCAGCACGGGGCGGCCGTCCGCGGTGACGAGATGCGTCTCGCCGGGCACGCCGATGATCCGGGCATTCTCCGGCAACATGATGCCGCCGACCCGGTAGCGTCCGGGCGGTAGCAGGAGCGGCGCCCCGCGCGCGGCGGCCTGCTTCAGCGCAGTCTGGAATTGCCGTGACTGGTCTTCCGTGGCGCCGGGCCGCAGCCCCAACTGGCTGGCGTCGAGCCCGAGATGGCCGAGAGGCGTGGCAGCAGGGGCCCGCGACTGGGCATGTGCGGGCAGAACGGCCGAAGCCGTGCCGAAAAGCCCCATCGCCAGCACGCTGCGTCGGGAATGCACCATGGAACCTCCTGCTCGGCAGCCGCTGATCAAGCCGCGTGCCAGCTCAGGCTGTGCCGATCTGGAACTGGAGTGCGCGACGCGAGCCCTACAACCCCAGCGCCCGCGCGATCTCGTCAGCGGCGGATGTCGGGGGCAGGCGTCCGGCTGCCACGGCGGCTTCCAGCTCCGGTGTCCGGGCCTTCAGGGCGGGATCGTGCCGGAGCTTCGCCTGAAGCCGGTCCTGCACCATCGCCCACATCCATTTTACATCCTGCTTGCGGCGCTTGTCGGCGATCAGGCCTTTGGCCTCGAAGCGGGCGCGGTGATCCTCGATCTTCGCCCAGAGCGCGTCGAGCCCGAGCCCGGTCAATCCCGAGATCGTCACGACCGGCGTGCTCCACAGCGGCGAGGTCGGCGCCAGGATGTGCAGGGCGGCCTTGTACTGCGCGGCGGCGGCGCGGGCAGGCGTCGCGCCGTCGCCATCGGCCTTGTTGACCGCTATCATGTCGGCGAGCTCGATGATGCCCTTCTTGATGCCCTGCAATTCGTCGCCGGCATTGGGCAGCATCAGCACGAGGAAGAAATCGGTGAGGTCGGCGACCGCGGTCTCGGACTGGCCGACGCCGACCGTCTCGACCAGGATCACGTCGAAGCCCGCGGCCTCGCAAAGCAGCATCGTCTCGCGCGTCTTGGCGGCGACCCCGCCGAGCGTGCCCGAGGACGGGGAGGGGCGGATATAGGCATCGGGGTCGATCGCGAGCCGGGCCATGCGCGTCTTGTCGCCGAGGATCGAGCCGCCGGTGCGCGTGGAGGACGGGTCGACCGCGAGCACCGCGACCTTGTGGCCCTTCTCCGTCAGATAGGTGCCCAGCGCATCGATCGTGGTCGATTTGCCGACGCCCGGCACGCCGGTGATGCCGACCCGGATGGCGCGGCCGGTATGCGGCAGCAGCCGCTGGATCAGGGCCTGCGCCTGCTCGCGATGGTCGGCGCGGCGCGATTCCGCCAGCGTGATCGCCCGGGCCAGCGCGGCGCGCTCGCCGGCGAGAATCGCGTCGCCGAGCGGATCGGCTGGAGAGCTGCTGTCGACCATGCATCCAGTTAGCAAGTCGCGGGAGCGGGCGACAAGGCGTCCGCGCGCTTCACTTGCTTCATCACTGTGTCATGTGCGCATCTTGTGAATTCGCTGTTGCGGTGAGACGACTTGGCAATGATGTGCGTGGCGATGCGGCTTCGTGTTCTCCTGTTGGTCCTGTTTGTCCCGCTGGCGCTCGCCGCCTGCGGCACGCCACGCGTTCTGGAGCTGAGCCAGGCGCCGAAGGCGGATGTCGCCGGGACCGTCCAGATCTATGTCGCGACGACGCGCGAGGCCTCGGCGCAGCCGGTCTATTTCAGCGGAGAGCGTGGTCCCACGCTATCCTTCGCCCGCCTCGACATCACCGTCCCGCATGTCCACAAGTCCGGCAATCTGGAGCTGCCTGACTCAGGCCCGGGCGATCCCGCGAAGCATTTCACCGCCACCAATCTCCAGAAGCTCGACCTCGCGCCGGTCGTTTCGGACGTGCGCAAGGAACTGGCGCGGCGGCCGGCCTCCCAGCGCGACGTGCTGGTCTTCGTCCACGGCTACAACACGAATTTCGCCGATTCGGTCTATCGCTTCGCCCAGATCGTCTACGATTCCGGCTTCAAGGGCGTGCCCGTGCTGTTCACCTGGCCCTCGCGCGGTCAGCTGCTGGCCTATCCCTATGATCGCGAAAGCGCCTTCTATTCCCGCGATTTCCTTGAGGCGAACCTGCGCGCGATCGCTCGCGATCTCGGCCCGTCGCGCATGGATATCCTCGCCCATTCCATGGGCACGCTCCTGACGCTGGAGACGCTCCGGCAGGCCGCGATCCGTGGTGACGGCGCCTTCGGCGGCAAGCTCCGCGACGTCATGCTCGCGGCGCCCGACGTCGATCTCGACGTGTTCAAGATGCAGATGCGCGAAATCCGGCGGCCGATAACGGTTTTCGTTTCGGCTGATGACCGGGCGCTGGACTTCTCCAGGCGGTTCGCCGGCGACAAGAAGCGGCTGGGCGCGGTGTCGAGCAAGGACACCGAGACGATCGCCGAGCTGGAAAAGCTCGGCGTGCGGCTGATCGACCTCTCCGAGGTTTCCTCCGGCGACAGTCTCAACCACGCGAAATTCGCGTCCTCGCCGAAGGTCGTGCAGATGATCGGCCAGCGGCTGCAGCAGGATAAGGGCATCGGCTTCGCCGGGCCGCAATTCGGCGACAGGCTGGGCGATGTCGCCGGCGGCGTGATGGGCACGGTGGGGTCGACCGTCGGGCTCGTCGTCACCGCGCCGATCCAGATCATTTCCGGCGCCGCGCAGTGATGTCGCTTCCGCGCAACGCTCCGGCCGCTTCGCAGCGGCCGCGGGCCGCTTGCCCCATTCTGGCCGCCTTGGCCTGCCTTTAGAGGTCCGGCTGCCAGCTCGGCCCCTCAATTCTGACCGGATGCCTGTCTTCATGCCCGTTACAAGGCGCGCCTTTTCATGCCGTTCGCTGGCTCTCGCAGCGTTCCTGCCGCTCGGCCTCGCGGCCTGCGCGCAGAGCGAGGCCAGTGTCTCGCCCTTTTCCGAGCCGGAGCGCGCCGATAGTTCGGCGCTCGGCAAGGACCCGCGATTGCTCGTCATGACGACGCGCCGCTCGACCGGCAATGCCACGCCTTATTTCAACACCGACCGTGGCCCGCTGACCTTCGCCGAGGCGCGACTGTCGCCGCCGGGGCGCGGCATTTCCGGCCGCGTGTCCTCGGCCGTCAGCGGCGACTGGGCGGTGCTCGGAGTCTCCCGCGAAACCTCGGGCGATGCGGCGCGGGCTTTCTCCGATGCCGTGAACGGGCGCGACGTTCTGCTCTACATCCACGGCTTCAACGAGACCTTCGAGACTGCCGCGCGCAGCGCCGGCCAGCTCTCGCATTCGCTGGAATTCCAGGGCCGCACGGCGCTGTTCACCTGGCCCTCGGGCGGCAAGCTTTTCGACTACGCCTATGACCGCGAAAGCGCGCTCTGGTCGCGCGACGGCTTCGTCCAGGCGCTGCAGGCGCTCGTCGCCAATCCGACCGTCGGCCGCATCCATATCGTCGCCCATTCCATGGGCACGTTCCTGACCCTGGAAGGCCTGCGCGAGCTGCGCGATTCCCAGGAGATCTACGCCCGGATCGGCTCGGTCGTGCTGGCCTCGCCGGATGTCGATATCGATGCCTTCGAGCAGACGGTGAAGAAGCTCGGGCCGCTCGCCCAGCGCATGACCGTGATCATCGATCCCGGCGACCGGGCGCTGGCCGTCTCCGCGCGCATCGCCGGCGGCGTCGCGCGCGCCGGTGCGGCGGATCGCTCGCGGCTGGAAGCGCTGGGCGTTCGCGTCGCCGACACCTCCGGCCGGGGCTGGAGCATGCTGCGCCACGACCTCTTCCTGTCCAATAGCGAGGTCACGCAGGTCGTGCGCCGCGCCATGGATCGCGGCGGCTGATCACACAGGCGGCAGCCCGGAGCGCTTCTTGATCGTCGCCAGTGCGAAATTGGATTCGACCGACTGGATGCATTTGAGCCGCGTCGCCTTCTGCTTCAGGAAGCGCTCATAGCCCTCGATACCATCGGTCACGACGCGCAGCAGATAATCCTGCGAGCCGGTCATCAGGTAGCATTCGGCGACCTCGCTCCAGCTTTCGACGGCCTTCTCGAACTCGGATATCTGCTCCTGGTTCTGCTGGGTGAGGCGCACCGAGACGAAGACGCTGAAGGGCAGGCCATAGGCCTTGGGGTCGACGACCGCCGTATAGCCCTGGATGACGCCGGTCTCTTCCAGCCGCTTCAGGCGCCGGAGGCACGGCGTCGGCGACAGCCCGACGCGCTGCGACAGGTCCTGGTTGGTGATGCGTCCGTCCTCGCGCAGCACGGCGAGAATCCGGCGGTCGATGCTGTCGAGCACGATATGCTCCATCCTTGTCGAAAATGAGCAGAAAGCTGCTTGCGGCACATTAGGATGATGCTGATCGGCCAAGCAATGGCGCGATGATGGGAATAATCTGGTGCCAGAAACCGGCCTGCATCGCAGGATCGCAAGGGAGACGGCCATGAGCGAAGACAACTACCACAAGGACCGGATCGCCAACCGCAAGCTCCATCCCGAGACACTGATGATGGGCTTCGGCTATTCGCCGGCCATGTCGGAAGGCTCGCTCAAGCCGCCGGTCTTCCTGACCTCGACCTTCGTTTTCGAGAACGCCCAGCAGGGCAAGGACTTCTTCGACTTCACCTCGGGCCGGCGCCAGCCCAAGCCCGGCGAGAAGCCCGGCCTCGTCTATTCGCGCTTCAACCATCCCAATATGGAGATCCTCGAGGATCGCTTGGCGATCTGGGACGAGGCCGAGAAATGCGCCGTCTTCGCCTCGGGCATGGCGGCGATCGCGACGACCTGCTTCGCCTTCCTGCGCCCGGGCGACACGATCCTGCATTCGCGCCCGCTCTATGGCGGCACCGAGACGCTGCTGAAGAACCAGATGGGCGCCTTCGGCGTCACGCCGTTCGGCTTCACCGATGGCCTCGACATCGAGCAGATGCGGGAGGTCGCGCGGGCCGCCGCCGCCAAGGGGCGCGTCGCAATGATCCTGGTCGAGACGCCCGCCAACCCGACCAACGGCCTCGTCGACCTCGCCGCCTGCAAGATGATCGCCGACGAGCTTGAGAAGTCGCAGGGCCACCGCCCGCCCGTCGTGGTCGACAACACCATGCTCGGCCCGAAATACCAGAAGCCGCTGAAGCAGGGTGCCGATCTCTCGCTGCTCTCGCTGACCAAATATGTCGGCGGCCATTCCGACCTCGTCGGTGGCTCGATCAGCGGCTCCGAGGCGCTGGTGCGGCAGGTCAAGGCCTGGCGCGGCTCGCTCGGCACGCAACTCGACCCGAATTCCTGCTGGATGCTGATGCGCTCGCTGGAGACGCTCGACATCCGGATGAGCCGCGCCAACGAGAACGCCAAGCTCGTGGCGGAGTATCTGGAGAGCCACCCCAAGGTCGCCAGGGTTCACTATCTCGGCAATCTCAAGGACGGCGACCCGCGCAAGGCGGTCTTCGACCGCCAGTGCACGGCAGCGGGCTCCACGTTCGCCTTCGACGTCAAGGGCGGCGAGAAGGAAGCCTTCGCCGTGCTCGACAACCTCCAGATCATGAAGCTCGCGGTCAGCCTCGGCGGCACCGAGACACTGGTCTCGCATCCCGCCGCGATGACCCATTCCGGCGTCGCCCGCGAATTGCGCGAGGAGATCGGCCTGACCGACGCGCTGATCCGGATCTCCGTCGGCATCGAGAATATCGAGGACCTGATCTCCGATCTGGCGCAGGCCTTCGAAGCGGTGTGAGGGCCGTCCGCCATCATGCTCGAACTTGACCCGAGCATCACGGAAATCGGTGTCTTCACGTCCTGAGATTCTCGGGTCGAAGCTCTGCTTCGCCCGAGAATGACGACCGGCTTCAGCTGAGCCCGAGGAACAGCGCCAGCGACCGATTCACCGCGATCATCATCTCGGGATCGAGGCGGCCGAAAACCTGCCCGATCCTGTCGCGGCGCACGGTCATCGCCTTGTCGACCATGATCTGGGAGGCAAGGCGCAGGCCGTTGATGGAGTTAGGCTCGACCGTCAGCCGGATCAGCGGCGCATCGACTAGATCGCTGGAAATCAGCAGCAGAGTCACCGTCGCCGTCAGATCGAACGGATCGGCCTGAACGACCAGGGCAGGGCGAGGCTTGCCGAAATCTCCCGCGATCGCGACGGTGACGAGGTCGCCGCGCTTCATTCAGGGGCGCGGTCCAGGTCGTCCAGCGCGGCGTCGAGGAACGCATCCAATTCCCGGTCGGCACTGTCGCTGACAGCGACGAGGCGGGCTTGACGGCGGCATTCCTCGCTGAACCCCGGCCGCCGCGTATCGGGAACCCAGATCTGTACCGGCCGCAATCCGGCCGCCCGCAGGGCGTCGCGGCGCTTCTGGACGCGTCTGGCTGTCGAACTGGCCATTCAGCTTATTCCTGATGAGCGTTACATGTAACGCTCTCCGCCTTGTTGTACAAGGTTGCCGGGCGCTGCAGGCCTAAACCCCGACCCGCCCCCAGCCCGGCAGCTTCAGCGCCGGGCTGCGCAGGTCGAGGCCGGCGACGAGGCCGAGCAGGTTGATCTCGATGCCCTCGACCCAGCCCACGGTCACACCCGCAAGACCATAGAGCGAGGCCTGGATGCCGGTGCGGCTGGCGGTCAGCCCGGCGAAGAGGCCGTCGGCGCGCCAGTCCTTGCCCAATGCCGTTGGCGGCAGCGCCTGATGCAGCTCGGGTACTTCCGCCAGCACGTGCTGGACGAAGCTGTTCGAATTCGGCCCGGGCCAGGCGAGGTAGCTGCCGGGGCTGGAATAGGCGTAAGCAGCGACCGCCGCACGGATGCGCGGGATCAGCTGTTCGGCTGCCTCGCCGCGTATTTCGGCGACGGGCTCCGGTAGGTTACCGAACCAGCGGCCATCGGCGTCGCGATGGTTGACCCGGACCGGCGCCCCCCAGCCGACGACGTCGAAACGGGTATAGGCGCTGGCGCCACGCTCCTTCACCACGACCCAGGAATGATGGGCGAAGATGCCGCGCCAGCGCCCGACGCGCGCGGCGAAGACGTGCACGGTCGCTTCAGGCTCGACGGAAGCTGCCGGCAGGAGCTTCGCGCTCGTCCAGTCGGCACGCCGCCAGTCCGGCGCATGCGTCTGCCAATACCACCAGCCCGCATGGCTCGCGAGCGGCAGCAGGAAGGCGATCGCGAAGAACAGCAGGAAGGGGCGGAACAGGCGCATGCGGTACGGTATGTGCATGAGGACGGGGGCCGGCAAGGCTGCCGCCGTTCACGCTTGCGTCAGGCGCAGCTTGCCTGTGCGCGGGCGTTCGGTCGCGCCCGATCGCGGTTGATGCCGGGGGGAAAGCTGGTAGCGTGCGCGCGCCAACACGATGGAGGGGCGGATTGGGTAGGGCGACGAAGCGACTGACCGAGGCGATTGCCGCTTGCGCGATCGGATTGGGACTTCTGGCCGCGCCGGTGGCCGCGCAGGACAAGCAGCTGCGTATCTTCAACTGGTCCGACTATGTCGATCCGGAGGTGCTCGAAGCTTTCAAGAAGGAAACCGGCATCACCGTCGTCTACGACACCTTCGACCAGATGGAGACGGTCGAGACCAAGCTTCTCGCCGGCAAGACCGGCTACGACCTGATCGTCGTCACCGCCTCCTTCCTGCCGCGCCATATCCCGCTCGGCCTCTATCAGCCGGTCGACAAGGACAAGGCGCCGAACCTCAAGAATCTCTGGCCGGAAATCCAGACGCGGCTGTCGAAATACGATGCCGGCAACAAATATGCCGTGAACTACATGTGGGGCACCACGGGGATCGGCTACAACACCGCCAAGATCAAGGAGCGCCTCGGCCCCGACGCGGTGATCGACAGCTGGAAGATCGTCTTCGAGCCGGAGACGCTGAAGAAGCTCTCGAATTGCGGCGTCCATGTGCTCGATGCGGTCGAGGAGATGTTCCCGGCCGCGTTGCGCTATCTCGGGCTCGATCCCGACTCGAAAAACGAGGCCGATCTGAACAAGGCCGGCGAGCTCCTGCGCAAGATCCGCCCGCATATCCAGAAGTTCCACTCCTCGGAATATATCAACGCGCTGGCGAACGGCGATATCTGCCTCGCCGTCGGCTATTCCGGCGACATCCTGCAGGCCAAGAAGCGCGCCGAGGAAGCCAAGAACGGCGTCCAGATCGCCTATTCGATCCCGAAGGAAGGCGCGCTGATGTGGTTCGACTCCCTCGTGATCCCGAAGGATGCCGGCAATGTCGAGGCGGCCCTGAAGTTCATCGACTTCGTCAACAAGCCGGAGATGGCGGCGAAGAACTCGGACTTCATCCAGTACGCCAATGGCAATATCGCCTCGAAGCCGTTCCTCTCGGCGGCGGTGCGGGACAATCCCGGCATCTACCCCTCGGACGCGGTGATGGCGCGGCTCTACACGATCACGCCCTACGACCAGAAGGCCCAGCGGCTGGTGAACCGGCTGTGGACGCGCGTGAAGACCGGCAAGTGACCGGCTCCGGACAGGTCGCGGGCGCCATGAAGAAGACCTCGCCCGGCAGCGTGCGCCGGGCTTTCCAGCCCTGGAACGACCCGGCGGCGAAGCCGCTGGTCGAGTTCCGGGGCGTGACCAAGCGCTTCGGCGACGTCACCGCCGTGGGCGATCTCTCGCTTGCACTCTATCCCAGAGAGTTCTTCGCGCTGCTCGGACCGTCCGGCTGTGGCAAGACCACGCTGATGCGCATGCTTGCCGGCTTCGAGACGCCTGATGCGGGCACGATTCTGCTCGACGGGCAGGACATCACCGGCATCCCGCCGCATCTGCGGCCGATCAACATGATGTTCCAGTCCTATGCGCTGTTCCCGCATCTCAGCGTGGCCGGCAACATCGCTTACGGGCTGAAGCGCGAGGGGCTGCCGCGCGCCGAGATCGACCGGCGCGTCGAGGAGATGCTGGCGCTGGTGAAGCTCTCCGGCTTCGGCGGGCGCAAGCCGCACCAGCTCTCCGGCGGCCAGCGCCAGCGCGTCGCGCTCGCCCGTTCGCTGGCCAAGCGGCCGAAGCTGCTGCTGCTCGACGAGCCGATGGCGGCGCTCGACAAGAAGCTGCGCGAGCAGACCCAGTTCGAACTGATGGACCTGCAGAGCGAGCTTGGCCTCACCTTCATGGTCGTCACTCACGACCAGGACGAGGCCATGACCATGGCCGACCGCATGGCGGTGATGGACCATGGCAAGCTCGTCCAGATCGGCCCGCCCGACGTGATCTACGAGGCCCCGGCCAATCGCCATGTCGCGGAATTCGTCGGCGACATCAATATCTTCGAAGGCCGGATCGCAGCCGTCGAGGGCGAGCTGGTCCGGGCCGAGATGCCGCATGTCGGCACCGTCGAGCTTGACGAGGAGGCGCCGGCCCTGAAGCCGGGTGAGCCGCTCGTCGTCGGCATCCGACCGGAGAAGATCGAGATCGGCCATGACGAGCCGGACCAGACCGTCAACAAGGTCGCGGGCGAGATCTGGGATATCGGCTATCTCGGCGACTTCACCATGATCCAGGTGATGCTCGGCGGCCAAGACGAACAGGGAAAAGGCGGCCAGCTCATCAAGGTCGCGCTCGCCAACCGCACGCGCCGGATGGCGCGGCCCTTCGCCTGGGACGACAAGGTCTGGCTTTCCTGGGATGTCGAGGCCGGCGTGGTGCTGCCGCCATGAGCGCGGTCGCCTCAATGCAGCGGCTGCGGCGTCTCGTCGTGGCCGTGCCCTATCTCTGGCTCGCGCTGTTCTTCCTGACCCCCTTCGCCATCGTGCTGCGCATGGCCTTCTCGCAGGCCGCGACGGCCTTGCCGCCTTATGCGCCGCATTGGGAGGGCCTCGCTCAGCTCGGCGAATTCCTCTCGCAGCTCGACCTCGCGAATTTCAGCCTGCTCGGCGACGACGCGCTCTACTGGCAGAGCTATCTCTATTCCCTGCGCGTCGCGGCGCTGACGACCGTCTTCGCGCTCGCGATCGGCTATCCGCTCGCTTACGCCATGGCCTCGGCGCCCGCGCGCTGGCGCGGCCTGCTGCTGGTCTTCGTCATCCTGCCGTTCTGGACCTCCTTCCTGATCCGCGTTTACGCCTGGATCGGCATCCTCAGGCCGGAAGGGTTGCTCGATGCGGCGCTTGGCCTGCTCGGCTTCGAGGGCGAGCCCCTGCGCCTGCTCAATACCGAGACGGCCGTGCTGCTCGGCATGGTCTATTCCTACCTGCCCTTCATGGTGCTGCCGCTTTTCGCAACGCTGGAGAAGCTCGACCGCGGCCTGCTCGAGGCGGCTGCCGACCTTGGCGCCACGCCGATCACGGCCTTCCTGACGGTGACCCTGCCGCTCTCGCTGCCGGGCATCCTGGCCGGCTCGGCGCTGGTCTTCATCCCGGCGGTCGGCGAATTCGTCATTCCCGATCTGCTCGGCGGCCCCGATACGGTGATGATCGGCAAGGTGCTGTGGAGCGAATTCTTCTCGAACCGCGACTGGCCTCTGGCTTCGGCGGTGGCGGTCGTGCTGCTCGTGGTGCTTGTGCTGCCGCTCGTCCTGCTCCAGCGCGCCCGCCTGAGCCGGGAGATGGCGGCATGAGCCGGCTCGGCCCCGGATTGATCCTCGCGCTGATCGTCGGCTTCGCCTTCCTCTACCTGCCGATCCTGACGCTGATCGCCTACTCCTTCAACGCCTCGCGGCTGGTCACGGTATGGGGCGGCTTCTCGACGCATTGGTATGGCGCGCTGCTGCAGAATGGGCCGCTGCTCGACGCTGCCTGGCTCTCGGTGCGCCTCGGCTTCGTCTCGGCGACGCTGGCGACCGTGCTCGGTACGCTGGCGGCGCTGGCTCTGGCGCGCCACGGTCGCTTCATGGGGCGCACCCTGTTCTCAGGCATGGTGCTGGCGCCGCTCGTCATGCCCGAGGTCGTGACGGGGCTGTCGCTGCTGCTGCTCTTCGTCGCGGCCGATGTCGAGCGCGGCTTCTGGACGGTCACGATCGCCCACGCGACCTTCAGCCTCGGCTTCGCCTGCATCGTCGTACAATCGCGGCTGGCGGGCTTCGACCGCTCTTTGGAGGAAGCCGCGCAGGATCTCGGCGCCACGCCCTTCGTCACCTTCTGGACCGTGACCTTGCCGCTGATCTGGCCAGCAGTGGCGGCGGCCTGGATGCTGGCCTTCACGCTCTCGCTCGACGATCTCGTCATCGCGAGCTTCACGACCGGGCCAGGCGCGACGACGCTGCCGATGCGGCTCTATTCGGCGGTCAAGCTCGGTGTCTCCCCCGAGATCAATGCCGCCTGCACGATCATGATCGGTGCCGTGGCCGTCGTCGTGATCGCGGCTTCGCTGCTTTTGAAGCGCGAGCAACTGGCCGGCAGTTAAACGGCGGCTGAACGGCGCCCTCAAAGCCCGTTCAGCCAGAACCTGCGAATGTCCGATCCGTGGCAGGGCGATCCCTGCCGGAACAGGACATGAGACCATGTTTGGCAATCGCGCCCGGATCGGTTTGGCAGCGCTCGCGCTCAGCGGTGCCGTGCTCGCAGGCTCGGCCTTCGCCGGGGCAGGCGAGGCCCAGGCCTTCGGCGGCTATGAGCGCTCCTATGATCGCCCGGCCTACGGCTATGGCTGGCGCCCGACGCCGCCTGCCGTCCACGGCTTCTGGGGCCAGCGCCGCTGGCATCGCTACTATGACGGTTATGGCTCGCGGCCGCCTCCGCCGCGCTACGGCTATGGTTACGGCTGGCGGTAAGTGTCGCCACGTCGGTCGTGATCATGGGGCGGGCGCTGCCGGCTGGCAGCGCCCGCCTTCTTTTATTCCGCGGCCGTCCGCTGGGCGTAGCCGAGGCGCTCGTTCAGTTCCTGCAGCAGCTTCTCGGCGGCGTCCGCGATGACGGTGCCGGGCGGGAAGATCGCCGAGGCGCCGGCCTCGATCAGCGCGTCGAAATCCTGCGGCGGGATGACGCCGCCGACCACGATCATGATGTCGGGCCGGCCGGCCTTGGCGAGCGCCGCCTTCAATTCCGGCACCAGCGTCAGATGCCCCGCCGCGAGCGACGAGACGCCGACGATATGGACGTCGTTCTCGACCGCCTGCCGTGCCGCCTCGTCCGGCGTCGCAAAGAGGGGACCGATATCGACGTCGAAGCCGAGATCGGCGAAGGCCGAGGCGATGACCTTCTGGCCGCGATCGTGCCCATCCTGCCCCATCTTGGCGACGAGGATGCGCGGGCGCCGCCCATCGGCTTCCTCGAAGGCCTCGCACATCAGCTGGACGCGCGTCACGGCTGGGTTCATCTCGCCGACCTCCCGCTTGTAGACGCCCGAGATCGCCTTGATCTCGGCCCGGTGGCGCCCGAAGACCTGCTCCATCGCCATGGAAATCTCGCCGACGGTGGCCTTGGCGCGGGCTGCCTTCACCGCGAGATCGAGCAGGTTGCCATTGCCGGCCGCTCCGTTGGTCAGCGCCGTCAGCGCGGCCTGCACCTCGGTCTCGCTGCGCTCGGCCTTGAGGCGCCTGAGCTTGTCGAGCTGCTGGGCGCGCACCGCGGCATTGTCGACCTTGAGCACGTCGATCGTGGCCTCGTTGTCGGGCTTGTAGCAGTTGACGCCGATGATCGCCTGCTGGCCGCCGTCGATGCGGGCCTGCGTCTTGGCGGCGGCCTCCTCGATGCGCAGCTTCGGGATGCCGGCCTCGATCGCCTTGGCCATGCCGCCGAGCTTCTCGACCTCCTGGATATGGCCCCAGGCCTTCTCGGCCAGTTCCGCGGTGAGCCGCTCGACATAGTAGGAGCCGCCCCAGGGATCGATGATCCGGGTCGTGCCGCTCTCCTGCTGCAGCAGGATCTGGGTGTTGCGGGCGATGCGGGCCGAGAAATCGGTCGGCAGGGCCAGCGCCTCGTCCAGCGCATTGGTGTGCAGCGACTGGGTATGGCCTTGAGTCGCCGCCATCGCCTCGATCATCGTGCGCGGGACGTTGTTGAACACATCCTGCGCCGTCAGCGACCAGCCGGAGGTCTGGCAGTGGGTGCGTAAGGGGAGGGATTTCTCGTTCTGCGCTCCGAAATCCTTGACGAGCTTCGCCCAGATCAGCCGGGCGGCGCGCATCTTGGCGACTTCCATGAAGAAGTTCATGCCGATCGCCCAGAAGAAGGACAGGCGCGGCGCGAAGACATCGACGGAGAGGCCAGCCCGCTGGCCGGCGCGGATATATTCGACGCCGTCTGCCAGCGTGTAGCCGAGCTCAAGGTCCTGCGTCGCCCCGGCTTCCTGCATGTGATAGCCGGAGATCGAGATCGAGTTGAACTTCGGCATGTTCGCCGAGGTGAAGGCGAAGATGTCGCCGATGATCCGCATCGAGGGCGAGGGCGGGTAGATATAGGTGTTGCGGACCATGAACTCCTTGAGGATGTCGTTCTGGATGGTCCCGGAGAGCTTGGCCTGCGACACGCCCTGTTCTTCCGCCGCGACGATATAAAGCGCCAGCACCGGCAGGACGGCGCCGTTCATCGTCATCGACACGCTCATCTGGTCGAGCGGGATGCCGGAGAACAGCGTGCGCATGTCGTAGATCGAGTCGATCGCGACGCCGGCCATGCCGACATCGCCGGCGACGCGCGGATGGTCGGAATCGTAGCCGCGATGGGTGGCGAGGTCGAAGGCGACCGAGAGGCCCTTCTGCCCGGCGGCGAGGTTGCGCCTGTAGAAGGCGTTCGAATCCTCGGCCGTGGAGAAGCCGGCATATTGCCGGATCGTCCAGGGCTGGTTGACATACATCGTCGGGTAGGGGCCGCGCAGATAGGGCGCGATGCCGGGCAGCGTCTCGACGAAGGGCAGGCCGTCACGGTCGGCCGCGGTGTAGACCGGCTTGACCGGGATGTCCTCGGGCGTCTGCCAATTCTCGCCCGTGGGCAAGGCGCTGGCGGCAGGGCGAGCCCCTGCGGCAAAGGCGAGCTTCGTGAAATCCGGGATCGCGGTCATGATTGACTCCCGTCGGTCCTATCCCACCAATGGTGGAAATGATGCACCGGTCCGTGGCCGTGGCCAACCGCAACCTGGTCGGCCGCGGCGATGGCAGCGGAGATATAGGTCTTGGCGTGGCCAACGGCTTCCGGCAGCGCCAGCCCCTTGGCCAGATTGGCGGCGATGGCGGAAGACAAGGTGCAGCCGGTGCCATGCGTGTTGCGTGTCGCGAGGCGCGGCGCGTTGAAACGCTGGCGCGTCCCGCCTGCCAGCAGCAGGAGGTCGCTGCTGATCTCGCCGGTGCCGTGCCCGCCCTTGACCAGCACATTGGCCGCGCCGAGCGCAGCGAGCTTCTCGGCCTGCTCATCCATCGCCTGGTCGGTTTCGGCCATGCTGGTGCCGAGCAGGGCAGCGGCCTCCGGCAGGTTCGGCGTGATCAGGGTCGCGAGCGGGAAAAGATGGGTGCGGATCGCCTCGACCGCCGCGCTTTCCAGGAGCCGGGCGCCGGAGGCGGCGATCATCACCGGATCGAGCACCACGTTCTTCGCGCCATGACGCTTAAGGCCAGCGGCGACCGTCTCGATCAACTCGGCCGTGGCCAGCATGCCGATCTTGACCGCACCGACATCGAGATCCTCGAAGACGGCATCCATCTGCTGGGCGACGAAATCGCGCGGTACGGCGTGGATGGCGCTGACGCCCTTCGTGTTCTGCGCGGTCAGCGCGACGATAACGCTGGCGCCATAGACCTGATGGGCCGCGAAGGTCTTGAGATCGGCCTGGATGCCGGCGCCGCCGCTCGAATCCGAACCGGCGATGGTGAGGGCGATGGCAGTCAAACGCGTATCTCCGGTCAGGCGCCTGCGACGGCTTGCGCTTGCGTCAGTGTCTCGACGACGTCGCAGCCCATATAGATGAACGAGGTCACACCGGCCTTGTTCAGGGCCTCGGTCTCGGCCGGGCGGCCGGCGAGCCAGACGGTGGCGCCGGCCTTGGTGAGGGCCTCTGCGGCTGCCGGGCCTTCGGCGGCATAGGCGGCATCGGAACCGCACAGGCAGGCGAGCTTCGCGGCCGAGGTGCGGTAGGCGCCGACGAGAGCGTCGAGATCGGTGGCGCCGTCTTTGGCGAAGCCGTCGCCGCTGGGCGCCGCGAGGCCGCCGGCCTCGAACAGGTTGCGGGCAAAGCCGGCGCGGGCGGTGAAATCGGCAATCGGGCCGAGCGTCGCCAGGAAGACGACCGGGCGCTGCGGCTGGGCATCGGCCTTGTCGCGCAAGGCCTCGAACGGTTCCGACAGCCGGAGCGAGGGCAGGGGCTCCGCGCGCAGGCCGGCGGCGGGGGCAGCCAGCGCATCGGCCCGGCCGGCGCCGCCGACGAAGGAGCGGATGATCTCGCCCTGGTTACGTTCGGCGAGGCTGCCCTGCACGCGTTTGCCGTCGAGCTTGACTGCGGCGACCGGGAGAACCTTCGCCGTTTCCTCGCGGATATTCGGGAACTCGCTGGTGCCGGTGATCGGCTCGCGGCGCGTTGCCACGGCCTTGGCCCGGGCGGCACGTTGCCCGGCGAGCGCCTTCTGGAGATGGCCGTCGACCAGTGATGCGACGATGCCGCCGAGATCGCCGCTGCGCTGCCTTTCGATCTCCTGGAAGGCCTGCCAGCCCTGTTCGCAGAGCGTCTGCGTCAGCGTCTCGAAGCCACCCGCGCCGGCGGCGGGGTCGGCGACGCGCCAGAGATTGCTCTCTTCGAGCAGGATCAGCTGGGTGTTGCGGGCGACGCGGCGCGCGAAGCCATCGGGCAGGCCGAGCGCGGCGGTGAAAGGCTGGACGGCTATCGAATCGGCGCCGCCGACGCCGGCCGCGAAGGCCGCGACCGTGCCGCGCAGCAGGTTGACGTTGGGATCGCGCTTCGTCAGCGAGCGCCACGCCGTCTCGGCGTGGATGCGGGCCGGCTTCGCCGTCAGGCCGCAAGCCTGCTGGATGCGGTTCCAGAGCAGCCGCGCAGCGCGGAACTTAGCCACCGTCAGGAACTCGTCGGTATCCGCGACCAGCGTGAAGGCCAGCGCATCGCGCGCTTCCGACAGCGACAGGCCCTGCGCTTCGAGCGCACGCAGATAGGCGACCGCCGTGGCGAGCACTGCGCCCAGCTCCTGCGCCTCGCTGGCGCCGGCCTCGTGATAGGGCCGGCTGTCGATCTCGATGAACGGCCCGGCGAAGCCGCGCTCCTTGAGCGTGCGGATCGTCGCTGCGAGCCTACGGCCAAGCTCGGGCCAGGGGGCTGCAAGAGAGCCGCGGCTGGCGAAGACGCCGATCGGATCGAGCCCGAAGGAGACGGAAATCTCGCTCGCCGCATGGCCACGCTTCTCGATCAGGGCGGCCAGCAGCAGGGCATTGATGCGGCCCTGGGGGGCGGGATCGAGGCGCAGATGGATCAGGTCCAGCATCACGCCCTGGAGCGCGGCGTCGAGCGTCGCGACATCGTCGGCGACAAGGCCGTAGCCGCGCGCCGCCAGCGCTCCGGCGAAGCTGATGGTGAGCGTATCGGCACCGCCTTCGAGATCGGCGAGGGCGAGCGCCCGGGCCTCGGCCGGCTGGGGATGATCGAGACGGCCCGCGACATGCCAGCGCCCGGTCTCGGCACGCAGGGCCCGCTGAGGTGCTGCGGCAGCCGGGTAGAGCGGCTCGATGCGAATGCCGTCGGCAGTGCGGCCGACGAGCTTCTTCTCGAAATCGGCGCCCTTCAGAACCTTGTCGACCGCCAGGCGCCACGCGTCATGCGACGGCGCCGCGAAGGCGTCGAGATAGGGAAGGTCGGATGGGGCAGCCGAGTTCATGCGCGCCGATGCTCCTCTTCTGCACAGTGTGCAGCCGTGGAGCGCTGATTGCCATGGGCGCGCGCGCACCGCCATCCCTACTTCGTCGCAAGACGGGTGCGAGAATGCAAAAACGCCGCAGCGCTATCCTGAGATAGCGCTGCGGCGTTGAAGAATGCGACTGGGATCAGACGAACTGGCCGAGACCCGGGATCGCGCCGACGATGGCGCCCATCGCGTCCTCACCGGCCTTTTCGCGACCCACGGCGAACATCTCCTTCGAGACGCTCTGGATCTGGCCCATGGAGAGGCCGGCGCCCATCAGTTGGCCGCCGAGCGCCATCACGCCGCCGCCGCCGCCCATCAGGCCGCCGATCGCGCCGAGCATGCCGCCCTTTGCGCCGCCTTCGGCATCGGCCAGAGCCTGCGCGCCCGGCAGAGCCGCCATCAGCTGGCCGATCTCGGCTGCCGGGCCTTCCTTCTGCAGGAACGCGAGGATGATGCCGACCGCCTTGCGGGCGAGCTCTTCATTGATGCCGGCAACCGCGGCCACGCGCGTGAGCAACTCTTCCATGGACTTTAAACCCCTCGCCAAACGGCTTCGCCACGAAGCCTTCGAAAAATAGTTTACATGTTTACGATCTGATTTCCAACGGCCCCGGGCTTCCGCCTTCTGCGTCGTTTGGTTACACCCCTTTCCGAAGCTTCAGGAACGAATGGGCGAATTCAATGGCGAATGACGGCGCGATTCTGATCGGCAAGAGCGGCAAGCCTGAAAATCTCCTGCTCAAGCTCGCCAATCGCCATGGGCTGGTGACCGGCGCGACCGGCACCGGCAAGACCGTGACGCTGCAGGTCATGGCCGAGGGCTTCGCCCGCAACGGCGTTCCGGTCTTCGCGGCCGATATCAAGGGCGATCTCTCCGGCATCGTCGCGCCCGGCGATTCCAAGCCGCCCTTCGTCAACCGGGCCAAGGAACTCGGCCTGAAATACGAGCCGGACCAGTTCACCACGGTGTTCTGGGACGTGTTCGGCGAGCAGGGCCATCCGGTCCGTGCCACCATCTCCGAGATGGGCCCGCTGCTGCTCGCCCGCCTGCTCGATCTCAACGATACGCAGGAGGGCGTGCTCAACATCGCCTTCCGCATCGCCGACGAGCAGAAGCTGCTGCTGCTCGACCTCAAGGACCTGCGCGCGATCCTGACCTTCATCGCGGACAATGCAAAGGAACTGACGACGAAATACGGCAATGTCAGCGCGACAACGGTCGGCACCATCCAGCGCGCCTTGCTCGTATTGGAGAACCAGAAGGGCGATCTCTTCTTCGGCGAGCCGGCGCTCGACATCAACGACCTGATGAAGACCGATCGCGACGGCCGCGGCATCGTCAACATCCTCGCCGCCGACAAGCTGATGAACAATCCGCGGCTCTACGCGACCTTCCTGCTCTGGCTGCTCTCGGAGCTGTTCGAGCAGCTGCCGGAGGTCGGCGATCTCGACAAGCCGAAGCTCGTCTTCTTCTTCGACGAGGCGCATCTGCTCTTCAACGGCGCGCCCAAGGCGCTGCTGACGGCGGTCGAGCAGGTCGTGCGCCTGATCCGCTCGAAGGGCGTCGGCGTCTATTTCGTCACGCAGAACCCGCTCGACATCCCCGATACGGTGCTGGCCCAGCTCGGCAACCGCGTCCAGCACGCGCTGCGCGCCTTCACCCCGCGCGACCAGAAGGCGGTGCGCGCCGCTGCCGAGACCTTCCGCCAGAACCCGAAGATCAAGACCGAGGAGGCGATCAGCCAGCTCGCCGTCGGCGAGGCGCTGATCTCGATGCTCGAAGGCAAGGGCTCGCCGGAAATGGTCGAGCGCGCCCTGATCGCGCCGCCGATGGCGCAGGTCGGCCCGTGCTCGCCGCAGCAGCGCCAGCAGGCGATCAACGCCTCGCCCGAGAAGGGCAAGTACGAGACCATGGTCGACCGCGAGTCGGCCTATGAGATTCTGCTGGCGCGCAAGAACCTCAATCCGGACGGCTCGCCGGTCGAAGCCTCTGCGGATGGCGGCGGTGGCATTCTCGACACGATCGGCGGCTGGCTCGGCGGTGGCACCCCCCAGCAGCGCCCGAAGACCGGGCCGGGCTCGCGCGGCGGCCCGCTGCCGCAGAGCATGGCCGAGAAGATCATCACCTCGGCCGCGCGCTCGGCCGCGACCTCGATCGGCCGGCAGGTCGGCACGGCGATCCTGCGCGGTATTCTCGGCTCGATGTCGGGCGGAAAGCGCTGAGCGCTTTCCGTCATGGTCGGGCTTGTCCCGACCATCCACGTCTTCGCTGATCGAGGGTGGTGTTCAAGACGTGGATGCTCGCCACAAGGGCGAGCATGACGTCTGTTGGTGCAAGCGGTGCTATCGCCCCTCACGCGCCCGTCGCGAAGTCGTAGAGCAGCTTGAGGTTCAGCGCGATGATGATCGCGGCGATGATGGCTGCGGTCAGGCTGAGCCAGCGTGGCGCGACGAGTTCACCCATCTTCTGCTTCGAGGCGGTGAACATCACCAGCGGTACCACCGCGAAGGGCAATTGCAGGCTGAGGACGACCTGGCTCAGGATCAGGAGCTTCCCTGTCTGCCCCTCGCCATAAATCAGCGTGACGGCGATTGCCGGGATGATGGCGACGAGGCGCGTTACCAGCCGCCGCATCCAGGCCGGAAGGCGGATACGCAGGAAGCCCTCCATCACGATCTGGCCGGCCATGGTCGCGGTCACCGTCGAATTCAGGCCGCAGCAGAGCAGGGCGATGGCGAAGAGCGAGGGCGCGATCGAGGCGCCGAGCAGCGGCTGCAGCAGCTCCTGTGCCCGGCCGAGCTCGGCGACGTCGGTATGGCCGGCCTTGTGGAAGGTGGCGGCGGCGAGGATCAGGATCGACGCGTTGATGAAGAGCGCGAAGCAGAGCGCGACGGTGGAGTCGATCGTCGCGAATTTCAGCGCCTCGCGCTTTTCCGGCAGCGTCTCGCCATAGGCGCGGGTCTGCACGATGCCGGAATGCAGGTAGAGGTTATGCGGCATCACCGTCGCGCCGATGATGCCGAGCGCGATGTAGAGCATGTTGGGGTTGGTCACGATCTCGGTCGTCGGCGCGAAGCCGCGGATGACCTCGCCCCAGTTCGGATCGGCCAGAGCGATCTGGATGCCGAAGCACACCGCGATGACGCCGAGCAGCGTGATGATGAACGCCTCGATCCAGCGGAAGCCGCGCGTCTGCAGCCAGAGGATGACGAAGACGTCGAAGGCGGTGATTAGCACGCCGATCTCGAGCGGGATGCCGAAGAGCAGGTTGAGGCCGATCGCGGTGCCGATCACCTCGGCGAGGTCGGTCGCGCAGATCGCCAATTCGGCGAGCAGCCAGAGCGGCCAGGCCATATAGGGAGGATAGGCGTCGCGGCAGGCCTGGGCGAGGTCGCGCCCGGAGGCGATGGCGAGCCGCGCGCAGAGCGACTGCAGGATGATCGCCATCAGGTTGGAGACCAGCGCGACGACGAGCAGCGTGTAGCCGTACTGGGCGCCACCGGCCAGCGAGGTCGCCCAGTTGCCGGGGTCCATGTAGCCCACGGCGACGAGATAGCCCGGCCCGAAGAAGGCGAGGAACTTGCGCCAGTTCGACGAGGTCGGCGTCACCTTGATGGTGCGGAAGACATCCGTCAGCGAGGGTTCGCCGCGCGATCGAAGCCAAATCGACGAGGATTCGGGGGCGCTTTGCGACATGACGATGCCTTGCTGCAACTTGATCGCAATAAGGGGTAGCGGCTCCGCATGGGCATGTCAATGCAATTGCAAACGGTTGGCAATTAGGCCTGTGACGGGCCGGCGGAGCCTGCCCGCCATGCGTGAATAGAAGCTGACGCTGGCACCTGGGCTTGCCATGATGACGTCATCTGAATCGCATTCGATGGCCGCCATGACCAAGCTTCCCGCCATTCTCGCCCGTCTCGACGACGGGCTCGACGCCTCGCTCGACCGTCTCTCTTCGTGGCTTGAGATTCCCTCGATCGGCACCGATCCGGCCTTCAACGCTCAGACCCGCGCCGCCGCCGAGTGGCTGCGGGCCGATCTGGAAGGGCTCGGCTTCAAGGCTGAATTGCGCGAGACCGGCGGACATCCAGTCGTCCTCGCCCATCGCCCGAAGCCCGGCGCGCCGCATGCGCTGTTCTACGGCCATTACGACGTCCAGCCGGTCGACCCCGTCAGCCTCTGGGAGACCGACCCGTTCAAGCCGGTCGTCCGCGAGCTGGAGCCCGGCCGCAAGATCATCTCGGCGCGCGGCGCCTGCGACGACAAGGGCCAGGTGATGACCTTCATCGAGGCCGTGCGCGCCACGCTGGCCGAGACCGGGGACCTGCCGATCGGCCTCACCATCCTCGTCGAGGGCGAGGAGGAGTCGGGCTCGGTCAACCTGCCGGGCTATATCAAGGCCAATGCCGCCGAGCTGAAGGCCGATTACGCGCTGGTCTGCGACACCGGCATGTGGGACCGCGAGACCCCGCTGATCACCTCGACCCTGCGCGGCATGGTCTATCAGGAAGTCACGCTGACGGCCGCCGATCGCGACCTGCATTCCGGCCTGTTCGGCGGCGCGGCCGCGAACCCGATCCATATCCTCGCGCGCATCCTCGGCGAGATTCACGACGAGACCGGCCGCATCACCATTCCCGGCTTCTACGAGGGCGTGCATGAGCCGACCAACGCCCAAAAGGCCGAATGGGCCGACCTGAACCTGACGGAGAAGGAATTCCTCGGCCAGGTGGGCTTGAAG
The DNA here is from genome assembly GCF_037147855.1 of Allobosea sp. MMO-172. Taxonomy (NCBI): domain Bacteria; kingdom Pseudomonadati; phylum Pseudomonadota; class Alphaproteobacteria; order Hyphomicrobiales; family Alloboseaceae; genus Allobosea; species Allobosea sp. MMO-172. Next base: position 40,695 of record NZ_JBBCUM010000001.1, on the reverse strand, counting down.
CACTCCATTGGCGAGAAGGGCCGGATGCTGATCGAGCAGATCCAGTCGCGCCCGACCTGCGACGTCAACGGCATCTGGGGCGGCTATACCGGCGAGGGCAGCAAGACGGTCATTCCGGGCCAGGCCTCGGCCAAGGTCTCGTTCCGCCTCGTCGGCGATCAGGACCCGGCGAAGATCGCCGCCGCCTTCCACCAGTTCATCCGCGAGCGCCTGCCGGAGGACGTGATCGCCGAATTCATCAGCCATTCCGGCTCGCCGGCGCTGGCCGTACCGGTGGATTCGCCGGTGCTCCAGAAGGCGCGCGTCGCGCTCGCCGATGAGTGGGGCGGCCGCGTCGTGTCGATCGGCAGCGGTGGCTCGATCCCCGTCGGCGGCGATTTCAAGCGCACGCTCGGCATCGACACGCTCTTCGTCGGCTTCGGCCTCGACGACGATCGGGTCCATTCGCCGAACGAGAAATACGACCTGTCCTCCTTCCACAAGGGCCAGCGCTCCTGGGCCCGCATCTTGCAAGCTCTCGGTTCATGAAATCTGTCTGTGTTTTCTGCGGCTCCAATCCCGGCAATGATCCCGTCTATGCGGCGGGTGCCCGCGCCATGGGCGCCGAGATCGCCCGGCGCGGATTGACGCTGGTCTATGGCGGCGGCGCGGTCGGCCTGATGGGCATCGTCGCCAATGCGGCGATGGAGGCTGGCGGCGAGGTCCACGGCGTCATCCCCAAGGCGCTGAAGGACAAGGAGGTCGGCCATGTCGGGCTGACCCGGCTCGAGGTCGTCGACACCATGCACACCCGCAAGGCGCGCATGGCCGAGCTCTCGGACGGCTTCATCGCCATGCCCGGCGGCATCGGCACCTTCGAGGAACTGTTCGAGATCTGGACCTGGGGCCAGCTCGGCATCCACGCCAAGCCGCTCGGCCTGCTCAATGTCGCCGGCTTCTACGATCCGCTGGCGACCTTCCTCGACCGCACCGTCGAAGCCGGCTTCCTCAAGCAGAACCACCGGGCGATGGCGATGACCGATACCGAGCCGGCGACGCTGCTCGACCGCATGCAAAACTATGTGCCGGCTGCGACCTATAAATGGATCGAGAAGGAGCAGGCCTGAGGCTTCGGCGGTTGCCCCTCAGGGTTGTAGGAATTTTGTCCTTGACATCGTGGCGCTGATCGGGTAGAGATCAGGAACGCTCACGAAATCTGCCCGAACGAAGCCGCCGCGCTCTCCAGCCGGCGGCTTTTTCGTGCCTGTCATCGGGAAGGACGCGATGGCCGAAGAGGACGAGACAACGCCGCAGCCGGCTGCTGGACCGAAGTCGAAACGGAAGACGATCTCGCGCAAGGCGGTGGTTGGGCAGCTCTGGCGCGCCGCCAAGCGCCAGATCGACACCCATGAGGAACATCTCGCCGACCTGCCGAAGGGCACGACCGCGAGCGAGGCCGACGCCAAGGCGCTCGCCGTGCTCGCCCGCACCGTGCGCGAGCTGGTCGCGATCGAGGAGCCCCCGGCCACGAGGAAGGACAAGCGCACGGATGACCCTTCCGCCGACGATCTGCGACATGTCGCACAGCTCCGTCAGGATCTTGCTCGACGTCTTGAAGCGCTGGCCGCTCAGGATGCGGGTGAGAATTCTCAGGAAGCTGATGCCGACGGCGACGCCGGATGACGTCGAGATCATTCGCAGCACCTGGGAAATCTGGGCGCGGCCCGATCAATTGCCGCCCGAGCCGCTGAAGCCGATCTGGCTGGTGCTGGGCGGGCGGGGCGCCGGCAAGACCCGCACCGGCGCCGAATGGGTCAAGGGCATGGCGCTGGGCCACCCGCCTTTCGCGGAGATGCCGACGGAGCGGATCGCCCTCGTCGGCGAGACGCAAGCACAGGTCCGCGACGTGATGATCGAGGGCGTCTCCGGGCTGCTCTCGGTCCATAATCGCTGGGAGCGCCCGGTCTGGCAGCCCTCGCTGCGCCGCCTGCAATGGTCGAACGGCGCAATCGCACAGGTTTTCACAGCGGAAGACCCGGAAGGCCTGCGCGGCCCGCAATTCGGCGCCGCCTGGTCCGACGAACTGGCGAAATGGCCGAACCTTCAAGAGAGTTGGGACATGCTGCAATTCGGCCTGCGCCTCGGCGACCATCCCCGTCAGGTCGTGACGACCACGCCACGCCCGCTGCCATTGGTGAAGCGCCTGCTGATCGAGCCACATGTCGCGGTGAGCCGGGCGCGGACGCAGGACAACCGCTACAACCTCGCTGCCGAGTTCGTGCGCACGGTCACGCAGACCTATGGCGGCACGCGCCTCGGCCGGCAGGAACTCGACGGCGAGATCGTCGAGGAGAGCCCGGACGCGCTCTGGACGCGGGCGATGATCGAGGCGGCCCGCGAGCGCGAGAAGCCGGCGCTGGCTCGCATCGCGGTCGCGGTCGATCCGCCCGCCACCTCTTCGCAACGGGCGGACCGCTGCGGGCTCGTCGTCGCCGGTGTCGACCATGGCGGCATCGGCCATGTGCTGGAGGATGCGACCTTGGCCGGTGCCCGCCCACAGGAATGGGCGGAGAGGGCGGTCGCGCTCTACCGCCGACATGAGGCGGATGCGCTGGTCGTCGAGGTCAACCAGGGAGGCGAGATGGTCGAAAGCATCATCCGCGAGGTCGATGCCGGCGTTCCCGTGGTCTCCGTCAGGGCGACGCGCGGCAAATATCTTCGCGCCGAGCCGGTCGCCGCGCTCTATGCGCAGGGTCGGGTGCGCCACGCCGGGGCCTTTCCGGAACTCGAGGACGAGATGTGCGCCTTCGGCCCGCTCGGTCTCGAAACCGGTCGCTCGCCGGACCGGCTCGACGCGCTCGTATGGGCGCTGACCCACCTGATGCTGGCACCGAAGGCCCGGCCACGGGTGCGGGGAATTTAGCCCTTCGCTTCCTTCAAGCTCCAACAGCGAGACATCCATGTTCGATTTTCTTCGCAGCCTGCGCGGCCGAACCGCGCCGGGCCAGAAGCGCTCGCGCGTCGGGCCGCTGATCGCGCTGCACGAGGCCGGGCGCGCCGTCTGGACGCCTCGCGACTATGTCGCGCTCTCGCGGGAGGGCTATGAGCGCAATCCGGTCGTGCATCGCTGCATCCGCCTGATTGCGGAAGCCGCGGCCCAGACGCCGCTCGTCGCCAAGGTCGGTTCGCGCGAGGTGCCGGAGCATCCGGCGCTCGCGCTGATCGAGCGGCCCAATCCGCGCCAGGGCGGCATCGCCTTCCGCGAGATGCTGGTCGGGCATCTGCTCGTCGCCGGCAATGCCTATGTCGAGGCGGTGAGCGCTGGTCGCGAGCCGCGCGAACTCTATGCGCTCCGGCCCGACCGGATGCGCGTTGTTCCCGGCCGCGACGGCTGGCCCGAGGCCTATGACTACACGGTCGGCGGCGACACGGTGCGCTTCCGGCAGGACGAGGGCGGCCTGCCGCCGATCCTGCACCTCACGCTGTTCCACCCCGTCGACGACCATTACGGCCTGTCGCCGATCGAGGCCGCGGCGGTCTCGCTCGACATCCACAATGCCGCGGGCAGCTGGCACAAGGCCCTGCTCGACAACGCCGCGCGGCCTTCCGGTGCCCTGGTCTATGACGGGCCGGAAGGCGCGGCGCTGACCGAGGCACAGTTCGAACGGCTCAAGCAGGAGTTGGAAGACTCGTTCCAGGGCGCCCGTAATGCCGGCCGGCCGCTGCTGCTCGAAGGCGGGCTGGACTGGAAGCCGCTTTCGCTGACGCCGGCGGAGCTGGATTTCGTCGCCGCCAAGGGCGTCGCGGCTCGCGAGATCGCGCTCGCCTTCGGTGTGCCGCCGCTGCTGCTCGGCCTGCCCGGGGACAACACCCACGCCAATTTTGCCGAGGCCAATCGCGCACTCTGGCGCCAGACGGTCATCCCGCTGGTGCGCCGCACGGCGCAGTCGCTGGCGCAATGGCTTGGCCCGGCCTTCGGCGACGAACTCACGCTGGAGCCCGATCTCGACGCCATCGAGGCGCTGTCCGACGAGCGGGAATCGCTCTGGCGCCGGCTCGGCGCCGCTACCTTCCTCGACGAGGACGAGAAGCGTGAGGCCGTCGGTTATGGCCGGCGTGCCTCCGGGAAGGAGGGTCCATGAACATGCTCGAACAGGTCGTCGCGGCCTTCGTCGGCCGCGCCGATGTCGGCCATCTCGGCCTGCTGCTCTGGGCGGCGAGCGCCTCGGGGCTGGCCTGGCTCGTCCTGCGCGAACTCACCGCCGCCAATCGCCGCTTCGATGATTTCGTTCGCGAGCTCAACCGCTTCAACGCACGCCACGAGAGGGATTCTCCATGAAAGGCAGAAACGGCGCGGTCAAGCCGCCGCCCAAGGCTCCCGCGCCTGCCCGCGCGGGCAGGGCGTCACGCAGCGGCGCGCCCGTCGAGACCTTCAGCCGCTTCGTCCGCCAGCTCGCCAAGCTGGAGGACGAACGGACGAAGGGTGGCCGGGACGGGGCGGAGGGCGAGCGATGATACCGGCCCGCGCCTCGCTCGAATCCAAGCTGCTGCCGCTTCAGCCCGCCCGGATCGGGCTGGACGGCGTCTTCGAGGGCTATGCCAGCCTGTTCCGCATTCCCGATCTCGGCAAGGACATCATCGAACCCGGCGCCTTCCGCGAGAGCCTGCAACGGCGCGGGCCGGGTGGCGTGAAGATGCTCTGGCAGCACGATCCGGCCGAGCCGATCGGACGCTGGTCGAGCCTGATCGAGGATAGCCGCGGCCTGTTCGTGCGCGGCCGGCTGTCGCTGGCCGTCGCCCGTGCCCGGGAGCTTCACGCGCTGATGCGCGACGGCGCGATCGACGGGCTGTCGATCGGCTTTCGCCACGAGAAGGCCCGCACCGAACCGCGAACCGGCCTGCGCCGGCTCGAACGCATCGATCTCTGGGAAGTCTCGATCGTGACCTTCCCGATGCTGCCGCAGGCCCGGATCGCCGCTGTGAAGGCGACCAGGCCCTCCGCCTTCATTTGACCCATCACCCCCGAGGAGAGACCATGAGCCATCTCAATACCGCGCCCGAGACCAAGGCCGCCGGCGGCGATCTCGCGCTGGCTTTCGAGGACCTGCGCTACACGCTGGAGAACTACCGCGCGACCAACGAGGAGCGCCTTGCCGGCCTCGAAGCGCGGCAGGGCGCCGACCCGCTGACCGAGGAGAAGCTCATCCGCATGGATGCGGCGCTCGACGACACCATGCGCCGCATCGATCGGTTGACGCTGGAGCGCGCCCGCCCGGCGCTCGGCCAGGACGGCCCGCGCGATCCGCTGACGGTCGAGCACAAGGCGGCTTTCGCCTCCTATGTCCGCACCGGCGAGGCCGGCGGCCTGAAGCGGCTGGAATCCAAGGCGCTCTCCGCCGGCTCCGGGCCGGATGGCGGCTATCTCGCACCGGCGACCGTCGAGGGCGAGATCCTGCGCCGCCTGGCCAATGTCTCGCCGATCCGCGCGCTCGCCACCGTCCGCACCATCTCGTCGGGCACCTACAAGAAAGCGTTCTCGACGACCGGCCCGGCCTCCGGCTGGGTGGCGGAGACGGCGGCCCGGCCGCAGGGCGCTTCGCCGACCCTGGCCGAACTGTCCTTCCCGGCCATGGAACTCTACGCCATGCCGGCGGCGACCCAGACGCTGCTCGACGACGCCATCGTCGATATCGACCAGTGGATCGCCGAGGAGGTCGAGAGCGCCTTCGCCGAGCAGGAGGGCGCGGCCTTCGTGAATGGCGACGGCGTCGACAAGCCCAAGGGTTTCCTGGCCTATCCCACGGTCGCCGATGCCAGCTGGAGCTGGGGCAATATCGGCGTGCTCAACACCGGCGTCGCCGGGGCCTTTCCGGCCTCGAACCCCTCCGACGTGCTCGTCGATCTCGTCTATGCGCTGAAGGCAGGCTTCCGCCAGAACGCCTCTTTCGTCATGAACCGCAAGACGCAGGCCGCCGTCCGCAAATTCAAGGACTCCACGGGCAACTACCTTTGGGCGCCTCCGGCCTCGGCCGGCGCGCCGGCGACGCTGCTCGGCTTTCCGCTGGTCGAGGCGGAGGATATGCCGAATGTCGCCAACAACGCGGTTTCGATCGCCTTCGGCGATTTCCGGCGCGGCTATCTCGTGGTCGACCGGGCTGGCGTCCGCATCCTGCGCGACCCCTATTCCGCCAAGCCCTACGTGCTGTTCTACACGACCAAGCGGGTCGGCGGCGGCGTGCAGGACTTTGCCGCGATCAAGGGGCTGAAGTTCGCGGTGTAAATCCGCTCAGCGCGAAAACCACCAGCTGAAGGCGGCGCGGGGCTCGGCTGCCTGCTCGGCCGGCGCCTCGCTGCCGAGCGCCCGCAGCCGCGCGGTGCCCTCGGCGATCCAGCTGCGATAGTCGCTGATCGGGGTGATCGCGGTGAAGCCGCCGCAGATGCGCTTCACCTGCGTCTTCAGCGGGCCGCTCGACCAGCTGACGATGCCGACGAGGTCGCGCGAGCGGGCCCCGCTGCCGCGCAGCACCGGCCCGCCGGAATCGCCGCGGCAGGCGCCGGCGCCCGGCGTCTCGCCGCGGTTCTCGGCATCGACCGCGACCTTGACGGTGTTCTGTGTGGTGTAGTTGCCGGCATTGACGAGCTGCGTCTCACGCAGGCGCCGGGCCGTGCGCTTGTTGTTCTCCGCCGAAAGCCCGTAGCCGGCCATGGTGACGGTTTCGCCCTGCCAGAGGCCGCTGCCCAGCGTCAAAGGCTCGATATCGCCGGGGAGGGGCTGGGCCAGGCGCAGCAAGGCGAGGTCCGTGCCGGGCTGGGTGCGCGGCGTCGTGCCCGGCACGAAGCTCGGATGCGGCAGGACCGCGACCACCATCTGGCGGCGCGCCCTGAAGCGGGTGTCGAGGCTGACCACGCTGATCGAGCCGCCGCCCATCAGACAATGGGCCGCGGTGAGCACGATCTCGGGGGCGATCACCGCGCCCGAGCAGAGCTCGCCGCGGCTCGTTTCGATCCGGACGGTCGAGGCGCGGGCGCCGAGCGCGTCGCGCGAATCGACGCCGCCGACCACGGCTAGCGCCGGCTGAGCGGCACCGGCGATCAGGAAACAGGCAAGGGCGAGGGACGAGCGCGAGATCATGAAACGAACCAATGGACTGGCCGATCAATCTAGGCTGTGGCGCGCCACAGTCCAGCCCCTCCGTCAGCGGCCGCGTGTCCAGCGCGCGCTTTCGCCCCATTTCGACAGGGTGGAATCGATCCAGCCGCGTTGCGGCGCGACCAGGACGCCCTGGCTGAGCAACCCGCATTGGCGCCCGGAAGGGCCGGTCGACCAGCTCGTGACGGCGACGACGCCGTCATCGCCGAAGATAGGCCCGCCGGAATCGCCCTGGCAGGCTCCGGCGCCGGGGCGCTTGCCGCCGCCGGTGGAATCGGCCGCCCAGAGCAGGATGCGGCCGGGGCCGTAGGGCTCGACGGTCGTCAGAGCAGCCGAGCGATAGGTGCCTGTGCTGCGGGCCTCGCCCTCGCGGGAGACGCCATAGCCGGCGAGCGTCACGCTGCTGCCGGCGCGCGGCAGCGAACCGTCGACGAGAGTGGCCACGCTGAACCGGGTGGGCAGAGACTCTGACAGCCGAACCAGCGCGAGGTCGATCGTGCGGCGGCGGCTGCGGATCGCGCCGGCATCGAATTCCGGGTGAATCGCGACCGATGACGGCACGACGAGGACAGGCTCGCCGCCCTGGCGCCAGTGAACGCGCAGTTCCGCTCCGCCGGCGGCGCAATGCGCTGCGGTCAGGATGGCGCGCGCCGACAGGATGATGCCGGTGCAGACCCCGCCGCGGGCGTTCAGCACCATCAGCGTCGAGCCGGCATCCGGCCCGCCCTCCTGTCCGGCCACGACGGCTCGCGCCGGGGCGCTCCCGAAGCTTGCGGCGGCGCAGGCGAGGCCGATGGCGGCGATCCGGTTGGCGATGTGCATCGGGTGCTCCTCTCCGAGAGAGCGCTGAATAGCGCGCCCGACGCCGCAGATGAACCCTCTCGGCCGCGGCTTCGCGGTCGAACCCCTGAAATCGAACGAATGAAGGGAGCGTCCATGACGCCGCTTGCCCTCGGCCCGCCGGCGATGGAGCCGGTGACGCTTGCAGAAGCCCGCCAGTTCCTGCGCCTCGACCAGACCGACGAGGACAGCTTGCTTGCCACCCTGATCACGGCCGCAAGGCTGATGATCGAGGCGGCATCGGGTCGCTGCCTGATCGAGCAGCCCTGGCGCATCGTGCTCGACCGTTGGCCAGCGGGCGGCGAGATCCGCCTGCCGCTCTCGCCGCTGCTGCTGATCGAGGCGGCGCGCGTCTACGACCTGCTGGGATCGGCTCAGGCTGTCGCAGCCGCATCCCTGACCCTGGACAAGACTGCCGATCCGCCGGTCATTCGCCTGACCGGCGAGCTGCCCGAGATCGGCCGTGCCCATGGCGCGATCGAGATCGACATCGTCGCCGGTTATGGCGCGACCGTTGCAGCCGTCCCGGCTCCGTTGAGACAGGCTGTTCTGCGCCTTGCCGCTCGCTGGTTCGAGCAGCGCGGCGATGTCGCCGGCCGCGATGCGCAAGCCTTTCGTCGTCGGCTCCGAAATGGTGGGGCTGACGCATCTGCGCGGCGCGGCGGGCTACCCGATGGTCAACGAGCTCGTGGCCATCGCTCAGGACGTCAAGACCATGCTGCCGGGTTCCGTTCTGACCTATGCGGCCGACTGGACCGAATATGGCGCGGATGTCCGCGACGGCGGGAACACGATCGATTTTCCGCTCGATCCGCTCTGGGCTTCGCCCGCCATCGGCGCGATCGGCATCGATTTCTATCCGCCGCTCTCGGACTGGCGTGATTCCGGCAGCCATGCCGATGCTACGATCGCGCGGGGGCCGGCCGATCTCTCCTATCTGCGCCAGCGCCTCACCACCGGCGAAGCCTATGACTGGTATTATGCCGACGATGCCGGCAGGGCGTCGCAGTTACGGCTGCCGATCACGGACGGCATCTATGGCAAGCCCTGGATCTACCGGCCGAAGGACCTGTGGGGTTGGTGGAGCCAGGCCCATATTCGCCGCAGCGGCGGCATCGAGACGACAGCGACGCCGTTCGTGCCGGGCGCGAAGCCGATCTGGCTGACCGAGGTCGGCGTGCCGGCCGTCGACAAGGGCGCCAATGCGCCCAACATGTTCCCCGATCCAAAATCGGACGAGGGCGGCTTTCCGCCGTTTTCGAGCGGCACGCGCGACGATCTCGTGCAGGCGCGAGCGCTGGAGGCGATCATCTCGGGCTTCGATCCGGCGCGGGCAGGATTCGATGCCGCGCGCAACCCGGTCCATCCGGTCAGCGGCATCCGTATGGTCGATCCCGGTCGGATCTTCGTCTGGAACTGGGATACGCGGCCCTTCCCGGCCTTTCCGGATCTCTCCGATACCTGGGCCGACGGGGCGAGTTTCGAGACCGGACATTCGCTGAACGGGCGTCTGGAAGGCGCGCCGGTCGATCGACTCGTCGCGAAGCTGCTCGCCGATTTCGGCCTACCGCCAGCCGAGCGAACCACGGTCGATGGCTTCGTCGACGGCTATGTGCTCGACCGTCCGCTGACGGCGCGCCAGGCGCTGGAGCCGTTGGCTCAGAGCTTCGGCTTCGATCCGGTCATGAGCGCGGGCATGCTGCGTTTCGAGGGCAGGGGCGGCAAGGTCTCGCGCCTGCTTGGCACGGATGACCTCGTTCCCGACCGCGATGGCGAGCCGTTCACGCTGCGGCGCAGCCAGGAGACCGAGCTGCCGCTCGAACTGCGCCTCGGCTTCAGCGACAGCGAGGCCGATTATCGCAGCGCGGCTGCGCGTTCGCGCCGTCTGGCCGGCGCTGCCCGGCGCGAGGTCGCGGTCGAAACCGCGATCGTGACCCGTTCTGCCGAGGGACGGCGCCTGGCGGATCAACGCCTTCAGGAGGCTTGGGCCGGGCGCGAGACCCTCGAATGCGAGCTGTCGCCACGCTGCATCGCGATCGAGCCCGGCGATGTGCTGTCCGTTCCGGTCGACACGGGTAGCCGCCTGTTTCGCGTCACCCGCATCGCCGACGGTCCGACGCGCCGGATCAGCGCCCGCGCGGTCGAGCCGGCGGTCTATGTTTCCGCGGGAGCGGGCGGCGGCACGCGTCCGCCGCGAACCCCTCCGGCGCTGCCCGGCCGTCCTTTGGCCGTGCCGCTCGCCCTGCCGGTCGTCACCGTGCAGCCGCCGCCCTTGCTCTCGCTGGCGGCTTTCGCTGCGCCCTGGCCGGGTGGACTCGCGATCTGGCGGGCCAACGAGGCCGGGCTGTTCGATCTCGACGGGCTCGTCGAGGCGCCGTCGATCGTCGGCGAGACCCTGATGGTGCTGCCGCCGGGACCGCTCTGGCGGACGGACCGTCGCGCCGTGCTGGAGGTCCGGCTGCGCGGTGGCGTGCTGTCCTCGGTCTCCCCGGAGGCGGCGCTGGCGGGCGCGAATGCACTGGCGCTGGTCGGAGCGGACGGCGCGCTCGAGATCGTCACGGTCTCGCAGGTCGAGCTGACGGGTCCGCAGCAGTTCCGCCTGTCCGGCCTGATTCGCGGTATCGGGGGCAGCGAAGCCGTCGCTGCACGGGTTCTCCCGGTCGGCTCGCGCGTCGTGGTGCTGGATGGCGCGGCCGTTGCGCTGACCACGAACCTTGCCGATCTCGGCCGGACTCGGCGCTACCGCGTCGGCCCGGCCCGCGACGATGTCGGCGATGCGACGATGGTCGAGTTTTCGGTTCCGATCGCCGGGGACGCGCTCGTCCCGTTCTCACCGGTCCGCCCGAAGGCGGCGCGGGCAGGGGCCGGTATCGTCGTGGACTGGATCAGGCGGACGCGAATCGACGGCGATTCCTGGGACCTGGTCGAAGTGCCGCTTGGAGAAGAGGCAGAGCGCTATGAAATTGGCATCCTCGACGGCGAGACGGTGCTGCGTACCGAAATCGTGAACGCGCCGGAATGGACCTATCTGGCCGCACAGGAACTCGCCGATTTCGGTTCCGAGCAACAGGAGATCGGGCTTTCGCTTCGGCAGCTCAGCGCCGTGGTCGGCCCTGGCCGTGAATGGCGTGGACTGATTTCGGTGCGTTGATCTACTGTGAGTTGTGAACGGGGCTATGCATTCATGGCGCATTCACGCGGATGGGATTAGCCCATGTCGATGATGCCGGTCGAAACGATCCTTGCCTTTGCGCTCATCGCCTCCTCGCCGATGCCGGTGATCCGCGTCGACGATGCGACGCCGATCTCTTGCCTGTCCTCCGAAGAAACGCGTGATGCCGTCGCCGAGGGGCGCGTCATCCAGCCGGCCGAGGCCTCGCGCCATGCCCGCCACGCCGCCCCGGGCGAGGTCGTTCGCATCAGGCTCTGTCGACAGGGCGAGGATTTCGTCTATGTGGTGACGACGCTGAAGCGCGACGGCCGCGTTGCGCGGGTGACGCTGGAAGGACAATCCGGCAAGATCGCCACCATCCGCTGACAGCCGTCGCGGCTTCCCCAACTGGAGCGACCCTACCGTGAGATTGCTCGTCGTCGAGGACGACAAGGACCTCAACCGCCAGATCGTGACCGCGCTCGAGAACGCCGGTTATGCCGTCGACAAGGCTTTCGATGGAGAGGAAGGCCTCTATCTCGGCGAGACCGAGCCCTATGATGCGGTGATTCTCGACCTCGGCCTGCCGAAGGTCGATGGCGTTGCCGTGCTGCAGGGCTGGCGCCGCGCCGGCAAGACTATGCCGGTGCTGATCCTGACCGCGCGCGATCGCTGGAGCGACAAGGTCTCCGGCTTCGACGCCGGCGCCGACGACTATGTCGTCAAGCCCTTCCATGTCGAGGAACTGCTGGCGCGCGTCCGGGCGTTGCTGCGCCGCGCCGCCGGCCATGCCACCTCGGAGCTGGTCTGCGGGCCTGTCCGGCTCGATACGCGGGCGAGCCGCGTCGTCGTCGACGGCAACCCGGTCAAGCTCACGTCGCACGAATACCGGCTGCTCTCCTACCTGATGCATCATCAGGGCCGGGTGGTGTCGCGCACCGAGCTGGTCGAGCATCTCTACGATCAGGATTTCGATCGCGATTCCAACACGATCGAGGTCTTCGTCGGGCGGCTGCGCAAGAAGCTCGGCGTCGACATCATCGAGACCGTCCGGGGCCTCGGCTACATCGCCGCCGCCCCGGAAAAGGTCTGATCGCGGGAGATGCTGCTTAAATCCCATCGCTATTCGCTGGGAACGCGGCTCTTCTTCTCCGCAGCCGTCTGTTGCGTGCTCATCCTCGTGCTGGCCGGCGTCGGCCTCACCACTTTCTATCGCCGCTCGGCCGAGCGCGGCTTCGACGAGCGGCTCTCGGTCTATATCAAGCAGCTGGTCGCCGACCTTGCCGCGCCGCCCGAGACCGAGCGCCAGACGATCGGCGATCTTGGCGAACCGCGTTTCGACCTGCCGCTGACCGGCTGGTACTGGCAGATCACGAGGCTCGACGGCGAGCGGCCGAATGTCCGCGCCTCGCGCTCGCTGGTCGGCGGGCAACTCCCCAAGCTGCTCGACCAGTCGATCACGCCGAACAGCCGGGGCCTGCGCGAAAGCTATGTCTCCGGCCCTGACGACCGGCTCCTGCGCATTCTGGAACGCGAGATCGATGTCGGCGAGGACGGGCGCTTCACCGTCGCTGTCGCGGCTCCAGCCGACGAGATCGAGGGAGACATACGGGACTTCCGCTTCGCGCTGGCGATGACCTTCCTGCTGCTCGGCATCGCCCTGGTCGCGTCGACGCTCGTGCAGGTTCGCTTCGGCCTGCGCCCGCTGGTGCGCCTGCGCTCTGCCGTCGGCACGGTGCGGACCGGCGAGAATCCGCGGATCGTCGGGCAGTATCCGCCCGACCTCGCGCCGCTCGCCAGCGAGCTCAACCAGCTCATCGACGCCAATCACGAAATCCTCGACCGCGCCCGCACGCAGGTCGGCAATCTCGCCCATGCGCTGAAGACGCCGCTCAGCGTCATGATGAACGAGGCCGACACGAGCGGCGACGGCCAATTGCCGCAGACCGTCCGTGCACAGGCCGCGATCATGCGCGACCAGGTCCAGTATTATCTCGACCGGGCGCGGGCGGCGGCTCTGTCGGGCGCGCTCGGCGGCGTGACCGAAATCGCGCCCTCTCTCGATGCGTTGCTGCGCACCTTCACCAAGATATCGCAGGGCAAGGGCATCTCGGGTTCGCATATGATCGCGCCCGGCCTGCGCTTCCGCGGCGAGAAGCAGGATCTGGAGGAGATGCTCGGCAACCTCCTCGACAACGCCTTCAAATGGGCGTCCTCGACCGTCGAGGTCTCGCTTGCCAGCGAGAAGGCGCCGGATACCGAGCGGGTCGCGCTCCTGATCGACGATGACGGCCCGGGCCTGCCGGAGGAGGCGATGGCCGAGGTTCTGAAGCGAGGGCGCCGGCTCGACGAGACCACGCCGGGCTCGGGACTTGGCCTCTCGATCGTGGTCGACATCGCCAAGCTCTATGGCGGCGGCCTGACCCTGCATCGCTCACCGCTCGGCGGATTGAGGGCGCGCCTCGAGCTGCCTTCGGTTTAGAAAAATTCCTGGGCGCGTGACCCTTTGTCACCATGAACCCGAGCCGATGATTGGCTAAGAACCGCGCATGATGATCTGGGCCATCTTTGCAGCCATGACGGGAGCGGCGATCTTCGCCTTGCTCCGGCCGCTGAGCCATGGCCGTACGGAAGGATTCGGCGATACGGCCGATGCCCGCAGCCTCTATCGCTCTCAGCTCAAGGAGATCGACCGCGATCTCGCCCGCAAACTGATCGGCGAGGAGGAGGCGCAGGCCGCGCGTACCGAAGCCGGCCGCCGCCTTCTGCGCGCTGCCGGCGATGAAGCCGGAGCTGCGGGCGAAACCGAGCCGTCGCTGCGCCGCCGCCGGGCGAGCTCCGCCTTGATGCTCTCGGTCGTGCCGCTGCTCGCGCTGCTGATCTACGGCCTCTACGGCTCGCCGAACCTGCCCGACCAGCCGCTGGCGGCGCGGCTTGAAAAGGCCGGCCCCCAGCAGGATTTCGCGATCATCCTCGCGCGCATGGAGGCTCATCTCGCCGCCAATCCGGGCGATGCGAAGGGCTGGTCGCTGCTCGCGCCGATCTATCTGCGCCAGGGCCGCTACGAGGAGGCCGCGAAAGCCTTTGCCGCAGCCGTCCGCTTCGGGAAGCCCGATGCCGATCTGCTGGCCGGCCTGGGCGAGGCCCGCATCATGGAAGCCGGTGGTGTCGTCACCGCCGCGGCACGCGAAGCCTTCGCCGAAGCCGTCAAACTCGATCCGAAAAGCCCGCGGGCCCGCTATTACCTTGCTCTCGCCAAGGAACAGGACGGCGATGGCGAAGGCGCGCAGGCCGCGCTTGCCCAGCTCCTCTCCGAAGCCCCCGCCGATGCCGACTGGACCGGCGCCGTTCGCGCCCGGCTGGAACGCATGCAGGCCGATGCCGGCCGCAAGGCGGTCGCTGCCCTGCCCGAGGCCGAGCGTCAGCAGGCGATCAAGGCGATGGTCGATGGGCTGGCCGAGCGCCTGAGCGCCGGCGGTGGCAGCCTGCCCGAATGGAGCCGCCTGATCCGCGCCCGCACCGTCCTCGGCGACAAGCCTGCGGCGATGCAGGCCGTGAAGACCGCTCGCGAGCGGCTGGCCGATGACAAGGACGCGCTTGCGGCCATCGACGCTCTCGCCGATGAATTGGCCTTGAAGGAGGCCGCGCCATGACGATTGCCCAGCCGACGCGGCCGCTCCCGGCGAAACGCCGCTTCACCCGCAAGCAGCGCAGGCTGACGCTGATCGCGGCGGCCGGTGCCGTGTTGGCCCTGGCGGCCGGCCTCGTCCTCTTCGCGATGCGCGACACCATCGTCTTCTTCTACGGCCCGACCGAGATCACCGAGAAGGGCGTGCTGCCGGGCACCCGCATGCGCCTGGGCGGGCTGGTCGAGGTCGGATCGGTCCGGCGCAGCGACGGCAAGCGCGTCACCTTCGCGGTGACCGACGGCAGGACCTCGATCAAGGTCGGCTATGACGGCCTCCTGCCCGATCTCTTCCGGGAAGGGCAGGGCGTGGTCACCGAAGGCGTCTTCGAAGGCGCCGGACGCTTCAGGGCGGATTCGGTGCTGGCCAAGCATGACGAGACCTATATGCCGCGCGAAGTCGCCGACACGTTGAAGAAGCAGGGGCATTGGCAGCCGGGCGGTGCCGGCGCTCCTGCCGCTGCGCCGGCAAAGCCGTGAGCCTGACATGATCGTCGAGATCGGCCATTACGCGCTGGCGCTCGCGCTCGGCGTTTCCGTGATCCAGGCGGTGGTGCCGTTCTGGGGCGTGTTCCGGCAGGACCGGACCCTGGCCTCGGTCGGCAGCAGCGCGGCGCTGGTTTCGTTCGCGCTGGTCGCTCTGTCCTTCGCGGCTCTGGTTGCGTCCTATGTCCGCTCCGATTTCTCGGTCGGCAACGTCGTCGCCAATTCCCATTCGGCACAGCCGCTGATCTACAAACTGACCTCCGTCTGGGGCAACCACGAAGGCTCGATGCTGCTCTGGGTGCTGATCCTGACGCTGTTCGGGGCGCTCGTCGCATTGTCGCGTCGCTCGCTGCCGCCGCGCCTGCGGGCAGGCGCGCTCGCCGCGCAGGGGCTCGTCGCGGTCGCCTTCCTCGCCTTCACCCTGCTGACCTCGAACCCGTTCCAGCGATTGTCGCCGGTGCCGGCCGAAGGGCAGGATCTCAACCCGATCTTGCAGGATCTCGGCCTCGCGATCCACCCGCCGCTGCTCTATGTCGGCTATGTCGGCTTCTCGATCACCTATGCCTTCGCGGTCGCGGCCCTGATCGACGGGCGCATCGACGCGATGTGGGCGCGCGCCGTCCGGCCCTGGACGCTGCTGGCCTGGACCTTCCTGACGCTCGGGATCGCGATGGGCTCCTACTGGGCCTATTACGAACTCGGCTGGGGCGGCTGGTGGTTCTGGGACCCGGTCGAGAACGCCTCCTTCATGCCCTGGCTCGCCGGCACGGCCCTGGTCCACTCGACCGTGGTGATGGAGAAGCGCGACGCGCTGAAGGTCTGGACGATCCTGCTCGCGATCCTGACTTTCTCGCTTTCGCTGCTCGGCACCTTCATCGTCCGCTCGGGCGTGCTGACCTCGGTCCATTCCTTCGCCACCGATCCGGCGCGCGGTCTCTTCATCCTCCTGATCCTGATCTTCTTCGTCGGCGGCTCGCTGGCGCTCTTCGCCTGGCGCGCGCCCTTGCTGCGGCAGGGCGGCCTGTTCGCGCCGGTGTCCCGGGAGAGCGCGCTCGTCGTCAACAACATCTTCCTGGCGACGGCCTGCGCCACCGTCTTCGTGGGCACGCTCTATCCGCTGCTGCTGGAGATGGTGACCGGCGACAAGATCTCGGTCGGCCCGCCCTTCTACAACGCGACCTTCGTGCCGGTGATGGTGCCGCTGCTGCTGATCCTGCCGCTCGGCCAGTCGCTGGCGTGGAAGCGTGGCGACCTGCTCGGCGCGGCGCAGCGCAATGCCATGGCCTTCGGGCTCGCGGTTCTGGCGGCGCTCGCCCTGTTTTTCTTCACCCGCGGCGGGCCGGTGCTGGCGCCGCTCGGCGTGGGCCTCGGCGTCTTCCTCGTCCTCGCCGCCGGTTTCGATCTCGGCGAGCGCATCGTGACGCGCGCCAGCGGCTGGCGGGCGATGCTGTCGCGGGCACGCGGTCTGCCGCGCTCGGCCTGGGGCACGGCTCTGGCCCATGCCGGCATCGGCCTGAGCATCATCGGCATCGCCGCCCAGGCCTGGAGCACCGAGGCGATCACCGTCCTGAAGCCCGGCGAGCGCCTGACCAGCGGCCGCTACACCATCGTGCTGGAAGGCATGTCGCCGCGCACCGGGCCGAATTTCCGGGCCGAGGTCGCGCGTTTCCGGGTCTTCTCGGGCGATCGCGAGCTCGCACCGGTCGAGGCCTCCAAGCGCGTCTATACGGCCCGGTCCATGCCGACGACGGAGGCCGGCATCCGCACGGACGGCCTGAGCCAGGCCTATGTCAGCCTCGGCGAGGCGCAGGATGGCGGTGTCGCGGTGCGTCTCTACGACAAGCCGCTGATCCTGCTGATCTGGATCGGCTCGCTCGTCATGGCGCTCGGCGGCGGGCTTTCGCTGACCGACCGGCGCTTCCGGCTGGCGGCGCCCAAGCGCGCCGCGCCTGTCGCCGCCGTGCAGCCGGCGGAGTAAGGTCGATGCGGCGGATCGCGCTCATCCTTGGCCTGATGCTGCTGGCGGCACCGGCGGTGCAAGCCGTGCAGCCCGACGAGATCCTGCCCAATGCGGCGCTGGAGCAGCGGGCGCGCAACATTTCCGGCGGCCTGCGTTGTCTCGTCTGTCAGAATCAGTCGATCGATGATTCCGACGCGCCGCTCGCCCGCGACCTGCGCATCCTCGTCCGGGAGCGCATCGTCGCCGGCGATGACGACAAGGCGGTGGTCGATTTCGTCGTCGCTCGCTACGGCGATTTCGTCCTGCTGCGCCCACCGCTCAACGCGCAGACGCTGCTGCTCTGGGGCGCGCCCTTCCTCATTCTGCTCGCCGGTGTCGCCTTCGTCTGGCGGCGCGGGCGGCAACGGATGAATGATGAGGTCGCCGCCACCGCGCCGCTGACCGACGAGGAGCGCAGCCGCATCGACAGGCTGATGCGGGACGAGCAGGGCTGAACCCCGCAACCTTACGAAAGCGTCATCTTCAGGCCAAAGCCGCGTAAGGCGGCCGGCGTCATGGTTCTCGTCACGAGCAGGGGAAAGCGCCCTGTCGCTCCACGAGGTTCATACCATGACGACACAGAACGACACCCGTAAGTCCATCCTGAAGCGCGGCGCGCTCCTGGCGGGCACCGCCATCCTCGGCATCGGCCTCGCCGCCGGCATTGCCGACAGCGCCCTGATGCAGAACCACAATGCCGTCGCCCAGCCGATCCAGCTCTCGGGCGCCCAGACCACGCTGCCCTCCTTCGCCGACCTCGTCGAGAAGGTGAAGCCGGCCGTCGTCTCCGTCCGCGTCAAGACGCAGACCGCTGCTGCCGGCGACGAGCAGAATCTCGATGACCTGCCGCCGCAGCTGCGCCGCTTCTTCCGCGAGCGTGGCGAGGGCGCTGCCCCGAGCAAGCCGCAGCCGCGCCAGGGCATGTCCCAGGGCTCGGGCTTCTTCGTCAGCCAGGACGGCTATGTCGTGACCAACAATCACGTCGTCGAGAACGCCGTCGAGGTCCAGCTCGTCACCGACTCCGGCAAGACGCTGGATGCCAAGGTGGTCGGCACCGACCCGCGCACCGATCTGGCCCTGCTGAAGGTCAAGGATGCCGGCGACTACGCCTTCGTGCAGCTTGCCGACGGCAAGGCGCGCATCGGTGACTGGGTGCTGGCGATCGGCAATCCGTTCGGTCTTGGCGGCACGGTCACGGCCGGCATCGTCTCGGCCCAGGGCCGCGACATCGGCTCGGGCCCCTATGACGACTTCATCCAGATCGACGCGCCGATCAACCGCGGCAACTCGGGCGGCCCGACCTTCAACCAGAAGGGTGAGGTCGTCGGCGTCAACACCGCGATCTTCTCGCCCTCCGGCGGCAATGTCGGCATCGCCTTCGCGATCCCGGCCTCCACCGTCAAGCAGGTGGTCGAGTCGCTGAAGAAGGACGGCACGGTGGCGCGCGGCTTCATCGGCGTGCAGATCCAGCCGGTCACGACCGAGATGGCCGACGCCATCGGCCTGAAGGAGGCCAAGGGCGCGCTCGTCGCCGAGGCGCAGGGCAACGGCCCCGCCGCCAAGGCCGGCATCCGCCGCGGCGACACCATCACCGCGGTCAACGGCGAG
Organism: Allobosea sp. MMO-172; assembly: GCF_037147855.1. NCBI lineage: Bacteria > Pseudomonadati > Pseudomonadota > Alphaproteobacteria > Hyphomicrobiales > Alloboseaceae > Allobosea > Allobosea sp. MMO-172. Next base: position 21,797 of record NZ_JBBCUM010000001.1, on the reverse strand, counting down.
GCGATCAAGGACGCCCGCGAGCTGTCGCGCAAGATCGCGACCTTCGCGCCGGGCGCCAAGGCCACGATCACGCTCTTCCGCGAAGGTAAGTCGCGGGACGTGACCTTCGAGGTCGGCCGCCAGCCGGCGGCCTGAACCGGAAGTGCATCGGGCTTCCCCGGAAAGCTGCCCTGCTTTCCGGTCCGATGCTGAGCAGGGTCCCTTCGGTTTCCTGTCGCCCCAGCCGAGGGACCTTGCCGTCGCGGCGGCAGGCCGGATGCGTATCATCCGGCCTGCCGTTCTCGCGTTTGATAGGCTAGGGTTGATCCATGCGACTCCTGATTGTCGAAGATGATGCCGAGGCTGCGGCCTATCTGACCAAGGCTTTCCGCGAGGTCGGCCATGTCGCCGACCATGCCGCGGACGGGCTGGAAGGCTATGCCATGGCCGAAGGCGGCGGCTATGACGTGCTGGTCATCGACCGCATGCTGCCGCGCCTCGACGGGCTCTCCCTGATCCGCTCGCTGCGCGAGCAGAAGGACGACACCCCCGCGCTGATCCTCTCCGCGCTTGCCCAGGTCGACGACCGGGTGAAGGGCCTGCGTGCCGGCGGCGACGACTATCTCCCCAAGCCCTATGCCTTCTCGGAGCTTCTGGCTCGTGTCGAGGTGCTGGCTCGCCGGCGCAGTGCGCCCGCCTCGGAGCCGACGACCTATCGCGTCGGCGAACTGGTGCTGGACCGGCTCGCCCATCGCGTCACCCGCGAGAGCCAGGAGATCGTGCTGCAGCCGCGCGAATTCCGCCTGCTCGAATATCTGATGAAGCATGCCGGCCAGGTCGTGACCCGCACCATGCTGCTGGAGAACGTCTGGGACTATCACTTCGATCCCCAGACCAATGTCATCGACGTGCATGTCAGCCGCCTGCGCGCCAAGGTCGACAAGGGCTTCGAGCAGCCGATGATCCACACCATCCGCGGCGCCGGATACATGGTCCGTGATAGCGCGCGCTGACGCCTCCCCGCACAAGCGCCAGCGCTTCCTGCCGACGCTGTTCCGCACGACCGCCTTCAAGCTGACGGCGGCCTATCTCGTCATCTTCGCGCTCTTTGCGGCGTTCGCGCTCGGCTATGTCGCCTGGAATGCGCAGCGCCTGCTGACCGACCAGATCCGCTCGACCATCGATGCCGAGATCCAGGGCCTGGCCGAGCAGCAGCGTCAGGGCGGCATCCGCCGCCTCGTCAACATCATCGAGCGCCGCTCGCGGGCGCCGGGTGCCTCGCTCTATCTCGTCACCACGCCGGTCGGCGAGCGCATCGCCGGCAATGTCGAGGCGATCCCGCCCGGCACGCTCGACCGCACCGGCGAGAGCGAGATCGAGTATGCGCGCTCCAGCGAGACCGTCGACACGCCGAGCCGCGCGCTCGTGCGGGTCTACATGCTGCCGGCCGGCTTCCGCCTTCTCGTCGGCCGCGATCTTGAGGAGCGCGACAGGCTCGGCATCGTCATCCGCCGTGCTGCCGGTTGGTCGCTGGCTCTGGTCTTCGTCCTCGGCTGCTTCGCCAGCTGGTTCGTGGCGCGGCGCGTGCTAAAGCGCATCGACGGCATGACCGAGACCGCGCATGGCATCATGGCGGGCGACCTGAAAGGCCGGCTCGCCATCACCGGTACGGGCGACGAGCTCGACCGGCTGGCGCTCAACCTCAACGCCATGCTCGACCGGATCGGCGAGCTGATGGCCGGCATGCAGCAGGTCACCGACAACATCGCCCATGACCTCAAGACGCCGCTGACCCGCCTGCGCAACCGCGCCGAAGAGGCGCTGCGCACGGCGAAGTCGCCGGATGAATTGCGGGCCGCGCTCGATGGCGCGATCGAGGAGGCGGACAACCTGATCCGCGTCTTCAACGCGCTCCTGATGATCGCGCGGCTGGAGGCCGGCCGCATCAGCGAGAACATGAGCGAGCTCGACCTCTCCGAGGTCGTCTCGGGCCTCGCCGAACTCTACGAACCCCTGGCCGAAGAGGCCGGCCTGTCGCTCGCCTGCACGGTCGAGCCGGGCCTGAAGGTGCATGGCAATCGCGAGCTGATCGGGCAGGCCCTCAACAACCTGATCGACAACGCCCTGAAATATGGCGGTTCCGAGCAGGGCGGCGACGGCACGGTTGCGGTCTCGGCCCGGCAGATCGGCGATCAGGTCGAGCTCTCCGTCGCCGATCATGGACCCGGCATTCCGGAGGCCGATCGCGGCCGCGTGCTCGATCGCTTCGTGCGGCTCGATGCCAGCCGCAGCAAGCCGGGCTTCGGCCTCGGCCTCTCGCTGGCGGCGGGCGTGGTGCGCCTGCACGGTGGCCAGATCAGGCTGGAGGATAACGAGCCGGGCCTGCGCGTGGTCATTCTCCTGCCGGCGGGGAGCCCGAAGCCTGTGGACATGCCGGCCCTGACGGAGCCCGCCGCCTCGACAGCGGCGCCAAACCCTGCTGGCGTGGCCTCGCTTTGAAGGCCTGCCGGTTTCGCAGGGAAACACATCGTCATCCCGGACGGAGCGAAGCGGAGCTCCGGGATCCATCCTAGGGCGCTGTGCTCTACGATGGATCCCGGATCGGCGCCGCTTCCGCGGCTTGTCCGGGATGACGATGTGTTTCCCTGCGAACTCGGCAGCACCCATCAAGCTTGCTGAGTTGTGGGAGGCGCAAGATGACCGGACGGCTCTGTGACAGGCTCGAGGCTGCGCCGGTCCTGCCGGCGAAGGCCAAGGCCGAGGCGCTGCTGAAGCGCGAGCTGATCGAACGCCTCCATGACGAGGAAGCGGCCGGGGTGCTCCAGGCGCATCTGGCGGAGCACCCGCCGAGCGCAGCGCTGGTCGCGGGCATTCTCGCCCATTCGCCTTTCCTGACGCAGATCATGCGTTTCGATCCAGCCGGCTTGCTTGCTGCCTTGACCCAAGCGCCTGAAGCCCGCCGCGACGCGTTGCTTGGTGATATCGCGGCTTTCGCCGCTGCCGAGTGCGAGACACCCGACCTGATGCGGGAACTGCGTCGCTTCCGCCGCTCCATGGCGCTCCTGATCGCGCTCGCCGATATCGGCGGCGCCTGGGATGTCGAGACCGTGACGGCCGCTCTCACCGCGACCGCCGACACGGCGACGCGTCTCGCCACCAACCATGTCCTGCGTCAGGCGGCCGATCTCGGCCGGATCAACCTCGCCGACCCCGCCGATCCCGGCCTCGGCTCGGGCCTCGTCGTGCTGGCGCTCGGCAAGCACGGTGCCGGAGAGCTGAACTATTCCTCGGATATCGACATCGTCGTCTTCTTCGACCCGGAGGCGGCTGAAGCCGCCGGCGTCGGCGAGCCCACAAGCTTCTTCGTCAAGCTGACCCAGCAGATCGCGCGCATCATTCAGGAGCGCACGCCGGACGGCTATGTCTTCCGCGTCGACCTGCGCCTGCGGCCGGACCCTGCCTCGACCCATGTCGCGGTCTCGCTGCCCTCGGCCTATTCCTATTACGAGACGGTCGGCCAGAACTGGGAACGCGCCGCCATGATCAAGGCGCGGCCCATCGCGGGCGATATCGAACTGGGCCGGCGCTTCCTCAAGGACCTCGCCCCCTTCATCTGGCGCAAGTATTTCGACTTCGCGACCATCGCCGATATCCACGCGATGAAGCGTCAGATCCAGACCGTGAAGGGCCACGAGACCATCGCGGTCGCCGGCCATAACGTGAAGCTCGGCCGCGGCGGCATCCGTGAGATCGAGTTCTTCGTCCAGACACAGCAGCTCGTCTTCGGCGGGCGCCGCCCGGCGCTTCGCGGCCCGCGCACGCTGGAGATGCTCGGCGAATTGACGACCGAGGGCTGGATCACACCGCAAGCCCGCGACGAACTCTCCGAATCCTATCGCTGGCTGCGCACCATCGAGCACCGCCTGCAGATGCAGGCCGACGAGCAGACGCAGACGCTGCCCAAGGCGGCAGGCGAGCTCGAAGCCTTCTCCCGCTTTTGCGGCTATCCCTCGACGGCCGCTTTCGGCAAGGCGCTGACGGCCCATGCCAGGCGCGTCGAGGGCCATTACGCTCTGCTTTTCGAAGAGGGGCCGAGCCTCGCCTCCGAAGCGGGAACGCTGAGCTTCACCGGTTCGGAAGCCGACCCCGAGACGATCGAGACGCTCGGCAAGCTCGGCTTCCGCGATGGCGCGACCGCGGCGGAGACGGTGCGCGGCTGGCATTTCGGCCGCCGCGCCGCTGTCACCAGCGCGCGTGCCCGCGAGGTTCTCACGGAACTGACGCCGGCCTTGCTCGTCGCCCTTGGCCGCACGGCCGACCCCGACGGGGCGCTCGCCCATCTCGACAACGCTTTCGTCCGCATGCCGGCTGCGGTCGAGCTGCTGACGCTGCTGCGCTCGCATGATTCCCTGCTGACGCTCTTCGCCGAGATCCTCGGCAGCGCGCCGCGCCTCGCCAAGGTCGCGGCCCTGCACCCGCATGTGCTCGACGGCGTCATCGATCCCGCCTTCGGACAAGCGGTGCTCGATGTCGAAGTGCTGGAGCGCCGCATCCGCAACTATGTCGGCTCGCCCCCGCCCAGCGTCGAGGATGGGCTCGACCGCCTGCGCGATGCCGCCCGGCAGGAGAATTTCCTGGTCGGCGCCCGCCTGCTCTCCGGCGTCTATCCGGCGCAAGGGGCGGGGCAGGCCTATTGCGCGGTGGCGGAAGCCTGCCTGCGTGTCGCCTTCGCCGATACGCGCCGGTCCTTCGTCGACGATCACGGCGCGATCGAGGGGGCGGAGACCGTGGTGCTTGGCCTTGGCCGGCTCGGCGCGGGCGAGCTGACGCCCTCGTCCGATCTCGATCTGATCCTGCTCTACGACCGCCCGGAGGAGGCCGGCTCGAGCGACGGCGCCAGGAGCCTCGACCCCGTCACCTGGCATGTCCGCTTCACCCAGCGCCTCGTCGCGGCGCTGACCGTGCCGACGCGGCGCGGCACGCTCTATCAGGTCGACATGCGCCTGCGCCCGACCGGCAACAAGAGCCCGGCCGCGACCCAGTTCGCCGGCTTCGAGGCCTATCATTCCGGAGAGGCCGAGATCTGGGAGGAGATGGCGCTGACCCGCGCCCGCGTCGTCGCCGGCGATCCCGGACTGGCCAGGCGGGCGGAAGCCTCGATCCGCGCGATCCTCTCGCGCAAGCGCGAGCCCGCCAAGGTCGCGGCTGCAGTCGCCGAGATGCGCGCGCTGATCGCCAAGGAGAAGGGCGAGAAAGACCCGTGGGACCTGAAGCTAGCGGCCGGCGGCATCACCGATCTCGATTTTCTCGCCCAGTTCCTGCTGTTGGCCTATGCCAGCGGGTATCCCGGCCTGATCGTCAACGACACGGCCTCGGTCTTCGTGGCGGCCAAGGCGGCGGGCCTTCTTTCGGACGGGGACGCCTCGACTTTGCTGGAAGCTCATCGCCTGATCGGCGATGTCCAGCTCTGGCAGCGCTTCACCGTCGAGGAGGCTTTCGATCCCAAGGCCGTGCCGCCCCGGGTGCTGCGCCGCATCGCGACGGCGGTCGGCCGTCCGGATGCGAAGGTGCTGAAGGCGGAGCTGGACGAGGTCCGGGGCGCTGTGCGGGCGATTTTCACCCGCATCCTGTCCCAGGCGAAGGCCGGCTGAATCTTACGCAGCCTGCGCGGTGACGCGGTTGGCGCCGCCGTCGAGCGGCAGGTGGACCATGACGATGGTACCGGCGCCCATCGCCGAGCGCAGGCGCAGCGAGCCGCCATGCATCTCGGTGAGCGAGCGGGCGATGGCGAGGCCGAGCCCCGAGCCCTTGTAGCTGCGCACCAGATCGCCTTCGACCTGCTCGAACGGCCGGCCGACGCGGTCGATCTTCTCCTTGGGGATGCCGATGCCGGTATCCTCGATGAAGATGTTGAGCGCGCCGGGGACATGGCGGGTACGGACCGCGATCCGCCCGCCTTCCGGCGTGAACTTGGCAGCGTTGTCGAGGAGGTTGCCGAGGATCTGGTAGAGCGCGTGCGGGTCGGCTTCGAGATGGGTGTCGAGCGGGCCTTCGATGGCGAGTACGAGCTGCTTGCGCTCCACCTCCGGCTGGACCTTCTGCAGCGCCTGGTCGAGCACGGGCCCCAGCGCGATCTCGGTCTTCTCCAGCCGCATCCGGCCGGATTCGATGCGCGACATGTCGAGGATGTCGTCGATGATGCTCAGGAGGTAGCCGCCGCTGGAGCGGATGTCGCGGACATAATCGGTGTATTTCTCGCCGAGCGGGCCGAACATGCCGTTCTCCATGATCTCGGAGAAGCCGATGATGGCGTTGAGCGGCGTGCGCAGCTCATGGCTCATATTGGCGAGGAATTCGGACTTGGCGCGGTTGGCGCTCTCGGCGGAGGCCTTCTGCTCGAGATAGCGCTCGGCGAGATCGGCGAGCTGCTGGGCCTGGGCTTCGAGCTTCTGGCGGGAAGCCTTGAGGTCGGTGACATGCATCAGGAGCTGGTGCTCGGACTGGGTCAGCCGCTCTTCCTGCTGCTTGAGCTTGGTGATGTCGGTGCCGACCGAGACCGAGCCGCCATCCTTGGTGCGGCGGCCGTTGATCTGCAGCCAGCGGCCGTCCGAAAGGCGGGCCTCGTAGGATGCGCCGGCCGCGCCGCGCTGCACGCGCATCGGCTCGCGGTCGATCTGTGGCTGGGCGGAGCGCTCCATGATCTCGTCATAGGACGCGCCGGATTGCAGGGCCTCGGGCGGGAGCTGGTGGAGCTGCTGGTACTTGGCGTTGCAGAGCACGAGGCGGTTGTCGGCATCCCAGAGCACGAAGGCTTCCGAGATCGCCTCGACGGCGTCGCGCAGGCGGGCATCGGCGGTGGCGGTGCGCTCGGCCATGCGGCGCTGCTCGGAGATGTCGACGACGATGCCGACGAGATGGCGCGAGCGGGTGCGGCGGTCGATCACCAGCTCGGCGCGGGCCTTGAGCCAGATCCATTCGCCGGAAGCGGAGCGGACGCGGAACTCGCGGTCGAGATGGTCGGCCTCGCCGCGGCTGATCGCGTCGGCCAGCGCATAGAGGTCGACATCGTCCTGGTTGATGAAGCTCGAGACCTCGCCGAAGGACATGTACTCGCCGGTGCGGTCATAGCCGAGCAGGGCATACATCGAATCCGACCAGTAGATCCGGCCGCGGGCGAGGTCCCAGTCCCAGAGGCCGCAATGGCCGCGATTGAGGGCGGTGTCGATGCGCTCGCGGACGCAGTCGCAGTCCTGGTCGGCGGCGCTCGCCCGCTTCGACTGGACCATGAAGGCGAGCGTGGTGACGCCGAGCACGAGGCCGGCGGCGCCGAACAGCAGGATCAGGCCGGAACGGCGCAACTGCCAGGTCGAGAGGGCGTGGGAGACCGGCTGGAGCACGGCGACCTGCCCGAGCGGGGCGGCGAGGTTGCGCACGCTGGCGAAGACATCGGCACCGTTCGGCAGGGTGATGCGCATCACCCCGGCGCGGTCGCCGAAGATGGTCAGCGGCTGGGTCGGGCCGAGGAAGTCGACCAACGTGCGTTGCGTCTGGCCGATCGCCGGCTCGCTGGCGATGATGCGGCCATCGGCGCCGCTGACATGGACGATGCGGCCATGGGCAGCGAGATGGCGGGCGGTGAGGGCGGCCAGCACGGCGGCCGGCTCCTTGCCGGCCAGCGTGGCGGCGTCGAGCTCGCGGGCGACCAGCGCCGAGACCAGATCCATGTCGCCGGTCGCGTCGACGAGGGCGTCTTCGCGCATCGCCGAGGTCTGGATCAGCGCGCCGGCGCCGAGGATGATCAGGAACAGCCCGACAAGCGCCGGGATGGCGGTGCGGAAGGTGGGCTCGAAGCTTTCGAAGCGATGATACAACGGGTGCGTCAGCGAGCGCGCTACACCCAGAATCGTATCGGCGCGCACAGGTGCGCAGCCCGCGTTGGCACGCGACATGCCCGGTCCCCCTTCGGAACTTTACCGTCAGTAAGATCGGGAGACGTGCCGCATCCCCGCGAATCACTGTCAGTTGAATCCGGGCGACTCGGTTTGTCTAGCCCTGAGTTGAGTCAGGAGTGTCGAATTCTCCTTTAGGTTGTAATGCTTATGGCGATGAATCTTGCGCGGGTAATGAAACGTTAACGTTTCGGACAGGTCGCCATTAACCATCCCGGAGCGCCTTGTGAGCCCTCATCCTGAGGAGCCGCGAAGCGGCGTCTCGAAGGACGTTCCAGATCGTTCCGGAGCCTCCTGAAGCATCCTTCGAAACGCAGCCTGCGGCTGCTCCTCAGGATGAGGGCTGTCGTTCGTTATCAACCGCTCAGGCGAGCGCTCTTTCGGCGATGTCGGCGACGTCCCGCGACAGGTTCGGCAGCCGCGCGACGGTGCTCAGGGCCTCCTGTGCGAGGCGTTTGCGGCCGGGCTCCAGCATGCGCCAGCTCTTGAACGAGCCGAGCAGGCGCGAGGCGACCTGCGGATTGGTCTTGTCGAGCGCCACGACGATATCGGCGACGAAATCGTAGCCCGCGCCGTCAGCCCGGTTGAACTGGGTCAGGTTTGCCGCGAAGCCGCCGATCAGAGCCCGCACGCGGTTCGGATTGCCGAGCGAGAAGGCAGGGTGCTGCATCAGCTTCTTGACGCGCTCCAGCGTGCCGGGCTCGGCGATCAGCGCCTGAGCCATCAGCCATTTGTCGAGCACGAGCGGCTCGCTCGCATAGGTTTCGGCGAAGCGCGCGATCAGGGCCTCGCGGCGCTCGCCCGGGATCAGCGTCATCGCAGCCAGCGCGGCGAGGCGATCGGTCAGGTTGTCGCCGGCTGCGAACTGCTCCTCGCAGAGATCGGCGGCGTCATGCGGCGCGGCAAGCGCCGCGAGCCCGAGCAATTCGTTGCGCAGCGCCCGTCGTCCGGCCGAGGCCGCATCGGGGCGATAGGTGCCGCTCGCTGCCAAAGCCCCGCGCAGGCCCGGTAGATCGCCAAGCAGGGCCGCGCCGATCGCGCCCGACAGTTTGCGGTGGGCGGCGAAGATCGCATCGGGATCGACGTCCCGGCCGATCTCGCGGGCGATGTCGGCTGGAGCGGGCAGGCGCAGCACCTGCGCGGCGAAGGCCGGGTCGGCAAGGGCATCGCTCTTGAGGAAGACTTGCAGAGCCTCGCCGAGCTTGCCGGCGGTCACGGTCAGCGCTCCGGCATCGGCGCCGGGCTTGCCGGCGGCCACGAGCACGCGGGTGGCGACGCTCTGGAGCGACTGCCAGCGATTGAAGGAATCGCTATCGGCCGAGAACAGCCGCAGCAGGTCGGCATCCGAAAGATCGAGATCGAGCCGCGCCGGGGCGGAGAAGCCGCGCATCAGCGAGGGGATCGGCGCTTCCGCGACATCCTCGAAGGTCACGGACAGCGAGGGCTGGTCGAGCACGACGAGCCCCTCGCCGGCATAGGCGTTCGAAGCCGTCTTCAGCGGCAGGTCGCCCTTCGCGCCGACGAGGCCGAGCTTGATCGGCAGGACGACGGGCTGCTTTTCGGACTGGCCGGGCGTCGGCGGCGTGCTCTGCGCCAGGTCGAGCGTGTAGCGTTTCGCCGCGGCGTCGTAGTGGCCGGATGCGACGATGGTCGGCGTGCCCGCCTGCTCGTACCACCTCGCGAAATGGTCGAGGTTCTGCCCGGAGGTCTCAGTGAAGCAGGCGAGGAACTCCTCGATCGTCGCGGCCGTCCCGTCGCAGCGCTCGAAATAGAGGTCCATGCCGCGCTTGAAGGCGTCGTCGCCGATCAGAACCTTGAGCATGCGGATGACCTCTGCGCCCTTCTCGTAGACCGTCGGCGTGTAGAAGTTGTTGATTTCCTTGTAGGCGCGCGGCCGCACCGGATGGGCGAGGGGGCCGGCATCCTCCGAGAATTGCGTCGAGCGCAGGGTGCGGACATCGGCGATGCGCTTCACCGGGCGCGAGCGTTCGTCGGCGGAGAATTCCTGGTCGCGGAAGACGGTGAGGCCTTCCTTCAGGCAGAGCTGGAACCAGTCACGGCAGGTGATGCGGTTGCCGGTCCAGTTATGGAAATACTCATGCGCGATGATCGCCTCGATCGAGGCGTAGTCACCATCGGTCGCCGTCTGCGGATCGGCGAGGACGTATTTGTCGTTGAAGATGTTGAGGCCCTTGTTCTCCATCGCCCCCATGTTGAAATCGGACACGGCGACAACGTTGAACACGTCGAGATCGTAGTTGCGGCCGAAGACCTGCTCGTCCCAGCGCATGCAGCGCACCAGTGAATCCAGCGCCCAGCCGGCGCGCTCCGCCTTGCCCGGCTCGACATAGACGGCGAGCTCGACCTTGTGGCCGTCGGCGGTGACGTAATCCTGCCGGACATGGTCGAGCGCCCCGCCGACCAGCGCGAAGAGATAGGCGGGCTTGGGGTGCGGATCGTGCCAGACGGCGAAATGCCGGTCGCCGCCGGGCAGTTCGGCTGCCGCGACGAGGTTGCCGTTGGAGAGCAAGACAGGTGCCTCGGCCTTCGCCGCTTCGAGCCTGACCGTGTAGACGCTCATCACGTCCGGCCGGTCGAGGAAATAGGTGATGCGGCGGAAGCCGTCGGCCTCGCACTGCGTGCAATAGACCTTCGACGAGCGATAGAGCCCCATCAGCTTGGTATTGGCGGAGGGGTCGAGCTCGGTCTCGATCGTCAGCGTGAAGTCATGCGGCGGCGGGTTCGGGATCGTCAGCGCCTGCGGCGTCGCCATATAGGCGCTGGCGTCGAGCAGTTTGCCGTCGATGGCCAGCGACTTCAGCACGAGTTCGTCGCCGTCGAGCTTCAGCGGCGCGCCGGATTGCCCATCCGGGTTGGGTCTGAGCGCCAGCAGGGCGCGTACCCGCGTCTTCTGCGGATGCAAGCCGACGTCGAGATCGACCGTGTCGATCAGCCAGTCGCTGGGGCGGTAATCCTCGAGGCGGATCAGCGGGGCGTCGTCGGTACGCATGGAATCCCTGATGGCGAAGGTCAGGGTTGCGTGTGTAGCCTTTGCCGGACGAGGCCGGAAGCCTCGCTTGCGCGTCCGGTCAGTTTGCTCCTGCCGGAACCGCCGGCTCCGCATGGCTCACCAGCCGGCAGACCTGCGGCCGGGCGAGGCGCACCGCGCGCTCGATCGCATCGACGGCATGATGCACGGCGGCGACGTCCAGCGTCGGATCGACGCGGCAATGGTAGTTGACCACCAGCCCCTTGGCCGTCTGGCGCACGCGCACGCTGTGGATGTCGTGGATCGGGCCGGCGACCTTCGCGGCCTCGCCCGCGAGCGCCTTGCCGATATCCTCGACCGTTTCCCAGGCGGCGTTATGGCCGGAGGGCTGGCCGGTCTCCATCGGCTCGATATGGGTCTCGACCTCGGTCTCGCCGCCGAACTCGGCCCGGATCGCGCTTTCCAGCCGGGTGGCGATCTCGTGCGCCTCGCCGAGCGGCAGGCTCTGGTCGACTTCCATGTCGAGGCTGACCGAGAGCTTGTCGCCGATCGAATGGACGGTGACGTGGTGCACCGGGATCTTGAGCTTGAGCGCGATCAGCAGCACGCGCTCCAGCGCGGTCTCGTCATCGACCTGCACGGGATCGGCCGTGATCGTGATCTCGGCGCCGGGCTCGGCTTTCAGAAGCGCCTCGCCGAGCTGGGCCTTGATCGCGACGACGCGGTCGAGCGGCAGGGTGCGCGAGACGCTGATGCCGATCTCGCCATGGACGCGCCCTCCGGCCGGGCGCACCCTGAGCCAGTTGACGCCGACCACGCCGGGCGCGCCGCGCGCGACCTCGCGCAGCTTGTCGCTGACGCCCTCGGGCGCCGTGTCCATCAGCGTGTCCAGCACGCGCCGGGCAAGGCGATAGGCCGAGAAAGCGGTATAGGCGGCGATCGCGAAGGCGGCGGCGGTGTCGGCGCGCTCGAAGCCGTACCAGACGCCGATGAGGCCGACGAGTACCAGCCCGGAGCCGACGAAATCAGCCGAGAAATGCGTGGCTTCGCCGGCCAGCGCCTCGCTGCCGGTCTCCCGGGCGACCTTGGTCAGCGAACGCCAGCGGATCGCGTCGACGATCATCGAGAGTACGAGCACGCCGATGACGAGCGGCGTCACCTGGACGTGCTCGATGACATTGGTCCAGAGCCGGTTGCCGGCCTCCCAGAGGATCGCGCCGGCGAGCGTGAACAGGATCGCGGTCTCGACCAGCGCAGCCAGCGCCTCGACCTTGCCATGGCCGTAGTGATGTTCGTCGTCGGCCGGCTTGTCGGAGGCGCGGACGGCGAACCAGGTGAACAGCGTCGAGCCGACATCGACCAGCCCCTGCAGGGCGTCGGTGAGCAGGGCGAGCGAGCCGGAGATGATGGCGCCGACGATCTTCGCCGCGGTGAGGAGGATCGTCGCCATCACCGAGATGATCGCGGCGCGCTGCTTGATCTGCGCGATCTGGGCGGGCGTGGCGCGCACGGCCGGTGCCGTCGCCGGCCCGTCTTGCGTTGTCGTCATGGCGCGTCCTGTTCAGATGGCTTGGCGAGTTTGTCTGGAGCGCCGATGCTCTTGCCTGATTTAGGAAACGGATCAACCCTGCCGCCCCTCAACGAGGAAACATGATGCGTTATCTCCACACCATGGTGCGCGTGACCGACCTGGATCAGGCGCTCGATTTCTACGTCAACAAGTTCGGGCTGGTCGAAACCCGCCGCATCGAGAACGAGAAGGGCCGTTTCACGCTGGTCTTCCTCGCGGCTTCCGACGATCTGGCGGAGGCCAAGGCCGGCGCCTCGCGCGGCCGCCCGACGTTGGAGCTGACCTATAACTGGGACCCGGAGAACTACACCGGCGGGCGCAACTTCGGCCATCTCGCCTATGAGGTCGATGACATCTACGCGACCTGCGACAAGCTGATGAAGGCCGGCGTCACCATCAACCGCCCGCCGCGCGACGGCAACATGGCCTTCATCCGCTCGCCCGACAACATCTCGATCGAACTGCTCCAGAAGGGCGAGCCGAAGGCCCCGGCCGAGCCGTGGGCGAGCATGCAGAACACCGGGAGCTGGTGAGCTCCGCGTTTGTCCAGTGATAGCCTCCATGATATCATTGGATGATATCATGGAGGCTGCGATGGGCATTCTCGTCCGCGATCCGAAGATCGATCGCATGGTCCGCGAGCTTGCGGAGCGGGACGGCATCAGCTTGCAGGCAGCGATCGGCATGGCCGTCGAGCGCGAGTTGAAGCGCCGCGAGGAGCGGCGCCGGCAGGTCGACGAGGCCTTCAGACGCGTCCGCGAGCGCTTTGCCGATCATCCGGTCGTGGACGACGGAATGACGCATAAGGAATTCTTCGATCGTGAGTCTGGCGAACTCTGAATGTTTCTCGATGCTTCGGTATTGGTCGCGGTGCTTGCTGGTGAGATAGAAGCTGAGGCGATCCACTCAGCCATCCTCGAAAGCGAGAGGCTGGCGACGTCACCGCTAGCGGTGTTCGAAGCGTCGTCCCGCATCGCACGGCTACGCAAGATCGGCTTCGATGAAGCCTATGATGCGGCAATGGATTTTCTGACATCGCTTCAAGTCGAAATACGGCCCATCGATACAGAAACGGGTCGCTTGGCCAGCCTGTGTGCTGCTCGATATCATTATCTCTCCGGCCACTCTGCCCGCCTCAACATGGGCGACTGTTTCGCCTATGCTTCCGCCCGCAGTGCCGGCCTGAAGCTCGCCTACAAGGGCGATGATTTCGTCCATACGGATATCGAAGGGCAGCGCTTTGGCTCGTGAACCTGCCAGTGCCGGCGTCTTCTGCCTGGGCATCGCGACGCTGGACTATGTCTACAGCGTCGAGACCATGCCGACGCGCGGCGAGAAATACCGCTCGCGCGGGCTCGCCGTCGTCGGTGGCGGTTGCGCCGGCAATGCCTCGGCCGCGATCGCGCGCCTCGGCGGCGCCTGCTGGCTGGCGACGCGCCTCGCCGATGACCTGACCGGCGACCAGATCGTCGCCGATCTCGAATCGGAAGGTGTCGATGCCGGCTTCGCCCGTCGCGTCGCCGGGCTGCGCTCGCCCGTTTCGGCGATTCTGGTCGATGCCGAAGGCGAGCGCATGGTGATCTCCTATTCCGATCCGGCCATGCCGGAGGATGTCGCCTGGCTGCCGGCCGCGCTTCCAGCGGGCGCTGGCGCCGTGCTTGCCGATACGCGCTGGGGAGAGGGGGCGCTCGCTGCTCTCAAGCTCGCCCGCGCCGCCGGCGTGCCCGGCGTGCTCGACGGCGACCGCAAGCCGCCGCATCCCGATCTCGTCGATACGGCGAGCCATGTTGCCTTCAGCCAGCAGGCCCTGCGCGAGATTTCCGGCGAGGAGGATCCGCGCATCGGCCTCGCCAAGATTGCGTCCGGGGTCCCGACCTGGCTCGCGGTCACGCTCGGCAAGGAGGGCGTGCTCTTCGTCGAGGGCGGCGAGGTCAGGCACAGCCCGGCCTTCGTCGTCGAGACGGTCGATACGCTGGGCGCCGGCGATGTCTGGCATGGCGCCTTCGCGCTGGCCCTGGCCGAAGGGCAGACCGAGCCGGCCGCGATCCGCTTCGCCTCGGCGGCGGCCGCGATCAAATGCACCCGCTTCGGCGGCCGCAGCGGCGCGCCGCAGCGCGACGAAGTCGAGCGCTTCCTCGCGCAGGCCGGCGGCTAGCGGGTCGATCGCTATCTAACCTCTGTCTTTCGAGCGTCGCGCAGTCGTCACGCGCGTCGGGCATCTGACCCGGCGCGCGCTGCCGCGCTCAGGAGAGAGCATCATGCTGGCGATCCAGGGTCTGAAATGCATCTATGACACCACGGGCAAGGGTTGGGCGATCGAGCTCGTCCTGCGGGCCGATGGCGAGGAGGCCGTGCGCCGCTTCGATGTCGAGGGGGCCGAGGACGCCGAATTGCTGATCGAGGCCTTCGAGGATGCGTCTGCCAGCGCCTTCGATCCGGAGACCGGCGAGATCGTCTTCGGCTACGAATATCTCGACCTCGACGAAGAGGACGAGGAAGACGACGAGGATGAGGGCGACGAGGCCGACGAATCCGAAGAGGATGACGAGGATTCGGACGAAGCCGACAAGGACGAGAAGCCGAAAGGCTGAGGCCTAGCCCGAACGGGCCGTGTGCGGCCCCGTGACGACCATGAGCCCGGAGAGGCAGCCGCCTCGCCGGGCGATCTCGTTTCGGAAGGCTGCCATCGGCCGGGCTTTTTCGGGTGCTGGTATCGGCCCGGGGATCAGGTGCAATCTGCGCAAGGCTAAAGACGCAATGACGGGCAGGGAATGACACAGGAACAGGATGATGATCGGGTTGCGGAGGCGCCGTCGGCCGCTCTCGCGACCCTGGCCGGTCCGGCGAGCCTCGCCGGCGCGGCCAGCAAGAAGCGCGGAATCTGCGCCATCAGCGGGCAGGAGCTGGCGCGCAAGAACCTGATCGAGATCGGCACGCTGCGCCCGGCGCTCGCCGACCATATCCGCAACGATTTCCCCGATCTGCCCGACCACGCGCTGATCAGCCTGAAGGAACTCGCGCGCTACCGCACACGCTATGTCGAGGAAATCCTGCGCGAGGAGCACGGCGAATACTCGGACCTCGACCGCGAGGTCGCCGAAAGCATCGCCCGGCAGGAGACCATCGCCGAGAACACCGAGGACGATTTCGAGGAGCATCGCACGCTCGGCGAGCGCTTTTCGGACAATCTCGCGAGCTTCGGCGGCTCCTGGGCGTTCCTGATCAGCTTCGGCCTCGTGCTGGTCGTCTGGATGGGGATCAACGGCCTGATGGGCGAGGTCAAGGCCTTCGACCCCTATCCCTTCATCCTGCTGAACCTCGTGCTGTCCTGCATCGCGGCGGTGCAGGCGCCGATCATCATGATGAGCCAGAAGCGGCAGGAATCGAAGGATCGCCTGCGCTCGCTCAACGACTATCAGGTCAACCTGAAGGCCGAGCTCGAAATCCGGCATCTGCACGAGAAGATGGACCATCTCGTCACCCGGCAATGGCAGCGTCTGGCCGAGATCCAGCAGGTCCAGCTCGAGATGCTGCAGGAGGCGCAGTTGCCGAAGGTGCGGGCGAAGCGGCGCAAGAAGCCCGTCGCCAAGAAGAAACGCGCGAAGCCGGCCGAGGCGGTGGCAGCTCCCGTGCCCGACAAGCCGGAGGGCGAGGCCTAGCCGCCCTTCGCTTGACTCCCAATCCTCCCACCGGTCTTTTCGTCGGCAAACGAATCCGATCGGGAGGATGATGATGGTTTCTTCGCGCTTTGCGCCGGTTGGCGCGCTCTTCGTCGGCCTGGCTTTCACGGCCCCGGCCTTCGCTCAGGGCCAGGTCACGGTCTATTGCTCGATCCTCGAGGAGCAGTGCCGCGAGGGCGCGGCGATGTTCGAGAAGGCGACCGGCATCAAGGTCTCGATGGTCCGCAAGAGCACCGGCGAGGTCTATGCGCAGGTCAAGGCCGAGGCGAGCAACCCGCGCGGTGACGTCTGGTGGGGTGGGCCGGGCGAGCCGCATCTCCAGGCGGCCGACGAAGGCCTGCTCGATGAGTACAAATCGCCGAAGCTGCCGGAATTGCACGATTGGGCGCAGCGCCATGCCGAGCAGTCGAAATTCCGCACCAACGGCATCTATCTCGGCGCGCTCGGAGTCGGCTACAACACCGAAGTCCTGAAGAAGAAGGGCATCGCCGCGCCGAAATGCTGGGCCGACCTGCTCGACCCCAAGCTGCGCGACGAGGTCCAGATCGCCGATCCCAGTTCCTCGGGCACGGCCTATGTCTTCCTGGCGACCACGGTGCAGCGCCTCGGCGAGGAGAAGGGCTTCGAGTATCTCAAGAGCCTGCACAAGAACATCAGCCAGTACACCAAGTCCGGCATCGCCCCGGTCAAGGCCGCGGCGCTCGGCGAGACGGCGGTCGGCATCGCCTTCATCCACGACATGCTGACGCAGAAGCTGCAGGGTGCGCCGATCGAGACCTTCGCCCCCTGCGAGGGCACCGGCTACGAGACCGGCTCGGTCTCGATCATCAAGGGCGGCAAGAACCCTGAAGCCGCGCGCAAGTTCGTCGATTTCACGCTTTCGCCCGATGCCCAGAACATCAATGCGAAGCTGAAGATCAACTCGATCCCGTCGAACAAGAATTCGCTGCTTTCGCCGGATGCGCCGAAATTCGCCGAGATGAAGCTGATCGACTACGACACCCCGCGCTGGGGTTCGCCGGCCGAGCGCTCGCGCCTGCTCAAGAAGTTCGACACCGAGGTCAAGGCGCTGCCGCGCTGAGGCCCCTGTGACATCCAGGCTTGGTAGCGCGGCCGCCGGTTTGTGCTACTAAGCTGCGATCCGGGCTCGGGCGCGTGGTGCCTGAGCCTCAAGCCATGGGATCGCCGCCGATGCTTCGCGCCACCTCCGTTCTCCGCAAGGCCGCCGTCAAGGCCGAGCGCGTCGTCGATACGCTGCCGCTGGGCCACCGCGATCGCGCGATCAACGGCGTGAGCGTTCGCGCCGCGGGCGGGCTGGAATTCGCGATCTCGCTCGACAAGGCGGCGGTGCTGAACGATGGCGATGCCCTGAAGCTCGAAGACGGCACGCTGGTCCAGATCAAGGCCGCGCCGGAAAGCCTGCTGGAAATCCGCGCCGAGAACCCGCTGCGGCTGGTGCGCCTCGCCTGGCATCTCGGCGGCCATCATGTCCCGGCCGAGATGACGGCTGAGGCTCTCTACATTCCGAATGATGCAGCCCTTGGCGAGTTGGTGCGCGGGCAGGGCTGCTCGATGACGGTGGTCGAGCGCCCGTTCCAGCCGGAGGCGGAAGTCCATCACCACGCCCATGGCGACGATTGCGGCTGCGGGCACGATCATCACGACCATGGTCATGACCATCACGGTCATCATGGCCATGACCACGGCCATCATCATGATCACCACGGCCATGATCACGCGCATGGCCACAAGCACGAGCACGGTCACAAGCATGCCCATGGCGAGGGCTGTGGTTGCGGCCACGATCACGACCATCACGGTCATGGTCACCACGACCATGGCCACGGCCATGGCGCCGCGCATGGCCACAAGGGCCACTCCCACGATCATTGAGGCAGAGAGCGCTACAGAGCGGTTGCAAAGGCGGGCCTAAGGCCCGCCTTTTTACGTCTCAGGCCGCGTAGCCCTTGACCTGCGCCAGCGCGGTCATCACGCCACGCAACTCCGCGAGTCCACGCAGGCGCCCGACGGCCGGGTAGCCGGGGAAGCTGCCCTTGCCGACATCGTCGAGCAGTTCGTGGCCGTGGTCCGGCCGCATCGGGATCTGCCAATGCGGATGGCCAGCGGCCTTGCGGCGCTGCTCCTCGGCCATCAGCGCATCGACCAGCGCGACCATGTCGGTATCGCCGCCGAGATGCTCGGCCTCCATGAACGAGCCGTCCGGGTCCTTGGCGACGTTGCGCAGATGCGCGAACCAGATCTTGTCGGCGAAGCGCCGGGCGATGCCGGGCACGTCGTTCTTCGGATTGGCGCCGAGCGAGCCCGAGCACAGCGTCAGGCCGTTCGCGGGGGATTCGACCGAGCCGAGGATGTAGGCGATGTCGTCCTCGGTCGAGCAGATGCGCGGCAGGCCGAACAGCGAGCGCGGCGGGTCGTCCGGATGGATGCACATGCGGATGCCGACTTCTTCGGCGGTCGGGATGATCGCCTCCAGGAAGCGCTTCAGGTTGGCGCGCAGCTTGTCATGGGTCATGCCGGCATAGCGCTCGAGGATGCGGGCGAGGCCGGGCAGGTCGTAGCGGTCGAAGGCGCCGGGCAGGCCGGCCATGACGCTGGAGAGCAGGCGGTCGCGATCGGCCTGCGAGGACTTCTCGAACCAGGCCCTGGCCTTGTCCATCACCTCGGCGGAATGGCCCTCGTCGGCGCCCTTGCGCTTCAGCATGAAATGGTCGAGCGCGACATATTCGTGCAGGTTGAAGCGTAGCGCGGTGCCGCCGCCGGGCAGCTTGTGGGCGAGTTCGGTGCGGGTCCAGTCCAGCACCGGCATGAAATTGTAGCAGATCACCTCAAGGCCGCACGCGGCGAGGTTGCGCATCGACTGGCGGTAGTTCTCGAAGACGGTTTCAAGGTCGCCTTCGCCGATCTTGACGCTCTCGTGGATCGGCAGGCTCTCGACCACCTTCCATTCGAGGCCGAGGCTCTTGTCGGCGCGGACGATGGCCTGGCGCTTCTCGATCTCCTCGACGCTCCAGACGACGCCGTAGGGGATCTGGTGCAGCGAGTTGACGATGCCGGTCGCGCCGGCCTGCCGGGCCTGCGCCAGAGTCACGACATCGTCCGGCCCGAACCAGCGCCAGCATTGTTCCATGGTCTTGTTATCCTTGTGAGAAATGTCGCTGCGCGGAGAACGGGCGTCAGGTGGATTCGGGAACGAGGCGGGAATCGTCGAAGGCGTCCGCATGGTCCTTCGCGATCGTGTCGATCGTCGCGAAGACGGTGCGCAGATGCGCGCGCATCGCGGCCTCCGCGCCTTTGGCGTCATGCTTCATGATGCAGGCGGCGATGATCCTGTGCTCGTTCAGGATCACCTCGGACCAAGACGGCGTCTCCAGCGAGAGACAGCGCACCCGGTCCATCTGGGCCTTCACGCCCTCGATCATGCTCCAGACGGCGCGGTGGCCGGCGATGCGCGAGATCTCGGCATGGAACACCTCGTCGAGGCGGAAGATCTCGGAGCGCTCTCCGCGCCTGACGGCCTCCGCCTGTTCCTCGATCTGGGCGGCGAGCCGGCGGCAATCGGCATCGCCGATGCGCTGGGCGGCCAGCACCACGGTGCGGCATTCCAGCGTCTCGCGCACGAACTGGCTGTCATGGACGGCTGCGAGGTCGATCGGCGCGACGAAGGTGCCGACCTGCGGCACGGCGACGAGGAAGCCCTCGTCGACCAGCCGCTTGAACGCCTCGCGCACAGGTGTGCGGCTGACGCCGAAGCGCAGAGCCATCCGCGCTTCCGACATCGATTCGCGCGGTTTCAGCGCGCCGCTGATCACATCGCTGCGCAGGACGCTGTAGATCTGGTCCGTGCTGTGACGGGTTGCAGGGTGGGCCATTGCCAAGCTCTCGACGACTAGTATACTAGGATACTGATCAACCGGGGGCTGCGTCAACTTGGCAGGTTCCCGGTGCGAGGGGCAGGGGCCGGATCGGGGCGGTCGGGCCTGCGCATCATAATAAAGCTCGTAAGCGGGCATCCACATCTGGAGGAGAAATCATGGCTCACGACAGCATCAATCGGCGTCATTTCATCGGTGGCGTTGCCGGTCTCGGCGTCGCTGCGCATGCGCCCGGCGTCTTCGCGCAGCAGCTCAAGCTGCCGGCCTCGCCGTTGACGATCAGCATCATCGATGTCGGCGGGGCGCTCGCCCTCGTCCAGACGCCGCTGGAGAATTATCCGAAGGCCAATCCCAAGGCCGTCTCGCGCATGGTCTTCACCAAGGCCCCGGCGCCGGAATTGCCGGCGAAGATCAAGGCCCAGCAGAATGCCGGCCGCCTCGACATCGACATGGTCATCGGCGGTCTCGACGTGCTTTCGGCCGGCATCGACCAGAAGCTCTGGGTCGACCTGCTGCCGCGCCTGCAGGCCGAACTGCCGAAGCCGGAGGACATCTACCTCAAGCCGGCGCTCGCCATGCATAATCTCGGGCAGGGCCAGGCCATGGCGATGGTCTATTACCCTTCCGGTCCGCTGCTCGAATACATGCCGGACCGCGTCAAGCAGGTGCCGACCACGGCGGAAGAGCTGCTGGCCTGGACCAAGCAGAACAAGAACCGCTTCTTCTACGGCCGCCCGGCCAATTCCGGCCCCGGCCGCACCTGGATCATGGGCCTGCCCTATCTCCTCGGCGACAAGGACCCGAAGGATCCGGAGAAGGGTTGGGACAAGACCTGGGCCTATCTCAAGGAGCTCGGCGAGAACATCGAGTACTATCCGGGCGGCACCGGCCAGACGATGAAGGAGCTCGGCGACGGCTCGCGCGACATCATCGTCTCGACCACCGGCTGGGACATCAACCCGCGCGTGCTCGGCATCGTGCCGAAGGAAGCCAAGATCCAGGCGCTCAAGGGCTTCCACTGGGTCACCGACGCCCAGTACATGATGATCCCGAAGGGCGTCTCGGACGAGAAGCTCAACGTGCTGCTCGACCTGATCCGCCACATGCTGACGCCCGCTCAGCAGGCCTTCACCTATGACGAGGGCTACTTCTATCCGGGCCCGGCGGTGAAGGACGTGCCGCTCTCGATGGCCCCGGCCTCCAGCCAGAAGGCGATCGCCGAGTTCGGCCGGCCCGAATACGAGAAGCTGATCGCCGACAACCCGATGGAAACTCCGCTCAACCCCGACAAGATGGTGATCGCCTTCCGCATCTGGGACGAGCAGGTCGGCGGCGCGAAGAAGAAGTAACTGCGATTGCAGCGGCGGGCCTTGGCTTGGTCCGAGGCCCGCCGCCTGCTGTTCAGATCCCGTTTCTCAGTTTCATCCGGAAGCCATGACCATTAACGCAGCCTCGTTCCGCGAGCTTCGGCTCGACCGTCTGAGCCGTGACTTCGGCACCCATAACGCGCTCAAGGACGTCTCGCTGACGATCGGCAAGGGCGAGTTCATCGCGCTGCTGGGCCCTTCGGGTTGTGGCAAGTCGACGACGCTGAACCTGATCGCGGGCCTGCTGCCTGCGACCGGCGGCGGCATCTGGCTCGACGACAAGCGCATCGACCCGCTGCGTCCGGAAGAGCGCGGCTTCGGCATGGTCTTCCAGAGCTATGCGCTCTTCCCGCATATGAGCGTGAACAAG